>JBJDXP010000080.1:0-13239 GCA_051866735.1 Candidatus Limivicinus sp.
TAGATGGTGCACTCCATGTTCTCCTTGACGAACTTGAAGTTGTCGCCCAGGACGGCCTCGTCCACGGGCTCCAGCTCATAGGTCTCGGGGTTCATGAAGTAGTACAGATTGCCGTCGTTGTAGCTGTACTCCATGGTGATGCGGTCTACGGTGGCATTCTCGAATTTTGCGGTGGGGTTGAAAGAAGTTTCTGTGACTGCGCCGGTGATGACGTTCTTCATCTTGGTACGGACGAAAGCCGCGCCCTTGCCGGGCTTGACATGCTGGAACTCGATGACCTGCATGACCTGGCCGTCCATCTCAAAAGTGACGCCGTTTCTGAAATCGCCTGCTGTAATCATAAATGGGACCTCCCGAAAATAAATTATGAAATAATAATATTAACTTAAGTATTTTACAGTATAACTACGTTTTTTGCAAGACCCTTTTCCGAAAAACAGGGGATTACAGGAGATTAAAGGATAATCAGCTGTTCCTTAGGGGCCTTGGTGATGACTTCGCAGCCGGTCTCATTCAGCACCATCACGTCCTCGATGCGCACGCCGAACTTCCCGGGCAGATAGATGCCCGGCTCCGCGCTGACTACCGCGCCCACGGGCATGATGGTCTCGCCGCTGGGATTGGCGTTGGGGGCCTCGTGGATGTCCAGGCCCACGCTGTGGCCGAAGCCGTGGCCAAAATACTGGCCGTAGCCCGCGTCCACGATCACCTTGCGGGCCGCGCCGTCGATCTCCTTGCCGGGGATACCCGCCCGGGCGGCGGCGATACCGGCAAGCTGGGCCTTCAGCACGATGGAATAGATGTTCTTCATCTCGTCGGTGGCGTGTCCGATGGCCACGGTGCGGGTCATGTCGGAGCAATAGCCGTTTTTCAGGCAGCCGAAGTCCATGGTCAGGAAGTCACCCTCCTGGACCACCTTGTCCCCGGGCACGCCGTGGGGCAGGCTGGTCTTGGTGCCGGTGACCACGATGGGGTCAAAGGAGTTGCCCTCGCTGCCGTGGCGGAGCATACGGTAGACCAGCTCGGCGGCCACTTCCCGCTCGGTCATGCCGGGCCTGATGACCTGCAGGGTCTCTTCAAGGGCCAGCTCGCTGATGCGCTGGGCCTGGCGCATGTACTCGACTTCCTCGGCGCACTTTGCGGCGCGCAGGCCGGAGAGGATCTCCTGGGCAGGCAGAAGAGACATACCCAGGCTCTTTTCCAGACCAAGATATTCGCCGTGACTCAGCTTCTGCTCCTCCGCGCCCAGACGGGAGACCTTTGCCTCCTGCAGCGCGGCGGTGAGCAGGGAAAGGCGGCTGTGCTGCTGGTCGAACATCTGCACGGTGACGCAGCTGTCCACGCTGCTTTCCGCCGCTTCGATGAAGCGGGAATCGGTGAGCAGCCAGGCCTTTTCACGGCTGACAAGCACATAACCGTCGGTAAAGGGGAAACCGGCGGCGTAGCGCTGGTTCTTTTCGTCGGTGATCAGGATGGCGTCCAGCCCCTTCTCACACAGTTTTTCCTGAATTTTTGCAATACTGTTCATATTCCTGTTTCCTCCGATGTTGGCCGCGGGAAGCTGACGATAAATCGTGAGCCCTGCGGTTTATTTTGTCCCACGGCGATGGTGCCCCCATGGGCGAGTACCGCGTCGTGTACTATACTCAAACCAAGTCCGCTGCCGCCGGCCTCCCGCGAACGGGCCTTGTCCACGCGGTAGAACCTGGAGAATATATTCAGTCTGTCCTCTTCCGGGATGCCTATTCCCGTGTCTTCCACGGTGAGATAGATGTGCTCCTCGTCCCCCTTCAGGATCAGGCGGACGCTGCCTCCCGGCACATTGTATTTGACGGCGTTTTCCGTCAGGTTGAAGATGATGTGGAACATGTCGTCGGTGTTGGCCATGACCACGCAGCCCTCTGCCAGCTCGCTGCGGATCTTCACCTGCTTTTCCTCCGCCAGGGGCCGCAGCATCACCAGCGCGTCCAGAGACACCTGTTTCACATCCACCGGCTCCGGAACGATCTGCACCCCGTCGTCCAGTCTGGACAGGTCCAGTAGCTTTTCCGTGGTGCGCTGGAGCCGTTCCGCCTCGTTGCCGATATCGGTGACAAACTCCCGGGCGGTCTCCATGTCGATATTTTCGCTCTGCACGATGCTGTCCGCCAGCAGGCGGATGGAGGCCAGCGGGGTTTTCAGCTCGTGGGAGGCGTCGGACACGAAGCGGCGGCGCTGCCGCTCGGTCTCATCCAGGCGCTGGGTCAGAAGATTGAACTCGTTTCCCAGCTCGGCCAGCTCGTCCTGGCCGCGCACGGCAAGGCGGTGGCTGTAATCCCCACCGGCCACAATGCGCATGGAGCGCACCAGCTCCTGCATGCGGCGGAGCAGGAGATTGAAAATGATGACGGCCACGATCAGCACGATCAGCACGAGGGTCACGGACATGACCCGTATCTCGCTTTGAATGTCCAGAATGATCCTGGCCCGCTCCGTGTCATACTCGGTGAGATACACTGCACCCTTGGTGCTGCCCTGGCTGCTCACCGGCATGGCATAGGCGCTGGAAAAGGCGCTGTCGGCAAAGAGAGAGCGAAACACCGTTTTGCCCGACAGGGCCGTGAGGATGTCCTCCAGCTCCGTGGTCACGCCGGTGCGGCCGCCGTCATCGTACAGGACGACGCCCTCCGCGTCCGTCACCACGGTGCGGGAAAAGCCGCTGATGTCCAGAATTTTCAGCACCTCGGTGATGCTCTCCGAACTCAGCCGCTCAAGGCTGGACAGAGAGGAGGCGATGACCGCTGCCTGGCTGGACAGGGAGTCCCGCTTCTCCTCAAAAACCAGGTCACGGGAGGAGGCGATGGGGAGAATGTTCAGCAGAATCAGCAGCACCAGCATGATGGCGGAAATGAAGGCCAAAAACTGAAATCGGATACTGTGCATGGTTCAGCTCCTGTCCGCGAAATAGTAACCCACACCCCACTTGGTGATGATATACTCCGGATGGGCCGGGTCCAGCTCCAGCTTCTCCCGGAGCCGGCGCACATGGACGTCCACCGTCCGGGTGTCTCCCTGGTAATCATAGCCCCAGACCAGATCCAGCAGGCTCTCCCGGCTGTATACCCGGCCGGGGTTTTTCATCAGAAATTCAATGAGATCAAATTCCTTTAGGGTCAGCTCCACGGGAACGCCGTTTTTCTCCGCGCTGCGCCGCTCCGGGTCGATGGTGATATGCCCCCGCTTCAGCACGGAGGAGCTTTCCTGGGGCGCGGCAATGCTGGCCCGGCGCAGCAGCGCCCGGACCCGGGCCTTCAGCTCCAGAATGTTGAAGGGCTTTGTCACATAGTCGTCCGCCCCGGACTCAAAGCCCATGAGCAGATCGGCTCCCTCGCTGCGGGCGGTGAGCATGATGATGGGCACGGTGGAAAAGCTCCGGATCTCCTGGCAGGCCTGCAGCCCATCCTTTTTGGGCATCATCAGATCCAGAATGATCAGGTCGTACTCTCCGGTGCGGGCCATATTCACGGCGTCCTCGCCGTCGTAGCCCGCGTCCACGGTGTAGCCCTCGTTCTCCAGATTGAATTTTATGCCTTTGACCAGCAGCCGCTCGTCGTCAACGACCAGTATTTTCATGGTTTACCCCTCAACGTATATGTATTCCTCAATGGCGGCGAACCGGCTTTCGCCGATGCCGGATACCTTCATTATATCCTCAATGGTGGAAAAATTGCCGTTTTCCTCCCGATATTCAACAATGGCCTGAGAAAGGACCTGGCCGATCCCGGGCAGCTTTGTCAAATCCTCCGCTGTGGCGGTGTTGATGTTCAGCTTTTCATTGGGCAGCAGCTCCAGCGCCGTCTGCTCCCCGTCGCCGCCGGTGAGTATGGCCTCCTGAGAGACCGTCCTTGCGGAGATCTCCACAGGCTTCCGGATGCGCCAGGGAAAGCGCAGCAGCAAAACGGCGGCGGAAAAGACAAGCACAGCCGACAGGCTGAGAATCAGGGCCCGTTTTCTGCTCACGACTTGTCCCTCCCGGATAATTCTGGTGTGATTTGGTGTTGCATTTCCGCGCCGCAAACCTTATAATGTTTCCCACGGACATTGATTCGGATATAACCCTGAATATACACTATAACACATTCCGGGAAAAACGGGAGAACAAAATGAAAAAATTTAAACTTTTCCCCCTGATTTTAATTTTCTGCCTGGTCCTTGCTGCCTGGTCCCCCGCCGCACTGGCGCTGGATGAGCCGGAACTGGCCGTTCAGGCGGCGGTTCTTGCCGATCTGGACAGCGGCAGGATCATTTATTCCAAAAACATGGATGAGCAGCGTTCTCCCGCCAGCCTGACCAAAATCATGACCGGCCTTCTGGCCATTGAGGCGGTGGAGAGCGGCCAGTGCAGCATGGACGAGATGGTCACTGCCCCGGCGGACTGCCAGCAGGGCATGGACAGCTCCAGCAGCAACGCCAGTATTGTCTCCGGGGAGGAGATGAGCTTCGGCGATTACATCAAGTGCGCCCTGATCCACTCGGCAAACGACGCCTGCAATGTCATTGCCGTCCATGTGGCAGGCAGCATCGACGCTTTTGTGGCGCAGATGAACCAGCGGGCCGTGGAGCTGGGCTGTACCAATACCAGTTTTGCCGACCCCAACGGCCTGTCCTCTTCCAACAAGACCACTGCCTATGACCTTTATCTTATTACAAAAGAGGCCATAAAGCATGAGCAGTTTATGAATATCTGCAACACGGACTATTTTGAGGTCCCGGCCACAAACGTGAACCCTGCCCGCAGCTATTACAGCTCCAACGCGCTGCTCACGGCCAATGGCACTTACGGCTCCGGCTATGTGTATGAGTATGCTGCCGGCGTGAAAACCGGCTTTACCCAGGCAGCCGGATACTGCCTGGTGTCCACCGCGGAAAAGGACAGCGTCAGGATGCTGGCGGTGGTTCTGGGCGGCGGCGGAGCGCTGAACACCGGCGCCAGTACCTATGATAACTTTACCGACTCCATCAAGCTCTACAACTGGGTGTTCGACAACTTCTCCTACCGGCAGACGGTTTCCGCAGCTGACCCGGTGCTGAAGGTTACTGTGCAGCTGGCCGAGGGAGACGGAAGCGCCGTCCTCCGGGCGGCGGGGAATGTGTCCCTGCTGCTGCCCAACGACGTGGACGAGACCGGCCGCCAGCTGGAGTGCACAGTGTATGAGGACAAACTGGTGGCACCCATTGAGGCGGGCACGGTCCTGGGCCAGGCCAACATCATTATCGACGGCGTGAACTACGGCACCATAGACCTGGTGACCAACACGAAGATCGAGATGTCCAAGACGGCCTTTCTGAAGCAGCAGCTGGGCGAGATCTTTGCCAGGGGCTGGGTGAAGGCGCTCATCATCATTGTGGGGATTTTGCTCCTCGGCTATATTGCCCTGGTGATGCGCTACCGCAGCCTGCGCCGGAAGCACCTGAAGGAGAAAAAGCGGGCCGAGCAGCGCCGCCGTCAGGAGCGGGAGCAGCTGTACCGCCGGGACGATAAGCCCGGCGTAAAGGAGCCGACCCAGCGGATCAATGCCGATGAACTGGGGGGCCAATTCGCCAACCTTGACGATTTCGATTCGATCGTGAAAGAGTACCACGACAAAGATAAGCGGTAAGACAGACAGCGCACGAAGGAGAGCTTCTTCGTGCGCTGTTAACTTCTTAACGGCGGCTTAACGGACCTTTGTGCTATAATTTATGCCATGAAAAAGCTGAAAAAACAATGGAAAAAATATTTCCCCATGTGCCTGGAGGACTGGCTGGTGTTTTTTGTCACCATGGGGCTGACCTCCGGCATCTGCCAGACGCTGAAGGGCGTCAGCAGCTCAGACGTGCATGTGCCCATGATTTTTGTGCTGGCTGTGCTGATCGTCTCCCTGCTCACTGACGGCTATTTTTACGGTACCCTTGCCGCCCTTGTCAGCGTTGTGGGCGTGAACTGGGCCTTTACCTATCCCTATTTTAAGCTGGATTTTTCCATCTACGGCTATCCTCTCACCTTCATGACCATGCTGGCCGTGGGCTTTGCGGTCTCCACCCTGACCTCCAGAGTCAAGGAGCAGGAGCGTATCCGGCTGGAGTCGGAAAAGGAGAAGATGCGGGCCAACCTGCTCCGGACCATCTCCCACGACCTTCGGACGCCCCTCACCTCCATCAGCGGCTCCATCAGCGCGGTGCTGGAAAACGGGGACAGCCTGGGCGAAACCCAGTGCAAGGAGCTTTTGCAGGACGCGAAAGGGGACGCGGACTGGCTCTGCCGCATGGTGGAGAATCTGCTGTCCATCACCCGCATCAGCGGCGATGATGTCCGGGGCATACAGAAGCAGGACGAAGCGCTGGAGGAGGTCCTCAGCGAGGTGGTGCTGAACTTCCGCAAAAAGAACCCGGACGTGGAGGTCTCCGTCACCGTGCCGGAGACGCTGCTGCTTGTGCCCATGGACGCCATGCTCATCGAGCAGGTGGTGCTGAACCTGTTGGATAATGCCGTGTCCCACGGAAAGACCACCAGCAAAATCCGGATCAACGCCTCTGCCGGCAGCGAATACGCCACAATAACCGTGTCCGACAACGGCAAGGGGATAGAACCGGCAGTGATGAAGCACCTGTTTGACGGAAGTTTGCAGCTTCGCAGCCGGGAGACGGCGGACAACAGCCGCAGCATGGGCATCGGCCTGCTGCTCTGCCGCACCATCGTGGAGGCCCACGGCGGCCAGATCAGCGCCTGCAACCTGCCCGGCGGCGGGGCGAGCTTTACTTTTACGCTCAGGAGGGAAGAACAATGACCATAAAGGATAAGGTCCTGGTGGTGGAGGACGAAAAGAGTATTTCCGGCTTTATCCGGGCGATTCTCACGGCAAACGGCTTTGATGTGATCGTGGCCCACTCCGGCAGCGAGGCCTATTCCATGATCAGCTCTCACTGCCCGGACCTGGTGGTGCTGGACCTGGGCCTGCCGGATATGGACGGCATGGAGATCATTGAAACGGTCCGCCAGTGGACCCAGATCCCCATTGTGGTGGTCTCGGCCAGAAGCTATGAGCGGGATAAGGTCCAGGCCCTGGAGAAGGGGGCGGACGATTACATCACCAAGCCCTTCGGCGCGGCGGAACTGCTGGCCCGGATCAGGGTGGCCATCCGCCACACCCGCACAGGCCTTGCCAACAGCGCCATCGCCAGCACCGGCAAGTTCACCGCCGGGGACCTGACCATAGACTATGACAAGCACCAGGTGCTGATCCGGGGCGAAAACGCCCACTTGACCCAGAACGAGTTTCGCATCGTAGCCCTTTTGGGCAAGTGCGCCGGAAAGGTGCTGACCTATGATTTTATCATGAAAGAGCTGTGGGGCCCCCAGAGCAAGGGAAGCAACCAGATCCTCCGGGTGAACATGGCCAACATCCGCCGGAAGATCGAGAAAAACCCGGCGGAGCCCCAGTATATCTTTACGGAAGTCGGCGTAGGCTACCGCATGATCGAGGGCGACTGAAAATTAGCGGAACATTTACAGCCCTTCATCCCTCCTTAACCCCATCTTTACCGGCCCTTCTGCTACAATTAAGCCAGAACCCGGGTAAACGGGAGAAATAAGGAGGTAGCTATGGAAGAGCTGTTGAAAGAATCCCTGAGAGAAGACGAAAAGCTGCTGTGGAGCGGCCGCCCGGAGGCCTTTGAGACCCTGGACAAGACACATAAAAGCCCCTTTATCCGGAGCGGGATCATCGCGGCGGTGGTGACGATCGCCCTCTGCGTGGCCTATGTGATCCTTGCCAAAGCAAAAGATGTGCCGCTGAAGCCCGCTGTGCTGGTCATTGTGGCTGCCTGCGGCATCTTTATCATTCTGCGCGGCCTGCTCGACGCATCGAAGATCAGAAAACGCGCATGTTACGCCATCACCGACAAGCGCCTGATCATCCTGACAGACAGCGCCAAGTCCGTTGAGTATTCCGCCATTATTGCGGCAAAGCTGGACCGGGATGAGGACGGACATACCTCTCTGCTCTGCGGTGAGGACGCGATAAAGGCGAGACCCTGGAAGCGGAGAGCGGCGGTACTCAGCGGCGCGATTACCAACGAAAATACGGGCATGTGCGAGCGGTTTGTGATGTATGCCCTTCCCGACGCCGATAAAATCAAAGAAATTCTGAAGCCATACCTTCCTCTTTGAAAAAACCCAGCAAAAAGACAGCACCGGAATTGTCGGTGCTGTCTTTTTTCCTGTCTGCTGTCAGGCGACTTTGTCCTCAATTTCCGCAGTTTCCAGCATGTCCTGTATGCTGATGCCGTAGCCCTTGGTGGGGTCGTTGACAAACACATGGGTCACCGCGCCCACCAGACAGCCGTTCTGGAGAATGGGGCTGCCGCTCATGCCCTGCACGATGCCGCCGGTGGCGGCACAGAGCTCAGGGTCCGTGACGGTCAGCATCACCCGGGTACAGCCGCTTTCGCTGTACACCCGGTTGATCTCCACCGCGTATTCCTTAGGCTCGCTGCCGCTGACCGTGGAAATAATGGAGGCGCTGCCGGTTTGAATTTTGCCGGTCTCCACCACCTTGCCGCCCAGGGACACATAGCTGTGCCCGTAGATCCCCTTTTCCGTGTTCTTCTCCACGCTGCCCAGGATCTTGCCGGTGTCGGCGGCACCGGTCAGCTCGCCCGGCGCGCCCTGAGACCCGGGCACGACGCCCACGATCTGGGCGCTGCTGATGCTGCCGTCGCCCAGAGGCAGGATCACGCCGCTGTCCTCGTCATTCACACTGTGCCCCAGCGCGCCGTATACCCCGGTGTCCGGGTCGCAAAAGGTCAGGGTGCCGATGCCGGATATGCCGTCACGAAGCCACATGCCCAGCATCCACTGGTTCTCGCCAGACAGCACCGGCTGCACCGTCATTTCCACCGTTTTCCCGTCCCGCAGCGCTGTAACCGGGGCGCTCTGCCCGTTCAGCGCCGCCACCGCGTCAATAAAATCCGCCGCGCAGCTCACTTTTCTCTCGCCGATTTTGATAATGATGTCGCCCTGGCGGAAGCCCGCGTCGGCGGCGGGGGACTTTTTGCCCTCCGCCGTCTCTATGGAGGCCAGCCCCGCCACCATGACGCCGTCGGTATTGAGCTGTATCCCCACCGGCTGCCCGCCTACCATAAGCTCCATGGCATAAGCCGCCGTGGGCATGGCAGAGACCAGCGCCAGACACATCAGCGCTGTGATGATCGTTTTTTTCATGCCAAAATTTTCTCCCTCCCGCGTGAAATCACCGCACTATCATTATGTGCGCCGACAGAGAAAATAAAGGCGGATAAATATTTCAGTTTTCCAATTTTATGCTTAAAAAACGGCCTTTGCAGCGCTGCAAAGGCCGTTTTTGGCGCCATTTGGTTTTATTTTTCAACAATATGCACGTTCATGTGTTCATAGGTCATGCTGATGCCGTTGCGGTCAAAGGCGGCTCTCACCCGCTCGTTCATGCCGAAATACACATCCCAGTAGTCGGAATTTTTGCACCAGAGCCGGACAACATATTCGATGCAGCTGTCCTTGTACTGATTCAGGGCGATAAAGGGCGCGGGCTCGGTCCTGATCCGCTCGTCCTCCGCCGCGGCCTCCAGAATGGCGGCCTTCACGTCCTCCGTGGCGTCGTCATAGGAGGCGCAGAACTTCATATCCACCCGGCGCAGCTCCTCCTTGCTGTAGTTGATAATGGAAGCGGCGGTCACATCGCCATTGGGGATGTTGATGACCGTGTTGTCCACCGTGTCCATCATGGTGTAGAACAGGCCCATGCTCT
Organism: Candidatus Limivicinus sp.; assembly: GCA_051866735.1. GTDB lineage: Bacteria > Bacillota > Clostridia > Oscillospirales > Oscillospiraceae > Limivicinus. The sequence continues at coordinate 9,804 of JBJDXP010000080.1, forward strand.
TGATGGTGCCGGTCTTTCCCGCAATGTCCACAAAATCCCCGGCCACAAAGGGCTTGGTGATCAAAAGGGTGATGCCGGAGAAGAGATTGGACATGATGTTCTGCACCGACAGGGACAGCGCCAGGCCCACTACGCTGACCAGTGCCACTAAAGAGGTGGTGGGGATGCCCAGGGCGTCCGCCACGATGATCACCGTCAAAATCCACATGATGCCCCGCACGGCGGAGCGGATGAAGCCGCCCAGGGTGCCGTCGATCTTTTTGGAGCGGCCCAGCAGCTTGTCCGTCAGCTTGGTCAGCAGCCAGATGGCCAGCAGGCAGATGGCCAGCGTGATCAACGCGGGAAGGATCTTTGACAGGCCCAGAGACGCGGTAAAGGCTTTGAATGAAAAGTTGTCCAAATCAAAATTGATCGCATTGCTCATTGTTTCCTCTCCTTCTTACTTTATACTGCCCAGATATCCCTCAAGGATCAGGCTTGCGGCCACCGCGTCCACGGTCTTGCGGTGCTGTTTTTCCTTTTTGCCCCCGGCGTGGAGAATGGCGTGGGCCTCGATGCTGCTGCGCCGCTCGTCCCAGAGGACCACGGGCAGACCGCTGTCGGCCATGAGCAGCTCCCGGAAGACCCGGCTCTTTTCGGCTCTCGGCCCCTCGCTGCCGTCCATATTCTTGGGCAGGCCCAGTACCAGCGTGCCCACATCCCGCTTTTTCGCCTCTTCGCTGATGCGTTTTGACGCCCGCTCCATGTTCCATTCCTCCATGGTCCAGGCCTCGCCGCAGATCATACCCAGCAGGTCAGACACCGCCAGACCGATCCTCGCGTCGCCGTAATCGATTGCCATGATGCGCATAGCGTCTCTCCTTCATTAATATTAATACAGATCAAAGCAGGCCCGGATCTCCCCCACCATGTACAGAGAGCCAACGGCGCAGACCATGCCCTCCGGCCCGGCAGCGTCAATGGCGGCGGATACGCCCTCTTTGATGCTGTCACATACCGTCACCGGCTTTCCAAAGCTCCGGAGCAGCTCTGCCAGCTCCTGAGCAGGCAGGGCCCGGTCGCTGTTGGGCGTGACGCAGACAAATTCGTCTGCCTCCGGGGCCAGAATTTCGGAAAGCTCCTGATAGTCCTTGTCGGCCAGCACGCCCATCAGCAGCACCCGGCGGCAGAGCGGGAAATAGTATTTCAGATTTTCCACCACCGTCTGGGCGCACTGGGGGTTATGGCCCCCGTCTACAATAAAGTACGGCTCCTCGGCCACCGGCTCGAAGCGGGCGGGCCAGCTGACGGCGTAAAGTCCGTGCTCCACATCCTCCTGGGGCAGCCTCCAGCCTCTGCGGCGCAGGACCTCCGCCGTCTCGATGACCACGGCGGCGTTTTTCCGCTGGTGTTCGCCCAGCAGAGGGATGGCGTAGGCCTCGCCCTTGTAGGTGAATACCTGGCCTTCAAGGCTGTCAAACTCGGTTTTTATTGCGGAAAAATCCGCCACGGTCAGCGCGGAGCCTGCTTCCCCGCAGCGATCCCGGATGACCTGGGTGACGCTTTCGCTCTGCTGGTACAGAACGCAGGGGCAGCCGGGCTTGATGATCCCCGCCTTCTCGGCGGCGATCTGCTCCACCGTGTCCCCCAGAATCTTGGTGTGGTCCAGGCCGATATTCATAATGACCGAGACCTCCGGCCGGGAGATGACGTTTGTGGCGTCAAACCGGCCGCCCAGACCCACCTCCAGCACCACAATATCACAGCCCGCCTCCGCGTACCACAGCATGGCGGCGGCGGTCATCAGCTCAAATTCAGTGGGGTGGTCCGCCATCTTCTCCGCGGGAATACTCACCCGGGTGACGATGTCCGCAAGAGCTTCGTTTCCGATCTCTTCCCCGTTGATCTGCATTCGCTCGTTGAAGCGGTAGAGATAGGGGGAGGTGAAAAGCCCGGTTTTATAGCCCGCGGCCTTCAGCACCGAGGCGAGCATGGCGGCGCAGCTGCCTTTGCCGTTGGTGCCCGCAATGTGGGCAAATTTCAGCCGGTCCTGGGGGTCGCCCAGGGTGTGCAGCAGCTCCGTCACCCGGGAAAGGCCGGGCTTGGAGCCGAACCAGGCCACGCCGTCGATATAGTTAAGCGCTTCTTGATAATCCATTGTGTATGACCTCTTTTCCGCATAGACTATAACATTATTTGTCCTTCACCGCAAGCTTTTGCGTAAACGATGAATGACTTGACTTGTCCTTCCCGCAGGGGTTAAACTCAATGTGAGGGAGAGCGAGTCAAATATGGAAAGCTTTATTGTATGTCTCAACGCGGTGCTGCCCATATTCCTGCTGATGGCTGTGGGATATGGGGCGCGCTGCGTTCATCTGCTGGACCGGGCGGACGTGGCGAAGATCAATAAGATCGTTTTCCGGGTCTTTATGCCGGTAATGGTCTTCTATAATATCTATTGCTCGGAACTGTCCTCGGCGATGCGGGGATCCCTTCTGGGCTACGCGGTGCTGGGCGTATTGGCGGAGTATGCCCTCAGCCTGGGCTATGCGCTGCTGTTCGTAAAGGAACCCAGCCACCGGGGCGTGGTCATCCAGGGGCTCTACCGCTCCAACTTTGTGATCATCGGCCTGCCCATCGCCGAAAGTCTGGTGGGAGGGGACCTGGGACCGGTGGCCATGCTGCTGGCGGTGGTGGTCCCCATCTACAATGTTCTGGCTGTCATCACCCTTGCGGTCTTTAACGGGAAAAAGCCCAACTTGAAAGAGGTCGTGCTGGATATTCTGAAAAATCCGCTGATCCTCGGCTCTGTGACCGGTATTGCGGCCCTGCTGGCCGGGCTGAAGCTGCCCGGGCCGGTGGAAAAGGTGGTGAGCCAGATGTCCGCGGCCACCAGCCCCATGCTGCTTTTCCTGCTGGGCGCGTTTTTCCAGTTCAAAGGGATGCGCAGCCATTGGCGGGAGCTGATGGCAGTCTGCACCGGAAGGCTCGTCCTGTTCCCGGCGCTGTTTCTGGGTCTGGCGGCGGCTCTGGGCTTTCGCGGGGTGGATCTGGTGTCGTTGCTGGGGGTCTTTGCCTCCTCCACGGCCATCACGTCCTTCACCATGGCCCAGCAGATGGGCGGCGACGCGGAGCTGGCCGGAGACATCGTGGTGTCCACCAGCGCCCTGTGCTCCTTTACCCTTTTCGGCTGGAGCCTGCTTTTCAAGCTCACGGGGCTGATATGACCAAATTTTCCATAAAAATGCCGGAAAAAACAAAAGAAAAATGTTGACCTCTCAGAAGGACTGTGTTATATTATGTATTACCTGTCGTCTGAGAGGTTTGTTTTTGTGCGCTTTTTTGCGTGTAAAAAGACTTTGCTCAGGCAAATACAGGGAGGCAATGCCCGGGCTTTGCCGCGGGTAAATAAAATAGGAGGTGCCGAAAGAATGGCTGCAGGCGCAAGAGTAAAAAT
>JBJDXP010000081.1:0-2482 GCA_051866735.1 Candidatus Limivicinus sp.
AAGCGGCTGCCCCGGTAGTACTGCATGGGGGATTCCCGTTTGTTCATATAGGTGCAGAGGATGTCCCCGCCGGGGGCGTGGAACGGGGCCTCCGTATTGTCTTCGGCGGAAAACGGATGCGTCCAGAGCGCTTGCAGGTAGACCGTGGAGAACAGGGCCAGCGCCGTGTCCGGGGATAGGGAGATGCCGCCGGTGTAGTCCGTCAGCAGCCCGCCGGTGTTGTCATCCACCCAATTCCGCAGGGCCTTGTTTACCGGCTCCGTGCCCAGGTCCCCCTGGTAGACGGAGGCGTAGTGGTAATAGGCCAGGCTGTCCATGACCTCCTGACGGTAGGACAGGTCCCGGTCCAGCCACAGGGAATTCGCCAGACGGCAGACCGTATCGTCTCTTCCGAGGCACACCGTTTCCCACACGGCGCTGACCTGTTCCCGCAGCAGTTCCAGACTGTCCGCCCCCAGCAGGTCCAGGATCTGCTGCCGGGTTTCCCCGCCGGTGACCTCCGCCAGCATGGCCAGGGCGATGTATACGTTGACCGGGGACCAGACCCGGTTTTCTTCGGTCCCGCCGGAGAGAAATTCCCGGCAGCTTTCCGCGAAGAACGGCTGCAGGCATTCCCGGGCGGCATCCGCGGAGGCATACTTTCCGTCCCGTTGGGCCTGCCATTTTTCCGTGTCGGCGTCCCAGCTCTCCGCGTCGGCATAATCCCCCCGGCTGGGGAGGACGCCGAGTCTGGACGCCCCGGGGATGCTGACCGCCGTGACGGAAACCGCTAAAGGACCGCTGACCAGCCCAAAGCAGAGCGCAACCGCCAGCACCGCCGCCGCGGCTCCCAGCCAGATGGGGCGGCGATTTTTCTTTGCTCCGGCGGCGTCGGCGATATACCGCTCCCGGACGGCGCTCAGGGCTTCAGCCAATTTTTCATTCATCACAGTATCCTTCCTTCCGCAGATAGTCCCGCAGCTGGCTTCGGAGACGGCTCAGGCGGGTATTGACGGTGCTCTCCCGAAGCCCGAAGCTGCGGGCGATCTCCCGGACGGAGTCGCCGAACCAGTACCGCCGCAGGAAGAGGTTTCGGTTTTCCCGGCTGACGGTGCTTAAGAAAACGTCGATCATCCGGCCCAGCTCCCGGGCCTCCAGAGTGTCCTCCAGGGCCGGACCGGGGATGCAGCTTTCCAGCTCCGCCAGGGACAGGTCGTAACGGCTGTCCCGTTTTTGGGCGGTGCTGTCCCGGAGCCGCTTCAGGGCCAGATTCCGCCCGATCTTATACACGAATCCCGCCAGGGGATCCGGCTTCTTCGGCGGCACGGCGTCCCAGACGACCAGATATGTATCGCTGACGGTCTCCTCCGCATCCTGGAAGGAATCCAGAATGTTCTTGGCGGTGGCCAGCAGCCGGGGGCCGTATTTGCGCTGCATCGCTTCAATGGCGCTCTCCGCTCTGGCCCAGAGAAGCTGCACAATCTTTCTGTCCTCCATGACCGATCCCTCCTTACAATATATATAATACCGCTTTGCCCCGGGAATCTTACAGAATATCTTACCACAACTTGCGTATATTTCCAACCGCTTTTGCCCATACTGTGCCCAGGAGGGATCACTATGAAATTACGCGATGTTATGTCCAACCCGGTCATCCGCATCCGGCCCGAGGAATCTGTGGCGGTGGCGGCCCGAACCCTGGCCAGGTACAATATCGGCGCATTGCCGGTCTGCGGCAGCGACGGCCGGGTCTGCGGCCTGGTGACGGACCGGGATATTGTCACCCGATGCCTGGCTGCCAACCGTTCCCCGTCCACCACAACGGTGCGGGATGTGATGACCTCCCAGGTGGTTTCCGCCCGGCCGGACATGGACACCACCCTGGCGGCGGGACTGATGGGCCGGGAGCAGATCCGCCGCCTGCCGGTGATCGAAAACGGGAAGCTCTGCGGCATGGTCAGCCTGGGAGACCTGGCATTGAAGGAGGAATCCAGCATGGAGGCGGGAGACGCTCTGACCGAGATCAGCGGCCATCTTTCCAGCCGGGAATGAAAAAATGTGCGCCTGAAAAGGCCAACTGTCTTCCGTGAAAAAAGTCGAATTTTTGCGAAGAAAACCCTTGACAAATTGAGTCCCGGGTGGTATTATATCGAAGCTGTCCGCAAGGGCGGCATTAAAAATGCCAAGTGGATAGAAATTTGGAAGAATTTGGAAAAAGTTCTTGACAAACGAAAAGAAACCTGGTATAATATAAAAGTTGCGTGATGAACGGCAAATGAGCCTGGAGCGCAGCGATCCACCTTGAAAAACTTCGAAAAACTTGAAAAAGTTCTTGACAAGTTCGACAAGATGTGATAGAATAACCAAGTTCGCAAGCGACGCGAACGGCTGTACCTTGTAAATTGAATAACGTAAAGACAAACTATTAACACCTTGGACAATTAATGGATTGTTTAAGCGTAAGCGAAAAACAGCCAACGAAAATTCTTGAGTAATATTGCTA
>JBJDXP010000082.1:0-2469 GCA_051866735.1 Candidatus Limivicinus sp.
TATGCCGACTACATTGCCACCCGTCCCCGCGCGGAGCGGTTCGGGAGCCACGGCCTGTTCACGGATGACGGTGTGCAGGTACAGCTCAGCAAGGTTTCTCAGAATCTGAACGCCTATACCGGCAATGTGTACACGGCAATCCTGTCTCTGAAACGGGAGGATGCTGCCCGGCTGGGCTTCGATCATGGCAGCCGCTGGCGGGATTTTCTCCGGGGACAGACCCAGACCCTATCCGATAATCTCAAGATTCCCATGGAGCATCTTCGGTGGTATGCCGCCTTTCACAACGAGGGGCACCACCCTCATGTCCATCTCATTGCCTACTCCACAGTGCCGGGGGAGGGGCATCTGAGCAAGCAGGGTATGGAGAACATGCGCTCCGCGTTCGCAAGGGATATTTTCTCGCAGGAATTGCTATTCACCTACCAGCAACAGACTGAATACCGCGACCAGCTTCGGGAACAGGGCAGGGAAAGCATCTCGGATATCGTGGCGCAGATCAATGCCGGAACCTACCAGAATCCACGGATTGAGGAACTGCTGATCCGGCTTGCTGACCGGCTGTCCCGCACCGCCGGGAAGAAGGTTTATGGCTACCTCAAGCCGGATGTGAAGGCTATCGTTGACCAGATCGTTGCGGAGCTTGCCGGGGATGAGAATATCCGAAAGTTATACGATTTGTGGTACGAGCAGAGAGAAGATGTGCTGCGCACCTATACCGACACCTTTCCAGAACGGGTGCCTTTGGAGCAGAATAAGGAATTCAAATCTATCCGCAATGCGGTGATTCAGGAGGCACTGAAAATCACCCCATATTTCCAGCAGTGGACAGATGCAGGACAACGGCTGAGAACAGAGGATGATCAATCGCGGCCCGAGGATCAGCCGCCCCGGGTGAACGATTTCCAACCTGCATATCCGCTGCGTCAATCGGAAGAAACGGATGACGGGGATGACGATTCTGCTATTTTGGAAGAACAGCGTCCCATCAGTACGGTGGATGACCCCCAAAAAATGAATCCGGTAGGGCCAGTGTACATTCCCTGCGTTGCCCGATCTGTCAGCGCCCTTGTGGCCCAGCTCACGCGGCTGTTTCAGGAACAGGATCAGCAGCGGGAAAAGAATCAGCATCAGCAGATTGACCGCAAGCAGCGCCGGGAGGTCAGCGAAAAAAAGCAGGCTATGGGTATCCGGGATTGATTTTCAAACAGGCTGCCGCCAAGGGGGCAGTCTAGCTGTACGATGACACCAGCTCCCTGTCATGATGACGCCAGTTGGAACTTTTCACCTGAAGAATTTACAGCAGATAGGAAAAGTTTGATACTCTATCCTTACAAATTTATACACAGTATTTCTCTCCCTTGCTTGGAGAAATGATTCGAGGGAGCAGTGAAGATTGGAGGACATATGGGAAGTTACATACCGTTCACAGATGAACAGCGGGAACAGGCCAGACGGACAGACCTGGTGGCGTTCCTGCGGCAATGCGGGGAGGAAGTGAAGAAGTCCGGCTCGGAAAACATGTGGCTGGATCATGGGCAGAAGGTGACCATCCGGGGCAACCTGTGGTTCCACCAGTACGAGCAGGTTGGAGGTGATGCCATAGATTTTGCCTGCCGGTTTTATGGCATGGACTACCCGGAAGCGGTGCAGCTCATGCTCTCCATGGGCGTTGCCTTGGTGCATGGAAACGTAGAACCTTTTTCCAGACAGCTGTTGGAGCCGCCGCTTAAGCACGAGAATATGCGGCGGGTCTACGGCTACCTGATCCGGCGGCGGGGCATCGACAAGGATGTACTGGATGCCTTCGCCTACCGGGAGCTTGTGTACGAATCTTCTGACTACCACAACGCTGTGTTCGTGGGAGTGGATAAGACAGGAAAGCCCCGGCATATTCACAAGCACAGCACTGCTGCCCAGGGCGGTTTCAAGGGCAACGCACCGGGTAGCGAGCCGGAATACAGCTTCCACTGGATCGGCGGTGGGGACACCCTTTTCCTGTTTGAAGCCCCCATTGACATGCTGTCTTTCATTACCCTGCATAAGCAAAGCTGGAAGTCTTATAGCTTCGCCGCCGCCTGCGGTGTGTCGGACAGAGTGCTGTGGCAAACGCTGAAGGATCGACCATATATCCGCAAAGTGATTATCTGCCTCGACAATGATGAGACAGGGCAGAAAGCGGCACAGCGGATTTCCAAGGCGCTCGGTGATAAGAATATCTGTAATAAAATCCTCGTTCCCACCCGAAAGGACTGGAACGAGGACTTGCTATTTTTGCGGAAGGAGGGCGCTGAATGAACGGTATTTCAATGCTGATTCTCTCGGTGGGAAGTATTATCGCAGTGCTGTTTTTCGTGACTTACGCTTCCCAGAAGCACGATCTGAACAGCATCAAGGACAAGACTGTTGGCAACGGTCAGCATGGCACCGCCCGCTGGGCAACCCGGCAGGAGATTCAGCGTACTTACC
>JBJDXP010000083.1:0-2440 GCA_051866735.1 Candidatus Limivicinus sp.
TGGCCCTGTCCTACTGGGTCAGCGGCATCACCTTTGACCTGGTCCACTGCGCCGGGAATTTCGTGTTCACCCTGACGCTGTATAAGCCGCTGTACAAGGTCATGGAAAAAATCCTCGGCAAACCGGCATAAAGTGAAAATGACCCTGCATCGTTTGATGCAGGGTCAAATTTTTTAATTTACAGGGATCTGTACGTCTCCCCACTGGATATAGGCTACCTGGTCGATGTCGATGGGCGCGGCAAAATAATAGTAGCCCTTGGCAGCGGTTTTCCCGCTGGTACCCATGCCAACACCAACGATCTCCGCCTCGCTTCCGTCCTTCATCACCACAGCGGTATAACCCGGTCCGGGCGCGTCCGGCATTCCCGGCGCCGCCTGGTATTCTTCATAGGAATATTCTCTCGACAGGCAGAGGGGTGAAATGCTCATCCTGTCAAGCCTTACGGTGTAGCCTGTGTCGGGGCATACCGTAGTTATGCCCGCGGTATCCAGCTCCTTTTTTATAACCTGGGGATATACGGTCCCGATTTCAAACTCCCATACGCCGTCCAGGATTTTGGTGAAGTTCTGGGACAGACTTTGCGTCCATATGCCGTCTATCTTCAGTGTCTTGGAAATGCCGTCGTTGAATTTTGCCTCCCCGCCATACTGTCCGATGATCTGGATAATCAGGTCAAAACGGTTGTCTCCCGGGGAGTTGTCTATCCAGCTCAGTTCCGTACTGTAGGGAATAAGGTAGGCGTCGGAACGCAGCAAATTCCCGGGCTGTCCGCAGATTTGGAGGGCCCCTGCCTCCGGGGCGGGCAGATTCAGCACGGTCCCCTCCGGGGCCTCGATCTGAAACCGGATATAGTACATATACTCATCCACAATGGCGGCCACGGGGGTGATCGTGGTCCCCTGGGAGGTGACGGCTTCCGGCAGCTCCGGAACGCTGATCTCCTCCATCACTTCCTCCTGACTCTCCGACACCTGTCCGAACACCTCCCGGAACAGGTCCGCCAGCCGCAGTTCGTTGGCGGCAAAGGCTGTTACCGACAAGAGCAGAACGATGATAGCGGCGATCAGGGCCACCCGCGCCGCTTTGCGGACAGGGCGTTTATTCTTCCTGTTTTCTGCGTTTATTTTTTCCATTGTCAGCTCCTTGATCTTCGTCGCGGAGGCATGGTTTTCCGTCCGGATAGGGACGTCGCTGTCCTGTATGCAGTCCAGCAGGTCAACAATTCTGTATTCCATTAGAAGCTGCCTCCTTCCATGTTCAGATCAGCCGTCAGCTCAGCCCTGAGCTTTTCCCGGCCCCGGGCCAGCCGGGAGCGCACCGTGGACGCGTTCATTTCCATCTGCGCCGCGATATCTTTGACGCTCTGCCCATAATAGTAAAACCGCAGGAAAATCTCCCGGTCCGGGTATTCCATCAGCAGCACCGCGTGCCTTACGCGCATGTTCAGCTCCTTCTGCTCATACCGGGTCTCCGGCGTCCTTTGGTCCACAATGAGGATGTCCTCGTCCAGGGGCAGTGCGTTTCCCCGCTCCCGGGTTTTGTTTTTTGCCATGTTCCTGGCGATGCTGCCCAGGTAGGCTTTCACCGACGGAAGCCTTATTTTCCCGGCGTTCTTCCACAGGGCAAAAAACACGTCCGAGGCCACTTCCTCAATGTCCGCCTCGCTCATATCGCCGCCGATAATGTTGTAAATGATGGTGCTGACATAGGGCGTGTATTTGTCGATGAACCAGGCCAGCGCCTGCTGCGATCCGCGCTGCAGCTCCTTCAGGGCTTTCCCTTCGGTCAAGGCTGCCACCTCCGATACTGATCTCTTTCTTAACGGCCGTCACTCTAATAACACGGTTTTTTCAAAAAAGTTGCAGGGAAACGGAAATTTTCAGATTGATTTTAAGCCGGAAAAGCGGGCCGCCCTAAAGCCTCCCCTAACAGGGGAGGTGCCCCCGAAGGGGGCGGAGGGGTTTAAAACCGCAGCAGAATTTACTCCCGCTCTACATATTCGCGGTGGCGACTTCAACAAACCCCTCAGTCTGCCTACGGCAGCCAGCTCCCCTTTCAGGGGAGCCTTTTGCGGGCGACCACAAGGGTCGCCCCTACATTGCCACCGCCAATCTGCCGGGATGCCGTAGGGGCGGCCCTGCGTGGCCGCCCGGGAAAGCCACCTCATCCGGCCCTCCGGACCACCTTCCCCTCAAAGGGGAAGGCTTTTACAGCGCGCCTCTCATGCCTCCCCCCCGGGGGGGAAGGAATAGTGAAGAGCGAATAGTGAATAGTGAAGAAGTAAGGTGGCCGCAAAGCGGCCGGATTTAAATTAGTCGCCGCAGGCGACACCATACCTATTCACTTTTCACTATTACCTCTTACTTTAAACCTCCCCTGACAAGGGGAGCCTTTTGCGGGCGACCACAAGGGTCGCCCCTACATTGCCACCGCCAAT
>JBJDXP010000084.1:0-12648 GCA_051866735.1 Candidatus Limivicinus sp.
CTCTCCGATCTGGAAGGCTGCGCCAAGCTGCTGAAAAGCGGCGACCTGTTCCAGATCGACGACGGCTGGCAGCCCTATGTGGGCGACTGGCTGAGCACCAATGGGCGCAAATTCCCCCACGGGCTGAAGCCCATCGCGGAGGACATCCACCGCCGGGGGCTGAAGGCCGGGCTGTGGCTGGCTCCCTTTGTGTGCCAGAAGGGCTCGGAGATCTATGAAAAGCACCCCGACTGGCTTTTGCAGGTGGAGGGCAAAAACTGGTACTGCGGCAGCAACTGGGGCGGCTTTTACGCGCTGGATATCGACAATCCCCAGGTGGTGGCCTATCTGGAACGCAGCTTCCGGCAGATTTTCGACGACTGGGGCTTTGACCTGGTGAAGCTGGACTTTCTCTACGCCGCCGCCCCCTTCGGCAGCGAGCAGGAGAGCCGGGCCGGGCGGATGATCCGGGCCATGGAGCTGCTCCGCCGCTTCTGCGGAGACAAGCTGATTCTGGGCTGCGGCGTGCCGCTGATGCCCGCCTTCGGTCTGGTGGACTACTGCCGCATCAGCTGCGACGTGGGCCTGGACTGGGCAAACAACTGGATCATGCGCCGGACCAACCGGGAGTATGTGTCCACCCGCAACGCCATATTGAACAGCATTTTCCGCCGTCAGCTCAATGGCCGGGCCTTTCTCAATGACCCGGACGTGTTCTTCCTGCGGGAGGACAATCTGAAGCTGAGCCGGGACGAAAAGTTCATTCTGGCCACGGTGAACAGCCTCTTTGGTGGGCTGCTGCTCTGCTCCGACGACATGTCAAAGTACAGCCCGGAGGCCAGAGACCTGTATGCCCGGCTCCTGGAAAACCGGGACGCCGCCGACGTGCAGGTGGAGGCGGACAACGGGCTTTCCGTCGCCTACACTGTGAACGGCGTACGCGAGAGACTGGATATCGACTGATCGTTAAATGAATTTGCCGGGGCCGTCATTGAAAAAAGGACGGCCCCGGTTTATGATCGGGTCAAAGGAGTTGATGGATAATGACTTTGGAGATCGGAGAAAAAATCAGGCAGCTGCGCCTGCAGCGGGGCATGACCCAGGGACAGCTGGGTGAGGCGCTGGGCCTTTCCGCCCAGGCGGTGTCCAAGTGGGAGAGCCAGACCAACATGCCGGACATTCAGCTTCTGCCGGAGCTGTCCGTACTGCTGGGCGTCAGCATCGACGAGCTGTTCTCCATGACCGACAGCAGCCGCATGGATCGGATCGAGAACATGATCGAAACCGTCCGCTTCCTCCCGGAGAGCGATTTTTGCAGCGCCGAAAAGTTTTTAAAGGAGAAGCTGACGGACAAATCTGCCAGGCCCCGGGCCACCCTGATCCTGTCGGCGCTGTATGTGAAGCGGGCACGGGAATATGATGCGCTGGCCGCTCCTCTGGCCCGGCAGGCCCTGCTTTTGAATCCGGACGAAAAAGCGGCCCATAGCGCCGTTTTTGACGCTGAACACGGCCCCTATCCGGACTGGAACGCCGGCAATTTTGTGGAGCTGATCGACTTTTACCGGGATTTTCTCCGCAAACACCCGGAAAATCCCCGGACCTATCTGTGGCTGCTGGATCTGCTGATCGCCGTGGGCCGCACCGGAGAGGCGAAAGAAGTGCTCTCCGCCATGGACAAGGTGGAGCACAGCTACCGCACGGCCCTGTATGAGGGTCTGATCGCCAAGGTGGAGTGCGACCTGCCCCGCGCCCTCTCCTGCTGGCAGCAGATGACCGATGAATTTCCCGGCGATTGGCTCAGCTGGTTCAGCCGGGCGGACGCCATGGCCAGGCTCTGCCGCTATAGTGATGCCCTGGAATACTATGAAAAGGCCCTGTCCCTCCAGCCCTCGCCCAAATTTACGGACAGCCCTGAGGCCATGGCCCAGATCTTTGAAATTCAGGGCGACTATGACCGGGCCATCCACATGCGGGAGCACTGCATCGATCTGCTGCGCACCGACTGGTCTTTGACCGAGGGAGAGCCGGTGGATGAACACCGCCGGGCCATTGCCCGCCTGAGAGAAAAGAAAGCCGGAACATGAAAAATGCAGGACGCAAAGTCCTGCATTTTTTGTTTATTACTTAATTTCCGCTCTTGCGCCGTCTCTGCCTTCAAAGAACAGAGCCAGAGCGCCGGGGCCCACATGGGAGCCGGTGACCGGCTCATAGCAGACCTTCAAGATCTCTTTGGGAGGATGATTTTTGTTGAGAAGGCTGATGAGGTAATCCGCATCCTTCTCGCAGGCGGCGTGGGCAATGCACACCATCTGCTCCTCCGGACGCTCCACCAGCTGGTCATAGCGTTCGGCAACGGCCTCCACGGAGTGCTTTCTGCCTCTCACCTTGCCGAAGGCCACGATGCGGCCCTCTTCGTCGCCCTTCAGCAGGGGCTTGATGTTCAGCACCGTGCCCACAATGGCGGTAACGTTGGAGATGCGTCCGCCCTTGCGCAAAAACATCAGGTCGTCCACGGTGAATACCTGGCAGATCCGCTCTCTCATCTGGCAGAGCAGCTCCACGGTCTCGTCAATGCCCATGCCCTTGTCCCGGCATTCCGCAGCCCGCAGGGCCAGCAGTCCCTCGCCCAGGGAGGCGCCCATGGTGTCCACAGAGCGGACGATCCTGTCCGGGTAAGTCTCCATCAGCTGGACGGCGGCAATGTTGGAAGAGGAGAAGGAGCCGCTGATGCCGGAGGACATGCTGACGAACAGAACGTCCTGTCCTTCCTTCACAAAAGGCTCAAAAAAATCCGCATAACGCTGAGGCGGGATCTGAGAGGTGGTCACGTCGGTGTGCCCCTTCATCATGGCGTAAAAGCCCTCGCCGTCAAAGGCCTCTATATCATCGCAGGTATGCTCAACGCCGTCCACATAGTAGGAAAAGGGGATGACCTTCAGGTCCCGCTCCTCCACCATTCTTTTGGGGATATTCGCGGATGTATCGGTTACGATCACAAATGACATGGCTTATGCCTCCTGAGTGTGCTTTTCTTTTTTCGGGCACAAGCAGATTATCCCCATACCCTTGCTGAAAGCATACCCAAAAGCTTCAAAAAACGCAAGCTACTCCTCTCCTGCCCGTCTATACTGCCGGAGAGTAGGGTGTAGAGTGGCCCTTTTTTTCTCTACGGGGAGTAGAATCCGGCATTTTTTATGCAGAAATTTCGTCAAAATCCGCGTTTTCCGGTATACCCGCCGAAAAAAGGTGCCCTTTCTAAGAAAAGGCACCTGAAACTGCGCACAAAGCCTCGCAGAGTTTTTTCGCCGCAGCGAAAAAGGGAATAGTATAAGTTTTCTGCGGTGACATGTGCGTCGCAGAAAACACTTCTCACGGAACGAGTGTCGAAATGTGTGCCGCAGGCACACATTGAGGCATCGAGTGAAGTGCATTCCCTCTCGTTGACAAAGTCATTTAGACTTTGTCAACGAATTGAGATAAATGGGTTCCAGTAGCGCCCGCCGTTGGCGGCGTTGAGGAGGAGGGCAAGGACAAAGAGCAGCGCGCAGAAGACCATACACAGGATATCCGCCCTGCCAAATTTCCGGCCCATGTACCATGTGCGCTTTTTGTTCTTGCCGAAGCCGCGCAGCTCCATGGCATTGGAAATGATCTCGATCCTGTCCATGCTGGAAAGTACCAGGGGGATCAGAATGGCCCCGGCGCTTTTCAGCCGCTTGAACAGGGACTGCTTTTTGCTCATCTCCACGCCCCTGGCCTGCTGGGCCTGGGAGATCTCGTGGTACTCCCGCTGAATATCCGGGATATAGCGCAGGGCCAGCGCCACGGAATAGGCGATGGTATATTTCACGCCGATCCGGTTCAGGGAGGCAGCAAACTCGCTGGGGTTGGTGGTGCAGACAAAGAGCAGCACAATGGGGATGGTGGACAGGTATTTCAGCACCAGATTGAGGTGATAAAACAGCTGCTCCTTTGTGACCACATAGTTCCCGCCCAGGCTGAACAGCACGCTTTTTGTGCCGTAAATGCCCACGCCGTGCTGGGGCGAGAAGAGGAAGATCAGCACATTGTTCAGCACCATGAACACCGCGGTGAAGCCCAGCATGAAGGACACGTCCCGGATCTTGATCTTTGAGATGCGGAAAAGCACGATACTGATCACCGGCAGCACCGCCAGAAAGCGGGTGTCATAGGTGGTCATGGCGGCCAGGCTCCACAGCAGCAGGCACACTAACTTTGTGGCCCCGGTGAGCCGGTGTATGGGGGAGGGGCGGTCGATGTAGTTGAAGATATTGGTCACTTGCGGCACACCTCCCGCTCATAATCAATGAAGCGCTGCACGAAGGCCCGGGCGTCCCCGATGCCGCAGCGGAGGGCCAGCCCGTAAAGGGAGGTCTCCTTCAGGTTGGCCCGGCTGATGACCTCCGGGTTTGTCAGGATGGACGCGGAGCTGTCGTCGGCGATCACCCGGCCCTGGGAAAACACCACGGCCCGGCGGGCGTACTCCAGCATCAGGTGCATGTCGTGGGTGATCATCACCACGGTTATGCCTCTGCCGTTCAGTTCCTCCAGGAAGGTCATAATGTCGGTGTAGTGGCGGTAATCCTGCCCGGCGGTAGGCTCGTCCAGAATGATCATCTCCGGCTCCAGCACCAGAATGGAGGCGATGGTCACCCGCTTTTTCTGCCCGAAGCTCAGGGCCGATACCGGCCATTTGCGAAAGGGCCACAAGCCGCAGATCTTCAGCGTCTCCTCCACCCGGGGAGTGACTTCCTCCTCCGGAACGCCCCGGGTACGCAGGCCCAGGGCCACCTCGTCGAAGATCATGGTTTTGGAGATCATCTGGTTTGGGTTTTGCATCACATAGCCGATATGGTCGGCCCGCTCCTTGATGGACAGCTCCATCAAATCCCTGCCGTCAAAGCGGAGTGTGCCCTCCTGCTGGTGTTCAAAGCCGCATACCACCTTGGAAAAGGTGGATTTTCCCGCGCCGTTGGTTCCCACAATGGCGATAAGCTCCCCTTTTTTTACCGACACAGACACCTGCTGCAGGGCGGTATGGCCGTTTGCATAGGCAAAGCGCAGGTCCTTGGCCTCCAGCAGCGTTTCCCGCTCCGGCTCGGCCGGCGCGGGGGGCGCGGCCTGAAACCAGGCTCTGACCTTCTCCTTTGTCTCCTCCGTAAGCTCCACCGTGCGTATGCTCTCCGGGTGCATTTCCGGCGTGATCTGGACGCCGGCATACTTCAGCGCAGTGATGTACAGGGGCTCTCTGATGCCGTTTTCGCTGAGATAGTTCCGGCTCAGAAGCTCCGCCGGGGTGGTATCGGCAATGATTCTGCCCGCCTGCATAAGGACAACCCGGTCCACGTCCCGGTGCAGCACGTCCTCCAGCCGGTGTTCGATGATGATCACCGCAGCGCCGGTCTTTTTCTGGATCTCGTCGATCAGCTCGATGGCCTGCTTGCCGGTGGCCGGGTCCAGGTTGGCCAGCGGCTCGTCAAACAGCAGAATGTCCACATCGTCCACCATAACACCGGCGAGAGACACCCGTTGCTTCTGTCCGCCGGACAGCTCATTGGGCGCATGGAGCAAATGGCTTTCGATATCCACCAGCTCCGCCGCCTGCCGCACCCGCTGGTGCAGCTCCGGCTCCCCCACGCAGTCGTTTTCCAGGGCGAAGGCGATGTCCTCTGCCACCGTCAGGCCGATAAACTGCCCGTCGGAATCCTGGAGCACCGTACCCACATGGCGGGAGATGTCGAAGATGCTCAGCTCCTTTGTCTCCTTGCCGAAGAGCTTCAGACTGCCGCTGATCTCCCCCTTATAGGAAAAGGGGATCAGCCCGTTGATGCAGTGGGCCATGGTGGATTTTCCGCAGCCGGAGGGCCCCGCGATCAGCAGCTTCTCCCCCTTGCGGACCGTCAGATTGATATCGTACAGCGTGGGCTTGGACTGGGCGTTATATTGAAAACCAAAGTTTTTAAATTCCAGGACAGGCTCGTTCACACCGTCACCTCCTCGTATAGTTTGGGTATATGAGAAAAAACGCTGTTTCAGCGGCCTTTCCCTTATACCCAAATACGGCGGGATATTTTCCCGCCGTATTTGCTGAATGGGTTGTTGGAAATTATTCCTCTTCCTTCAGGCTGCCCTTCTTGGGTTTGGTGGCTGCGTAAGCCACGCAGAGCAGGGTACCGATGATGGCGGTGGTGACGATGTTGGATGCGCCGCCCACTGCGCCCTGGAGGAACACCTTGTTGACCGGCTCGCCGTACATCAGGATGTCCAGCACAGGGGCCACAACGATCCAGGCCACCACATGGGCCACGATCTGAGCCAGGTTGAACACCAGAATGTCCTTCTTGCTGAACTCGCCCTCAGCGACCTTGATGCGGTTGGACACCAGGCCCACCAGCAGGCCGAAAACGCCGGAGGCGATGACCCAGCTCCACCAGATGCCCCAGCCGTAGCTGAAGTCGATGAGGGCGTGGCCGATCAGGCCGATAAGCACGCCGGCCACAGGGCCGAACATCACGGCCATGAAGGCCAGCAGGCCGTACTGGGTGGCGATGTTGGTGTTGGGGACAGGGCTGGGAATGGATACGAAACGGCCCAGAACAAAGAACAGAGCCGCGCCGACGCCGATGGCGACGATGGTCTTTACGGGAGAATTTTTCATTCTTTCTACTCCTTCTCTCTTCAAAAATCTATTTTCAGGCGCTGCGCGCCGGAAAAACAAAGGAAATTACCACTTGAGTAAACGCTGAATAAATCGCCTTCGGCGTCTGGCGGAAAATTTTCGCCCTGATTTCGTCACTTTTTCTTGAAATACACAAAGTATTCCTGCAAAAAAGTGCCATCATCAGAACGCAAATTTTCTCGCGATCCGCTCTTGTCGATTTAATCATCGTTTACTTGACCGGGCTGATAAGGAAATTACCACCTGACCGGGCTGATGCTGATCTTCCAGCTGTTGCCGGTGCCGATATTGTAGGCTCTGGCAAAGCTGCCCTGGTTGATGGCCACAGCCATGCAGTCCAGAGAATTGATATAGACCAGCGGCTCGCCCACCCGCACCTCGGCAAAGGAATGGGCGTAGGTCATCACGTTGCGGTAGAGCACGCGGGTGTCGTTTTCAATGGTGACCTCCACCCTGTCCCCCACCTTAAAGCCCAGCTCTTTGAACAGCTCCTTGGGGATATTGGTCCAGAGACTGCCAAAGCGCACGTCCAGCACGTCCACCGTGCCGCAGACCTGGTCCTGGCTGAGGGTGGGCGCCACTACCGGAAGCTCCACAATGCTGTCCGACTCCACCTCCGGGCCTACCTGGGAAAAATCAATGATCCCGGCAGCAAGTCTTGCGCCGGTGTAGGCGTACACATCCCGGCCGTGGAAGGTATAGGACTCCTCCGAGCCGGAGCGGCGGTTCACCGTCTCGTCAATGATGCGCGCCGCGGTGATGCCCACCCGGCGCTTGATATGGGTCAGGGTGCCGTTATCCGGCGTGACGATATACTGGCCGCTCCGGGTCTTTGCCACGATGCTGCGCCTTGTAGAGCCCACGCCCGGGTCCACCACGGAGACGAACACCGTGCCCTCCGGCCAGTAGGCCACCGCCTGGATCAGCCGGTAACTGGCATCCCAGATGTTGTAAGGCTCGATCTCATGGGTCAGGTCAAACACCCGGAGCTCCGGGCACACGGTATAGGCCACGCCGTACATGGCGCTGACCGCGCCGTCCTGAACGCCGAAATCGGTCTGAAAAATCAGTGGGTTCAAGCAAAACACCTCTTTCTATTTGTCGATTATACCGCATTTCCCCGCTGTTGACAATCTAAATAATTTGCCTTTTCCCCCCTTGACAGATCCGTGTATACTGTATATACTGTACATACACACTTTGCACGAGGTGAGATATGAACATCTTTATTGACAATAAAAGCGGGCTGCCCATTTACGACCAGATCTACAGCCAGATCAAATCGCAGATCATCAGCGGCGCGCTGCGTGAGGATCAGCTTCTCCCCTCCATCCGGAACCTGGCCAAGGACCTGGGGATCAGCGTGATCACCACCCGCCGGGCCTACGACGAGCTGGAGCGGGAGGGCTTTATCTACACCGTGGCCGGCAAGGGCTGTTTTGTGGCGGCGAAAAACACGGAGCTGCTGCGGGAGGAGAATCTGCGGCAGATTGAAACCCACCTGCAGGCGATCCGCGATCTGGCCGCCGCCTGCGGGCTCAGCCGGGAGGATATTATCGAAATGTTCAGCGTCATTGAGGAGGAAACAACATGAACGCCATTGAAATCAGACAGCTTCGAAAGAGCTATCCGGGCTTTGACCTGGGTCCGCTGGACCTGGATCTGCCCCAGGGCTGCATCATCGGCCTGATCGGGGAAAACGGGGCCGGAAAGACCACCACCATCCGCCTGATACTGGATATGCTCCAGCGGGACGGCGGCAGCATCCGCCTTCTGGGCCGGGGCGACGGGGAGGACGTGATGCTCACCCGGGAGGAGACCGGCGTTGTGCTGGACGAGGTGGGCTTTCCCGAATGCTTCAACACAAGTCAGGTGAACAACGTGATGCGCCTGACCTACAAAAATTGGGACCAGGCGGCCTACAGGGAGTATCTCCGCCGCTTCGACCTGCCGGAGGGTAAGCAATTCAAGGACTTTTCCCGGGGGATGAAGATGAAGCTGGGCATTGCGGTGGCCCTGTCCCACAAGCCAAAGCTTTTGATCCTGGATGAGCCCACCAGCGGCCTGGACCCGGTGGTCCGGGACGAGGTGGTGGAGCTCTTCTCCGAATTTACCCGGGATGCGAGCCATTCCATCCTCATCTCCTCCCACATCGTCAGCGACCTGGAAAAGCTCTGCGACTACATCGCCTTTCTCCACAAGGGGCAGCTTCTGCTGTGCGAGGAGAAGGATCTGCTGCTGTCGGAGTACTGCATCCTCCACTGCACGGCGGCGGAGCTGAACGCCCTGCCGAAAGAGGCGGTCAAGGGCAGGAAAGAAAACCCCTACGGCGTCACCGCCATCGTGCGGCGGGACGCGGCGCCGGCCGGGGCAAACATCAGCCCCATCAGCATTGAGGAGCTGTTCGTATTCATGGTAAAGGAGGCCTGAAAATGAAAGCGCTGTTACTGAAGGAATTTTACATGGCCAAAAGCACCATGCGGGTTTTTGTTGCCATGGTACTTATTTTTCTCTTTGCCTCCATCTGGGCAAACGGCAACATGTTTCTCATCATGTACCCCATGATCATCACCTCCATGCTGCCCATGTCCCTGCTGTCCTACGACGAAAAGTTCCACTGGGACCGCTACTGCGCCGCCATGCCCTTTACCCGCAGCCAGGTGGTGTCCGCGAAGTATGTTTTTGTGCTGCTGTCCGGTCTTGCCATCCTGCTCATTTCCGCCGTGGCCCAGGGAATCCGGCTGCTGCCGGAGGGGAAAGACGAGTATTTTTCCATCATGTCCTCTCTGCTGGCCATGGGTCTTACCGGCCCTGCCATTCTGCTGCCCATCATCTACAAGCTGGGCAGTGAGCGGGCCCGCATCGCCTATTACATCGTCATCGGCGCGGTCTGCGCCCTGGCCTTTATCCTGCCCTATGACGGCATCAGCGCCACAGGGGCCGCAGCGGCTTCTGTTTCCGCGCCGCTGCTGATCTGCCTCATCAGCGCCCTGCTCTTCGCCGCCTCCTGGCTGCTGTCCATACGGTTTTACAAAAAACGCAGTCTCTGAAAGATGATCGTTCCCAGAAAGAGGGCCCGAGGCCCTCTTTCTTTTTCTCTCCGGATCAGCTTCCGGGCAAAAAAACGAACCGCGCTGAAACCAAGACCGCCCCTTGTGCGTGTTATGGGTGAACGCGGATGTGGAGGGAGGCCGAAAGATGCACAGCATACTGCAGCGTACGGGCAGGAGTCTGCGCGAGATTTATCAGGAATATCTGCCGATGGTCTATCGGATCGCCTTTACCTACATGAAAAACAGCTACGACAGCGAGGACGCCGCCCAGGAGACCTTTATGCGTCTGCTCCGCTGCGGCAAGCCCTTCCGGGACACAGAGCATGTGAAAGCCTGGCTGATCGTCACCGTGACCAACGTCTGCCGGGACATGCTCCGGCGAAAGCAGCGCACAGAGCTGAATATTGAGGATTTTCACGCCCTGGCCGCGGAACCGGCGGAGACGGATGATACGCTGATGGAGGCCATCCTGGCCCTGCCGGACAGCTACAAAACGGTGATATACATGTACTACTACGAAGGCTATTCAACGACAGAGACAGCAAAAATTCTTGGCAAGTCGCCCAACACAATAAAAACCTGGCTGAGCAGAGCCAGGGCGAAGCTGAAGGAAAAATTGGGGGAGGACTTTGATGCGTAACCGAAAAATCATTGACTCATATAACCGGATCCAAATGGATGCGTCAGCCCAGGAGCGCATATGGAAGGAGCTGACGACCGGCTCCGAAGAGTTCCTCCCGGAAATGGAGGATCATATGAAAGCACATCAACATAAAAAACTTTGGAGAACCTTGCTGATCGCCGCGGTTCTGACCGCTCTTCTGGCGTCCACGGCCTATGCGGCGGACCTGCTCGGCATCAGGGCAATGCTCCGGCCCTCGGAAACCGTGGACGTGGGTGAGCAGAGCTTCGACACCGTCTCCCTTACCCAGCCCCAGCAGCTGCCTGAAGAGATCGACAGCAGAATCTCCGAAAAGATTGCCGCCTCTCAGGCCGCCTGGGAAGAGTGGTCTGCGTACAAGCAGGAAAACGACGCGGACGCGCTGTTCTTTGCCCCGCCGGAGGAAGCCTCCGCTTCCCAGGTGGAGGAAAACCAGGACGGGACCGTCACCTTCACCTATTACAAAACCGTGGGTGTGGACGAAAACGGCAATTTCTGCGGGGAGATCCTGGAAACGCGGACCGGCACCCGGGAGCAATATGAGGCCTATCAGGAATACTGCGATGTCAGGGCCACAGGCTTTGGCCGCTACGACTTCAACTACGGCGTGTACTCTTCGGAAGCGGAGGCTAAGCTGGAGGAGATCGCGGCAAAATATTCTCTGAACCTGCGGGAAGCGGGAACGGTTTACCTGGAGGCCACCGAGGACCTCAGCGCCCCCAACGCCCTGAGCAAGGAGGAGCTGGCAGAGACCCTGACAGAGGCCGCCTGCTCCGGCAATCTCTTCCGCCGGATGCCGGAGTTCTTTGACAAGCTCTGTACTTACAACGAGGGCAGCTTCGGCGTGGCTTTCAATCAAAGCCTGTCCGACGGAAACACGGTCCATTGTTACTGCTGCAATTTCATGTATTCCACCCTGTCCAGCGGCCGCGAGGTGGTGGAGTGGCTGGACAAAAGCAGCAGCCTGAGTACCCACCGCTTCACCTCTGCCGGCGGAACGGAGCTGACGGTCATCAATGCCGGAGAAACGGCCTTTATCTACACTTTCCTGGACAATTCTTACTTCACCATGCGCATTGACGGCGGCGGCGCGCCGCTCAGCGACGAAGACATTGACAGCATCGCGGACATGCTGGATTACAGCGTGATCGGCCAGTAATACTTTTTAATGGAGTCTCTACAGCCCGGGGATTTATCCCCGGGCTGTTCCGTTGCTTGTCTCTTAAAGAGATTATTTCCTTTTTCTCAGGAGCATGTACGCAGCGGCGGCAACGACCATGACCGCTAAGGCGATCAGAATTACGATTCTGGGCGAAACCCCGCCGGAAGCCGCCGCGTCCTGTTTTTCAGCCCGGGGTGCTTCTTCTGCTTCCCGGCTGTCATCAGCGGCGCCATTTTCGCTTATTTCCGTTCCGGCAGACGCGTTACCGCTTTGCTCTTCCGTTTTCTCGGTGGAGGTCACAGCCTCTGTGGTGTAGTTTTCTCCGTTTTTTTGCGTGCCGTTATCCTGGACTGATGTGGTGCTCTCCCCGGGAGGCACAGTCGCATTTTCACCGCCCGTACCGGCAACCGTTACCGTAGCCGGGGCAACAGAAAAATCGACCTCCTCTTCCTCAAAGTTGCCAATGTCTCCTTTGCTGAAGTCCACGCTCACCTGCGCTTCTCCCGCCGGTGCACTGTCGAGTACCTTGAAGCGGGCTGTCAGTATGGTCCCGTCATAGTCCGTGTCACCGAAAGCCACCCATGTGGCGTTGGGCCCGTTGACCGTCCAAAGTTCATTGCCGCATATCTCTCCGTGCTCCAGAGAAACAAGGGACAGGCGGGAGCTGTCATAGACCAGGCTGAGGGAGAACGCACAGATTCCGGGGTTATTTTCCAAATCCACAGTCAGCGTGATCTCGTCGTTTCTTTCCGCTTCCGCAGAGCCGCTTACGCAAATCGTAGGCGCCCCGTCTGCAGAGGCCGAAGCTGCCATTATTGCCGGAAAAAGCATTAGGACAAGAAATATTGCAAAAACTCTTTTTTTCATTTAAATTACCTCGCCATTGATGTACTTCATCAGCCGGATCAGGTCCATGGTGTTGATCTTGCCGTCCCCGTTCACATCTCCGGCGCCTTCCACCATTTCTACCTCCTCGCCGTTGATGCTCTTCATCAACCGGATCAGGTCCATGGTGTTCACCTTGCCGTCCCCGTTCATGTCTCCGGGCAGTCTTTCAACCTCTTCCGCCGGCATCGTCATGACAAAGTCACTG
>JBJDXP010000085.1:0-2369 GCA_051866735.1 Candidatus Limivicinus sp.
TGACGCCGTTCATGTACATGTAGCCGCCCATGGCCTGGCCGGAAACGTCGTAGGAGGCCTTGTCCTTGGAGGGACCGAACTGGCCGTAGCCGGAGACGTGAACGATGGTCAGAGCCTTGTTGTGCTGCCACAGGACGGAGTCGGACAGGCCGCGCTTTGCGTAGGAACCGGGACGGCCGGCTTCGATCCAAATGTCAGCCCACTCAATGCACTTGAGGAAGAATTTCTTTCCCTTGGGCTTGGAGACGTCGATGGTGACGGAGTACTCGTTTCTGTGGCACTGGGCCCATGCGGTGGTGCCGCGGGTCTGGCAGGCGATGTTGGGGGACTCGGCCTGGAGGACCTTTGCGCCCATCTCAGCCATCAGGCAGCCTGCGAAGGGGCCGGCAATGTTGGTACCGGAGACGAACACTTTGACGCCCTGGAGAACGCCAAACTGGGGATACTCGTTCCAGCTCTGGGTAAGCTTGTTGTCGATCTGTTTGAACATTACGAATATTCCTTTCTTTTGGTTTTTTGATTTGCTTATTCATGCGGACCTGATTGGCGCAGACCCGTATTTTACCGTAAACAGGGCAAAACGCCCGGTTTGTCAGTAGCCTTTTTCAAGGCTCTCTTCGATGAGCTTGCTTCTTACCACCTTGCCGCTTTCGTTGCGGGGGATGGCGTCCGCAAATTCAAAGGATTTGGGGATCTTGTAAGGCGGAAGATAGTCCAGAGCAAATTTAATCAGTTCTTTGGAGCTGACGGGTTCAGACGACTCCACAATGGCGTGGATGCGGTGGCCCCATTCCTTGTCGGGCAGGCCCACAACAACGGCATCGGCCACTTTCTTGTGCTTTTTCAGCACTGCTTCCACCTCGGCCGCGAACACGTTCTCGCCGCCGGTGACGATCATGTCGCTGCGCCGGTCGGCAAAATAGAGGTATCCCTCTTCGTCCAGCCAGCCCATGTCGCCCACGCTCTTGAAGCCGCCGCTGTCGCTTTCCAGCTCCGGCACGTTCTTGTAGTGAACGTCCAGATCCCAGTCGCCCCAGCTCATGTAGATCTCGCCGATCTCGCCGGTGGGCAGCTCCTTGCCGTCCTCATCCCGGATAGAGATGTAGCCGCCTTCCATTTTTCCAACGCTGCCCTGATGCTTCAGCCAGTCATCGCCCCGGATATAGGTCATGCCGATGCACTCGGTCATGGAATAAATCTCATACAGGCGCTCGGGCGGGATGATCTCCAGCCACTGGAGCTTCAGGTCCCGGGAGCAGATGCCCCCGGTGTGGGACATGGCGGTCAGACTGGCCAGATCCTCCTTGCGGAAGTCCGGCAGCCGGATGATGCGCTGCATCAGCGTGGGCACCATCTGCACATATTCGATCTGATACTTCTTGATGAGCCGGACAATGTCGGCCGCGTCAAAGGAAGAGGGCATCACCAGAGTGTTGCCGCTGTACAGACCGTTGAAAGCGACGGTGTGGGGCGCCCCGTGGAACAGGGGGCCGGCCAGAAGCTGACGCTGCTCAAAGGCCATGCCGGAATAGCGGAACCAGCGGTGCAGACCCGGGCCGCTTTCGCCGGCGGGGGTGTTCTGCTGGATGACCTTGGTCTTTCCGGTAGTGCCGCCGGAGCAGTTGGAAAGGTTGGGGATGGCCAGAATGTCGGGAGGAAGCGTGTCAGGATAGCTCTCGCAGAGGGTCTTGAGCTCAGAAGTGCTCAGACTCTCGTAGCCCTCGGGCTTCTTCCGGTTGGTTACAACCAGTGAGGGGTCAACACAGTGGCAGATCTCCGCCATGTTGCGCTGAGGCACCCGGTTGGAAACGGGAACATAGCAGCCGCCGGCCTTCCAGATACCGAAGGCCAGGGCGATATGGGTGGGGATATTGGGCAGGGCAACGATCACGCTCTTGCCCGGCTTGATCCCCAGCTCTATCAGATACCATGCGATGCGGTTGGAAAGCTGCTCCAGCTGCCGCCAAGTGGTCACGCTCTCCTTGTTTTCAGGAGAGATATAGATCAGGGCGGGCTCGTCCGGCTTTGCACGGGCGATGTTTTCCAGCTGCTTTCCGGGGGTGAAAAATCCGTCATCTGCGGGATTGAAGAGATTAAAATGCTCAGTCGTGCTCATGGCAGACTCCTCTGATAAAACCAAACGTTCTTACTTGTGGGCCGGGGCCGGAAAGGCCCCGGCGAGGTTTGTTACTTTACCCTTAACCCTTATGCTCAGTTGAGCAGGTTGCTGGGACGGTAGCCGCCGTCTACCTGCAGGCAGGCGCCGGTGACATAGGATGCTGCGCTGGAGGCCAGGAACATCATGGCGTTGGCAATATCCTCGGGCTGGCCGAAGCGCTTCATGGGGATGGTGTCGCCGACGGACTTCT
>JBJDXP010000086.1:0-2363 GCA_051866735.1 Candidatus Limivicinus sp.
GACGAGAGTCCCGTCTCTCCTTGGGAGAGCTTCGTGCGGGCTGAGGGATCCAGATAGATCTTCACCTCCGGGGAGAACGGGATCACTTGGAACAGGTAGCTTTCCGGGTGCGACGAGGCTGTCCGATCAAGCCGATAGGGCATCGGGATGCTCGAATAGAAATCGTCCGCCACCAGTTCGCCCTTTTGATAGAGTGCACCCGTATCACCCAGATAATCCACACGCATATAAACGCAGCTGATTCCCTTGGGCAATGCCGGCATTGCGATCGTATAGTAACGGGCTCCCTCATAAGGTGTGAAGTTAGTGTCGTAGTGCGGACCCGGACGGGAAGGATCCGGATCAGCCTTCTTGTCATCTTTCGGAAGCGTGGGTTGCTTAGGGATGAACGGACTCGGATCGGTCACCTCCGCCACCTCGGCTTGCAACTCAACCTTCGGTAAAGCCAATGAGAGTTTAGAGAAATAACCATCTGTTTCCTGCCTCATCGGTTGCTCTCCTTCCCATTGGCAAGCCGTGGAGGCCGGGAAAAGGCGCATCTCAAATTGGGGTTGATCCACGTTCCGCAGGCGCAAAGCCTCATCCTCAAATTGAATGAGCTCCGCCTCCGTCAGGCAGATCGCCTCCTGTCCACCCTGCCGGATTTTCCAACTTTGCCGAGCCTGTTTTTCCGTTAAGATCAGCAGCTGACTCTTCGCCCCATTGGTTGCCTCCAGCTCGATCAACTGCGTCTCGTTTGGCTCGCAAAGCACCCGATAGACTCCCTCCTCGTCTTGGTTGAGCGACTGCTTATCTAAGGTGATGGAGTGCACACTCTTCGCATCGAAAGCCAATTCCGGAGCTGTTCCCTCATGCGCAAAAAAGACATAGGTCGGGGTCTCATTGTGCAACAGATAGAGCGGTTGAACGGTCGCATAGCGCAAATAGCAACCATGCACGTCCATGCCATAAGGCAAGATCAACCGGTCTCCCGCCGCCACCCGCAAGGCTGGGAAACGCAACTCCTCCCCATCTGTTTGGCGAATGCGAACGCGCACATCCTCCCGATCCGGCATGTCAAGCAACCGCTGGTAGTTGCTCAAGAAAACGAAGCCGCTCTCCCCGTGGTGACGCACGCTCACCCGGAGGCGATTCTCGTTCGGATCCTCCACGGGATTCTCCCCGAAGCAGACATCCGTCACCGCCACCCGGTCGCCATAGTCGGCCAAGAAGGCATGAAGCGTTTTCAGCTCCTGATAGGAGCCATGCAGGATGCCTCGCTCGCCGATGGGCGCTTGAAAGTCGTAGCTGATCACCGGGCAATCGTTCGGATAGCCACTCCCCTTCGACTCCTGCATCGTGCTGTATTTCCCGATTGGGTTGGAGCCACCATGATACATGTAGTAGCCCAGCAGGTTCGCTCCCGAGCCCACCTTCACCAATGCGGGGGTGGCCACATCCTTTGCCGCAATGATCGGACGACGATGGTAGGTCAGTTGCACGCCACCACCCAACTCTGCCAGACTGAACGGATATGGCAGGGACAGGGAAGAGGAGGTCTCCTGCTCCCCCAACAGGTCGGTGCCCACCGAAGGATCGTTGGCCCAAGAGCTGAACACATAGTTGATGGAGAGCGGCAGCTCCTCCGTCGATCCATCCCAAGGAGCCTCAGGATAACCACCATACACCGGCACCAGCTCTGTCTGCCGCAGGTCGCCCTTCGGCCAGCCTGTCGCCGTGTAGTAGGGCACGTCGAAACCCGCCTCCACAGCCATCTGTTTGAGGGTCAGCATGTGGTTTAACCCCTCTGGCGTATCGAAAGCGAACTCATTCTCGATCTGCACACCGATCACCGGGCCATCCTCCTTGAAGAGGTAGCCCTTCGCTTGCCGGCCCACCGCCTCGTAGAAACGCTTCGAATAGCGCAGGTAGTCGGGGTTGTCGTTGCGGTTGCCTCCCTCCAACTGCTGGATCCAGTCCGGGAAGCCTCCGTTGCGCGCCTCGCCGTGGCACCACGGGCCAATACGCAACCAGACGTACATCCCGTGCTTTTTGCACAGTTCCAGAAAATGGCGCAGGTCTCGGTTGCCCGACCAATTCCACTCGTTCTCCCGCTCCTCATGGGCGATCCAGAAGACATAGCTCTGGATGATGTTCACGCCCGATGCCTTCATCTTCAGGATGGACTCCTCCCAATCAGATCGGGGCACACGGTGATAGTGCATTTCGCCCATCACGGGATACCAAGGCTGTCCGTCTTTGACGTAATACTTGCTGTTCAACGTAAAGGAGTGGCCGGAGGGAGAGACATGCGTCCCCTGTGCCAAATGCCCCTCTTGGATCGCCTCCTCCTCTGATAACCGAAACAGACACTCCTGTTCCGA
>JBJDXP010000087.1:0-12449 GCA_051866735.1 Candidatus Limivicinus sp.
CTGATATTTTTTCATCTGTTTTCCTCCTTATGAGAGCGGTTTGTGAATTCCTCTTTCTTATTCTTCGGTAAATACGGTGTCACAGGCCTTCGCCAGGCAATATAGAACAAAGGGGATGTTCGGTGCGTTGTTGTTGTCTGAGTGGTCGTAAATGTCGGTTGCAATCTCCACCAGCTTTTCAGTGGTCATTTCTGCATATCCGTATCCGTCAGAATCTTCCAGGCGGTCAAACAGTGCCAGGTATTCCTTGTTTGTGCCGTTCGTATAAAAGCCATACAGACAGCAGGTATTGCGGAGGTTGGAGGCATTCAGGATGCGGTGTTCGGTATACTTCATAGCGCCCGCCTCCCTTCTACGGATTCCAACGCGTAGGCGCTGGACCCGTTGGAACCGGCGAAGGTCTGGGAACCGTACTTCGTCCGGATCTCGTTCATGGACTTCTTGCCCCGGGACCAGTGCGCCCCGTCCTCCTGGTGCCGCCAGTACCACATCTTCTTTGAGGAGGACCAGCGGCAGCCGGCGGCCTTCAGATCTTCCTTGTGGGGCCGGGTGTCTCCGGAGATCCACAGCCAGCAGCCGCACAGCTCCACGGTCAGGCCGGGGGTCTTGAGCAGGGCATTGACGATGGCAATGAACTCTTCCGGGACCTCGGTGGTCTGGTGCTGCTCGTCGTGGTTGGCGTTGTGCTGCTTCTTCAGGACCTCGAAGCGCTCCGCATACTCGTTGTTGATGGCGGACATGGTTTCGTTGTTCCCGCCGTGATCAGGGTGATTCAGGGCGGCCAGACGGCGATACTCTTTCTTGAGTTCGTCCAGGGTGTGGCAGTTTGTGAAGTACTTCATTGCATTGCACCTCCCTTAGTAGCCGAGCCATGCATACAGCTCGTCGTGGGTGTAGTCGGTCAGGTCTTCGACGTGCTCAAGAGGCTGAGCAAATGCCTCCATGGTGTCCGCGAAGATGCGGCCGTCACTCACGAAATAAGGGACACAGTGTGCATCTAAGATCTTGGCAATGCGTTCGATTTTCATAAAAAAGTCCTCCTTGACTTTGTGGGCCAGGGAGGGTAGAATAGTATTGCTCCCTGGTTCTGTGTTTGGTAGTGCTTACGTGGTTCTGGTGAGTATTTCGGGCCGGGTGCTGGTAACGCCCTTCCCGGGTCCTCGGTGGGTGCTGGTAACACCTGCCGGGGATTTTTTACTTTTTGGGGGTTTGCTTGATTGCCTGGTTCATCAGGTCACGGGCCAGGCCGGATTTGCTGGGAGCTTTGGTAAAGAGCTCGTACAACTCCGGGTCCTGATTACGGTTGATTTTGACCATGACCTGTATCACATTTTGGGCTTCCCAGGCGGTTTTGCTCTTGCGGTCTGGCATTGGCTCACCTCCTGATGGCACAATCATAGCATGGGGTATCCCATTTGTCAACCCCCAATTTTCACTTTTTCAAAAAATATTTTTTCTTGCTATCACCACGGGCGCTCTTTCTGCGGTTGCGCTAATATTGTATATAATATCCTGCTCCTGCCGTTCATTGGTGGGGGCATTTTTCGTTTTCTGGGGCACTGTGTTTAGGATGCAACTCTTGACTTTTTGGGCGTGATTTGTAACACTTATCCATATAAGGATTTTACAACTTTTGGAGGTGGTTTTGTGGCTGGAAATCAGGATTCCGGGCGGGTTTTGGCGTTTAAGTTAAGCGACAAAGAGCTGGAGCAAGCGATTGACCAATACAAAGCGGACCTCGAGGCGGAGAGATTCCCCCGGGCATCCTGGCCCCACTTCTGCGCAAGGCTGGGTTACACTGAGCGAGAGGTTGAGGAGGTTATTGCACGGGGCGAGGAGGTAAAAGGTGCATACTATAACCGGGCGGTCATGCTGCAAAGAATGTTGACCTGGATCCGGGGCGAAATGCTCAGTGGTGCAGGCTGGTCCGGCCAGAACCAGACCAAAGCAATATTCGCCCTGAAACAGGAAATGGGCGATGGAATGGCCTATACAGATGGCCGGGGGAAGCAGTCAGGGCCGCAGGAGGTCCGGATTACCTTCGGTGGGAACGATCCGAGAGGTAAACGGGCCGGGAAGTGACCGAACGCAACAAAATAAAAATTTGGTGGCGTTCAAGTGCGGTTTTTCAGGGTATTTACAGGAATCGTTGGTCATTTTGACGGCAATAAGTTCAAAAAGCCGGATTGTCCATACTCCATAAGCTATGATCAATCGGTATCAGAGCAGGGCCCGGGCTGCTTCCTGGGCCATTAAGACCCGGCAGGCTGGTCCGATGAATCAATCGTCAACCACCATCTCTTGAGGGGCCCACCCCCAGGGGGAGGCGGAAAAACGGGCGGGCGCGCGCAGCAAGGTATAGATATATACGACACATCCACGGTTGACGCCCCCAAGCCCTCCCGAAATTCAAAAATCAATGCGGCATATATAAGACTAAGATAAATAAATATCTAAGACTTATATAGAAATCTAAGATATCTATAAGTCTTTATATTTATATATTTATATTATATATAATAATACAATTAGTAGCTCTCAGTTCAAACCACAATAGGGGGAGGGGGGTGCTACAAAACAGGCCGGGGGTGTTTTGAAAGCCTGCCCCAGAAAAATAATAAATGCCAGTGTAGCACAACAGGCGGTGCGCTGTCCTGATAAGACAGAGGGTGTTGGTTCGACACCAACCACTGGTACCACATGGGAGGTTAGCTCAGTTGGTAGAGCGACGGTCTGTTAAGCCGTGGGTCACAGGTTCAAGTCCTGTACCTTCCGCCATATGGAGCAGTAAGCATAACAGGTACTGCGGCTGATTGCTAATCAGTTCACCGATGGATTTCGGCGTGTAGGTTCGAGTCCTGCCTGCTCCGCCAATTCTACATCAGGAGGGGAAACGTGAGAGTAACCGAAAAGGGCTTCCTTTGCTGCCCGAAGTGCGGCGGGAAGACGAAAACAAAGGTACTGCCAGGGACAGTCCTCAAGCATTTCCCTCTCTTTTGCCCGTGGTGCAAGCGGGAAACCATAATCGACATACAAGAAAAGCCAGAGCCGGAGCGCCAGAGCTAACACCCGAAAAGGTTGTCAGTTCTGACGCTTTTTCTGTTTTCTGGGGAGGGGAGTTGCGGTGCCGGCCAAGGAAGCCAAAGAGAAAATCAAAAACGTGGCGGTAGACATGGGTGCTCCCAACTCAGAGCCGCAGTGGAAGTTCTTCCTCAGCACGGCGAAATACACCTGCTACGGCGGTGCCCGTGGTGGCGGCAAGTCCTGGGCTGTTTCCAGAAAGGCGTCGCTGGGCGCATACAGTTATCCCGGTATCCGGATCCTGATCCTCCGCCGGGAGTATGGCGATATGGAAGGAACCCTGATCGATCCCATCCTGAAAATCTTGGCACCTGGCACCTACCAGTACAACAAGTCTGATCACATCATCACTTTTTCCAACGGCTCCAAGATCAAGTTCGGTAACATGCCAGGATACGGTGCGGCGGTCCAGGGCAAATACCAGGGCCAGGAATACGACTGGTTATTCATCGACGAGGCCACGCAGTTCCTGGAAAGCGAGTTCCGAGGGCTGGCCGCTATCGTCCGTGGCGCGAACAAGATCCCAAAGCGAATCTATCTGACCTGTAACCCCGGCGGTCCCGGCCACTTCTGGGTGAAGCGCTTGTTCATCGACCGGCAGTTCAAGGCGGGGGAGAACCCAAAGGACTATGCCTTTATCCCGGCTACCGTGGATGACAACAAGGACCTGATGGAGGCAGACCCGGACTATGTTAAGCAGTTGGAGCTTCTGCCCGAGGATATCCGCCGGGCCCACCGTTACGGCGACTGGAACGCCCTTGCTGGTGTTTACTTCGACGAATTTACCGATGGGGTACACACCTGCAAGCCTTTCCCGATACCGGCCCGTTGGAAACGGTACAGGACTATGGACTATGGCCTGGATATGTTCTTCTGTATCTGGATTGCCGTGGACGAAACAGGGCGGTGCTATGGATACAGAGAATTTGACCAGAGCAACATGGTTGTCTCCGACGCCGCAAGGAAACAACTGGAGCTTACCAGACCTGACGAGCTTATTGACTTCACAATTGCGCCTCCGGACATGTGGGCAAGAAGCCGGGAGACCGGCAAGTCCCAGGCGACAACCTTCGCGGAAAATGGCGTTGGTTTGGTCAAGGCGGACAACAACCGGAAACAAGGCTGGTCTGCGCTGAAGGAACTGTTCAAGATCCGCCCAGACGGAAAGCCTGGGCTCATCATCTTCGACACCTGCGGCAGCCTGATCGACTGCATCAAGTGTTTGCAGCACGACAAGACGGACCCCAACGATGTCAGCAAAAGCCCCCATGAAATCACACACGGCCCAGATGCTCTGCGGTATTTCGCCCAGACCTATGTCATGCCTGGTGACCGGGAGACCGTGAAAGTGGAGGAGGAAGAAGAAGACGAAAACGTCATGGATTACCGCACCGCCATGTGCGGCGGAAAGGTCACCATGAGCTACCTCCGGGCATAACAAGAAATTTGCGCCCTACCATAGGCGTGGATATACGGCCTACCAGAGCCGAAATTGAAAGGAGATCACAAATGGAAAACAACATGGACACCGGTTACGACGAGTTTGCAGCAGCCTTTGACGGCGGCGACGGCTACCAGACCGATACCGCAGAGGAAACGGCGCAGACCGAAACCAACGAGGAAACCACCGAGGAACCCAGCGGCGAGGCTCAGGAAACGCCTGAGAGCGGAGATTCTTCCGGAGAGGAACCTGTAAGCGAATCCGAGGAACCCGGCACAGAGGGCGGCGAGAAGCCCGACGAACCAATTTCCGAACAGAAGTTCACAATCAAAGTGAACAAGGAGGAGCGGCAGCTGTCCATTGCGGAAATGACCGAGTTTGCCCAGAAGGGCGCGGACTATGATCGGGTGAAGAACCAGCTGGAAACCAGCCGTCAGTCTGAGCAGACCCTCCGGGCGCAGCTGGACGAGCAGCAGGGCTATATGGACGTGCTGAAGCTGATTTCCGAGCAGACCAACACCCCCATGGACCAGCTGATTGATCAGCTGCATGTGAACTTCCTGAAGGGCAAGGGCATGAGCGAAGCAGAGGCAAAAGCCGAGATCCGGGCAGCCAAGGCGGAGAAGCAGCTGAAGGCTGTGACGGAGCAGAAGTCCAGTGAAAAGGCCGCTGCTGAGAACAACACCGCCCGGGCCCAGCGGGATCTCGCTGAGTTCCGCAAGCAGTTCCCGGACGTCCAGATCACCCAGGAGCTGTGCGAGAAGCTGGCCCCGGATATCCAGGCGGGCATGTCCATGTTGGGGGCGTACCTGAAAATGGAGAACGCCCGGAAGGATGCCGAAATCGCCGAGCTGCAGCGCAAGCAGGCGGCAGACACGCAGAATAAGAAAAACCGTGAGAAGTCCCCCGGCAGTCAGACCGACTCCGGCGGGCAGCGGACCAAGTCCGATTTTGATGAATTTATGGCGGCTTTCATGTAAGCCACAGCAAGCCAGAGCCACAGCGCCGGTGCTTTCCCGATTGGAACGCATCGGCGCTTTCTCTTTTCCGAAGCGCCATGGCCGCCGGGAAAGCCCGCGCTTCCAGGAAAGGAGATTATAAACAATGGCTATTCATTTCCCCGAAAAGTATAAGCAGGCCCTGATGAAGGGCTTCGCAGAAAAGTCCGAGACCGATTCCATGTTCTCCCATGAAATGGATACGGAATTCACCGGCGTCAATACGGTCCATGTAACCAGCCTGAAGACAGAGCCCATGCAGGACTACAACAAGTCCAAGGCCGTGGGCACCGGCAGCCGCTACGGCGACACCAAGGAAGTGGGCGACGAGGTCCAGACCTTCACCGTTACCCAGGACAAGTCCCTGAGCCTGTCCATCGACAAGGGCAACAACGTGAATCAGTTCAACATGAAGAAGGCCGGTGAGGTCATGAAGGCCCACCGCGACGAGCAGATCATCCCCGAGGTTGACAAGTACCGCCTGGAAAAGTGGGCAAAGGACGCCGGTATCCACAAGGAACTGGACGCCGCTCCCACAAAGACCAACATCGTTTCCCAGATTATCGAGCTCCACAACGAGATGCTGAACGAGGGTGTCCCCGATCAGATCACCCTGACCATCGCCCGGAAGTATCTGCCTGCGCTGAAGCTGTCCACCGAGTGGGTGGGCCTGGACTCTCTGGGCGGCAAGACCCTGCCCAAGGGCAGCCTTGGCGAGTTTGACGGCATGGCTGTGAAGCCTATGTCCGATAAGAAAATGCCTGCCAATGTTCCCTTCATGCTGACCTACAAGGGCTCCATCATCTCCCCCTGCAAGATCAATACCTTCAAGGGTCATGTGGATCCTCCCGGCCTGTCCGGCGACCTGCTGGAATTCCGGATGATGTATGACGCGTTCGTGCTTGGCAAGAAGGCAAAGGGCGTCGCTGTTGCCTGCCTGCCCGGTACCGTGGTCAAGACTCCCACCATCTCTGTGACCACCGGCAAGGCGACCATCGCTTCCGCCACCTCTGGTGCGACCATCTACTACACCACCGACGGCTCCGACCCCCGGTATTCCGTGGATGTCAAGACCTACACTGCTGCCGTCACCCTGGCGGACGGTGACCAGCTCCGGGCCTATGCCGCCATGGACGGCATGTTCAATTCCGCCGTCGCCGAGTACGACTACAAGGCGTGAGTTACATAAGGCCCGGGCAACCGGGCCTTTCTTCCAAGGAGGGTTACTATGCAGATTATCAGCTTGATTCTGAGCGGCCTTGCGCTTTTGGCTGCGAGTGTTTCCTTGATTTTTACCATCCAGGAGAAAAAGCGCAGCCAGAAGCGGAATGCCGCTATGCTTGATTATACCGAACGAAAGTTCGAATATTACTGGGACCAGGTGAATCAGAAGTGCATCGATACGCTTAGAGAAGCCTCCGAATCTATTTCTGAAATCAATGTTACGCTTTCCAATATGGGGGCGAAGATCCAGGATTTGGAGCGTGGTATCACTCCCGACTACGAACAGGCGAAAGCCGCTGCCAATGCCGTCAACGATTTCAACCGGGGAATCTCCAACATCCTGGGCTTTGATCCCATGGCCGCAGTCCGGAAGCAGAGGGAGCAGGAACGCGTCGGCGGGGAGGCTGAATGATGAAACGAAAAATGAAGATCCCCACCAATGAGGAGATCCAGAAGCGGTACGAAAAGGCTTACGATTTCAACCAGCAAATCGGTCTTTACGATACCGTGAAGGTCAATGAGGATTTCTTCATCGGCAATCAGTGGGAAGGCGTGGAAGCCAACGGCCTGCCGACGCCTGTTTTCAACTTCCTGAAGCAGGTGGTTTTGTTTCAGGTTGCCACTATCACTTCCGACAACATTGCCATTCAGGTGACGCCGCTGCCCTCCACTTCCAACTACACATCGGCACAGTTGGAGAAGATCGCGGAGATCATCAACCACCAGTTCGCGGCCATCATCGAGCAGGAGCGGATCGTTACCAAGCTCCGGGAGTTCCTTCGGAATGCCGCCGTAGACGGTGACGGCTGTATGCACTTCTACTTTGACCCCACTGTGGAGAACGGCCAGGACGTGACGGGTGAGATCAAGGCGGAAATCATCGACAATGTGCGGGTCCTGTTCGGCAATCCCAATTGCCGGGATGTACAGCGCCAGCCCTTTATTATCATCCCCAGGCGGGAGCTGGTGGAGGATGTACGCTACCGGGCGGAGCAACTGAAGGAAGCCGGTCAGTGCAAGATCGAGGACGTGGACAGCATCACCGCCGACTCCGAAAAGTTTCAAAACAAGTACGACAGCTTCACCGACGACAAGGTGACGGTGCTTACATACTACTTCCGCAACCGGGACACCAAGACCATTTGGTGCATCGAGGCCACGGAGAAGGGAATCATCCGGGAAGCCTACGACACGGAGTACACCATGTACCCCTTGGTGTGGATCAACTGGGACTATATCCATGACTGCTACCACGGCCAAGCCATGATCACCGGCCTGCTGCCCAACCAGAAGTTCATCAACAAGATGTTCGCCATGGTTGGTGTTTCTCTTTTAACCCAGGCTTTCCCGAAGACGATCTATGACTCCACAAGAATTCGAAGCTGGGATGGCGGCGTGGGTACCGCTATAGGCGTAAACGGGAATGTGGACAACGTGGCAAAAACCATCGAAGGGGCTTCTGTCAATCCACAGATCGCTCAGTTTATGGAACTGTGCATCGACAAGACTCGTTCCTTCCTGGGTGCCTCCGACGTTGCCATGGGCGACAGCCGGCCGGACAACACATCCGCCATCATCGCCCTGCAGCGGGCGGCCAACACCCCCATGGAGCTGACAAAACAGAATCTCTACCAGTGCATTGAGGGCATGGGCCGGATCTGGATTGATATGATGTCCGTGCGCTACGGCACC
This sequence comes from Candidatus Limivicinus sp., assembly GCA_051866735.1. GTDB lineage: Bacteria > Bacillota > Clostridia > Oscillospirales > Oscillospiraceae > Limivicinus. Next base: position 8,437 of record JBJDXP010000087.1, read on the forward strand.
CGGATGGTGGAAACCACCCTGGAAATGGACAAGCCGGGGGATCAGCCTTTGGGCATGCAGCTTCCCGAACAGGCCTTCCTACGCCCGTTTGATTTCTCCGTGCTGAGGAAGGTCCGCATGTCCATCAAGCAGGATGTGGGCGCAAGCTCCTACTGGTCTGAGATGGCCTCCATGCAGACCCTGGACAATCTGTTGATGAACCATTTGATCAACCGCAAGCAGTATATCGAGCGTTTGCCGAATGGCTATATCACCAAGAAGCAGGAACTTCTCGCCGATTTCGAGGCAGAGAAAATGACTGCGCCCGCTATGGGAAACGGCTCCGGAGCAGGTACAGGCATAAGCATGGGCACAACATCGGCAGACATGCCCGTGACAGGAGGCAGTGGGAACGGGGCGCTTCAAAGGGCGCTGAACAGAGAGGGGGCATAAGCTATGGCATTTCCGAAGCTATTGGATGATTTGAAATTCATCCAGAAGCTGGGAGATAATCCGAATACAGATAACGGACTGACGGCAGCAGAATTAAAGGCCTGGTTTGACAAGGCTCCTGTTGTGATTCAGGATTACATAAACAACGTTCTTATTGCGAAACTCGATAGTCTGGCACAAGATGTTGAATCTTTCGCAGCGGGAACTGGTTTTCTCCCCATAAAAGGCGGCGCCATGTCCGGGGACATTGCCATGGGCGGCCACAAGGTCACCGGCCTGGGAACGCCTACCGATGCGTCTGACGCGGTGCCCATGTCCTTCTTGATTGGCAGGACTGTTCCGGTATCCGGAGGCGGCACCGGCGCGACCACAGCCGACGCAGCCAGAACCAATCTGGGCGCGGTGAATATGGTCAATCAGGTGGTGACGCTCAGCAGCGGAAGCTGGTCAGGCAATACCCAGACCGTCAGCGTTGCAGGGGTAACGAGCGGAAACACCATCCTGGTAGGATACAATCCTGACAGCTATGAAGCATTTGTAGATGCGGCTATCCGTTGCACAAGTCAGAGTGATGGGCAACTTACGTTCGCTTGTGAAAGCATTCCTGACATGGACGTGAATGTGAATGTTGTAATACTGAATTAGGGGTGAAGCGAATGATTATTAACATGAGCGGAGCTGGTCTGCCTGGTAAGATTGTGACTGTGTGTGTTGCACCCGGCACTGGGGCTGCCGTCACCTGTTCCAACGGAAGTAAAACCTACACAGGCATTACCAATTCCAGCGGCAATGCGCTTTTCAAGCTGACGAAAGGCACGTGGACGATCACGGCGGAGCTTCAGGGTGTATCGAAAACTGTTCAGGCATCCATTTCAGAGGACTGCACTGTGAACATATCGCTGGAGCAGATTCCATCGTTTACATACACCGGAAGTTATAAGGTCGTGGATGACGATGACATTGAGATTTCCTCGACACTAGGCAACTGGAAAATCCGTTTCCTCACATCTGGCACGTTGACATTTACGTCCCTGAATGGTGCAGAAAATGGTATTGACGTATTCCTCGTCGGTGGAGGAGGCGGTGGCGGCGGATATTGCAGCGGAGGACTAGATGGCGCCGGAGGTGGTGGTGGATATACCAAGACTTCCAAAGGCGTATCTGTGAATACAGATGCCTCTTATTCTATTTCTATTGGTGCTGGTGGAGCTGCAGTAGGCGGCAATACCGCAGGAATCTCTGGCGGAGAAACGAGTGCTTTTGGGGTAATTGCCAACGGCGGTGGCGGCGGAGCTTGGTACGGCGGTGGCGGCCCTAGCGACGGAGGGAGCGGTGGCGGCGCTGGTAATGCAGATGGCGAAACTGGTGGCAATGGCGGGTCTGATGGTGGAGATGGTGGAGCTGGAAAAGGCTCAGGTAGCAAAGGCCAAGGGACCACCACCAGAGAATTCGGTGAATCTACCGGAAAACTATATGCCGGTGGTGGTGGCGGAGCTTGGTACGGCAGCGGCGGTGAAGGCGGTGGAGCAGCTTATGGTGAAAGTGCAGACGCTAACACAGGCGGTGGTGGTGGAGGCGGATATAGCAGTGGCAGCACCTCTGCCAATGGTGGAGCAGGCGGCTCTGGCATCGTAATTATCCGCAACAAACGATAAGGAGGAACCACAATGGCGAAAAACATGGCACTGATTGAAAATGGCATTGTGGTCAATATTCTTTGGTGTTCCGACAGTGAACCTGAAACTGAAACTCTGATTGACCATGAAAATCGCCCAATAGGTATTGGCGATACTTATGATGGTGAAAAATTCTACCGGGACGGCGTGGAGGTTCTTACCCCGTTAGAAGCGGTCCAGGCAGAGCTTTCGGAGCTGATGCAGCGGGAAGTAGAGCTGGACAACGCCTACAAAGAGGGGGTCAATAGTGTATGACACATGCACAGAGAATGAGTGCTATGTATCAGGAGGGCAGACGGCAGGCCCTGGAGCTGCAAAGCCTGGCAGCGGACATGACCGGCACGGAGCTGATCGCCCAGGAACAGAAGGTCCCGGCCTTTGATCCCGATAAGGATTATTCTTCCTGGCCTGTTGGCGCTCCTGTGGCGGACCAGGGCCAGGTCTGGACCCTGCTGCAGCCCCACAACGCCGCGAATTACCAGGGCCGCCCATCAACGCTCCGGGCGCTCTGGGGCCTGGCCCATACCAAGGACCCAGAAAGAGCCAAGCCCTGGGTGGCCCCCTACGGAACTTCCGGCATGTACATGGCAGGGGAGTGTTATCTGGCAGAGGACGGCACGGTGTACCGCTGCCTGACGGGCAATACGGTTAACGACGCTGCCGCGCTGCCAGATGCTTGGGAGGCCGTAAGCGGATGACCGGACGGGTGCTAGACGTTCTGTTCTCAGAGCCGAAACCCTGCCCCTGCGGGTGTCGGAATATCTGGACGTGCTACGTTGGCGGCGGCTATGAGGGGATGCTGCCCTTCTGGGTCCGAATGAAATGCCCTGTCTGCGGGCGGCAGACGAAAAAGAAACTGTTCCGCTCCCGGGCGATCCGGGCGTGGAACCGAGGGAGGTACATATGACCGATACACAAAAGCAGTGCCTGCTGACCTATCTGGGCTACGACACCGGGGGAGTGGACGGCATCTGGGGAGACAAGTCCCGGCAGGCCACAGAGGCCTTTCAGCGGGACTACAGCCTGGACCCGGACGGGGTCTTCGGTGACGCCACCTTGACCAGGATCAAGGAGGTCATTATCTCCGGGGAACAGCCTACCAGCCAGCCCCGGCAGCCCCAGGAGGCGACGGACGGCGGGGAGGACTGGTGGCAGAATATCCGCTATTGGACCAGGGAGGAATTCAAGTGCCGCTGCGGGGAGTACCATGCACCCTATTGCAATGGTTACCCGGTGGAGCCTGACCGGAAGCTGGTAGAGCTTGCCGATGATGTCCGCGCCCACTTCGGCAGACCAGGCATCCGCTCCAGCGGCATCCGGTGCCCCTGGCACAACCGGGACTCCGGCGGGGTCTCCAACAGCCGCCATCTGCTGGGCAAGGCTCTGGATTTCTATATCGAGGGCGTGTCCGGTTCTGAGTTGCTAACCTATGTGCAGAGCGATCCCAGAACTAACTACGCGTATATCATCGAAGGAAACTATGTCCACATGGACGTGAATTAACAAAGGAGGACATACCAATGAACGAAAACCTGGTAACAATCAAAACCGCCATCGTTGCGGCCGGCACCGCCCTTGGAGCTTTCCTGGGCTGGAAGGGCATCATGCTGATCGCCTGGGTAGCTGTCATGGCACTGGACTATGTCTCTGGCACTCTTGCCGCCTGCAAAGCAGGGGAGTGGAGCAGCACATCCGCCCGGGAGGTCCTGTGGCACAAAGGCGGCATGATCGCCGTCGTGATCGTGGCTGCTATTGCCGACTGGATTATGGTCCTGATTGCTCAGTACATCCCCATCGGCATCCAGTGGCCTGGAATCATCCTGCCCCTGGTCCTTGCGTGGTACATCATCACGGAATTGGGCTCCATCCTGGAGAATGCGGTTCGAATGGGCGCCAATGTCCCGG
>JBJDXP010000088.1:0-2351 GCA_051866735.1 Candidatus Limivicinus sp.
CCCTCCGGGGTCCAGTCCCGGATATTGGCGCTGAGGGCGGCGGTCATCATCATGTAGCCGCTCATCATCACCGTGCCCGCGATCATCACGCCGGGGCCGCTGCGCACAAAGAACATGCCGATGAGTCCGGCCAGCATGACAAGGGCCGCCGGAAGGACAAAGCGGAGCTTGCCCATCTTGTCGATAAAGCGGCCGGACACCACGCTGACGATAGACGCAGCGATGAGTACCACGCCCAGAATAATGGCATAGTCGGTGATGCCCAGGAAATTTTGGATGTAGATGATCAGGTAGGGGAAGAACACCTGCACCGCCACGGAAAACAGGCAGAAGGCGGCGAAGGACAGGTACAGATCGGGGTTTGCTCTGACCACAGAGGGCCGCAGGCCGTAGAGCAGGTTTTTAAAATAGCTGTCCCTTCGGGGCTGAAGCCCCGGCTCATCCTTCACCAGAAAGACGGACACAAGACCCACCAGGGACACCGCCGCGCCGAAAATGCCGAAAAATTCCTTCCATCTCCCCTGCTGGGTCAGGCCGTCAAACAGGCCGAAGATGACCAGCATGGAGATCAAGGGCAGGATGGCCAGCACGCTCTCCACCCGGCCCCGGTTTTTCTCGTTGGTGATGTCGGTGACATAGGCGTTGAAGGCCCCGTCGTTGGCGGTGCTGCCGAAGAAGGTCATGACGCAGTCCAGAATGACCACCATGGTGGCGGCCGCCGCGGCGGCGTTGGCCCCGGGGAAAAGCCGGGCGGCGTTTTCCGGAGTGATAAAGCCGAAGGCCGCGGTGGAGAGGCCCCAGAGGATATAGCCCAGGGAGATCAGGGCCTTGCGCTTGCCCAGACGGTCAGACAGCGCGCCCATCAGCAAGGTGGTGACGGTGGCCGCTGCCGCCGACCAGCCCACCATGGAGGCGATATAGCCCGGGTCGGTGGTGATGGTGTTATAGAGAAAGACGTTAAAATACATGTTCTCTATGGTCCAGGCGAACTGGCCGAACAGGCCCACCAGGACAAGAGACAGCCATTTTCTCGCGCCAAGCTTGTTTTCCACGGGAAAGCCCCCTTAGTCTTATTTTCTAATTTCGCCGATGATGTTCAGAACGATGTTGGCCGCCGTCTCCAGATGCTCGGCGGTGATGTGCTCGTAAGGGCCGTGGAAGCAGTAGCCGCCGGTGCCGATGTTGGGGCAGAGCAGGCCGCGGAAGGACAGCTGGGCCCCGTCAGTGCCGCCCCGGATGGGCGCGGTGGCAGGCTCCATCCCCTCCCGGGCAATGGCCTTTTTCGCGATGTCCACCACTTCCATGCGTGCGCTCAAAGGCTCGGCCATGTTGCGGTACTGCTCACGGATGCTGAGTCTGGCCGTACCCTCGCCGTACTTTTCGTTGATGAGCTTTTCAATCAGGCCCATGGTCTTTTTTCTTGCCTCAAAGCAGCCCGCGTCGTGGTCGCGGATGATGTAGCTCAGGCTGGCCTTTTCCACGCTGCCGCTCATGTCCGTCAGGTGGAAAAAGCCCTCGTGGTCCTCAGTCTTTCCGGGGATCTCGCCGGAGGGGAGCATGGCGTTGATCTCCATGGCCACCAGACAGGCGTTGATCATCTTGCCCTTTGCGTCACCGGGGTGGATGTTGAAGCCCTCGATATCCCATTTTGCGGCGGCGGCGTTGAAGGTCTCATAGTTGATGACGTTCAGTTCCCCACCGTCTATGGTGTAGGCAAAGTCCGCGCCCAGGCGCCGGAGGTCCAGCAGAGCCGCGCCGTGGCCCACCTCCTCGTCGGGGGTGAAGCAGACGGCTACTCTACCGTGGGGGATGTTCTCTTTAAGAATGCGTTCACAGGCGGTCATTGCGGCGGCGATGCCCGCCTTGTCGTCCGCGCCCAGAACGGTGGTGCCGTCGGTGACGATCAGGGTCTGGCCTTTGAGCGCGGCCAGATGGGGGAATTTCTCCGCGGACAGAACCCGGCCGCTGTCGCCCAGCACCACGTCGCCGCCGTCATAGTTTTCGATGAGCCGGGGCTGCACGTTCTCGCCGCTGAAATCGGGGATGGTGTCCAGATGGGCGATAAAGCCCACGCAGGGCTTGTCCTCAAAGCCGGGGGTGGCGGGGATGAAGCCGTAGACATAGGCGTTTTCATCCTCGTATACGCCCTCCATGCCCAGCGCGCCCATCTCCTTTGCCAGCAGATGGGTCAGATCGAACTGGCAGGCGGTGGTGGGCGTCTGCTCCGTGTCCTCCGCGCTGGCGGTGTGTACCTTGACGTAGCTTAAAAATCTCTCGTATGCTTTCATTTTTTAATCTCCTTGTATTATAGAGTAGTAGTTATTAGAGCCCTTCTCCAAGGGGTGTGCTAC
>JBJDXP010000089.1:0-12424 GCA_051866735.1 Candidatus Limivicinus sp.
AACCAGCCCTTGTTCTGCTCCATGCCCTCCAGGGCGCGGATGGCCACGTCGTTTCTCTCGTATATGCCGCGAATCTCCTGCCCGTCCTCCCGGAGCACCTGCACCAGCAGCGGAAACAGCATGGGCTTGATTTTTTCCATGCCCACGGACAGGGTCTGGGTCACTAAAATGTCTGAAAAGCGGTCCACCGTCAGGCCGGGGAAGCTGTCCGCCTCGCCGAAAATGACCCGGCAGCAGGAGATGTCCTCCCCCATGACCGTTTTGCGGTAGTCCCAGGCGTATTTGATCCGCCGCTTCCAGAAGGCCTCGTCAAAGCGGTCGTTTGCGTTGCGGGACAGGAGCCGCAGGCGGATCTTGCTCTCCCGGCTGACAAAGCCGGTGCCCAGATATTTGCCCTTTTCGCTGACCGCGTCGGCCAGAGCGCCGTTTTCGCAGGCTCCCTCCTCCCGGATCACCTCGTCCGCGTAGATCCACGGGTGTCCCTGCTCCACCCATCTGCTGCCTTTCGGGGTGATGATGAAACGGGGAAATCCTCTCTCAGCTTTCATAAAAGTTCGTCCTTTTCTTCAATATGGGCACATTGTAGCACAGCGGCGTCCAAACCACAACAAAAAAGCCTCTGTTTTTTATCGCTTCTCCGTGGTACAATGTCTGCATCAAAAACGGAGATGCGACAATGAATGATTTTATCTGCCCCGTCTGCGGCGGGGCGCTTTTGAAAAACGAAAAGACCTATTCCTGCGGGAAAGGCCACAGCTTTGACATTGCGAAAAGTGGTTATGTAAACCTGTTGCCCAGTTCCGGCAAGGGCAAGCGCCACGGGGACGACAAGCTGATGGTCCGCGCCCGGACAGCGCTTTTCAGCCGGGGGCATTACGACAATCTGTCTGACCTGATTGCGGACTTTGCCGACGAATATTCGGCAAAGGGCGTCCGGGTGCTGGACGCGGGCTGCGGCGAGGGGAAATATAGCTGCGATGTTCTGGACCGGCTGCGCCGGGCCGGGAAAGAGCCGGTGGTCATCGGGGTGGACATCTCCAAGGACGCCCTGATCCAGGCTGCCAGGCGCTCAAAGGAGCTGCGCCTTGCGGCGGCCAGCTCCGCCGCGCTGCCCCTGCCTGACGGGAGCATGGGCCTGATCCTGAACATCTTCTCCCCCTTTATGGGCGGGGAGTTTTGCCGGGTACTCTGTCCCGGCGGCAAGCTGATCCGCGCTTATCCCCTGGCCCGGCATCTGTGGGAGCTGAAAGAACTGATCTACGACAAGCCCTACGAAAATCCGGTTTTGGACATGGAGGAAGAGGGCTTCCGTATCATTGACCGGCGGGAGATCCGCTACCCCATCCACCTGTCTGACAGCGAGGAGATCATGGCCCTGTTCCAGATGACCCCCTATTATTACAAAACCGGCGCGGCAGACCAGGCCAAGGCCCGGCAGGCCCAGGCGCTGGACACCTGGCTGGAGTTTGGGGTGGTGGTATATGAAAAGTGTTGAGGTGATTTCCGTGGACAAGCAGGCCGCCTCCAGAGCCAAAGTCATTCTGTCGATGTTTATTTACGGTACCATCGGCGTATTCGTGCGTTATATTCCCCTGCCCTCCTCCCTGATTGCCATGGTGAGAGGGCTTCTGGGCGCGCCTTTTCTGCTGCTGGTGATGCTGGCGCAGAAAAAGCGGCTTTCCGGCCCGGCCATCCGGCGGAATCTGCCGCTGCTCTGTGTTCTGGGCGTGCTTTTGGGAGTAAACTGGATCCTTCTTTTTGAGTCCTACCGCTTTACCACCGTGGCCACGGCCACTTTGTGCTACTACACCGCCCCCATTTTCATCGTGGCGGCCTCGCCCTTCCTGCTGCGGGAGCGGATGACGCTGCGCAAGCTCCTCTGCGTTTTCACCGCCCTTGCGGGCATGGTGTTTGTCTCCGGCGTGGCGGAAAAGGGTATCCCCTCCCTCTCGGAGATTCGGGGCGTGCTGCTGGCCCTGGGCGCGGCGGTGCTCTATGCCGCCATCGTCATGCTGAACAAGAAGCTGAAGGACATCTCCGCCTTTGACCGCACCATCATGCAGCTGGCCATATCCGCCCTGGTGCTGCTGCCCTACAACCTGCTCAGCGGCAGCTTTCAGGGCATATCCCTCAGCGCTTTTTCCGCGCTGATGCTGCTGGTGGTGGGCGTGGTGCACACCGGCTTTGCCTACTATCTGTACTTCGGCTCCATGGAGGATCTGAAGTCGCAGACGCTGGCCATTTTAAGCTATATCGACCCGGTGGTGGCCGTACTCTTGTCTGCGCTGATTTTGGGTGAGAAGCTGGGCCTGTTCGGTCTGATCGGCGCGGTGCTGATCCTGGGCGCCGCCATTGTCAGCGAACTGCCGGAAAAACAGACTGTGAAAAGGAGAGAAAATTGATGGCAAACTTTGATGATTTTCTGAAGCTGGATATCCGCGTGGGCACCATTGTCAGCGCGAAGAATTTTGAAAAGGCCCGGAAACCCGCCTATCAGCTGGAGGTGGACATGGGTGAGGCGCTGGGGATCAAGCGCTCCTCCGCACAGATCACCGATCATTATAGCCCGGAAGAGCTTGTGGGCAAACAGGTTTTGGCCGTGGTGAACTTCCCGCCCCGGCAGATCGCCAATTTCTTTTCGGAGATCCTGGTCCTGGGCACCTACAGCGAGGGCGGCGTGGTGCTGATCCGGCCGGACAAGCCGGTGAAAAACGGCGACAAGCTGGGCTGAACGACAGGGAGGGAAACCGATGAAGTACGAAATGAGACGGGCAAAGCAGCGGCTGTCCCCGGACGAGAGCCTTGCCATACTGGAAAAGGGCAGCTCCGGCGTGCTGGCCCTGTGGGACGGAGAAGAGCCCTACGCTGTGCCATTGAGCTATGTTTACCACCAGGGAAAGCTCTATTTTCACTGTGCCAGAGCCGGACGAAAATTAGCGGCGGCAAGAACCTGTCCGAAGGCCTCCTTCTGTGTGGTGGCGGCGGACAATGTGATCGCGGAGAAATATACCACCGCCTATCGCAGTGTGATCGTGTCCGGCCGGCTGCGTATTATTGAGGATGAGGCGGAGATGGTCCCGGCCCTGCGCCTGCTGGCGGAAAAATATAATCCGGGTCACAGCGAGGACACGGAAAGGGAGATATCCGCCTGGATATCCCACACCCTCATGCTGGAGCTGAGTGCTGACGAGATCAGCGGCAAGCAGGGAAAAGAGCTTTTGAACCAAAGTTGACGCAAAAATTCAGCGCCAGGATTTGACCGGACGGTCGTAGACAGATAAATCCCCGCATGAGCATATTCTTTTTGCCATCTTCATCCTCTACACTTTTAGTACTTATTCTTAAATAGCAAGTCGTACCAAAAGCCTATAAATACATAAAACAAGAAACGAATCATACCGATTTTCTATATTCAGAGGTGAGTATCAATTCGCCTCTGCCATTTTCCGCTATTCCAGCCCACTCCAAAATTGCAGCCAGGACAAAAACAGGATCATATACAGAATCCCCAGCTTTGCGCCCCCGGCTTTTTGCGATTGCGCCTACAACGGTGTTTTCTTCGCAGCCAGCCTCCCCGAGTTTATAATTTCTGCCATTCCCTTTTCGTGCGTGTCCGCCTTGCTTCAGAAGGATGTCAACAATGACATTAAATACATCGTATTCATAGGGAGGGCTAATCGGCAATTTATCACTCGTAAATGTTTTTCCGTCGGCTTCAGCATATATTTCACAAGGAAGTCCTCTTGCGGTATACACGGTAACATGACCGCCATGATCCTTCAGTTTTGCTTTAATGATTTCCGATGCGCGCCTGCTGGAGCAATCGACTTCCAAACCGCTTATATCTATTTCCTTTCTCGCCTCTTTATGGGATGCGTCACTCAGGTTCAGAGCAGTCAGCAATTCATCCAGTTTCTTTTTTGCGGTGGGGTATGAGATATTCAACTCAGATTGTACCTCCTTCAAGTTTCCTCTGTGTTTCAAAAAAGAGAGAAGCATTGCGTTTTGTTCAGAATTCAGTTGGTCAAATGGACTCAGTTCAAAATTGTATTTTAATTCCATCCCACAGCAAGAACATTGCAGCGTAGAAATCATTAGAGAGCCCCCACATCCGGGACATTTTGAAATCAGTTTTGCCATACGATCACCTCTGTCCATAATATAGCATTAGATTTTATGTTTGTCAATATAGACCTTAATATAATTAAATTCTATTTTGGGGTAGAATTTATACTAACATAAATACTTTCGACTTTGCTTCTTTATCGTGAACCTCGTGTAGTCGCGGCGTTTCTTGCTGTACAGTGCAGTCAAGCAAAACGTCAGAGCCACCCTCTCATTTTTAAAAGCAGCCTGTTTCATCAAAGCAAAAGTGAAAAAAGCGATGCTCAGTCAGTAAACCGGGCATCGCTCTTTTCGTTGTTGCCAACCCCGTCTGACAGATTCCATAAAAAGCTAAAGCTGTTCCTTAACTATTTTACAGACACCCACCCTCCGGGCGCTGATTTTATAATTCTTTCTTTTTGATCTCCTGCCATTCATCTTCAAGAATGGCCATCAGGATATCGTCGGCGTAGCTGCCGTTGGACAGCACCGCGTCCCGCAGTACGCCCTCCCGGCGAAAGCCCGCCTTCTCATACACCCGCTCCGCCCGGGGATTGAAGGAGAACACATCCAGCTCCAGCCGGTGCAGACCCAGCCGTTCAAAGGCAAAGTCCCGGGTGGCGCAGGTGGCCCAGGTGCCGAGTCCCCTGCCGCAGCGCTCCGCGTGGAAAAAGGCAATGCGGAAATTGGCGCATTTTCTCTCTCTGTCGATCTCGTTGATCACGCTCTCGCCGATGACGCCACCCTCCGGGTCGGTGATGAGGAAAAGACAGCAGTCCTCCGCTTCAATGCTGCTCAGGAAAAATTCCGTCACCTCCTGGCGGGAAAAGGCGTTTTTACAGCCGGTGAGCCTGGCCACCTCCGGGTCCAGCGGGGCAAAATTCTGCTCATAATAGGCCGCTGCGTCCTCCGGCCGGGCAGGCCGCAGGGTAAAGCCATGGAAGCTGTCTGAATAATCAATATTTCTCATTCTGCCGCTTTGGCCTCTTCCACCTGTTTGAGCAGTTCTCTGTCGGTCAGAATACGCTGGTTCTCGATGCCCAGGGTCTCGGCCTCCCGCTCCAGTGCGGCGATGAACAGCTCATAATAATCCCCGCCGAAAACATTCAGGCGGCGGGCTATCCGGGGCAGCTCCCGCTCGCAGAGGCGGCGGAGATTGGCGCCCTCGTCCGCCCGGTCAATGAGCTGGAGCAGGGCTTCCCTGTCGCTCATCGTGCGCTCGATGTAATACTTTTCTCCGTACAGGCCGTAGAGCACCCGCTTGGCGTCCAGATAACCGATGAGCATGTTGCGCCGGGACTGCTCCGCGTCAAAATTCAGCACGCCGCCCAGATCGGAGTTGGTGCTGATGAGGGTGATGTCCACATCCTCCGGAATGCGGAAACGCCGCTCGATCCCGTGGCCGGGGATGCGCACGGCGATGATGTCCTTGTAGCCGTTCTCCACCAGCACATGCAGGGGCAGGGTATCCACAAAGCCGCCGTCGGCATAGTATTTGCCGCCCAGCTTTTCCAGACGGAAGCTGGGGTGATAGGCGCTGGCCAGCAGCATGTCGCAGATCTCGTCCTCGGGCAGGTCGTTCACCTTTACCTCCAGGCCCTTTTTGTCCGTAAGGGAGACGGTGGAGACAAAAAACTCCACGTCGGATTCTTTTATTTTCTTCTCATCCGCCACCTCGTGGACCCAGGCGCGCAGGGGCGCCACGTCCAGCCCCCGGTTGCGGATGATGTCCAGAGCCTGGGGGATCAGCTCTTGGATATCGTGCAGGTCCACCTCACCGTTTAAGACCTTGTGCAGGTTCTCCTCCTGGTCCCCCTCCAGGTCGATCACGTCGGAAAGGCGGATATCCTTCCAGGCCCTTACAGCCCCTTCCATATCCCGCATGACCATCATGGCGCCGTTGAGCGCGCCCACAGAGGTGCCGGACACGGCGTTATATTTGATCCCCGCCTCCTCCAGCGCCTGCCAGACGCCCACCTCATAGGCGCCCTTTGCGCCGCCGCCTTCCAGGGCGATGGCGTAGGTTTTGGTGTTGTCGAGCTTCAGTTCCACGTTGTTCCTCCAAAATTAAAATACAAACTGCACCAGCAGCATATAGCACACGGTCCCGCTGATGATGCTCAGCAGGGTGTTTCTCTTCCAGACATGGGCCAGCACCACCACGGCGCAGGCGATCAGCTCCGGCAGGAAATTTGCCGCCGCAGTAAAGGATATGCCCCTCAGACAGTAAATGACCAGCATACCCATGATCGCATAGGGCAACACCTTGCCCAGATAGACGATATAGGGCGGGGTCTCCCGCTTTCCGCCGAAGATGAGGAAAGGCAGAAAACGCAGCAGCAGCGTCACCGCTCCCGCCACAGCGATGATCAGCGCGGCATGGCTCATTGTACCGCCTCCTGTCTTTTCCGCATCAGGGTCAGGGCCAGGGTGATGGCCGCCATGGCGGGGATCAGGAAGCTGCCGCTGCCGAAGATCACAAGACAGATGACGGAGGCCGCCACGCCCACCATGGCCGCGGCGTGGTCCTTGGTGCTGAGCCACTGCTCCACGAACACCGTGACGAACAGGGCGGTCAGGGCGAAGTCCATGCCCTCGGTATTGAAGGTGATGACCGCGCCAAGAAGGGAGCCCAGCACGCTGCCCAGCACCCAGTAAAACTGGTCCAGCGCGGTGACGAAAAGGCAGAACTTGTTCCGCTCCCCCTCCTCCATGTCCATGTCCACGCAGACCAGGGAGTAGGTCTCGTCGGACAGGGCGTAGATCAGGTAGGGCTTGGCCTTGCCCGCGTTCTTGTATTTTTCCACCATGGATATGCCGTAAAACAGGTGCCTTGCGTTGACCATCAGGGTGGTGAGGGCGGTGGTCAGCAGCCCCGCCCCGCCGCAGATCAGGTCGATGGCCAGATACTGCATGGAGCCGGCGTAGATCACCGTGCTCATGGCAAAGGCCCAGATCGCGCCGTAGCCTTTGGATTTGAGGATAATGCCAAAGCCCAGACCCAGCACCAGATAGCCCGCCATAATGGGCAGTGTGGCGGTAAAGGCTTTTTGCAGTATGCTTTTGCTTTCCGCTTTCACTTTTTTCCGTTACTCCGCCTGTTCAGAAAATCTTCCACCGCGGCGTTGAACGCCTCCGCCTCTTTAGCCGCGATAAAATGGTCGCCCTCCATGATTATCAGCTCCGCGTCCGGCAGCAGTTGGGCGATACGGCGGGTGTGGGCGTCTCTGATCATATCCTTCTTACCCGCCATGACCAGGGTGGGCACAGTGATTTTTTTCAGTTCTCCCTCGGGGATGTTGGGGTCGTTGACCATCAGGTTCATCATTTCGGCCTTGCGCCGGGCCTCCTCGCTCTTTTTCGCGGCCCGGCGGGCCATGCGCCAGCCCAGTTCAATAGGCAGCTGCATACGCGGCCTCACACCCCGGGTATTCAGGTTCGCCCCGTCCACGATCAGCCGGTCCACCCGCTCAATATAGCGGATGGCAAAGACCAGAGCGATATTTCCCCCGTCGGAAAAGCCCAGAATGTCCGCCTTCTCCAGGCCCAGCTCGTCCATAAAGTCCCGCAGATCATCGGCAAACTGCCGGATGCTGAAGGGCGCTTCTCCCCGGGGCGACTGCCCGTGGCCTCTGGTGTCCACGGCGATCACCCGGTACTGTTTGGAGAAATAGTCGATCTGATTGACAAAATATTCCCCGCTCTCCCCGTTGCCGTGGAGCAGGATCAGGGGCTTGCCGCTGCCTTTTTCTGTATAATAAAGTTGAATATCCATATTAATCTCCATTCTGCCGCAGATGTGTCAACACAAATAGCAATGTAAATCTCCCACTGCGGCGGAATGGAGATTTTTGGCATGTGCCGCGGTTGCCGCTTCAGCGGCGAGCGGCACACCATTTTAATCTGGATAGTGTGATTTTTCACACTATCACCTGATTGAAGTATAGCATAAAATCTTTTCAATGCAAATACCCCGTGTTATAATGAGAGTATGAGGTGAATGGGATGCACTATGTTCAGGCCAAGGGAATACTGTCGGCAAATAACGGGATGAACCTGTACCGGGGCTGCCAGCACGGCTGCATCTACTGCGACTCGAGGAGCCTGTGCTACAGCATGCCCCACGCCTTTGAGGACATTGAGGTCAAGGAAAACAGCCCGGCGCTGCTGGAAAAGGCGCTGAAGGGCAAAAGGAAGCGCTGCATGATCGGCACCGGCTCCATGTCCGACCCCTATATGCCCCTGGAGGAGGAGCTGGGCTATACCCGAAAGGCCCTGGAGCTTGCCTATCGCTACGGCTTCGGCTTCACCCTCATCACCAAGTCCGCCCGGGTGCTGCGGGATATTGATCTGCTGAAAGCAATCAACGACAGCACCAAGTGCGTGGTGCAGATGACCCTGACCACCTTTGACGAGGGGCTGTGCCGGAAGCTGGAGCCCAACGTAAGCACCACGGCGGAGCGTTTTCACGCCCTGGAAGCCCTCCGGGACGCGGGGATCCCCACGGTGGTCTGGCTCTGCCCCATCTTGCCCTGGATCAACGACACGGAGGAAAATCTCCGGGGCCTATTGGATTACTGCGTCCGCGCCGGGGTAAAGGGCGTTATCAACTTCGGCATGGGCCTGACCCTGCGGGAGGGGAACCGGGAGTATTTCTACCGGCAGCTGGACCGGCACTTCCCCGGGCTGAAGGAACGCTATATCCGAACTTACGGGAACACCTATGAACTGGAAAGCCCCAACAGTCCCCGGCTCACGGGAATATTTCACCGCGTCTGTGAGGAAAAGGGCATCATGCACGATAACGACGCGATTTTTGAATATTTGAACCGCTTTGAGGACAAGCAGGAGCAGCTGAGCCTGTTTTGATCCATGTGCCACGAAAAACAGGCAGACTGAGAGGCTTCAAAGGCTCCCTTGTGCAAAGGGAGCTTAAGTGAGGCTCGAAATCTGTGATTTCGCTAAGCCGAACTTACGCCTGTGGTGGTCAGCCGGAGGCGACTGAGGGATTGGCCGTTCCGGCTGTGCTGGGTTGGAAAGGCAACCCCTCCGTCTCCGCCTACGGCGGAGCCACCTCCCCTTACACTGGGGAGGCTTTCCCGGGCGGCCACGCAGGGCCGCCCCTACGGCTCCCATAAAGAAACCGATTTGAAGCCCAATGAAATGGCTTCAAATCGGAGAGAAAGAAGGAGGGAACAGAGCGTAGTTTTCGCTGAAAGCGGAAACGGAGCGCCGTGAGCTTCTTCTGACGACGTAGGGGCCGCCCTATGTGGCGGCCCGCAAAAAAGCAGCAAGAAACCGCCTGTCATCCCGTTTTGGGAATGACAGGCGGTCTTTTTTACAGCTTTTCCAGCAGATAGTCGGTAAATTCCCGGCAGGTGGCGCCGTCCCGGTGGCCGGTGACCACTACACGCTTTTCCGTCTCGATGCATTCTCTCATGGCGGCGGCCAGCCGGTCGGCCTTCTCCGCCATGGCGATGTGCCGCAGCAGCATTTCGGCGGCTTTCAGGATGCTGGCGGGGTTTGCGTAATCCCCCTCGCCGTTTTCGATTTTCCGGGGCGCGGAGCCGTGGATGGCCTCGAACATGGCATAGCTGTCGCCGATGTTGGCGCTGCCGGCGGTGCCTACGCCGCCCTGGATCTGGGCGGCCTCGTCGGTGATGATGTCGCCGTAGAGGTTGGGCAGCAGAAAGACCTGAAACTGATTTCTGATCCGCTCATTGACCAGATTGGCGGTCATAATGTCGATGTACCAGTCCTCCGCCTGAATCTCCGGGTAGTCCGCCGCCACCTCGTGGCAGATGCGGGAGAACATGCCGTCGGTCTTTTTCATGATGTTGGCCTTGGTGACGATAGAGACGCTCTTTTTCCCGTTGGCTCTGGCGTATTCAAAGGCGGCCCGGGCAATGCGCCGGGTTCCGGCGTCAGTGGTTACTTTAAAGTCCATGGTCAGCTTGCCGGGCAACTCGATGCCCCGGCTGCCCAGGGCGTATTCCCCTTCCGTATTCTCCCGGTAGAAGATCCAGTCTATGCCCTCCTCCGGGATGCTCACCGGGCGCACATTGGCGTAAAGGTCCAGCTCCCGGCGCAAGGTGACGTTTGCGCTCTCCATGCTGCCGCCCTTGGGGGTGGTGGTGGGTCCTTTCAAAAGCACATCACAGGCCTTGATCTGCGCCAGCACATCCTCCGGCACCGCTTTGCCCTGGGCAAGGCGGTTTTCTATGGTCAGGCCGTCGATCTGCCGCAGCTCCACCTTCCCGCTTTTCAGCTCCTCTTTCAGGAGCTTTTCCAGCACCCGCAGGGCCTGGGCCATGATAATGGGGCCGATACCGTCGCCGCCGATTACGCCGATCACGGTCTTTTCCGCCCGGGCAAAATCCTTTGCCGGGGCATTTTTCTCCATGCGCGCCTGGCGCGCCGCCTGCTGGCAGAGAAGCTCACGAAACTGTTCTACCGCCGCATTGATATATTCATCCATCACTGATGTCCTTCTTTCGTATAATTGAGCAGTCCGCCCGCTCTGAGGATGGCCCTCTGCCGGGGTGAGAAGGCGCAGTGAAGCTCCATGCGCCGCTCTCCGGCCTGAAGATAAACCGTGCCGCTTTCCAGCCCCCCGTCGATGCCGCAGAGTTCCAGTCTGTCGCCCTGCTCCAGCGCGTCGTAATCCGCCGGGTCTTTGAACGTCAGGGGCAGGATGCCCGCGTTCACCAGGTTTGCCGCGTGGATACGGGCAAAGCTCTTGGCAACCACCGCCCGGACCCCCAGATACAGGGGCACCAGCGCCGCGTGCTCCCGGGAGGAGCCCTGGCCGTAGTTTGCGCCGCCTACGATGATGCTCTGTCCCGCCGCTTTGGCCCGCTCCGGGAAGCTGCTGTCACAGACACCGAAGCAGAATTCCGACAGCTTGGGGATATTGGAGCGGTAGGGCAGGATCTTGGCCCCGGCGGGCATGATGTGGTCGGTGGTGATGTTGTCGCCCAGCTTCAGGGTTAGCTCTGCGCTGATGCTGTCCCCCAAAGGTCTCCCCTGGGGCAGCTCCTTGATGTTGGGGCCCCGCAGGACCTGCACCTCCGCTGCCTCCCCGGGGGAAGCCGGGGGCAGAACGGCACTGTCGTCGATTTTGAAGCGCTCCGGCAGGCTGACCTCTATTTTGTCAAGGCCCAGGGTTCTGGGGTCGGTGATTTCCCCGGTAATGGCCGAGGCCACCGCCGTCTCTGGCGAGACCAGGTAGACCTTGGCATCCGCCGTGCCGCTGCGGCCCAGGAAGTTGCGGTTAAAGGTGCGCAGGCTGACGCCGCCGGAGTTGGGGGAAAAGCCCATGCCAATACATGGCCCGCAGGCGCATTCCAGCAGTCTTGCCCCGCTGGCCAGAATGTCCGACAGCGCGCCGCAATCGGAGAGCATAGTCAGCACCTGCTTTGAGCCGGGGGACACGGAAAGGCTGACGCCCGGGGCGATGGTCCGGCCCTTCAAAAGCGCCGCCGCTTTCAGCATATCCAAAAGAGAGGAGTTGGTGCAGGAGCCGATGCAGACCTGGTCCACCTTTGTGCCCTTCAGGCTGCTGACCGTCACCACATTGTCGGGCATATGGGGGCAGGCGATCAGGGGCTCCAGGGCGGACAGGTCAATTTCGATCATCCGGTCGTATTTCGCGTCCGGGTCGCTTGCCAGGGGGGTGAAGTCCCCTTCCCTGCCCTGTGCCTGTAAAAACTTCCGGGTCTGCTCATCAGAGGGGAAGATGGAGCTGGTGGCCCCCAGCTCGGCGCCCATGTTGGTGATGGTGGCCCGCTCGGGCACAGTGAGGGTCTTTACCCCCTCGCCGCCCCACTCGATCACATAGCCCACCCCGCCTTTGACGGACAGGATGCGCAGGATCTCCAAACTCACGTCCTTGGCGGTCACAAAGGGCCGCAGGGCGCCGGAGAGCTCCACCTTGATCACCTTCGGCATGGTAATATAGTATGCGCCGCCGCCCATGGCCACCGCCACGTCCAGGCCGCCGGCGCCGAAGGCCAGCATACCCAGGCCCCCGGCGGTGGGGGTGTGGCTGTCGGAGCCGATCAGGGTCTTGCCCGGTACGCCGAAGCGCTCCAGATGCACCTGATGGCAAATGCCGTTTCCGGGGCGGGAAAACCAGATCCCGTGCTTTTTCGCCACCGACTGGATATACCGGTGGTCGTCGGCATTTTCAAAGCCGGACTGGAGGGTGTTGTGGTCGATGTAGGCCACGGAGCGCTCCGTCTTTACCCGGTCCAGGCCCATGGACTCAAATTCCAGATAGGCCATGGTGCCCGTGGCGTCCTGGGTCAGGGTCTGGTCG
>JBJDXP010000090.1:0-12324 GCA_051866735.1 Candidatus Limivicinus sp.
TCTCCTCGCGGATGTCGAAGCGCAGGTTCTCCAGCAGCAGGATCTGGCCGGGCTGGAGCGCGGCGGCCTTGGCCTGGGCGTCCTCGCCGATGATGTCCTTGGCGAAAATGACTTCCTGGCCCAGCAGCTGGGACAGTCTCTCTGCCACGGGGGCCAGCGTCAGCTTGGTCTTCCACTCGCCCTTGGGCTTGCCCAGGTGGGAGCAGGCGATCACGGCAGCGCCGTTATCCAGCAGATATTTGATGGTGGGGATGGCGGCGACAATGCGCTTGTCGCTGGTGATCTCGCCGGTCTCTTTGTTCTGGGGAACGTTAAAGTCGCAGCGGAGCAGAACCTTCTTGCCCTTTACGTCCACATCGTAAACGGTCTTCTTGTTGTAGTTCATGGTTTATCCTCCTACTAAATTTATTATCTATTCCATTGACATACTTCCGGTTTCTAAAAGTCCCGGAAAGCCCTGCTGGCGCAGCGCCTCATATGCCAACACGGCAACGGAGTTTGAAAGGTTCAAGCTCCGGGCCTCACTGATCATGGGGATGCGGATGCACCGGTCCCTGTATTTCTCCCGCAGCCACTGGGGCAGACCCGCCGTCTCTTTGCCGAACATCAGCGTCACATCTCCGCTCATGTCCGCCTGGTGGTAGGCCCGGGGCGCCTTGGTGGTGGCGAGATATAAGTTATTATCACCATTTTTTGCAAAGTACTCATCCAGGTTTTCATAAACGGTGATATCCACCAGATACCAGTAATCAAGCCCGCAGCGTTTGACAGCTTTATCGGAGATGTCAAAACCCAGGGGCTTTATCAGATGCAGCCTTGCTCCCGTCACCGCGCAGGTGCGGGCAATGGCTCCGGTGTTATGGGGTATCTCAGGCTCTACCAGAACAATATCAAGCATTTCCTTCCCTCCCGGATCTTTCGTTCAAGGCTCTGTTTTGTAATTACTTTCTCAGGTTCGAAAACATTTTAGCACAAAAATCAAAAAAATCATGTACTTTTTTTCGATTTTTGCGTTTTCTTGCATATTTAACAAATAAGGGCTATAATTGCACTTACAGGAACGGCTTTTCTTGTCATTTTGCATATGCCAATAATTTGTCAGTTTGAGGAAAAACCCATGAATATGATTTGCAGAGATTGTCCCCGGCGCTGCGGCGCGGAAAGGGGCGAAAAAAAGCGGGGCGGAGTGTGCGTGAGCCCGTCCCTGCCGGTGGTGGCCAGGGCCGCGCCCCACTACGGCGAGGAGCCATGTATCAGCGGCAGCCGGGGCTCGGGCACGGTGTTTTTCACCGGCTGCAATCTGAAATGCGTGTTCTGCCAGAACCGGGAGATCAGCCGGGGCCAGGGCGGCAAAGCCGTCACCGTGCCGGAGCTGCGGGACATTCTGCTCCGTCTGCGGGACCAGGGCGTACACAACATTAACCTTGTGACCCCCAGCCACTTTATCCGGCCCATCGCGGAGGCGCTTTCGGGGCTTAAGCTGGGCATCCCGGTGGTGTGGAACAGCTCCGGCTATGAGAGCGTGGAGAGCCTGAGCATGCTGGAGGGTCTGGTGCAGATCTACATGCCGGACTTCAAATACGCCAAACGTGACCTGGCCAAACGCTATTCCGCCGCGGAGGACTACCCGGAGGTGGCCCGCGCCGCCATTAAGGAGATGTTCCGGCAGACCGGGCCTTTTCAGTTGGACGATGAGGGGCTTTTGCGCTCCGGCGTACTGATCCGCCATCTGATCCTGCCCGGGCAGGATCTGAACGCCATGGACGCCATTGATTTTGCGGCGGAGGAATTTCCCCCGGGCAGCGTGCTCTTTTCTCTCATGTGCCAGTACACCCCCATGCCCGGGCTGGAGCGCTTCCCGGAGCTGATGGAGCGGGTCGACCCGGAGATGAACGAGCGCCTCTGCGCCTATATGCAGAAGGTGGGTCTGGAATACGGCTACTGGCAGGAGGCGGAGGCCGCCACCGGCGAGATGATCCCGGACTTTGACCTGACCGGTCTCTGATTTGGCTTGACAAGCGCCGGCTTTTGGACCATAATCAAGGTATCGGCAATACAACATAAACATAAAGGAGAAACAACCATGAACTACAATGAGATACTCGCCGCAGCCAAAGAGTGCATCGGCCCCTACTGCAAAGCCTGTCCCGTGTGCAACGGCCGGGCCTGTGGAAACGCCATGCCCGGTCCCGGCTGCAAGTACCCCGGAAACGTGGCGGCAAGGAACTTTGACAAGTGGCAGGAGATCTGCGTCAATATGGACACCCTCTGCCCCAACGCCGATCCTGACGTCTCCTTCGAGATGTTCGGCAGAAAGTTCACCGCGCCCATCTTCGCCGCACCTCTGGGCGCTGTGGACATGCACTACGGCCCCAAGTACAAGGACCAGCAGTATAACGCCCTCCTCATCAAGGCCGCCTATGAGTACGGCGTCATGGCCCTCACCGGCGACGGCGTGGACCCGGATATCATGAAGAGCGCCGCGAAGGACATGGTAAAATATGAGGGTGTCGGCTGCCCCACCATCAAGCCCTGGAACAAGGAGTTTGTGTTTGAAAAGCTGGATATTCTGAACGAAAACAACATCTTCGCCGCGGCCATGGACGTGGACGGCGCGGGCCTGCCCTTCCTGAAGGCCATGAACCCCAACGCGGGCAGCAAGTCCGTGGAGGAGATGCGGGAGATCATCGACTACGCCAAAATGCCCTTCATCATCAAAGGCATCATGACCCCGGCAGGGGCAATGAAGGCCGTTGAGGCCGGTGCGGACGCCATTGTGGTCTCCAACCACGGCGGCCGTGTTCAGGGCAGCACCCCCTCCACCGCGGAAGTTCTGCCCTCCATCGTCAAGGCCGCCAAGGGCAAGACCGTCATCCTGGTAGACGGCGGCATCCGCTCCGGCGTGGACGTGTTCCGGGCTCTGGCTCTGGGCGCGGACGGGGTGCTCATCGGCCGCCCCATCCTGAACATGATCTACGGCGGCGGAGAAGAGGGCTTCAAGGTGTACATGGACAAGATCGTGGGCGAGCTGAAGTCCACCATGACCATGTGCGGCGCCGCAACGCTGAAGGATATCACCAGAGACAAGATCTGGACAGAATAAATAAACCGGGAAACCCAGCTGCCGCAGCGTAATGCTGCGGCAGTTTTTTCTCATTTCCTTTATACTCTCATCACGGAAAGTCGTCAGCGGCAAAAAAATTTGCGAAAGTTTGCAGCAAATCCAAATTTCCTGCGACTTGATTGTCAGGGAGGCAGTTCCATGGATGATGCATCAATAATTGAATTATACTGGCAGCGGGCGGAGCGGGCCATTGCCGAGACCGACGCGGTCTACGGCCGCTTTTGCTACCGCATTGCCCACAATATCCTTTTCGACCCCCTGGATGCGGAGGAGAGCGTGAACGACACCTGGCTTGCCGCCTGGAACGCCATGCCGCCCCACCGTCCCTCCTGCCTGAAAATGTTTCTGGCCAAGCTGACAAGGCGCATCTCCGTCAGCCGCCTGCGGCACAGCACCGCCGCCAAGCGGGGCGGAGGCGAAGTGGAGCTGGCCCTGGACGAGCTGGCCGAGTGCGTGAGCGCGCCGGGCGGCGTGGAACAGGAGCTGGAGGCCAGAGAGCTGGAACAGGCCATAAGCCGTTTTGTCCGAAGCCTCCCCGAGACGGAAAGGACGCTTTTCATTGGCCGGTACTGGCTGGTTTACCCGGTAAACGAGCTGGCCCGGCGGCTGGACATGAAGCCCAGTACGGCCCGGTCTGCCCTCAGCCGTATCAGGAAAAGCTTAAGGGAGTTTTTAAGTAAGGAGGAACTATGCTGAACCGTGAAGAACTTTTTGCGGCCATAGGCGAGATCGACGACGAGCTTGTCCTGCCCGTTCTGGCGCGGCTGGATGAGGAGCAGGAGAAGCCCCGCCTGCGGGTAAGGCGGCAGGTCATACGGGTGGCGCTGATCGCGGCGGTGATGGCGGCGCTGCTGGCCGTGACGGCGGTGGCCTCCGGCGTACTGGGACTGAAAAGCCGTCTTGTGCCCGCGGAGACCCCGGCGGAGACTGCGGACCCCCGTCTGCCGGAGCGCCGGGACCATATCTCCTTAAACGGCCTTGCCGGTTCAAACGAATATCTGGCCTGCAGCGAGTGGCTGAGCTTTTGCGGCTACTATGAGGAGCAGATGGCCAGAGAGTGCCTTGCCGCCGGGAAAGAGGCGGAGGCCTGGAAGGACAGCTTCCACTCCTTTGCCCAAAATCAGGCGGAAAAGGATATCTGCCGCATCTACGGTGCCTGGGATGAGACCATGTTCAAGCGCCTGAATGAAATCAGCGAGCGCTATGATCTGCGGCTGCTCACCGACATCACCTATGCCCCCAGCCAGAGCTATCTCTTTGAAACCACCGGCCTTTCCCCCTATATCCGGGGCGTGGAGCGCTACGACTACGATCTGGGCTCCTTCCTGTTTGAGGACGGCTCCTTCAAGGACGAGAGCACCCTCTCCGTAAACGGGGAGCAGTACGCCTATACCCTCACCTGCATCCACACCGGGGTGCTCTACCCCTTCTCCCTGGAGCTGCCCACTGGCGCCCAGTGCCGGGAGTGGGAGCATGTGAGCCCCGAGGGGATCACGCTGGATTTGGCCCTGTTTGACAACGAGGGGAGTAACAATCTGATCATTTTCTGCAATTCCGAGGACATGTATGTCACGCTGTCTCTGCGCTGGAGCGGAGGCACAGCGGAGGAGGCCTATGCCCGGGCGGAGCTTTTGGCGGACTGCTTTGACTTCGCTGTCCTCTGCGGAGAGTGAACACAGACCAAAAGAAAGGAGAAAACCCATGAAACGAAAGATCGCACTGCTTTTGAGCATATTTCTGACATTAACGCTCTGTTCCTGCGCGGAAAAGGAGACCGATACGCCGGCGGAAACGGAGGACAGTATCATCGAGATCAGCCGGGGAGAGACCAGCGCGGACGTGAACAAGCTGGCCGCCTCTGCCGTGGCCTACACCGACAGCTTCCAGAGCGCCGACGGAACGGTGAATGTGGAGATCAATCTGGAGGACACCTCGCTATATGATGGGAGCTTCCAGACCCTGCAGATCACGCCCCGCCCCTTTACCGATGAAGAGGTTGGCCGTATTGCCAATGTACTTTTCGGCGATGCGGTGTTTAATGAGTACATCTTCTGCCGGGAGTACACAAAGGCAGAATTGGAGGAACAGCGGGCTTTCTGGCAGGCGCTTCTGGAAAGAGAAGATCTGGACGAGCTGCACTGCGTACTGGGAACAGACGGGGAGCTCCGGAAAACCATAGAGGCATTCCTGGAAAAATACAAAGTGGAAAACGCGCCGGAGAAAATCGAGAGAACGGTGTGTGATTTCCGCTTTAAGCCTTATGCGTATTATTACGGCGGCCAGGAAGAAAATGTAATGCGTGTGGAAGCGGTCAGCGAGATTGGGGGCGTCCCCTACCGTTTCCGGGCGGAGAATAATACCCACGGTATCAGAGCTTTCAGCATTTCGGCATGGATTGGCTATGAGACAGTGTCGCCCCTGGGCATCCGGGAAGAGGTACTGAAGGACAAGCTGCTGTGTGTGGACAAGCCTGACCAGGCTCAGATAGACGCGATAAGGGAAAAAGCGGAGAAGATGATCGCGGAACTGGGCATGGGCCAGTGGCAGATCGATCAATGCCTATGCGAAGAAAAAACCGGTCTTGAATGGGGCACGCGCTACAGTATAAAGATCACGGCGGTGCCGGTTTATAACGGGATCCCCCTGCTGCGTCAGGAGCAGCCATATACCCTCAGAGGAACAGAAGAGGGGATACAAAACTGCGATTATCCCGATCTGGCTCTATCCTTTGCCCCGGACGGCACACTTTTGACCTTTTCCCTCAACACGCCTGTGGATGTTCTTGCGGTGAGCAGTGAGAAGTGCCGGATGATGAGTTTTTCTGAGCTGATGGGCAGTATAAAAGCCCAGTTTTCCCGGCCCTCTGCGGATGAATATTTCATGTCTTATTATGCCTGGGACCACAGTACCGCCGAGGTCTTGATCGACAGGATCGCGCTGGGCTATGATATGCTCTCGATGGACAATGTGCCCGGCGAGACGGTGGAGTATTTTGGTACAGAGCTGACAGTAAACAATTCGGATTTTGTGTTGGTGCCCGCTGTGGCCGTATATGGAAATTACCGGCTGTACGAAACCTCACCGGAGGAGGAAAACGCCTTTGATTACCGGAAGGACATGAGAGAGGACGCCCTCTTTACCATTCTGAACGCAGCCAACGGCAGCATGATCGCGCCGAAGAACAGTATGCAGATTTTGCCTGTGGGCGGATAACAGGCCATTTCCTTGAAAACAATAGCTGAACGCCGGCAAAGCCTTTTGACTTTGCCGGCGTTGTTTTTAATTGGCTTCAAAGCTGCCGGTGGCGGAGCCTACGGTGATGGTGTAGGTCTGGCCCATGACGATGTCCGGACTGCTCAGAATCACCACCGCGAAGTCCAGCGCGGGGGAATAGCTGACGACGGTGTTCCCGTTTTCATTCGTCAGGGTGATGGCAGTTCCGGCGGCGCAATTCCCCACGCTCACCGCGATCACGCCCTGTTCGGAGTTGCTGAAGGTCTGGGCCATTCCAGAGGCCCCGGTGCCGATAAAGGTGCCGCCGGTGATGACGCCGCTGCTCTCATAGTCTAAGGTGGAGGTGTCGCCCTGGGTTGCGGAGGGAATTTTTTCTTCTTCTCGCGCACTCTGCTTTTTCGTGTTTTCCTATTGAATTTGGTGTTGATTTTTGATAGAATATCATAATAATTTTTATTTTTAATGAGCGTACTATGAATCAAAAACAGAAAGAATGGAAAATTTCATATTGCCGGCCGGAATTGCCGGAAGAGCTGCTGCAAAGCGGCTTTCCGCCGCTGCTGGCCGCAGTGCTTGCCCAGCGTGGCGTCCGCAGCTGCAAGGCGGCGGCGGAACTGTTCTTCGGCGACGAGGTGCTGTACGACCCCATGCTGATGACCGGCATGGCCACGGCCGTTGAACGGATCCGCCAGGCCATTTCCCGGGGCGAAACTGTGGCCGTCTACGGCGACTATGATGTGGACGGCATCACCTCCACCTGCCTTCTGACGGACTATCTGCGCTCCAAGGGGCTCCGCTGTCTGCCCTACATACCGGACAGGAACGAGGAGGGCTACGGGCTGAATGACGGCGCTGTGGACGCCCTCCGCGCCCGGGGCGTCAATCTCCTCATCACCGTGGACTGCGGCATCACCGCCCTGGCCGAGGTGGACCACGCCGCCCGGATCGGGCTGGAGGTCATCATCACCGACCATCACGAGTGCGGCCACAGCCAGCTCCCCCGGGCCGTCGCGGTGATCGACTGCAAGCAGGATGGGGATCCTTATCCCAACAAAGACCTGGCCGGTGTGGGCGTGGCGCTGAAGCTGGCCTGCGCCTGCGAGGGGGACAGCGGCAAGGTGCTGGAGCAGTACGCGGACCTTGTGGCCGTAGGCACCGTGGCGGACGTGATGCCCCTTGTGGGGGAAAACCGCTGTCTTGTACGCCGTGGGCTGAAAAAGCTGGGCACCTCTCCCCGCCCGGGCATTGCCGCCATGATGCGGGAGTCCTCCATCGACGCCAGCAAGCTCACCGCCTCCACCATCGGCTTCAGTCTGGCCCCCCGGCTGAACGCCGCCGGACGGCTGGGCCAGGCGGAGACCGCGGCGGAGCTGCTGATGACCACGGACCCCCGGGCCGCCACCGAGCTTGCTGTGGAGCTGTGCGAGCTGAACCGCCAGCGGCAGAACATTGAAACAGAGATCTGGCACGAGGCCAACGCCCAGCTCTCCGGTACGGTGCCGGACGCGCCCATCGTCCTGGCCAGCGACCGGTGGCATCAGGGCGTCATCGGCATCGCCGCCTCCCGGCTAGCGGAGCAGTATTCCCTGCCCGCCATTATGATCTGTCTCAACGGGGACACGGGCAAGGGCTCCTGCCGCAGCTTCGGCGGCTTCAACCTGTTCGAGGCGCTGAACGCCTGTTCCGAACACCTTATGGGCTTCGGCGGCCACGCCCTGGCCGCGGGGCTGAACATCAAAATTGACAAGCTGAACGATTTCCGGGCCGCCCTGGCCCGCTATTACCGGGCCAACAAGCCCGCCGCCCTGCCGGAAGTGCAGTGCGATCTGCTGATCAACGACCCCGCTCTGCTGAGTATCGACAATGTCCGCGCCCTTGACCGGCTGGAGCCTTACGGCAACGCCAATCCCCGGCCCATGATGTGCGTCTGCGGCGTCAGGCTGGAGGCCCTGTCCGAGGTGGGCAGCGGCCGGCATCTGCGGATGCGGATCCGGCTCCGCTCAGAGCATTTCGAGGCCATCTTCTTTTCCCACACGGCAAAGGAGCTGGGCTTGCGGGAGGGCGGTCTGGTGGACCTGGCCTTCACCCCCCAGATCAACGAATTCCGGGGCCGCGTCTCCGTGCAGCTGGTGGTCTGCGCCGCCCGGCGGCACGACGGCCGGGAGCTCTGCAAGGGGATATTGGAAAACCGGCAGGATATGCTCTGGGCAGCAGCGGAATTTTGCCCCGACCGGGCCGATTTTGTCCGGGTCTGGCGTATGATACAGCAGCAAGACTTCTCCGTGGGTAACACGGCGGAGGCCGTTCTGGCCCAGTGCCCGGAAGGCATGGAGCCGGAGCGCTTCTGCATTTGTCTGGCCGTATTTTTGGAGACAGGGCTCCTCTCCTCCCCGGTTGGCAGCGTATACGGGGCAAGAGAGGCTCATATAGAAGGAAAAGCCGATCTGGAGAGTACGGAGATCATCCGCCTTTTGAGAACGTGCTGACAGCGCTTTTTGGGCAAAGGAGCAGTGATCGTATATGGATGAAATGAAAAAAGAACAGCATACACCCCTTGACCCGGACCTGATGTATGAAGAACTGGAAAAGAAGATCGAGGCCAGCGGACACGGCATGTCCCTGGAGCGCATCCGTTCCGCTTACGAGATGGCGCGCAGCGCCCACGAGGGGCAGCTCCGGAAGGACGGCTCCCCCTATGTGACCCACTGCGTGGCCGCGGCGGACATCACCGTGGACATGGGGCTGGACGAGGACTCCATTATTGCCGCCCTGCTCCACGACGTGATCGAGGACACGAACCTGACCCACGCGGACATCGCCCGCCAGTTCGGCACAGCGGTGGCCGACATTGTGGAGGGCGTCACCAAGCTGACCCGGGTGCAGTACACCAGCAAGGAAGACGAGCAGATGGAGAACCTGCGCAAGATGCTCATGGCCATGGCCAAGGACATCCGCGTCATCCTGATCAAAATCGCCGACCGGCTCCACAATATGCGCACCATGGACTACCAGACTGCCGCCAAGCAGCGCAGCAAGTCTCTGGAGACCATGGAGATCTACGCCCCCATCGCCCACCGTCTGGGCATGCAGCGGGCCAAGTGGGAGCTGGAGGACCTGTCCCTCCAGTATCTGGACCCCACGGGCTACAAGGAGATCACCGAGACGCTGGAAAAGAAAATGCCCCAGCTGGAATCCTTCATGTCCTCCATGAAGGACAAAATACAAAAACGCATGGACGAGGAGGGCATCAGCTGCACCATCTTCTGCCGGATCAAGCATGTATACAGCATCTACCGCAAGATGTACGCCCAGAAGCTGGACATCAACGGCATTTTCGATCTGTGCGCCTTCCGGGTCATTGTGGACACCATCCCGGACTGCTATAACGTCCTGGGCGTGATCCACGACATGTTCAAGCCCGTGCCGGGCCGCTTCAAGGACTATATCTCCACCCCCAAGCCCAACATGTACCAGAGCGTACACACCACCGTCATCGGCTCCGAGGGCATCCCCTTCGAGGTGCAGATCCGCACCTGGGACATGCACCACACCGCCGAGTACGGCATCGCCGCCCACTGGAAATACAAAATGCACGACGGCGGCAACTCCCTCCGCACAGGCGACGAGGACAAATTCGCCTGGGTCCGCCGCCTGCTGGAGAGCCAGCAGGAGTCTGACGCCCAGGACTTCTTCCACAACCTGAAAATTGATATGTTTGCCGATGAGGTGTTCGTGTTCTCCCCCAAGGGTGACGTGATCAACCTGCCCGCCGGAGCCACCCCCATCGACTTTGCCTACAGCATCCATTCCGACGTGGGCAACCACATGGTGGGCGCCAGTGTCAACGGCCGGATCGTCAACTTTGACTATGTGCTGCAAAACGGCGACATTGTGGAGATCCGCACCTCCAAGTCCGCCCCTGGCCCCAGCCGGGACTGGCTGAACGTGGCCAAGAGCGGCTCCGCCCGTACCAAGATCAAGCAGTGGTACAAGAAGGAGCGCCGGGAGGAGAATGTGATCCGGGGCCGGGAGATGCTGGAGGACGAGCTGAAGCACAACGGTCTGACCCTGGAGGACGTACTGGACGATGACATCATGTCCCCCATTCTCAAGCGCCTGTCCTACGGCGCGCCGGAGGACATGTACGCCGCCATCGGCTACGGCGGCCTTACCGCCACAAGGGCGGCAAACCGTCTGAAGGACGAGCTGGTCCGCAGCGCCAAGCCCGACCGGAAAACCGCCCTGGACAAGGTGTCCGAGGCAGCCGAGCGCCGGGAGCAGCAGGCCGCCAAAAAAGAGGGCAAGGCCGTCCACGGGATCCTGGTGGCCGGGCTGGACAACTGCCTGGTCAAATTCTCCCGTTGCTGTACCCCCGTGCCCGGGGACGACATTATCGGCTTTATCACCCGTGGTCAGGGCGTCTCCATCCACCGGAAGGACTGTGAAAACTATCAGCGGCGCAGCCGGGAGCCTGCCGACGAGGGGCGCTGGATCAACGTCTCCTGGGCAAGCCAGATCACCGACAGCTATGTGACCACCATCATCATCATCTCCAAGGACCGCTCCGGTCTGGTCATGGATATCGCCACGGTCTTGAACGCCCTGAACGCCAAGGTCCGCACCCTGTCCGCCCGGGATAACGGCGCGGGCATCGCCCTGACCAATGTGACCCTTGAGGTAAAGAATGCCGGTGAATTGAAATATATTATGAGCAGGCTGGCCTCCATCCCCGGCGTGACCGAAGTCACCAGAAACGGAAAGTGAGAAGAACATGAGAGCAGTAGTAACAAGAGTAAAATCCGCCTCCGTGGAGATCGACGGGGCGATCAAAAGCAGCATCGGCAAGGGTTTTCTGGTGCTTTTGGGCGTCCATGAGGAGGACACCGAGGCGGAAGCCCTGAAAATTGCCGACAAAATCTGCGGCCTGCGGGTATTTGAGGATGAAAACGGCAAAATGAACGTGAATCCCGGCGACGCCGGCGCAGAGCTGCTCATTGTCAGCCAATTCACCCTGTACGCCGACTGCCGCTCCCGCCGCCCCGGCTTTTCCAAGGCGGCAAGGCCGGAGAAGGCCATCCCCCTTTACGAGCTGGTGATCGATAAGTGCCGTGAGCGGGGCTTCACCGTGGGCACCGGGGAATTTGGAGCCGATATGCAGGTCCGCTCCCAGAACGACGGACCCGTCACCATATTACTTGACACAAAGGAGCTTTGAACATGCTGGTAAAAACCATCCCTGTGGGCTTCATTGAGGCCAACTGCTACATTGTGAGCAACGAAGAGACCTTAGAGTGCGTGGTCATCGACCCGGGCGACGAGAGCAACACCATCCTGGACTATTTAGAGGACAACAAGCTCAAATGCCGGGCTGTTCTGCTGACCCACGGCCATTATGACCACACGGGCGCTGCCCTGGCTGTGGCAGGCGAGACCGGCGTGCCCATCTACATCAACGAAAAAGACTGCGCCCCCAAGGGCCAGTATGACCCCATGCGCTTCTCCCTGCCCGAAGGCGGGCGTTATCTCTCCGAGGGGGACGTGCTGGAACTGGCCGGAATGAAGTTTGAGATTATGGAGACCCCGGGTCACACCCCCGGCGGCGTCACCATCCGCTGCGGTGAGGCCCTCTTCACCGGCGACACCCTGTTCAAAGGCAGCTGCGGCCGTGTGGACTTTGCGGGAGGCGACATGGAGCAGGAGCTTCAGTCCCTCAAGCGCCTCTGCGCCCTGCCCGGAAACTACGAGGTCTATCCCGGCCATATGGACAGCACTACGCTGGAGCAGGAGCGCTGCTTCAATTACTACTGCCGTCAGGCCATGACCATGTGACAGCAGGCCCGGCCTTTCGGGCGTTTTTCGAAAGAAAGCAAAACAGGCAAAAGGCGTGACCTTCATGGTCACGCCTTTTGCCTCAGCTTGTCAAAGAACCCCGGTTTTAACTAAGCTAAAACCGGGGAATTGGCGTA
>JBJDXP010000091.1:0-2305 GCA_051866735.1 Candidatus Limivicinus sp.
AAGGAAGTAGGCCAAGGTGGCATGCCTGCTTATCCTGCGGTACAGACCCCCTGGAATAAGCTGATCCCTTATATTGATGCCTACAAGTACGCATGCCGCCACCACGGTGGCATGGGCGCCGTGTATCAGGAAGTGCTTCGCATTCTGATCCCGGATTATGAACAGCGTGTTGACCTGATGTGCAAGACCGACGTCGGCATGAAGACCTATGTGTTCAATAAGATGGAAGTAGCCCCCGGTGTCCTGTACAAAGATATCCATGCCGCCAACCATTTCCTCCATCCCTTCTTCTGCGGTACCGATAATACCGGCGGTTTCCGGGCCGGCTGCTTCGGTGACTCCGGCGACGAACGTCTGTTCATGCAGGGCCGTGTCAACGACTTCGGCACCTACCGTGTGGAAAAAGAGCTGGACGCCTGCCCCTGGGACATCATGGGCTCCGAGATCTGCCGTGTTTCCACCGCCTCTCTGGAAGAGATTGGCCGCGCCTACGGAGAACACTGCGAATACTCCATGGTCGAAGCCAGAGGCTGCGGTGACCTGCACTGCCGAGTCATCTGTGAGAACCGTGACAAGTATCCTGCACCTCCCCGTAAGGGCGTTTGGGACAACTTCGGCCCCTGCATGACCGAGGATCAGATCAAGTTCACCCCCAGAGAGGAGATGTATGACCGTCCCCAGCATATGCGCGGCGAGTGCGACTACAAGTACCGCAACGGTCTGTGCATGGAACTGGACTCCACCCAAGAATATGTGGGCGGCGCTGTGGACTATCCTCTGGGCTCTGACTACAGCCTGAACCCCATCAACATCATGATCAAGCAGGGCCTGACCACCCAGGAAAAGGTGGATCAGCTGATCGACAGCCTGTTCAGAGCCTGCGGCAAGATGATGTTCCTGGACAGCTTCGCTATCAAGGGTCTGCGGGACTGGCTGGGTGTTCCCGAGGGCGTCAACGACGGTCGTGTGATGGGCGGCTATATCGAAGTGCTGCTGCAGTCCATCCACTGCCCCTACACCATCGTGGCCTTTAACAAGGACGAGGTCATCTATGACATCGACCGCAAATACTTCAACCGCAAGATGCCCATCCCCATGACCTCTGCCTACAACGCCATGTGGTACGGCATGGTTAAGACCCTGGTCAGCCCCGAGTGGTTTGTCTGGGAAGAGACTGAGGGTGTTGACGAGAGCATCTACCGTGTGAAGATCGCCATGAAGATCGACAAGTTCTGCCTCTGATAATTCGGATCGGGAACTTACAGGGAAAGGATGAAGCATAATGTACAAAAATGTATATAAAAATGACGCCATGAAGCGTGAAGAGCATATGGCTGTCCGCAATACCGCAGGCTGGTATCTTTGGACACATGAGCTGGTGGAAGTTGAAGGCCCCGATGCCGCTGCCCTGCTGGAATACCTGTTCACCGGCAGCATCGGCAACCTGGCGCCCTCCCGCGCGAGATATACCACCATGCTCAACGAAAACGGCCAGATCATCGATGATGTGGTCATCTGGTGCATGGAGGAAAACAAGTACTGGGTATCCACCCTGTACGCAAAGCGCATGATCCCCTGGTTCGCCCAGCACAAGGGCGAGAGGGACGTGGAGTTCCGGAATATTACCAAGCAGTGGGATATGTACGCGGTTCAGGGTCCCAAGTCCAAGGAGATCCTCAACGAGCTGCTGGATACCCCTGTGGATGACCAGAAGTTCTTCCAGATTCTGGACAATGCCATCGGCGGCGTTCCTGTGAAGGTCAACCGGGGCGGCTTCACCGGTGAAAAGTGGGGCTTCGAGGTCTATATCGCTCCCGAAAACACCAAGCTGGTGGTGGAGAAACTCCGGCAGATCGCCCCCAAGTACGATGCCAAGCAGGTTACCGACATTCAGGTCATGGTCTGGACGCTACCTGTGGAAAAGGGCTTCTGCACCATGTGCGACCTGCACTGGTATAACCCCCTGGAAGTCGGTCTGGACCGGGGCATCAAGTGGGATAAGGAATTCCTGGGCAAGGAAGCGCTTCTGAAGGTCAAGGAGGAAGGCCCCAAGCGCACCCTGCTGGGCTGGACCACCGAGGAAGAGGATATCAACATCCACGGCAAGCATCTGGGCGGTGCCGGCTGCGTCGTGGAACGCAACGGCGAAGAGGTCGGCCGTGTCACCAAGACCACCTACAGCTATGTACTGGACAAGAACGTGGGCTACGCGATCGTAGACAACAGCAAGGTCAAGGTGGGCGACAAGGTCATCATGCACGGTCATGAATGCACCCTGTGCGACAAGATCTTCATCTGATCGTAT
>JBJDXP010000092.1:0-46610 GCA_051866735.1 Candidatus Limivicinus sp.
TACGCATCTGGTCCACGTCAGGTACCTGCTTTACACATACCAGAATTTTAAGCATGTTCATTTCTCCTTACAGTATTTTGATGGCCTTCCGGCCTTGTTCCTTCAATCGGTGATCTTGCCGGGGTTCAGAATGCCCTTGGGGTCGAAGGCCGCTTTATCTGCGGTGAGCTTTGCGTACTGCTCCTGGCTGAGGGCTGCCTTCAGATAAGCCTTCTTGGCATAGCCAACGCCGTACTCGCCGTCGATGCTGCCGCCCAGCTCCGCGCACTTTGCGTACACCGCACCAGCCAGCTCTGCCATCACGGGGGCAAACTCGGCCTTGCCGCTGTCGGAGAGCACATGGATGTGCAGTCCGCCGCTGCCCACATGGCCGTAGGTCAGGACCTTGAGTCCCTTCTCCTCGCCCTGGGCCTTGGCAAAGGCCACCAGTTCCGCCATATTCTCCGCGGGAACATTGACGTTCAGCTCGTCCTCGCTCTTGGCGGTCTCGGTGGAGGTATGGAAGGCGTCGTGGGCGTCCCAGGTGTCCCGCTTCAGGGTGGGGGTGTCCACAACCAGAATGTCCAGGCACTCCAGCTCTTCGGCCAGCTCTGCCACGGCTTCCATCTTCTCGTCCAGTTCGTCGTCGTTTGCGCCCTCGATGGTGAGCATCAGGGTTGCGCCCACTCTCTCCCCATCCATCTCAATGGGGAAGATGGGGTTGCCGGTGACGTTGCCGGAAAATTCCACCATGTCGGTGTCCAGATACTCTAAAATAGCGGGGGCAAAGTCGCTCTCCCGGAGCTTGATGGCGGCGTTGATGCAGCTCTCCGCGTCCATGAAGGGCAGGAACAAAATCACGTCGCACGCGGGCTTTTCAATGAGCTTCAGGGTCAGTTCCGTGATGACGCCCAGGGTACCCTCGCTGCCCAGAACGGCGGAAAGTGCGCTGTTTTCGGAAATACGGGAAATGCTGCCGTCAGCCAGAACCACCACCGCGTCGGCCACATAGTCGCGGGTGCTGCCGTATTTCACTGCGCAGGGGCCGCCGGCGTTGGTGGAAGCGTTTCCGCCGATGGTGGCGGTCTTCTCACCGGGATCGGGGGGATAGTACAGGCCGTGCTTTTCCGCCTCGGCCTTCACGTCCTGGAGTAGAACGCCGGGCTGGACCGTCAGGGTCCGGGCAGCCTCGTCAAAAGCAAGGATGTTGTTCATTTCCTTGAGGGACAGTACCACGCCGCCGTTTACGGGAACGGAGCCGCCTGCTCTGCCGGTGCCCGCGCCGCGGACAGTGACAGCTACGCCTGCCTCGCCGCAGAGCTTCAGGATTTCGGCCACAGTCTCGGCGCTGTTTGCAACCACAACCGCCTCGGGCCTATAGGCTGCGCCGCCGGGCAGCTCGTCGTGGGCGTAATCTGCGCCGATGGCGTCGCCTTCCAGAACCTGCTTCTCACCGACGATGGCCCTGAGCTGGGCAATAAGGTCGGCACTTACTTTATTCATCATACGGTCAACCTCCATAAAGTTTTTTGTTTTGTCTGCAATTTTGTACATGCAAATTGCATGCCGCTAATCGGTAAAAATCAAAAAATTCTGCAAAAAAATTGTAGAGCGGTAAGCCTGTACACAGGCTTACCGCTCTACAGTCGTTATTCTTCCTCATCCGTCACCGCGCTGACGCGGATCTGAATATCCATCTTTTCAATTTTTCTGTACAGGGTGTTCCGGGAGATGTTCAGCCGCTTTGCGGAGCGGGAGATGTTCCCACGCTCCTCCTCAAGGACCCGGACGATCTTCTCCCGTTCCTTTCTCTCCCGGAGCTGCCGGGGCGTCAGGGCCTGTTCCGGCTCCCTCTCCCGTTTTTTCTCCGGGGAGGCCGTGCGGGGCTTTCTCGGCTGCACTTCCTGCTCCGGTTCCTCCTCCGCTTCAAAGGCCGGCACGGCCATCGCAGGGCGCAGTCCCCGCCGCATGTACTCAGGGAAATTCTCTGTTGACAGCGGCGCGCCGTTGGACATGATGAGTGCCTTTTCCATCACGTTTTTCAGCTCACGCACATTGCCGGGCCAACGGTAACGGTCCAGAAACTCCAGCACCTCCGGAGAAAGAGGGTGACACTGTATATTCAGCGACTGGCTCAGGCTCTCGTTGAAGTACTCCGCCAGCAGGGGCACATCCCCTTCCCTGTCCCGGAGTCGGGGCAGGTAGATCTCGATCACGCTGAGCCTGTACCACAAATCGGAGCGGAACTTTCCCGCCGCAATCAGCTTCTGAAGATCCCGGTTGGTGGCCGCGATAATGCGCACATTGATGGGTATGGGCTTATTGGAGCCGATGCGCAGAACGCTCTGCTCCTGTAGTACGCGCAGAAGGGAGACCTGCATATCCAGCGGCATGTCCCCGATCTCGTCCAGAAACAGGGTACCGCCGTTGGCATATTCAAACTTGCCCTTGGCGCCGGAGGAACGGGCGCCGGTGAAGGCTCCGCCCTCATAGCCGAAAAGCTCGCTGGCCAGCAGATCTCTGGGCAGAGCACCGCAGTTGATGGCCACAAATTCGCCGCTGCGGCCGCTGAGCCGGTGCAGAGCCCGGGCCACTACCTCTTTGCCGGTGCCGGTTTCGCCCATGATCATCACGTTGGAGCGGTGGGCGGCCACATTTTTCACCAGCTCGTCCACTTTCTGCCACTGAGGGCTGCAGCCAATGTAATCGGAGCTGTGCGCCCCGCTGCGCATCAGCGGCGCGTCCTCCGCCTCCTGCTCCGGAATCGCCTCAAACACCAGGATCTGATGCACCATTCCGTTCATCAGCTCCACCTTCCGGCGGCGCAGCGGCTTCAGGCACAGTCCTTTTCCCCGGCCGCTGCCCTTGAAGGCGACGCACTCCTCCGGGGCATTTCCCGCCGTATCTTCCAGCAGCAGGGCCAGATCTTTCTTGTTTTTCAGATATTCCCCCAGAGACTTTGCGGCGTAGGGGGCCTTTTCAAAGCCCGGAACGGCCTTTTTTCCCAGGCTGTTGGCCGTAAGCACCATGCCGTCCTGGTCGATGACGATCACCGCCTGATGCTCGCTCTCCAGAATGGGGTCAAAGAAAGCCGCGGAAGAGAGGTGCATAAAAGCTTCCCGCCGGGAAGACGCCAGCTTTTCCACCAGCTTTGCCGCCGCCACACATATGTCAAGGGCGTTTTTCGGCAGCAGGCCAAAGGGGTTGTTGATGCACAGCACATAGTCCTGCCCGTTGACCTTGTTAATGATGGCCGACACGCCGGAGTAGCTCTGGGCAATGGCGCGGAAATGCTCATACCCGTCGCAGCGGCTGGGCTTTCTCTCCTGAATGGTGATGGTGATGTTGCCGTTTCCCACCAGGGGCTCGGTCACATAGGTCCCCAGTGTCCGGGGATAGGCGGACAGGGGCGTCACCAAATCGAACACGAAACCGTGCATGTCTGCAATACTCGCATTACAATTAAATAAAGTAAGAAGATATTGCAGCACAGGGCTTGCCGCCTCCATCACCGCAGCGTGCTTTTTCTGCATGATTTCCAGCAGTGCCTCGTCCGAGCCGGCAAAATTGGTCGACCAGGGGTCCACTCCGCTGCTCATGCAGCGGGCCCAGGCACGGGCGATCTCCGGTCTGAGCTTAGAATGGTCGATGACACCGTAGTTTACGGCCTTTTTCCAGGCCTCAAGTACCGCAGCTCTGTCGTATTCCATAGAGTTCAGCTCCTTTTCTGCCTTCTCTTCACATTGCCGGGGATCCCGGCGGCCTGCCGGTATTTGGAGACGGTACGCCGGGACAGACGGCAGCCCTCCCGGTTCAGCCTCTCGCATATCTCATCGTCGGTCAGGGGCTTTTCCGGGTCCTCGGCGGCAATCAGTTCCTCTATCCTCCGCTTCGCCGCCTCGGCGGACACCACGCCCTCCTCGGTGCTCTTCAGCGCCCGGACAAAGAACGCTTTCATGGGGTACATGCCCCAAGGAGTAGACACATATTTATCCTGTACCACGCGGCTGACGGTGGAGACATTCACGCCCATCTCCTCCGCCATCTGCTGCATGGTCAGCGGGCGGAGCCTGTCCGGCCCGAAGCGGAAGAAATCGCCCTGCAATGCGATCAGGGTCAGCGCAGCCCGGTGCAGGGTCTGGCGGCGGATGTCCACGCTGTGGATCAGGGCCTTGGCCGCGTTCAGGCTGGTGCGGAGATACAGCTTTTCCTCCGCGTTGAGCTGGGGCTGGTTCAAAAGCTCCAGATAGTATTCATTCACCCGCAGGGGGTTGTCCCCCTCGCCGGAGATATAGGCCAGCAGCTCGTCCCCGGATTTGATCACGATGATGTCCGGGACGATATAATTGGTCTGGGGCGCGCGCACATCGCAGTTGCCTGGGCGGGGCTCCAGACTGCGGATATAGTCAAACACACGGAAGATGGTGTCTTTGCTGACGCCGTATTTGGCAGCGCAGCGGGTGGCTCCCCCGTCGCAGATGGCCCGCAGATCCTCTTTGATGATCCGTTTTGCCAGCTCCGCGTATTCAAAGCTGTCGTCCACCTGAAGGCACAGGGCCTCGTACACGTCCGCCGCGCCGATCCCTCTGGGCTGGAAGCCCTGGATTGTGGACAACACCTTTTTCCCTGTCTCCAGACTCTGACAGTATAACAGGCAGATGGTGTTCAGATTGCCCGTAAAATAGCCGCTGTCGTCCAGATTGCCGATGATCTCCAGGCCGATGGCCTTCTCCTCCGGACTTAAGCGGCACATGGACAGCTGCAGCTTCAGCGAGCCGATCAGCGAATCCGCTTCAAAGTCCGCCCCACGGGAATAGTAGGGGTCAAAATCCTCCTCACTGTCCCACTGGGGGTCGGAACGGGCAGAGATATAGCCCGGGTCCTTGCCCCGCTCCACATAGGTAAAGCCCTGCCCCTCATCGCCCAGAATGTTCTCAAAGCGGTCCAGCTGGGGCGGCTCGGGGATCTCCAGCATGGGATTGGCCATGGACAGCTCCACCAGATAATCGTACATCGCCTGGGTGGGCAGGGAGAGCATGTTCAGCCCCTGGATCAGGGACGAGGTTATTCGCTGTTCCTGCTTTTGAAGATGGCTGAGATTCCCGCCGGCAGCCAAAGGCAAGCCCTCCCTCTTGATACAAAATGATCCAAGTTTGAAAATAAAATAACATTTTGCTCAGTGAATGTCAACATTCCGTCATGGGTTTTACCGAAAAAATTGGCGCAAATTGTATCATTTTGCGAAAATTCGCCAAAAAAATGCCAAACCTGAGCCTTTGGCGTCCGGTCATGGCACGCAATTTGCATAAACAAAATTGTAAGCCCCTGATAGGCAAAACATGATAAAAGAAAGGGAGAACCATCACATGAAAGTAATAGCCTGCTACAAGGTCGTCCCCTACGAGCAGAGTATCAGCGTTGCCGCTGACGGCAGCCTTAACTTTGACAAGGCCGAGCTTATCGTAGGTCAGTATGACCTGAACGCCATTGAGGCCGGCGCACAGCTGGTGGAGAAAAACGGCGGCGAGCTGACCGCCCTCACCGTGGGCACCGCCGAAGTGGAAAACTCCAAGCTGAGAAAGTCCGTTCTGTCCAGAGGCCCTGCCAACTGCGTCACCGTGAACGACCCGGCTCTGGCCAACGCCGACTGTGCTGCCACCTCCGCCGCTCTGGCCGAGGCGGTGAAGAAGATCGGCGAATACGACCTGATCCTCTGCGGCGAAGGCTCCAGCGACCTCTATGCCCAGCAGGTGGGCGTACAGCTGGGCGAGCGTCTGGGCGTGCCCAGCATCAACGGCGTCATCTCCATCGAAGCCGGAGACGGCTTTGTCACCGTGCAGCGCTCCGCTGACGGCGAGGTGGAGACCCTCACCGTGTCCCTGCCCGCGGTTCTGGCCGTGGCCAGCGGCATCAACACCACCCGCGTCCCCAGCATGAGAGACATCCTTGCCGCAGGCAAGAAGCCTGTCAGCACCTGGAGCGGCGCCGATGTGGCCGTGCCTGCCGACAAGCGCACCGAGACCCTTTCCGTTCTCGCCCCCCAGAAGACCGCCCGCGCCTGCAAGCTCTTTACCGGCGACGACGGAGAGACCCTGGCGGCCTTCGCAGCCGCTGTGAGCGCAGAGCTTAAGTGAGGAGGACAAAGCCATGAAACTGAACAAAGCAGTCGTATTTTCCGCAAACGTTTCCAATATCCCCGGTCTGTGCTCCGGTGCCAACGCCCTGGCTCAGGCATCCGTAGCCGCCGTCATCGGCAGCCGCGAGCAGGCCGAGAGCCTTCTCCCCTGGGCAAACAAGGTAGCCTGGCTGGGTGAAAAGGCCGAAGGCGTCATGGTGGAGAGCTATGCCGCCGCTCTGGCCGAGCTGATCGCCGGCGAGGGCGCAGAGCTGGTCCTGGTCTCCAACAGCACCCGCGACAGATGCATCGCCGCCAAGCTGGCCGTGCGCCTGAACGCAGGCGTAGTGACCGACACTTCCGCTGTCGCTGTTGCTGAAGACGGCAGCGTCAGCGCAAAGCGCAATGTCTACGGCGGCGCGGCGGAAGCCACCGTCAAGGGCAAGGGCCTGACCATTCTGGTGGTCCCCGGCGGCGTGTTTGACGAGCTGCAGGCTGCTCAGCCCGGCGTTCTGGCCGAGGTTGCCGCACAGCCCGAGGACAACGGCGTAAAGCTCATCTCCGTGGCCGCAAAGCAGGAAGAGACCGTGGATATCGCCGTTGCCAAGCGCATTGTGGGCGTAGGCCGCGGCCTGGGCTCCCAGGACAAGCTGGCCGCCGTGGAGAGCTTCGCCGCAAAGCTGGGCGCGGAGCTGGGCTGCACCCGTCCCATCGCCGAAGAAGAGCACTGGATGGCCAGAAGCCGCTACATCGGCGTCTCCGGTGCCACCGTCAGACCCGACGTGTATTTCGCCCTGGGCATTTCCGGCCAGGTGCAGCACATCGTGGGCGTCAGCGATTCCAAGCTCATCATCGCCATTAACAAGGACGCCAAAGCGCCCATCTT
The DNA here is from genome assembly GCA_051866735.1 of Candidatus Limivicinus sp. Taxonomy (GTDB): domain Bacteria; phylum Bacillota; class Clostridia; order Oscillospirales; family Oscillospiraceae; genus Limivicinus. Next base: position 6,981 of record JBJDXP010000092.1, read on the forward strand.
CCAGAACTGCGACATCGGCCTTGTGGCTGACATGAACAAGGTTCTCCCCCAGCTCACCGAGCTGTTTTGATCTGAACTTCCCGTAAATCCGTAAAAAAGGGGGCGGCAGCCGTGAAAAGAGAACAAAGCGGAATGCTCACGCCGCTGATGATGTTGCGGCTGGCCGCCCCCCACACCTGGGCCGCGTCCGTCATGCCCGCCCTGCTGGGCACGGTGCTGGCCGCCCGGGAGGGGGTCTCTGACCCCGTGATGAGCCTTCTGCTCACGGCCGTCTGCGTTCTGATGCAGTCCGCCGTGAACACCTTCAACGATTACAGCGACTTCATCAAGGGCACCGATACCCTGGAAAACTCCCCCGATGCCGATGACGCGGTGATGGTCCACGACCGCCCCTCGCCCCGCCGGGTGCTGATTTTGGGCTTTGCCTTTCTGCTGGCAGCGGCGCTGTGCGCCGTTCCTGCGCTGTTGCAGGCCGGATGGCGGCCACTGGCCGTGGGTCTTGTGGGCGCCGCGGCGGTGCTCTGCTATTCTTTTGGGAAAAAGCCCCTGTCCTATCTGCCTTTGGGCGAGCTGGTCTCCGGCTTTGTGATGGGCGGGCTGATCCCCTTCGCGGTGCACGGGGTGCTGACTCTGCGTTTTGACCCCAGCGCGCTGCTTTTCTCCCTGCCCATGATTCTGGGCATAGCGCTGATCATGATGACCAACAACGGCTGCGACATTGCCCGGGACAGCGCTGCCGGAAGGCGCACCTTCGCCGTTTATCTGGGCCAGCGCCGCTGTGCTCTGGTCTACCGGGTGCTGCTGTGCCTGTGGGCGGTTCTGCCTTTGCCGCTGCTTCTCACGGAGGGCGGCGCGCTCGTCTACCTCATCGCCATGCTGCCGGTGGGCGTATCGCTCTCGGCGCAGCTGAAAACCGGGCTTTCCCCGGGAAGCCGCAGGCAAGCCATGTCCGGCATTTCCGCGCTGAATCTGCTGGGCGGCACGGCCTATCTCACCGCTCTCTGCTTTGGAGCCGCGGTACATTGATGCAATGAAAAAAGAAGAATACGTCTACCATGTGTTTGAAAACGTGGCGGAGGGCTACGACGCCGCAAACAACAGGATCAGTCTGGGGCTGCACTGGCGCTGGAAGCGCCGGGCCATGGAACGGACCCTGGCCGCCGTCCCACCGGAGGGCAGGCTGCTGGATCTCTGCTGCGGGACCGGCGATATGACGGCCCTGGCCCTGAAGATGAAGCCCGGGCTCCGTGTGACCGGTCTGGACTTCTCCCCTGCCATGCTGGCGCAGGCGGAAAAACGCCTGGGCCAGGACTCCCGGGTGGAGCTGATCCGGGGCGACGCCATGGCGCTGCCCTTTCCCGACAACAGCTTTGATGGGGCGATCATCTCCTTCGCCCTGAGAAATACCGCGGATTACCAAAGAGTGCTTGAAGAAATGGTCCGGGTGGTAAAGCCGGGCGGCAGCCTGTGCTGCATCGACTCCTTCCGCCCCCTCTCCCCCATCATCAGGCCCTTTTACGATATCTATTTTTCCGTGCTCATGCCTCTGCTGGGCGGCGGAAAAGAAAAATTCAGCGAATACCGCTGGCTCTGCCGCAGTACCAGGGATTTTGTCAGCCCCCCTGAGCTGCGCAGTCTGATGGAGCGCAGCGGGCTGAAAAATACCGTGCAGGACAGCTTTTTATTCGACTCATGCGTGAGCCTGTGCGCGCGAAAGGAGGACCGTCCATGAATTTTTTCAGTGACATCCCCGGCTTTGACGATGAACTGGCCAGGGCAGGCGAAAAGGCCCTGGAGCTCACCCGGGACAGCCTTTGCCGCCAGCCCCTGACTGAGGTGCTGGACGCGGTTTTTTCCGCCCCCGGAAAAATGCTGCGCCCGGCCATGGTGCTGGTTTTCGGTCGTTTTGGGGAGAGCTACCCCGACTGTGCCGATCCGCTCACCGACACGGCGGCCATTGTGGAGCTGATCCACATGGCCTCGCTGATCCACGACGACATCGTGGACGACGCGCCCACCCGCCGGGGCCGCCCCACCATCCAGTCCGCCTACGGCAAGGATATGGCGGTGTACGCCGGGGACTATCTGCTCAGCCGGGTGCTGTCCGCCCTTGTCCGGCCCGGTATGAACGCCGTGGGGCAGATCATGTCCCGGGGCATCAGCGACATGTGCAGCGGCGAGCTCAGCCAGTATATGGCCCAATTTGACCTGAACGCCGACGAAAACCGCTATTTCATGAACATTTCTGGCAAAACCGCCGCGCTGTTCTCCGCCGCCTGCGAGGCAGGGGCAGCCGTGGCCGGGTGCAGCCAGGATGTGACCGCCGCGGCCAGCCGCTTCGGCCACAGTCTGGGCGTTCTGTTTCAGCTCAGGGACGATCTGATCGACTGCGTCCCCTCGGACAGTGAAAAGGGCAAAAAGCACGGCATGGACTTTACCAACGGCATATACACCCTGCCGGTGATCTATTCCCTCTCCGACACGGACTGCGGGCCGAAGCTCCGGGAGCTGGCCGGGCGCGCCCCGGCTATGGACTGCCAGACCGTGTCCGAGGAGCTGTACCGTCTGATCGACAAGGCCGGTGGCATTGAATACACCCGCTGGATCATGCGCCAGTACAGCGAGCGGGCCAAGGGTTCCCTGAATCTGCTGCCCGCCGCGCCGGTGAAGCTCCAGCTCACTTTCCTGCTGGACGCGCTGCTGAACATTGATGAGGTGAAGCTATGAACATCGCTTCTGTCCTCCTCCCCCCGCTGATCGGCGGCGTGATCGGCTATATCACCAACGATCTGGCCATAAAAATGCTCTTTCGCCCCTATAAACCGGTGACCATCGGGAAATTCCGCCTGCCCTTCACCCCGGGCATCGTGCCCAAGCGCCTGCCGCAGCTGGCGGTGCTGCTGGGCCGGGAGGTGGAGGCTCAGTTTTTCAACGCCGACGATTTGGAGATCCTTTTTCAGTCCGACGGTTTTTCCGACGCGGTCGCCAACAGCCTGACAGACATGCTCTATGAAAAGAAGACCACCCTCTGCTACACCATGGAGGGTCTGGAAGCCCGGGAGGACACCGGCGCGGTGATCAAAGCGGCCAAGCATGAGCTCTGCCGGCATATCAATCAGGCCCTGATCGGCTTTGATTTTGCCCCGGTCATCCGCCGGGCGGCGGAAAACATCACTTCCGACAAGCGCTCGGTAAAAAGTCTCGTCAGCTCCCTGGCCCCCGGTCTTTCCGATGGGATCCACGATTTTCTCCGGGAAAAGGGAGAGAAGACCATTTATCCCCTGATTGAGGAGATGCTGGTGGACTTTGGCGACCGGCCCATGAAGGATATCGTCTCCAATCTGCTGCCCGAGCGGGAGCTTACCCGGCAGCTGATCAAAAACGCCTATCTGCACTTTATGTCCATCTATGTGCGCCCTGTGGTAGAGAGCATCGACGTAGGCGGGATGATCACCGAAAAGCTGCGGAAGATGGAGCCCAAGGCGGTGGAGACCCTGATTCTCTCCGTGGTGAACCGGGAGTTTCGCTATGTGGTCTGGCTGGGCGGACTGCTGGGCGTGCTGATCGGCACGGTAAATATCTTTATCTGACACTCTTCCCTCCTGTGTGACCCCTTTTCGGCAAAGCAATTTTGCCGGAAAGGGGTTTTGCTTTACCCTGTTTTGGCCTTCTGACCGCGTCCCACACGGGCGGCCGCAAGGGCCGCCCCTACAACTTGAACAAAAAATACAGGCCCTGCTTTATGGCAGAGCCTGTGTCATTGTTTCTATGCGTCCGGCGGAGGATCAGTCCTCCACATCCTCGGGATCCACGACCTCGTCGTCCACCACGCCGTCAATTTTCAGCTCGGTGATGGCGGCGTCATTCTCTCTGATGCGGACCATGATGTCGGTGACCTTGTCGCAGAGCTTCTCATAACCTGCCTCGGGGGCCAGGCCGTGCTCACGGTAGTAGCGCTCGCCGATCTTGGCATAGAGCTTGTTGATCTCTTCCTGAGCGGAGAGGTTGCTCACCTTGAGGGATGCGATTTTGCCGGTTTGTTTTACCTTTTTGGAACCAACCTTCGCCAGCTGTGCTGCGCGGTCGGTGATTTCTTCGAACAGTGCCATAGTGATAATCTCCAATCTGCCGCTGTGTTCTCATTCTCAGGCGGCTTACAGCGGCCATAAGCAGCCTTTGTCATCCGGCCGGCCTCAGACCGGCCGGATGAATCTCATTTCTCCGGATTGTGGTGAGGGAATTACTCCTCGCGGGGCAGCTTCTGGCCCAGCTTGACGATCAGAGGCACGCAGACGGCAAAGACGGCATAGAAGACCATGGCCAGAACAAAGCAGCCCTCGTAACCGCCGGTGGAGTCGATGATCGCAGCATAGAGGTAAGAGGTGATGGAGCTTGCAGCGCAGGTAGCAATAGAGACGTTGGCGTAGATCTGGCCGAAGTTCTTGCCGCCGAAGGCAGACTCAACCACCATGGGGGGGACAACAGTCAGGCCGGCATAGCCGAAGCCGTAGATCAGGATGCTGATGTAGAAGATTGCGACGCCTGCGGTGCCGACAGCCAGGAACAGGCCGCAGCCTACCAGACCGAATGCTGCGCAGCACAGGCCGGTGGTGATGGCGTTGCCGGTCTTGTCGCGGATAGCGCCCAGGATGAACTTGCCCAGGATGCCGCCGATCATGATGATGGAGGAAGCCATACCGATGGCAACGGGGTCAAAGCCGCGTGCGTTTGCCAGGGAAGCGATACGCTGGTTGATGGTGGCGCAGGAGACCAGGCAGGCAGCAGCCAGCAGAGCCAGCCAGAATGCCACGGACTTGGTAGCGACCTTTGCGGAAACGCCGGTGAGTGCTGCGGGCTTTGCTTCGGCAGCGTTCTCAACGCTCTCGCCTTCGCCCCATGCGACGGTGTTCTTGTCCTTGGGGAACTTACGCACAAAGATGAGGGTGATGGGGATAACGATCACAGCCAGGCCGATACCGATGGCCAGGCGGACAGTGCGCCAGCCGTGTGCGGCGATCTGTGCGGTGACGATGGGGTTGCAGATTGCGGGGACAATGTTAACAAATGCAGCAGCGATGCCCAGAGCCAGGCCCTTGGTCTTGGTGAACCAGTTGTTGATGAGCATGGGCACGGGGATGTACATGAGGAAGCCGCCCAGAACGCCGGTGATGACGCCGTAAACGGTCCACTGCCACAGCTGGGTGTAGGTGGAGGACCAGATATAGGTCAGGCACCACACGCCGGCCACGATGGCCAGGATCACGTTGGTCTTGGCATACTTGTTAAAGACACGGCCTGCAAAGGGAGAGCAGACTGCAGCGACGATGGGATAGATGGTCATGAAGAAGGATACCTGCTTCATGCTCCAGCCCATTTCCTCAGAAACAGGTGCGTAGAAGAGGCCGACGGTATTGCCCATCAGTCCGAAGATCAGACCGGACCAGAAGAGCGCGGTGATAACGATTACCCACGGGTAGTTGCTTTTTTTCAGCGTAGTTTCCATTACTACTTCACTCCTTAAAAAATTTTGATGGGGATCTTTGTGCGGGGGTGGCAGCTGTTCAAAGCCTGCATAGCTGTTTTGCGTCTGTCACAATGTTAACACGCCAATTTTATATATGCAAATTCCGTGCCGCTGTCGAAAAAATTAAAAAGTAAATTCCGGGACCGGGGGCCAGGGCCTGTCCTTCTGCTCGCCGAAGCGGCCAGTGCGGGAGCCGTCCTGGCGGGTGAAAAAGCACTTGTGGGTCTTCATGCGCCACTGGCCGTCCGCCTCCCGGCAGACTCTCAGCTCATAACCGCCCCAGGTCAGCTCGTCCTCCCGGTCGCTGTCAAAGGACTTGTTGGCGTAAAAATAGGCAAAAACCAGGGCCTCATCTTCATTTTCAAAATGGATCTGCTGGTTTGTGACAAAGTGGGCGCTGGTTTTCACCGTGGGGTCCATGAGCTTGGTGAACACGGCCAGAATGGCCTCCCGGCCCTGAATGGGCTTGGAGCGGTCAGAGGGGTAGAAGCAACCGTCCTCCGTGTAGCAGGAGCCGATGCCCTCAATATCTCCCCTGTCCACGCAGCGGGTGTAGTGGTACAGGATCTCCCGGATCTCCCGCTCGTCCTCCAGACGGCGCAGGCGCTGTTCCAGACTCTGCTCCCCGCCCTCAGACAGAGAACACATTTTTCCGTCCCTGATGATTTTCATAATGAGCATTCCTTTCTATAAAAATATAGCACTTTTTTATATAGCACTTTTTTTCATGCAAATCAGGGGCCGCCCTCCGGGAAAACCGCCTCGTGAAATATGTGACAGTTTGTTCAGGATTGTTACACAAAAAAATAACATTGTGTGCACAATCTGGTCGAATTACCATGAACGCTGTCTCATTTTTGGTCATTTCCACGAAAACGGGACATTTTTCGCAGCAAGTTAAAGATGTGACAGTATTTTCCCCGGAGAGCTTCGTCCCCGCGGCGCAGCATTCGGGCGGGAAAGGCGTTACTGTCAAGGCTTTCACAACTGCGGCACGTTTTTTGCAAATATAACATTGGAAAACCCAAAATTTCGATACGAGGTGCGGTAAATGAGTGAAGATAGATTCGATGTGATTATCGTCGGCGGCGGCCTGGCCGGTTCCGCGGCGGCATACGTCCTCGCAAAAGCCGGAGTCGAAGTGGCGGTCATTGAACGCGGCCCGTCCTGCGGCAGCAAGAATATGACCGGCGGCCGGCTCTATGGCCACAGCCTGAAAAAGCTTATCCCCGATTTTGAGCAGCGTGCTCCCCTGGAGCGGCGCATCACCAAGGAGCGCGTCTCCCTGATGAGTGCAGGCGCTTCCACCACCATTGAGTTTGACTGCGGCACTCTGGGCGGCAACAGCGCCAGGTCCTATTCCGTGGTCCGCGGCAAGTTCGACCAGTGGCTGGCCTCCGAGGCTGAGGCCCAGGGCGCTACCTACGTCTGCGGCATCCGGGTGGACGACCTGATCGTCCGCAACGGCAGAGTCCGCGGTATCATCGCCGGTGAGGACCGGCTGGAGGCCGATGTGGTCATCCTGGCCGACGGCGTCAACTCCCTGCTGGCCCAGAAGATCGGTCTGGCAGGCCCCACCGACCCCAGCAAGGTTGCCGTGGGTCTGAAGGAGGTCATCAAGCTCTCCGATCAGCAGATGAAGGACCGCTTCGGCGCAGTGGACGACAACGGCACTGCCTGGCTTTTTGCCGGCGACCCCACCCTGGGCAGCATCGGCGGCGGCTTCCTTTACACCAATAAGGACAGCATTTCTCTGGGCATCGTGGCCACGGTCTCCGACGTGGAGTATTCCGAGACCAGCGTTGTGGAGATGCTCAACCGCTTCAAGGAAAACCGCCTCATCGCCCCTCTGATCGAGGGCGGCGAGCTGCTGGAGTACTCCGCTCATCTGGTTCCCGAAGGCGGCTACGACGCCATGCCTCAGCTCTACGGTGACGGCGTTCTGGTTGCCGGCGATGCCGCAGGCATGGTGCTGAACCTGGGCTATATGGTCCGCGGCATGGACCTGGCCATTGAGGCAGGCCGCCAGGCCGCCAACGCGGTGCTCTACGCCAGACGGCGGGGCGATTACAGCCGCAAGACCCTCTCCGCCTACGTCACCGGTCTGGAAAACAGCTTTGTGCTTAGAGACATGAAGCTCTACCGCAAGGCCCCTGAGTTTATGGAGAACCGCCGGGTGTTCACCCGCTTCCCCATGATGTTTGAGGATATCCTTCGCTCCCTGTTCACCGTGGACGGCGAGAGCAGCGAGGGTATTGTTAAAAAGGTACTGCCCACCGTCACCGACGCCGGAGTTACCGCTCTGGCCAAAGATGTAATACAGATCGTAAGCGCCCTTTAAGACGACGCAGAGGAGGAAAAATATGCGCAGATGTGAGATGCTCGCGTCCCCGATCAAGGTCGGTAAGCTGACGCTGAAAAACAAAATGATGACCACCTCCATGTCCCCCTGCAAGGGCTACATTGAGGATGAAGCACCCACCATACAGATGCTCAATTATATGGAAGAGCGGGCCAAGGGCGGACTTGCCCTGATGTGCCAGACCGTTCTCCCCTTTACCCGCAAGGACCGGCCCGAAGGCCTGCCCCCTGTGCACCCCCTGCCCGCTGCCTATGACGAGGACAGCCTGCCCGGCCTGACCGCCATGGCCGAGGTCGTTCACCGGCACGACTGCGTGCTGGTGGGCCAGCCCTGGTTCGTCCACGACTGGAAGCCCGACGACGAGAACGTGGAGCGCCCCTGGGCCCCCTCCAACATCAACGTGAACGTGGGCCGTACCCAGTGGAACGTGATGGAGAAGCGGCACATTGAGATGTTCAAGCGCCAGATGGTCAACTGCGCCCTGCTGCTGCAGAAGGCCGGCTGGGACGGCGTGGAGATCATGGCCGGTGTGGGCGGCATACTCAACCGCTTCATGTCCCCCGCCACCAACAACCGTACCGACGAGTACGGCGGAAATCTGAAAAACCGCATGCGCTTCACCGTGGAGACCATCCGTGCCGTCCGCGAGGCTGTGGGTGAGGACTTCCTCATCACCTGCCGCTGGTCCCCCGTGGAATATGTCACCGGCATCAAGCCCGGCAACACCATCGACGACGCCCTGCTCATGGTCCACTACCTGGAGGAGGCGGGCATCGACCTGCACAACCTGGCCGTGGGCTGGCATGAGACCAGCATCGCCCTGACCACCAAGGATATCCCCGACGGCTACTGGACCTGGATCTCCGAGCGGATCAAGACCGTGGCGGAAAAGCCCGTAGCCATGGGTTACCGCAACACCGACCCCCTGGTGATGGAGAAAAACCTGCGGGCCGGCAAGATGGACATGGTGGCCGGTCTGCGCTACGACATCGCCGACCCCAACTTCCCCAGGAAGGTCATGGAGGACCGCATTGAGGACATCAACCGCTGCATCGGCTGCTGCCGCTGCATGGACGATGTGGTGAGCAGCGGCAAGCCCCTGAACTACTGCAGCGTCAACCCCCATCTGGGCGCAGAGCTGCGCAAGCCCATGTACATCCGCACCAAATCCCCCAAGCGGGTCATGGTGGCCGGCAGCGGCCCGGGTGGACTGGCCGCTGCCCTCACTGCAGCGATCCGCGGCCACGACGTGACCATCTACGAGCGAGGCTACCGCATCGGCGGTTGCCTGACCATGAGCTCCATCTTCAGCCCCAGCTATGAATACCTGCTGAAGTACTACAAGCGCCAGCTGCAGAAGCACCCCCAGATCAAAGTAAAGCTCCACACCGAAGTCACTCCGGAGCTGGTGAAAAAGGTCAAGCCTGACGCCGTGGTGGTCGCCATCGGCGGCGAGCCTGTGGGCATCAATGTCCCCGGCGCCGAGGGCGGCAACGTGGTCACCTCCCACGATTTCCTGGAGATGCTCAACGGCCGCGCCCCCAAGAAGCCCGGTCTGATCAACAAGGTACTCTGGAACTGCGGCTCTGAATTTTTGAAATATGTTTACACCCCCGCTATGGGCCGCGCCGTCACCGGCATCAGCCCCTGGCCCATGGGACACAAGATCGCCGTCATCGGCGGCGGCCTGCCCGGCTGCGAGCTCAGCCACCTGCTGATGGACAAGCATAGAGAGCTGGACATCATCGAGCAGCAGAAGAAGGTTGGCTTCGACGTGGGCGGCAGCTACCGCTTCCACTACACCAGCGCCTTCAAGAAGGCCCCCAACGTGCAGCTTGACCCCCTGACTGAGGTGGAGGAGATCAACAGCAAGGGCGTTCGCGTGAAAAACGCCGCCGGTCAGGAGAAGTTCGTCCGGGCCAACACCGTCACCGTGACCAAGGGCTTCAAGAAGAACATGGCCCTGGCCGCCGAGATCAAGCGCCTGGTGCCCGAGATGTACGTTGTTGGCGACTGCGCCAACCCCGCCCGCATGGCAGACGCCACCAAGGCCGGGTACATCGCCGGCTGTAAGCTCTGAGGTGACGGCCATGGAAGAAATGCTTGACGTGGTATACACCCTGAAAGACGGGCCTGTGGGCAGCATCGTGCTCAACCAGCCCGCCAAGAAAAACGCCATCAGCGCCGTGATGATGGACAAACTGGTGGAATCCCTCCACCAGTTTGAACAGGACGATGAGGTCAAGGTCATCGTTCTGCGGGGCGAGGGCGAGACCTTCTGCGCCGGAGGCGATCTGGACCAGCCCGGTCCCCGCCCCATGACCGCGGAGTTCTCCCGCCAGAGCCTGCGCCGCTACATCCGCGCTACCAAGGAGATCCGCGCCACCAGCAAGCCCGTGATCGCCTGTGTCAGAGGCTACGCCGTAGGCGGCGCCGTCAGTCTGATGCTGGCCTGCGACCTGGTGTGCATCTCCGAAAACGCAAGGATCATCCCCAACTTCTGCAAGATCGGCCTGATCCCCGAGATGGGCCTGATGTCCACCCTGCCCGCTGTGGTCGGCCCCCAGAAGGCCAAGGAGATCTTGTTCTTCGGCCAGCGGCTCAGCGCGGCGGACTGCCTGAGTCTGGGTCTGGCCAACCGGGTATTCCCGGAGGAGAGCTTTGAAGAGGAGGCCAAAGCCTTCGTCCTCAGCGTGGCGGAGCTTCCCAACCTGTCCCTGCGCATTACCAAAGGGATCATGAACAGCACCATGGACACCCAGATGGCCGCCGTCATGGAGGCCGAGAGCATCGGTTCCCCCTTCTGCTCTCAGGGTGAGGAGTTCAAAGCCATCTCCGCAAAATTTCAGAAAAAGTAATCAGGTGTTCTTATGTTCTATCAGAATGTCAGCGAATGCTTTCTGCTGTCGGTAAGACGCAGTCCGAAAAGGACCGCTCTGGTCTTCGGAGAGCAGCGCTATACATATGAAGAAGCAAACAAAAGAATAAACCGTATTGCCAACAGCCTTTTAAAGCTTGGCGTGAAGAGCGGGGACAAGGTGGCCTTTCTCTTCCCCAACTGCTGCGAGATCGTGCTGATCTACTACGCCATACAGAAGATCGGCGCGGTGGCCGTGCCCCTGAATTTCCGTCTGATCCCCAGGGAGATTGGCTTTCTGGCGGAAAACAGCGACAGCAGCACCCTGATCTTCGCCGCGGAGTACGCCGAAAAGGTAAAGGAAGCCCCCCTGCCCCAGAGCATACGCCTGCTCCCGCTGCGCAGGAGCGAGGGCTTTTCCCTGAGTCTGGAGGAGCTGGAAGCGGAGAGCAGCGATGAGGAACCGGCGCTTTTCCGGGACGAAAGCGCCCTCTCCCGCATCCAGTTTACCGGCGGCAGCACAGGTGTGCCCAAAGGCGTCATGCGCACCCACGGCCAAGACATCTGCGAAATCTTTGGCGAGATGATGTACTGCAAAATGGGCTGCGGCGGCGAGGCGCCGGTGGTGCTGATTCAGTGTCCGCTGGAGCACCACGGCGGACACAGCTGGTTTACCGCCACCCTCTCCGCCGGCGGCACGCTGATCATCTGCGCGGCCTACGACCCCGAAAAGATCCTCAATTATATTGAAAAAGAGCAGGTGACCCACACCCTGCTCCTGCCTCCCACCACCTACCTGCGGCTGTGCGAATACCCTGGCTCCGCCGGACGGAACACCGCCAGCGTCCGTGTGGCCCAGTCTGCGGCGGGCGGCACCACCCCCGAGATCATCAGCCTGATGGAGCAGGTCTTCCCCAACGCGGAGATCTACTACGGCTGGGGCCAGACCGAGAGCGGTCTGGGCAGCACCATCGTCCTCAACTCCCCCTCCGGCGGCGGCCGGGACGGCCACGCCTGCAGCGTGGGACGGCCCATGCCCTTTATGGAGATGAAGATCGTGGACGAGAACGGGAACGAGCTGCCCGACGGGACCCCCGGCGAGGCCGTGGTCCGCTCCCCAGCCTGCATGAAGGGCTACTATAAGCACCCGGAGCTGACGGAGAAGCTGATGCTCCCCGGGGGCTGGATGCGCACCGGCGATGTGATGTACCGGGACAGGGACGGCTACTTCTACATGCTCTCCCGGAAGAAAAACATCATCAAATCCGGCGGGGAAAACGTGTTCTGCGCCGACGTGGAAAACGTGGTGAAGATGCACCCCTCCGTTTTGGAGTGTGTGATCGTGGGCGTCCCCGACGAGCGGCTGGGCGAGGCCGTGATGGCGGTGGTCCAGCTCCGTGAGGGCTGCACCCTAAGCCTGCCGGAGCTTCAGGAGCACTGCAAGAAATACCTCTCCAGCTATAAAAAGCCGCTGTACATGGAGATCGTGGAAAGCTTCGACATGGACGACGCGGGCAAAATCCGCAAGGACCGGCTGCGCGAGCAGCTCGGCAGTAAATATGCAAAACAACAATAAAAGATAAAGGAGAAATGCACCATGGATTTCAGACTTACCGAGGAACAGGAGCTGCTGCTTGAGAGCGTTGACGACCTGATGGAGCGTTACGGCACCGAGCAGTACTTCAAAGAATGTGACGAAGCTCACCGCTGGCCCAAGGAGTTCACCGACGCACTGCTGGAGAACGGGTTCCAGATGCTGGGCGTGGACGAGAAGTTCGGCGGCACCCCCGTGGACGTGCAGACCCTGATGCTGGTGTCTGAGCGCATCTGCAAAAACGGCGCTCCCATCTATATCTACGGCAACCTGTGCGCACTGAAGGACATGACCGAGTACGGCTCCCCCGAGCAGCAGGAGCAGTGCTTTGCCGAGGTCATGGCCGGAAATCCGGGCTTTGTTCTGGGCTTCACCGAGCCGGGCGCAGGCTCTGACAGTTCCTCTCTGGCTTCCACCTACCAGCGCCGCAACGGCAAGGTCTACCTCAACGGCAACAAGTCCTTTATGACCAACGCCATCAACAGCAAATACATGCTCTGCGTGGCCCGCAACGCGGACGACGACGCCACCCTCCCCGAGAACCGCTCCAAGTTCTCCATGTGGTGGGTACAGCTCCACGACGACGAGGGCAACCTGATGCCCGGCATCTCCATGGAGCCCCTGGAGAAGATCGGCTGGAACATGGGCAACACCTGCGAGCTGCATCTCCAGGATGTGGAGCTGGAAGAGAAGGACCTGGTGGGCGTTGAGGGCAACGGCTTCATGCAGGCCATGGTCAACTTCGAGGTGGAGCGCCTGATCGCCTGTGCCCAGTCTCTGGGCGCTGCCGAGTGCGCTTACGAGGACGCCGTCCGCTACGCCACCCAGCGCATCCAGTTCGGCCGCCCCATCGGCGCAAACCAGCTCATTCAGGAGCACATCACCGAAATGTACATGAAGATCGAGAACATGCGCAACTGGGTCTATCGGACCGCATGGAAGATCGACAACGGCGAGCCTGTTCAGATCGACTCCGCCGTGGCCAAGCTCTACTGCGGCCGGGCAGCCTTTGAGGTCTGCGACACCGCCATGCAGGTCATGGGCGGCATCGGCTACACCAAGGACTGCCGCATCTCCCGCCTGTGGCGTGACCAGCGCGTGTACCGCATCGGCGCCGGCACCGACGAGATCATGATCCACATCGCCGGCCGCGCTATCCAGAAGCAGTACAAGTAAGGAGGAAAAAAAGCATGAAGGACATTATTAACGATCTTATTGCCGAGCAGTCCCTGGTGGACACCCTGCTGGACGGCCTGACCGAGGAGCAGTGGAAGCTGCCTCTGGACGGTTGCAAGCCCTGGCTCCTCCAGGACGCTGTGAACCACATCGCCTTCTTTGACTACGCCGCCAACCGCCTGATGGACCACGAGTTCAAGGATCTGCTGGACGGTCTGGACGCCGAGGCCGAGCAGGATGAGGACTACATCCCCCACGCCTTCCGCCACTTCACCGGCGCGGAAACCCTCCAGTGGTGGCGCGAGGAGCGCACCAAGATGGTGTTCAAGTTCATGAACAAGGACCCCAAGGAGCGCATCCCCTGGGCCCCCGGTATGCCCATGAGCGCAAAGAGCCTGTGCTCCGCCCGTCTGATGGAGCTGTGGGCCCACTCCGTGGACATCTATGACGCGCTGGGCATGGACGTTGTGGTCTGCGAGCGCATCAAGAGCGTTCTGTTCCTGTCCTGGCAGGCCAGACCCTTCGCCTACGCCATCAACGGCGTACAGCTTCCTGAGACTCCTGTTTACCTTGAGCTGACTCTGCCCTCCGGCGAGATCTGGGCCAAGGGCGATCCCGAGGCCGAAAACTACATCAAGGGCTCCGCCAAGGAATGGGCCATGGTCTCCGTACGCCGCCGCAACTGGATGGACACCAATCTGGAAGTGGTAGGCGACGAGGCCCGCCGCTATGCCTCTTTCGTGCAGTGCTATGCTGGCAACGCCGACCCCGCTCCCGAGGCCAAAACGCAGAGATAAGGAGTGCTTTCCATGAAAAGAATGACTGTCGAGGACAAGCTGGGCAAGACCAAGTTTGTCGTGGACGAAAGCCACAGCCACATCACCGTGGACAAGGATTATCTGGACAAGGAAGAGGCCCAGCGTCTCTGCAACGTCTGCCCCGCCGGCCTTTATAAGCTGGACGAGCAGGGCAATCTCCAGTTCAGCTACCTTGGCTGCCTTGAGTGCGGCACCTGCCGGGCGCTGAGCCTGGGCAAAATCGTGACCGAGTGGAATTATCCCAACGACGGTTACGGCGTCTCCTTCCGCATGGGCTGATATGCTAATAAAAAGAGAAAGAGAGAGATAATAATGAGCGATACGTTGAAAACCACCAGCCGTCCCAAAAACACAGCATATTACATCAACTCTGTCATCGGCGTGTGCATCATGCTGTTTTTCGGCTACCTGCCCACCTTCTCCACCGTAACTCCCATGGGCATGAAGATCCTGGGCATCTACATCGGCCTGCTGTACCTCTGGTCCACCGTTGACCTGATCTGGCCCAGCCTTCTGGGTATCGTGGTCACCGGCTTCTCCGGCTATAAGACTGTAGGCGCCCTGCTCTCCGCGGGCTGGGGCGACGGCACCAACGTCTACATCTGGCTGATCTGCCTCTTCGCCTACTTCATCACCAAGTCCGGCGTGTCTGACAACATCGTGCGCGGCATCATGTCCCTGAAGATCGCCAAGGGCCGCCCCTGGGTCGTGTCCTTCCTGTTTCTCACCGCCGCCTACGCCGTGGGCGCTCTGGTCAGCATGACCCCCGCCTGCCTGATCGTCTGGGCCTTCTTCCAGAAGTTCGCCTCCGAGATGAACTACAAGAAGGGCGACAAGTATGTCTCCTTCATGATCGTGGGCATCGCCCTGGCGGGCCTGATGGGCTTCACCCTCTTTAACTTCCGTGTCCCCGGCAGCATCCTTATCGGCTACATTGAAAGCGCCGGCGGCCACGTCAGCTTCGTGGGCTACTCCATCACCGCCTTCATCGTGGGCTACGGCGCACTGATCGTCTACACCGTCATCGGCAAGTTCATCGTCCGCCCCGACGTGGAGCGCATCAAGGGCGGCTACGACTTCGGCTCCGGCGAGAAGATGACCTCCTACCAGAAGCAGCTCCTCGGCCTCACCGTAGCGCTCATCGTGGTCTTCATTATCCAGAGCATGTTCTCCTCCACTGCCGTTGGGCAGTTTCTGACCAAGCTTGGCACCTCCGGCATCGTTGTGGTATTCCTCATCGTCATGGGCTTTATCAAGCGCAAGGACGGCAGCTTCTTTGCCGACCTGCTGGACGGCACCAAGAACGGCGTTCCCTGGCCCGTGTTCTACCTGCTGACCATCGGTATGCCTCTGGCCTTCGCCATGACCGATGAGACCCTGGGCATCCAGACCATGCTCTCCGGCGTGTTCGACAGCATCCTGGGCGGCGGCGTCTCCGGCCTCTTCGTGTTCGTTATCTTCATCACCCTGCTCACCGCTGTTTCCACCCAGTTTTTGCTCAACCAGATCCCCGGCATGGTCATCTTCCCCATCGCCAGCGCCTACTGCGCCACCCTTAATGTGAACCCGGGTATGCTGGCCTGCATGATCACCATCTGCGCCAACGCCTCCATCATCCTGCCCTCCGCCAACCCCATCGCCGGCGTTATGCACGGCATGACCGACTGGATCTCCTCCAAGGATATCTACAAGTACGCCATTCCTCTGGTCATCTCCGTGTGGCTGCTGTGCGTGATCGTCTGGCTGGTCTTCGGCAACACCTTCTTCAACCTCTTCGGCTGAGCACAAAAGGAGTTTTACCGTATGAAACACAATGACATCCCCGCCTTCGGCCTTCTTTCCGGGCTGAGAGTGGTCATGATCGGTCTGTCCGTAGCCGCCCCCTTCGCCGGTGAGCTTTACGCCGAGCACGGCGCGGACGTGATCTGGATAGAAAATCCCAAGGTAGTGGACTCTGCCCGCGTCGCCCGTAAGGGCGGCGCATGGCAGCAGGACCGGCGCAATATGCGCAGTCTTGCCATGAACTACCGCACCGCCGAGGGCCGCGAGGCCTTCCTCCGCCTGATGGAAAAGACCGACGTTCTCATTGAGGCCTCTGTTGGCGGCGGCTTTGAGAAGGCGGGCTACTCCGACCAGGTTCTCTGGGAGCGCAATCCCGGCCTGATCATCGCCCATATCTCCGGCTTCGGTCAGACCGGCGTTCCTGAGTACGTCCATCGTGCCAGCTACGACCCCATTGCCCAGGCTTTCGGCTGTGCCATGCGCATGAACGGCGTGGACGGCATCCCCTCCATGCCCGCCATGCCCTTCCCCGGCGATTTCTCCGCCGCCTTCTACGCCTTCGGCATGAGCCTTGCGGCGCTGTACAAGCGGCAGCAGACCGGCAAGGGCGAGAGCATCGACATCGCCCAGTATGAGCTTATGATCCGTCTCCAGTCCAACTACCCCACCGACTACCTGCGCTACGGTCTGGACTACATCAAGGAAGGCCCCCACAGCCGCATCTGCGCCGGTTACGGCACCTACAAGTGCATGGACGGCAATGAGATCTACACCCTGTTCCTTGGCGGCGGTGCCGTTGAACGCGGCCTGGGCATCCTGGGTCTGGAATACGGCAGCGAGGACTTCCCCGCTGGTTCCTCTCTGGTGCCGGTCAACACCCCCGCCGGGGATAAGCTGGAAGCTGCTCTTGAGGCCTATGTGTCCACCCACACCGCGGAAGAGGTGGAAGCCGCCTTCTGCGCTGCCCGTGTTCCCTGCTCCCGTCTGATGGACTATGAGCAGGCCAGGACCAATCCCCAGTATGTGGCCCGGGAGGTGTTCACCACCTGGACCGCCGCCGACGGCAAGACCCAGATCCCCGGCGTGAACGTCATGCCCAAGTTGAAAAACAACCCGGGCCAGGTCTGGCGCGGCGCGCCCAACATCGGCATGGACAACGAGGACATTCTCTCCGAGCTGGGCTACGCTCCCGAGGAGATCCAGGCCATGTACCAGGCCGGCCTTCTGGACCTGAAGGAATACTTTGAACCCTGATTGATCCAATTTTGTATAAAAAAGGAGAAATAAACCATGAAACACAATGAAATGCCCGTATTCGGCAATATGCAGGGCGTCCGTGTCATTGGCACCGGCACCAGCATCGCCGGTCCTGTGGCCTGCAGCCTTTTTGCCGAGCAGGGCGCAGACGTGATCCAGATCGAGAGCACCAAGGCCAAGGATATGGTCCGCTCCATCGGGGATATCTGGACCGCTGAGCACCGCAACAACCGCACCATCGCCCTGAACATCCGTTCCGCCGAGGGCGAGGAAATTCTGAAAAAGCTGCTGGCCGAGAGCGACATTCTCATCGAAGGCTCCAAGGGCGGCACCTGGGACAAGTGGGGTCTGAGCGACGAAGTGCTGTGGCAGATCAACCCCGCACTGGTCATCGTCCACATCTCCGGCTACGGCCAGACCGGCGACCCTGATTATGTAAATCGCGGTTCCTATGACCCCATCGGCCAGGCCTTCTCCGGCTTCATGGTCGTCCAGGGCGAACCTGCTCCCCGGCCTCCCGTGCCCGTCAAGCCCTACACCTGCGACTACTTCACCGCCCTCTTCGCCTCCTGGTCCGCCGCTGTGGCCCTGTTCCGCGCACGCCAGACCGGCAAGGGCGAGAGCGTTGACGTGGCCCAGTATGAGGTCATGGTCCGCGTTCAGGCCGACTACCTGACCAACGGTCTTAACTACGGCATCCAGGCCCCCCGTATGGGCATCTACGGCAACTCCGTCTGTGCCCTGCCCAATGTGCAGATCTGCGGCGACGGCAACTACGTCATGACCGCTATCGGCGGCGTCAGTAACTTCAGAGTGCTGGAGAAGCTGCTGGGTCTGGAAGGCGATCCCGACTTTGCCGAGCCCCACGCTGTTATTAACAAGTCTGACGGCCCCCGCGCCGAGAAGATCGTTGCCGCAATGAACGAATACTGCATGGCCCGCACCGCCATCCAGGTCAACGACGAACTGAACGCCCTCAAGCTGCCCTGCAGCGTCATCATGACCTACGAGCTGATGAAGGAGAACCCCCACTACCAGGCCCGCGGCACCTTCACCACCTGGCACGACGACAACAAGGACAAGGACATCATGGGCGTCAACTGCATCCCCTTCTTCAAAAACAATCCCAGCCAGATCTTCCGCGGTGGCCCCGTCTACGGCGCTGACAACGAGGACATTCTCTCCGAGCTGGGCTACAGCCAGGAGCAGATCGACTCCCTGTACCAGTCCGAAGTGATCAAAAAGTAATCCTTTATTCTGTCCACTTCCCCCTCCTTAAATTTTTATAGCAACACAAAAGCATTGGCCAGCCCATTTTGGGCTGGCCGATGTGTTTTTTATCTGTTCTGTGCGTATTTAAATAGCAATCGAAAAGTTGAACGCATTTGATTGAATCGGTGCAGAAAATATGCTATTATTGTTACATAAATTACAAATTCTTCAATTTAACGGAGAACAGCCATGTTTTATGCACATATCAGAGATGACGGTCAAATGCAGACCGTGGAAGAACATCTGCTGGGAACGGCGGAACGCTGCGCCGCGTTCGCGTCCCGCTTCGGCGAGGAACAGCGGGGGTATATGCTGGGCCTGGCCCATGATATCGGAAAATGCTCCGCTGCTTTCCAGAAGCGTCTGCTGGGCGGCCCGAAGGTGGACCACGCCACAGCCGGGGCGCTGGAATGTGCCAAAGCCGGAGAGGATCTGATGGCCTGCTGCGTCGCCGGTCACCACGGCGGCCTGCCGGATTTCGGCAATCCCCGAACGGATTACGCCGGTGCGCCCAGCTGTGTTGGGCGGCTCAAAAAAGGGCGTGCAGACGGCATCCCTCCCTATGATTGGCAGGGCACTCTGCCCAATGCCGGAAAGCTGCCGGGTTATTCTGACCCTTTTACCGCCTCCCTCTGGACCAGGATGCTGTATTCCTGCCTGGTAGATGCGGACTATCTGGACACGGAAGCCTTTATGGTAGAACATTATGTAAACCGGAAGAGCTATGATTCCCTGCCGGTGCTGCTGGAGCGGCTGAACACCCATATTCAAAAATGGTTTCCGCCGCAGACGGAGCTGAACCGCAGCCGCTGTGAAATTCTGGAGCAGTGTCTGGCCGCAGCGGTCAAGCCCCGCGGGGTATATACACTCACGGTCCCCACCGGCGGGGGAAAAACTGTGGCCTCTCTCGCCTTTGCGCTGAAACACGCGGTTGAAAACGGGCTGGACCGGGTCATCTATGTGATCCCCTACACGTCCATCATTGAACAAAACGCAGCGGTATTCCGCAGTATTCTGGGCAGCAGCAATGTGGTGGAGCATCACAGCGGCGTCCGTCTGGATGACGAGGGTGAAACCGGCAGGGACAACCTGTTCCAGCGTCTCGCGGCGGAAAACTGGGACGCGCCGGTGATCGTCACCACAGCTGTTCAGTTTTTTGAATCGCTGTACGCCAACCGCCCCTCTCAGTGCCGCAAGCTCCACAACATAGCAAACAGCGTGATCGTCTTTGATGAGGCGCAGATGATTCCCACCTGCCATTTAAAGCCCTGTGTGGGCGCCATTGCCAATCTGACGGCGCACTTTCGTTCTTCCGTGGTGCTGTGCACCGCGACCCAGCCGGTACTCTCCGACCTGCTTCGGTCTTTTTGCCCGGAGCTTCAGGTCAGGGAACTGTGCCCCGGGGTGTCAGAATATTTCCGGAAGCTGCGCAGAGTCCGCTATCGTGACGGCGGAACCCTGTCCGATGCGTCTCTGGCGGAAGAGCTTTCCCGGCAAAGCCAGGTGCTCTGCATCATGAACACCAGAAAAGCCGCTCGGCAGATCTATGAACTGCTCCCGCCGGAGGGAAGTTTTCACCTGTCGACCTTAATGTTTCCGGCCCATCGGAAAGCGATGCTGGAAACCATACGCCAACGGCTGAAGGATGGCCTTCCCTGCCGGGTGGTTTCCACCTCGCTGATCGAAGCGGGAGTGGATGTGGATTTCCCGGCGGTATACCGGGAGATTGCCGGTCTGGACTCCATCGCCCAGGCTGCGGGACGCTGCAACAGGGAAGGAAAACGGCCGACGGACGACAGTATCGTCACCTTTTTTCAAAGTCAAAATCCCGTCCCGCTTCTGCAGCGCGTCAATATCTGCGCGGCGCAGGAAGCCCTGCACGCCAATCCCGACCCGGGAGACCCGGACGCCATACAGCGATATTTCACCGCGCTGCGCTCCCTGATTGGCGATGAAACAGACAAATCCGGCATAGTGGAAGCCCTGCGAAAAGGGCTCCACGGCTGCCTTTTCCCCTTTGAAACGACAGCAAAGAGCTTTCATCTGATCGACCAGACGACCAAAACCGTATATATTCCGCTGGGAGAGGGCGCCGCCGCCTGCCAGCCCCTTTTGGAGGGCTGGGCAGACAAAGCAGATTACCGTGAGGCCGGGCAATACAGCGTCAGCGTATACGAGCAGCACTTTCAGGCACTTTTGGCCGCCGGGGATATCCTGCCGCTGACAGAAGACAGCGCGGTGCTGACCAATCTCCAGCTCTACAGTACAGAAACTGGTCTGTCTCTTTCGGCAGATCCGGGAAAAGCGGAGTTTATCTGAGAAAACCAAATATATTGTCCCTTTGATAGCGTCTGACCAGTTGCAAGAGGGACAGAGCAAATGCTTTGTCCCTCCGGCTTTCTTAACTGTTTCTTTTATTATTTCAATCCACAGAGAAATCTTCTCTGACTGAGTTAGTATGCCATAATGCGTCGTGTTTGTCAAATCTAAACGAAATATATTTAACTTTTTCTTTTATTGAACTTTACAAATTCAATTCTTTATGCTACTCTATTTGTGGCAAGATTAATAGACGATCAGGGTTACTTTTTTAAAGTTCTGTCCGACGAATCAAGAAAATACATGAAAGGAGAATGCCCATGTCAATTTCTGTGGAGGTCTGGGGAGACTACGCCTGTTTCTCCAGACCGGAAATGAAGGTGGAGCGGGTCAGCTATGACGTGATGACGCCCTCTGCCGCCCGGGGACTGCTGGACGCGATCTTCTGGCACCCCGGCCTGCGCTGGGTCATCGACAGGATCCATGTCTGTGCCCCCATCCGTTTCACCAACATCCGGCGCAACGAAGTGAAAGACACCGTCAGCGCCCGGAAAGCGAAAACGGTCATGGAAAAGGGCGGAGAGCTGTATCTGGCCGCGCCGGAGAGTATTCAGCAGCGCGCCGCCATGATCCTGCGGGACGTACACTACGTTATTGACGCCCATTTTGAGATGACGGACAATGCCGCCCCCGGCGACAATCCGGGAAAATTTCAGGACATCATGCGCCGGCGGCTGGAGAAGGGGCAGGCCTATCACCAGCCCTGCTTCGGCGTTCGGGAGTTTCCCGCCCGGTTCAGGCCATGTACCCAGCTTCCGCCCTGTCCGGAGGAACTGCTGGGTGAGAAGGATCTGGGCTGGATGCTGCTGGACCTGGACTACGCCGACCCGGAAAACATCACGCCCCACTTTTTCCGGGCGGTTCTTCGCGACGGTGTTCTGGAGGTCCCGCCGCTGCAAAGTGAGGAGGTGCGGACATGATCCTACAGGCCTTGACCGGGTTATTTGAGGATCTGGTGCAGCAAGGAAAGCTGTCCAAACCCGGATGGAGCCCGGCGAAAATCAGTTACGCCCTCTGTCTGGACAGCGCCGGTGCGCTGACCTATGTGGTGCCGCTGCTCTCGGAAAAAACAGTCGGAAAGAAAACCGTCCTCAGCCCCTCCCTTATGGAGCTGCCCTCGCCGGTCACGCGCACGGTAGGCGTTCTGCCCAACTTCCTCTGGGATAACGCCAGCTATATCCTGGGCGTTGACGAAAAGGGCAAGCCGGAGCGGAGCCGCGCCTGCTTTCAGGCCAGCGCCCAGCTGCACCACCGGCTTCTGGATGAAGTCCCCTCTCCGGCGGCAAAGGCCATTCTCGCTTTCTTCGACAGCTGGCAGCCAGACGCGGCAAAGGACTGCGCCGCATTGGCAGACTGCTGGCCGGATCTGATGAAAGGCGCCAATCTGATCTTTCGCGTGGACGGGGCCTTCGCCCAGGCCGATCCCCTGATCCGATGTGCCTGGGATGCCCATTATGCCGATTCGTCGGGCGAGATGACCCAGTGCCTTGTGACCGGCAGGCCGGATTCCGCCGAACCGGTCCACCCCGCTATCAAAGGCGTAGCCGGAGCCCAGTCCAGCGGCGCGGCGCTGGTCTCCTTCAACGCGCCGGCCTTCTGCTCCTATGGCAAGGAGCAGAGCCTGAACGCCCCTGTGGGGAAATATGCCGCTTTTGCCTATACCGCCGCGTTAAACTACCTTTTGGCTGACCGGGAGAATGTCCATCGCATTGGAGATACCACCGTGGTCTGCTGGGCAGAGGGGGCGGAGCCCCAGTACAGCGCATTTTTCGGTCTTTCCATCTTCGGCGATGATGCGCCGGATACCTTGTCCTCCGATGATTTGCGCGCCGCCCTGAACAGTCTGGCCCAGGGCCTTCCCTGTCAGGAGCTGAAGCTGGATCCCGGCCGGTCTTTCTACATTCTGGGCCTTGCGCCCAACGCTGCCCGGCTCTCTGTCCGCTTCTTTTACCGCGATTCCTTCGGCGCGCTGATGCGTAATGTGAACGAACACCATAAGCGCATGGACATCGTGGGAAAAAGCTATCCCATTACCCCCTTGTGGGCCCTGCTGCGGGAGACCGTCAACCTGAACACTACGGACAAAGCCCCTAACTCTGTTATGGCCGGCGCTGTGGCCCGGGCGATCTTCTCGGGGATAAATTACCCCGCCTCCCTTCTGGAAGCCGTCATGCTGCGCATCCGTGCGGAACGGGAGATCACCCCCGGTCGGGCAGCTATTTTAAAAGCCTACTATTTGAAAAATACAAATATACAATGCCCAAAGGAGGTATTAAGCGTGGGCCTGAACGAAAACAGCACCAACATTCCCTACACCCTGGGGCGGCTATTTGCTGTATATGAAGCCGTGCAGGAAAAAGCAAACCCCGGTATCAACACCACCATCAAGGACAAGTACTTCAATTCCGCCGCTGCCACTCCGGCAATGATCTTTCCCATTCTGGACAATCTTTGCCAGAAGCATCTGCGAAAGCTGGACACCGGAATACGCATTTCCTTTGACCGGCAGATCGGGCAGCTGAAGTCCGTTATGGGTGAAAGCAATCCCGTTCGTCTCTCTCTGCCGGAGCAGGGCTCTTTCTATCTGGGCTACTACCATCAGAAGCAATTCCGTTTTACAAAAAAGGAGGATAAATAATATGGCCGCTATTCAAAACCGTTACGAATTTGTGATCCTGTTTGATGTGGAAAACGGGAACCCCAACGGCGACCCGGACGCAGGCAATATGCCCCGGATCGACCCGGAGACCGGCTACGGTCTGGTGACGGACGTCTGTCTGAAGCGGAAGATCCGCAACTATGTGGAAACCGTGAAAGAGGGCGAGCCGGGCTACCGGATCTATGTGAAGGACAATGTGCCGCTGAACCGCAGCGACGCGGAGGCCTGCGCCTATCTGGGCGTGGATCCCGCCAAGCTGAAGGAGGAAAAGAAGAAAGACGCCGGTCTGGATGAAAAGATCCGCGACTTCATGTGCTCCAACTTCTTTGATATCCGCTGCTTCGGCGCGGTGATGACCACCTTTGTGAAAGGCGCGCTGAACTGCGGCCAGGTGAGAGGGCCGGTTCAGCTGGGCTTTGCCCGCAGCATCGACCCCATCCTGCCCCAGGAGGTGACCATTACCCGCGTGGCCATTGCCAGAGAAGATGACGCGGAAAAAAAGGGCACGGAGATGGGCAGAAAGTACATCGTCCCCTACGGCCTGTACCGGGCGGAGGGCTATGTTTCCGCCAATCTGGCCCGGAAAACCACCGGTTTTTCGGAGGAGGATCTGGAGCTGCTGTGGCAGGCGATCCTGAATATGTTTGAGCTGGATCACTCCGCCGCCCGGGGCAAAATGTCTGTCCGGGAGCTGATCGTATTCCGGCACGACTCCGAGCTGGGCTGCGCTCCGGCTTACAAGCTGTTTGACCTGGTGAAGGTGCAGCGCGCTCCCGATGTGCTTGTGCCCAGAGCTTATGCCGACTATCAGGTCAGCGTTGACGAAGAAAAGCTGCCCCAGGGCGTGACCTGTATCCGCATGGGGTGATCTATTCTGAGGAAGATTTCCTCTCTCTTTCCGGGCTTCAGCATTTTGTGTTCTGCCGCCGGCAATGGGCGCTGATCCACATTGAAAATCAGTGGCAGGAAAACTACCGGACGGTGGACGGCGCCCTGATGCACGAGAAAGCCCATGACCGTGAAAACGAGGAAAGCCGGGGAAATCTTCTGATCAGGCGCGGCGTCAGCGTTTACTCCGCCGAGTTGGGCATCTCCGGGCAGTGCGACGTTGTGGAATACCGCCGCAGTGAAGACGGCATCCCCCTTTCCGGCAAAGACGGTCTCTGGCAGCCTTATCCCGTGGAATATAAGCGGGGAAAGCCCAAGACCGACAACAGCGATAAGCTCCAGCTCTGTGCCCAGGCCATGTGTCTGGAGTCTATGCTGTGCTGCGACATTCCGGAAGGCGCCCTGTTTTACGGCGAGATCCGGCGCAGGGAAACCGTGCTGTTTACGGACGAGCTGCGCGCACAGGTCAGAGAGCAGCTTGCCCAGATGCATGAACTGTATAAAAAGGGGCACACGCCCAAAGCCAAGAGCGCAAAACGCTGCGCCGCCTGTTCGCTGAAAGAGCTTTGTCTTCCCGAACTGACAAAGAAGCGCTCCGTATCTGCCTATTTGAAAGCCGCTTTGGAGGAATTGCCATGAAACAGCTTCTGAACACCTTGTTTGTGACCTCTGAGGATGTCTATCTCTCCCTTGAAGGAGAAAATGTTCTTGCCAACCGGGCTCAGCAGACCCTTGCCCGATACCCCCTGCACACATTGCAGACCATTGTCAGCTTTTCCTATGCGGGCGCGTCTCCCGCGCTGATGGGAGCCTGCGCCCAGCGGGGAATCGGTCTGGCCTTCTGCACGCCCAGAGGGAGGTTTCTGGCGAGGGTCTGCGGGGAAAGCAGCGGGAATGTTTTGCTGCGGCGGGAACAGTACCGTCTCGCCGACAGTCCGGAGCGCAGCTGCCTCATCGCCCGGAGCATGATCTTCGGAAAACTCAGCAATTCTGCCGCTGTCATTCAGCGCGCTCTGCGGGATCATGCGCCAAGGCTTGCCGGATGCGGGCTGGAAGATGCCAGTGATCAGATCCGTCAACTGCTGCCGCAGGTTCTGGCCGTCTCTGACCTGGAGAGCCTGCGGGGACTGGAAGGCGTTGCCGCCTCCGCTTATTTCGGCGTTTTTGACCATCTGCTGCTGAGACGGAAGGATGCCTTCTGCTTTCATGGGCGCAGCCGCCGTCCGCCTCTTGACCGGGTAAACGCCATGCTGTCCTTTGCCTACAGTCTTTTGGCCCATGACTGCGCCAGCGCGCTGGAAAGCGTCGGGTTTGACGCCTATGTCGGATTTCTCCACAGAGACCGGCCGGGAAGAACTTCGCTGGCTCTCGATTTAATGGAAGAACTGCGTCCGTGTATGGCGGACCGTTTCGTCCTGACGCTGGTGAATAACCGCATGGTCGACCCGGATGATTTTCAGGAGCAGGCCAGCGGCGCGGTTTTGCTGACTGACGATGGGCGGAAAAAATTTCTGAAGGCCTGGCAGGAGCGGAAGCGGGACACGCTCACCCATCCCTATCTGGGGGAGAAAATCAGCTGGGGCATGATCCCCTATGTGCAGGCCTTGCTGCTGTCCCGTTATCTTCGGGGCGATCTGGATGGCTATCCGCCCTTTCTCTGGAAGTGATGCTATGTTGGTATTGATTACTTACGATGTGAATACGGCAGACGCTGCCGGAAGAAAACGCCTGCGGCAGATCGCGAAAAAATGTACCGACTACGGGCAGCGGGTGCAGAATTCCGTGTTTGAATGCCTGTTGGACGCCGGTCAGTGCCGCAGTCTGCAGGCCAAGCTTCTGTCCATCATGGACCCGGAAAAAGACAGCCTCAGATTTTATTATCTGGGAAATCAGTATGAGAAGAAAGTGGAACATTTCGGCTGCAAAAACACATACAGTCCGGAAGATACGCTGATGATTTAACCGCGAAGGGCAAGCGAACAGAAAATCCCCCGCTGGTTCGCACCGGCTTTTTTGGGGGAAAACGCCGCACGGTTTTTTGCCATCACTTATTTTTCGTGCTTTTTTCGCAATTTTTTCTTTATTTTTGTACTTCTCGCTAAAGATGAGCAGGAAAAACTGTGCATCTTTGCTGTCGCTCCCCCCACGGGGAGCGTGGATTGAAATAAGGTTAATCGGAGAAACAAGCCCGCTGATTATGTCGCTCCCCCCACGGGGAGCGTGGATTGAAATACGTTGCCTTCTCTTTTTAAGCCGTTCCTTTTCACGTCGCTCCCCCCACGGGGAGCGTGGATTGAAATATTACCAGAAGCCGTCAAATATTTATCCGCTGTGTCGCTCCCCCCACGGGGAGCGTGGATTGAAATATAAGCCATTATGTATCACCTCCGCATTTAATCGGTCGCTCCCCCCACGGGGAGCGTGGATTGAAATATTGAAGCTAAAGAGCCTTGAATAGTTGTAGATGGTCGCTCCCCCCACGGGGAGCGTGGATTGAAATCCTTGATAAACAAGTCCATCATGTCCGGAGCGTAGGTCGCTCCCCCCACGGGGAGCGTGGATTGAAATAACAGCAGCTTCGGTATCGCCACCAAGAGATTGCAACGTCGCTCCCCCCACGGGGAGCGTGGATTGAAATAAAAATGAATCCAATAAAACCAAGCTTGGCAGGGGTCGCTCCCCCCACGGGGAGCGTGGATTGAAATATCAAAGTCAACAACCTTTCCATGCAAGGCAATAGTCGCTCCCCCCACGGGGAGCGTGGATTGAAATTGCGGCGCAAGGTCGGAGAACAGGTGCTGATGAGTCGCTCCCCCCACGGGGAGCGTGGATTGAAATAGCGCTTGGATTCAATACCCGTGAAAACTCTTTGGTCGCTCCCCCCACGGGGAGCGTGGATTGAAATTCATGCCCATTCCTGCGCTTACCTCCGTCTGCAGTCGCTCCCCCCACGGGGAGCGTGGATTGAAATACTGAGCAACGCAATCTTTGCGGCAAAGTATTCTGTCGCTCCCCCCACGGGGAGCGTGGATTGAAATTGTCGGGAATTATGGTATTGACGGCGATTTTGGCGTCGCTCCCCCCACGGGGAGCGTGGATTGAAATAACTTCGCTTATGCAAGCCGCAGCATTAAAGTGGTCGCTCCCCCCACGGGGAGCGTGGATTGAAATAGCAGTCTGGGCGGAGAAAACAGCGTGAGCATGAGTCGCTCCCCCCACGGGGAGCGTGGATTGAAATTCCTTTATCTGAGAGTTAAGCCAAATCACGCAAGTCGCTCCCCCCACGGGGAGCGTGGATTGAAATCTGGATCCTGACTCGGTCCTGGCCACATACCACAACGTCGCTCCCCCCACGGGGAGCGTGGATTGAAATATAAATTACTTGGTACAGTTGCTCCGACTGGATCGTCGCTCCCCCCACGGGGAGCGTGGATTGAAATCTGGATCCTGACTCGGTCCTGGCCACATACCACAACGTCGCTCCCCCCACGGGGAGCGTGGATTGAAATAGGCTTTTACCGGCTGCGTCTGCCTGGGCTTTGACGGTCGCTCCCCCCACGGGGAGCGTGGATTGAAATCTGCTTGTATTTGATCATCGCCACATACTGATCCGTCGCTCCCCACACGGGGTGCGTGGATTGAAATCCGTTGAGCATCGGCAAAATCTTCAGCAACCTTAAGTCGCTCCGCACACGGGGTGCGTGGATTGAAATAAGAGCTGCGCTAATTATACCCAGGCTCAGAAGGGTCGCTCCCCTCACGGGGTGCGCAGGGCAAAATTGCAGGAGTATCTTTCATTACTCCTACAATTTTGTTCTTTTGCTCTGCGGCAACGCAGCAATATGGACATCAGCCTTTTTCCTTGCATTACCTTGAAAAAGGCGCAGGTTGCTATTCTCAAGATTTTTCCCCGTTCGTTAAAGCTCTTGCCATCGCCGCTGCTTTATGTTATGATAAAAGCAAGCTGTGGCTATACCACAGAAACGGATAATCAACCTGACAGTCAAAAGGAGGAAAAAGATGAAAGGAAACCGAAAAAAGGCGGCGGCCGTGCTGGCCGTGCTGCTGGTGATCCTGTTCGGCTGCATGTTTGCCGCCGACAACATCCAGCGGGGAGGCGGCAGCATTGCCGTGACTGAGGGCTGGATCGAAACCGATGTGGGAAACCTGATGTACAAGCTGTACACCCCCGAAACCGCCACGGCGGAGAACAAAGCCCCGGGCGTTCTGCTGCTGCACGGCTACCAGAACGACCACGAGACCTGCGCAGCCTATGCCATTGAGCTGGCTCGCCGCGGCGCAGTGGTCCTGGCCCTGGATGAATACGGCCACGGCTCCACTACCGCCGGTCTGGTGAATCGTGGTTATGTAAACCACAAAGTCACCGTCAACTACGGGGAGGACAGCGAGGCAGACGGCACCTTCAAGGCCATCGGCGGCCAGGTTCGCTACAAGGTCATGATGAACTTCTCCAACCTGAGCTTTTTTGACGAGCATTACACCACAGACGACGACGGCAACAGCCTGACCGACAGCTCCTGCGGCGGCAGCTACGCCTATGCCCTGCTGGCCGCCATGGATAATGTGGATGCCACCCGTCTGGCCGTCAGCGGACACTCCATGGGCACCTGGTCCTCCTGGTCCGTTGCGGCAGATTTTTCCGGAACGGACATCGCGCCCCAGGCCATCGTATTGCAGTGCGGCGAGCTTTTCCGGGACAGCGCCTATGACGCGGAAAACATCTCCTTCAACAATGTTCTTCTGCTTCAGGCGAAGTACGATGAGTTCAGCTACTTCCGGGATTATCAGAACATGGTGACCGACGAGCTGCTGCGCAGCGACCTGCGGACCGAGTTTTTGGGCTGCACCGCGGATGAGGCCGCCTGGGACACCACCTACGGCGATTTCGCTGACGGCTCCGCCCGGCGCATTGAGCTGCTCAACACCAACCATCGGCTCACCACCCACAATTCTCATGGCATAGCCACCGCCATCACCTGGCTGGAAAACAGCATAGGCCTTGACAGCAGCCTTGCCCCCACCGATCAGGTGGCCATGACCAAGGAAGTGCTGGTCCTTGTGGCCATGCTCTGTGCCGTGGCCTCCCTGCTGCCGGTGATGGAGCTTTTGCTGACGCTGCCCTTCTTCGCCAAAATCAGCCAGCCCCTGCCCTCCCGTGAGGGGGTCAAATCCGGGGGCAAGTGGTGGAAAGGCGCGATCATCACCATGCTGATTGCGGCCTTCACCTATCCCTTTATGACCCAGCTGGGCCACGGGCTTCTGCCCCTGCCAGAAAACATCTTCCGCATGACCATCGGTAACGGCTTTCTCAGCTGGTATCTGCTGCTGATCCTCATCATGGTCGTGACCGGCATTATCGGCTACCGGAAGAACAAAAAGAATGGCGCCCTGGACGGCTGGTACAGCATGGGCCTGGGCAGTGCTGATGCGCCGGACAAAATGGGCTGGGGCCTTCTGGGGCGCAGCGCTCTGCTGGTTTTGTGTATGCTGGCCTTCATGTACATCCTTCTGGCCATCTGTGAGGCCGCCTTTATGCTGGACTTCCGCTTTATCTGGCCCTTCTTCAAGACCTTTGACCTGAGCCGCTTCGGCCAGTTCTGGGTGTATATCCCGGTCTTTGCCCTGTTCTTCATCCTCAACAACAGCAAGATCATGGCCTCCGCCCGCTGCGAGGCCAGCTACAAGCCCGGCTTTGCCGGCTTCATGGGCTGCTGGTGGAGAAACGCCCTGATGATGGTGGGCGGTATTCTGATCATTGTGCTGATCGAGTATATCCCCTTCTTCATGGGCATCGGCCCCGGCGCGGACCTGCTGTTCAGCCCCACCTTCGGCGGCCCCTTCATGTCCCTGCTGATCCTCTTCGCGCCCCAGGTGCTGGTGTTCAGCGTTCTCTGCACCTATATTTACCGCCGCACCGGCAGCGTCTACACCGGCGCGCTGACCGTGGCCTCCCTGGCCTGCTGGATCGTCACCGGCGGTTCGTCTATGCTGTGATCCGGACTTACATTGAAAAAGCTCCGACCATTTGGCCGGAGCTTTTTTCATCTGCCTTTTTTCATCTGCTGTGATTACATTTTTTCGTTAGTCAAGATACTCGCCGGGGACTTCCAGAACCAGATCGGAGGTGGGGAAGCTGGAGCAGGGGTGGATATAGCCGTACTCCACATCCGCCCAGCGGCGAAGCTCGTTCTCCTGGGGGACAAACACCGTGCCGGAAACCAGCTTGGAGCGGCACCAGCCGCACTCGCCTGAGCGGCAGCGGGACGGGGCCTTGATGCCGGCCCGCTCAACCGCCGTCAGAACCGGCTCATTGGCGCTGGCTTTGATGTGATACTCCGCCGCGCCCTGCTTTACCACCAGGTCAAACACCTTGTCTCTGCACGCCGCCGGGTAGCCCTCCAGCTCCCAGGGCGTCTTTGTCACGTCGATCATCTTGCGGCGGAACAGCCTCTCCGGCAGGCCCAGCTTGGCGATCTCCGGCTTCAGGAAGCGGTACATGGCCTCCGGCCCGCAGAGGAACACCGAGTATTCTTTGTCCGCCGGAGCGTATTTTTGGATGAGCTCCGCCGTGATGAAACCGTGCTCATAGCCCGCGGTCTCCGCGTCGGACAGGACATGGACCACCTTGAACTTGGGGCACCGGGCGGCGATCTCGTCCAGCTCCTTTTTAAAGAGGATGCTCTCCTCGTCCCGGGAGCCATAGAGCAACGTCAGCTTGAAATCCTCCACGCCGTCGCGAATGGCCCGGGCCATGGAGAGGAAGGGCGTGATGCCCGAGCCGCCGGCAAGGCCGATGACCGTGTCCGCGTCCCGCAGATCTTCATAGTAGAAGAAGCCCTGGGGGTCTGAGGCCGTCAGCTCATCGCCCACTTTCAGCTCCGCTAAAAGCCGGTCGGCCACAAATCCGCCGGGGTTTGAACGCACGGTGATGGCCGCCTTGCCTTTCAGCGCATCCTTGGGGGAGGAACAGAGGGAGTAAGAGCGGGTGACAAAGCTGCCGTCGATGGGGAGCTTCAGCGACAAATACTGCCCGGCCCGGAAATAGGGGAAGGGCTCTCCGTCCGCACGGCGGAACACAAAGGTCTTGGCCCCTGCGCTCTTGTGGTCAATGATCTCATCCACCACCAGGCGCTGGCAATCCGGATGCAGCTTCTTCGCGTTTTCGTTGATGGGAAAACTGCCTTTGACCTCCTTTGCCGGTGCGGCCTGGATGGCTTTTTCCCTGGTTTTGGCCATGTTCTTGAATTTGAGCATGTCAAACTTGCCGATAAGGCCCACTTTTACATTGAGCGCCATTACTTGTTCCCTCCTTCTTCCGCATTCAGTTCTCTGATCGCACTCTGCGCCATGAGCTGCCCGCAGATATAGGCGGCGCTGTAGCCGTCGCCCCGCGGGCCCGCCGCGCCGATGGGCCGCAGACCCTTGATGGGATAATCCTGGCCCAGCATCATCATGCGCGCCATCATGCCGTCCCAATCGGCCGTCTCATAGCCGTATACCGCGCCCTCCGGGGCGTTCAGATAGCGGGCAAAGGTCCAGGGACTGGCAACGGCCATCTCTTCGATATGGCCGGTCAGGTCAACGCCCATTTTCTCCTTCAGGATCCGGAGCATTTTCTTTGCCCCGTCGGTCTTGAATTTGAAGTATTCCTCCTGGCTCAGGTCATTCCAGTCCACCGGAGAGCCGAAGGTGGTGAAGGAGCAGACGCAGGTGCCCTCCGGCGAGAAGTCCGGATTGATCACGTTGTAGCAGAGAAAGATGGAATAATCGTTGGTCTTCATGCCGCCCATGATGTTCTCATACTCCTTGCGGGAATCGGCGGTGCCGGGCAGGAAGGTGTTGTAGTCTTTGATGCCCAGCTCCTCCGCGGATTTGTCGCAGCAGAAATAGGCGGTGTACATGCGCCCGCCGAAACGGCCGTTTCTGGCGGCGGACAGCTTTTTCTCCCGCTCCGGCACCAGTTCTTTGGGCATCATTTTGCCGTAGATGATATCCGGGTTGATGTTGGCCAGCACATAGCGGCAGTCGATCTGCCCCAGGTTGGTCTTTACGCCGCAGAGCCGGTCCCCGTCAAAGAGGAACTCCTCCGCCCGGCAGTTGAACCAGAACTGGCCGCCCAGCTCCCGGAAGCGCTCCACCATGGCTGTGGAGATCTGGTGAGAGGTGTGCTTGGGGATGTAGGCCCCGCGGGAGACGTATTTATGAACCATGGCCGCGTAATGGATAAAGGCCAGGTGCTCCATATCCACGCCCAGATAGGACCAGTAGATGGACAGGATATCCTGGGCCTTCTGAGGCAGCTTCAGCGCGTCAAACACCTTCTTGGTGGAGTATGCGCCGGTGCGGAGCATATTGGGGTATTTTGCCTGGAGCACCTTGGAGTCCGCGTGGCCCTTGGAGGCGGTGATGTAGGCGATACCGTCCAGCACCTCCTGGAACAGGTCGAAAAGCGTCTCCATCTTGGCCCGGCTGCCGGGGACATATTTCTCCATGGCGTCAATAAAGGGCCCGATCCCGGCGGGCATGACCACGTCCATGGGCGTGCCATCGGAATAGGTGGAAATGCAGCGGTAGCAGTCCGGGACCTCCACCCACTCAAGCTTGACCCCATAGGAATCCAGAATATTCCGCACATCGCCGGGGTTATTGGCCGGGCCGTAGTCGCAGATCTCGTGGAGGGAGGGTTCTATCTCGAAACGGCCTCTGCGAAAGCTGGAAGCTGCCCCGCCGGGCAGATTGTGTTGCTCGATCAGCAGGGTCTTTTTCCCCGCGATCTGGCACTGGAGCGCCGCAGACAATCCGGCATTGCCGGCGCCTACGACGACTACATCATATTTTGCCATAGATTTTCTCCTTTCTTGACTTTTGGTTTGTGGTTATACCAGAACTGTTATAAATATAACATGCTTTTTTCCATAATGCAAGAGGCCGGGGACAGATTTAATACTATTCTTCGATAAAACGCTTTAGAATTTTAGCGAGGCAGAATTGTGTCAGCCGAGGCGCTTTCCGCAGCGAATAATGGACAACTATTTGCAAGGAAAGCAACGAAGGTTGGCGCAATTCTGACCGCTAAAAAATAAATGGT
Source organism: Candidatus Limivicinus sp. (assembly GCA_051866735.1). Taxonomy (GTDB): domain Bacteria; phylum Bacillota; class Clostridia; order Oscillospirales; family Oscillospiraceae; genus Limivicinus. The sequence continues at coordinate 40,658 of JBJDXP010000092.1, forward strand.
TTTATTGAAGAATAGTATAAGCCGTTGCAAGAAAGAAAAGGCTCTGCTATAATCAGAAAAAGAAATTTGTTCCCCCTGCGGAGGTAAAAAACATGGCTGAATTTGTGAAAATCGGCTCCCTCTCTCTCATCGACGCGGTCAAGCAGCAGCTCATGGCCAAAATCCTGTCCGGCGAACTGAAGCCCGGCGACCGGCTCCCGGCGGAGCGGGATATGGCGGACAAGCTTGGTGTCAGCCGCAGCTCTCTGCACCAGGCCGTGCTTTCCCTGGAAAGCGAGGGCTTCGTCTCCATCGTCGCCCGCCGGGGGACCATTGTCAACGACTTTCGCAAAAACCCCACCCCCCAGTCGCTGGCCGCGCTGATGAGCTACGGCTCCATTGAGCTGGACCACTCCCTGTTTTCCGACATGATGGACACCCGCATCTGGCTGGAGAGCGAATGCGCCCGCCGGGCCTGTACCCATATTTATGCCAGCACGCTGGAAGAAATGAAAGCGATGGTGGACGCCATGGAAAAAGGCGAAGGGGATCTCTCGGAGCTGATCTACCGCTTCCACTACAAGCTGACCCAGGCCTCGGGCAACAGCCTGTACAGCATGATCTTCCGGGGCTTTGAGCAGGTGATCCGCTCCCTCATTGAAAAGCATTACAGCATGAAGCCGGGCGATATTCAGGAGTCCATCCGGCTGCGCCGCTGTCTTCTGGCCGCCATTGAAGCGAATCAGCCCCAGGCCGCGGCAGATTATGTGTGCAAAATCATCTGCCAGGGCGTGGATGTACTGGAAGCGCGGTATCATTGAAACAAAGCAAAAAGACAGTGCAGAATTTTTGCACTGTCTTTTCCTTTTATGATAAAGTTGATCACTTTTTCTGTTCAAAAAGCTTTTTCTCCAGCCGGAAAGCCAGGGGGTAAACGCCCACCAGCAGGAACACCACCAGGCCGTAACGGACCGAGCGCATCAGCAGATAGCCCATGCTGCCCGCCGGGAACAGATTTCCGATGAGCAGCTTGATGAGGCTGCTCAGGGCAAAATACAGCGCGCCGCCCACCGCCGTGCGCAAAAGGGCGAGCCAGAGATTCCCGGTGTTTTCAAAGCGGGTGAAGCGCTGCTCAAACAGCAGCCCGAACACAAAGCCGATGAGCATTCCGTAGGAATTAAAATAATCGTTGGTGGTGCAGTACAGCAGACCCACGCTGCTCACCGCGATGAGGATAAAATAGAAAATGTATTTATTGAAACCGGAGCGCAGCACCGCTTCTACCAACAAAAAAATCAAAAGACCCGTGGCCAGGCCCACGATCACATCGGTAGGCCAGTGGGCCCCCACATAGCAGCGGCTGACGCCGCAGAGAAGGGGCACAAAGACGGCTGCCCATCTGAGCCATTTCCGCTCTCTGAACTCAAAGGCCGTTGTGGGATAGAGGGCCGTGCAGTTGGCGCTGTGCCCGCTGGGGAAGGAAAAGCCGTCCACGTCCCGCAGCAGTTCAATGGAGCCGCTGGCCGCCCAGGGCCGGACCCGGGAAAAGATATTTTTCAGCAGGCCGATGGACACATTGGTCAGCATGATGGCCGCGCCGATCCGCTCCCCCCGCTTCTTGTCCAGACCCCAGTAGACAAAGCCCATGACCGCAATGCAGATTATTTCTTCCCCCAGGAAGGAGAAAAAGTTGTTCAGATAGAAAAGGATCGTCTGCAATACGGTACCCTCTCCCAGATGCTGGAGCCAAACGATCATCTGCTCCTCAAAGGGTAAAAACCAGATCACGCCTTGATTCATCTTCATTCCTCCTAAAAATTTTCATGCAGAGCGCATGGCAGATTCAACGCAGCTTGTTCTTCCGCAGAACAATGGCCGCCTGTCCGAAGCGGTAGGTATAGGTCATCAGACCGAAATTCCGCTCCTTTGTCTGGAACGTGCAGCTGCCGTCCAGGATCTTTCCGCAGAGTTTTTCCATATCCTCCACCACCGCGTAGGTCAACGGGTGGGCGTTGGGGTCGGCGTTGGGCAGCAGGCCCTGCCGCCGGTGTCCGCCGAGCATGGTATAGTCCCGATAGGGCCGGAGTTTTTCCAGCAAAGCGCGCAGGCTCTGCCGGTATTCGTTCAGGCAGGAGCAGCCGGGCATCCACATCCAGGCATAGCTGCCGGAGCCAAAGGCGTCCCCGGTAAACAGCAGCCGGTCAGCCTCATCCGCAAAAATCACCGAGCCGGGGGTGTGGCCCTTGGCGTGGATCACCCGCAGCTCCCTGCCGCCCAGGGGCAGCAGATCCCCCTCTTTCAGGGGCTGCCAGCGTTCAACGGGATAGTGTTTCGGCTTTCTCCCGCTGCCCACGGTGCTGATCCAGACTATGGGCCGCAGCTGTTTCTTCCAGGCCGCGATATCCTCCTGATGCAATCTGACAGCGGCAAACTCATCGCAGTGGTACATATGGTCAAAATGCGCGTGGGTCAGGGCCAGCTCCACCGGCCCTGTGTACAGCGAGCGGATCAGCGGCATCACCGGCGCGGCATTGCTGCCGGTGTCGATCATCAAGGCCCGCTCACTGCCGCAGACCAGATACATGGACTCATCCTGGTCATCGTCGATGGCATAGACCCCGGGGCATATCTGCTCCACGCAGTATTCCCCCATGCGCCGGGCGCTCCCCCGGCTTTCCTGTGTCTCCATGTTAAACCTCCGCTGTTTCGGCTGTTTTCTGTCCCAGCTGGCGCTTGATCCCGGGGAGCTTCCCGTCCAGATCATAAAAATGCATCAGCACCAGAAGCGCGGCATAGAGGATCACCGGGAACTGAATGAAGAAGAACCGGATGCAGGAAATGGCGGCCTCCGTCTGCACGGCGGCAAGACCGGAGTATCCACAGGCGGACAGGGCCAGGCCGATCAGCGCGGCGCCTACGCCGGAGCCCAGCTTCTGGCCCACGCTGCCCGCGCTGGTGGTAACCGCGGCGGCGCGGATCCCGGTTTTCCATTCGCCGTAATCCACGGAGTCGGCCAGCATGCCGTAATACAGGCTGTTGACCACGCCGAAGCCGCCTCCGCGCAGGGCCAGCGAGACGATCAGGAAAACGCCGTCGCTGCGGATAAGGGCCACAAGCGACCCGGCCAGCATGCACCAGGCTGCGGCGACCACCGCTTTTTTCTTGGAGATGTTCCCCTTCAGAATGAAGGGCATGGACAGCATGCCCACAGCGGCGCCCAGATGGTGATAGGTCACCAGGCTGCCGGCAAGCTTCTCGTCAAAGAGGATGTACTTGGCATAATATACGCCCACAGTGAGCGTAGCCACCTGATGCAGGACGATGATCAGGATCATGCCCAGGATCAGGAACCAGTATTTATTTTTCAAAACGGAGAGGATCGCGTCTTTAAAGGGGATCTTCTCCTCGGTCTGCTGCAGCTCGGTCACGGTCTCCCGTGTACCGAGATACACCAGAATACAGATCACGAAGGAAATTGTGGCCAGAATCGCCGCCATCAGGACCCAGCCCCGCTGGCCGCCGCCCAGGGCATCCACGATGTTCAGGCAGAGCATGGAGAAGATCATCTGCACCAGCCCGGCAAAAATCATGCGGATGGAATAGGCCGAGGCGCGGCTGGCCGAATGGTTGGACATGTAGACCGGCATGGCGTTGATGGCACAGTTGAGGACGGTGAAGGCGATGGTCATGGCGAAGTTATAGGTCACGAAGATATAGACCGCCTTGCCCAGGGTCCCGCAGTCCGGAACGGTGAAGAGCAGCACATAGGCCGCCGCCATCAATACCGCGCTGCGCAAAACCCAGGGCCTGGCCGAGCCGCTTTTGGTGTGGGTATGGTCGATCAGGTTCCCCGCCCAGAGGTCGCTGACGCCGTCAAAAATCTTGCTGACCAGAATGATCAGGCCCACAAGCCCGGCCTCCATGCCCAGCACGTCGGTGTAGAAGAAGGTCAGGAAAGACAGGGAGATGGTGTAGATCGGATTGGATGCCAGCTCATTGAGGGCATAGGCCAGCTGGCTGCGCATGGGGATCGGGCGATCTTCCGGCGGCAAAGTCCCGCTCTCAAGCGCCGCATTCTTTGTTTTGGGATGAAGCTTCATAGAACGCACTCCTTATCAATAAAGGGGGATCAACCTTCCAGATGAAGATCGCTTCCCGATTTCAAATGTGTATTCAGATAGTCCGAGGCCTGACTCAGTATGGAGAGAATACACCTGTCCGCCTCATAGGCGTCCCGGCGGGCGATAGCCGCTGTCAGCAGTTCAAATTTGGGCAGGCTTTTTGTCAGCTCGCTGCGGTCAGTGTAATGTTCCCGGACCAGATTGCGTATCATTTTCTCAAAGCTCTGAAACACCATGGCATAGGCCGCGTTGCCGGATATCTCGGTGATGCACTTGTGATAGAGGTACACCGTCTCGGCCAGCTGCTCCTCCGGTGCCGCGTAGATGGCTCCGGTACAATCCTGGAGCCGGCGGAGAGCGTCCCCGGTCAGATTGGCGCAGGCCAGGCGGGCGCACTCCCGCTCCACCAGGATGCGCAGTTCCATCAGGTCCCGGAAAAGCGCCGGGTCAATGTAGGCGGAATTATAGCTCATAATGGCCGCCAGGGTCTCCGGCGTGGCATTGCGCACATACTCGGCCACAAAGGTCCCCTTACGGGGCACGATGCGCAGAAAGCCCATCCGCTCCAGGTCCAAAATTCCCTGGTTGACCGAGCCACGGCTGATCCCCACCTGCAGCGCCAGCTCCCGCTCCGGCGGGAGCCGGTCCCCCGGCTTCAGCTCCCCGGACAGGATTTTGGCCTGCATCAGGTGGATGAACTCCGCTTTCAGATTTTTTCCTTCCCTTGCCTGCATCCTGTTCCCGCCTTTTCTTCAGATTGGCTTCATTCTATCTCATATGGGAAGCAAAATCAAGGGAAGCTCTGATTAAATCAACGTGCTCAGATTTGCGGCAGAAATTTTCGCTGGCGAGGAAGAAAAGTGCAGGAATACTTTGTGTATTTCAAACTTTTCTGACGATGACCAGCGCGGATTTATGCCGTGAAGATGGGTGCGGGGATTTATTCAGAGATTTCCAAGGCTGGCCGGGAATTTGCGGCCACCAGCCCCATTCTGCGTCCACCTTGCACAAAAGAGAGGCAAATATTTCGTCACGGGATTAACAAGGTTTGTTTGCAGGGAGGGCGAAACTGTGATAAAATAGGTTTGTGGTTATACCACGATGTCGCAAAATCTTCACGAAATGAGGGAAGTGTTTATGCAAAAATACGATGTGATCGTTGTAGGCGCCGGAAACGGCGGCTTATCCGCCGCCACTGCTCTGGCGAAAGCCGGGAAAAAGGTGTTGGTGCTGGAAAAGCACAATCTTCCCGGTGGCTGTGCCACAAGTTTTGTGCGCGGCAATTATGAATTTGAGGCCACCCTCCATGAGCTGTGCCAGATGGGCACCGGCGAGGGTGAGGGCAAGCGGGGCGCCGTCCGCCAGCTGCTGGAGGATGAGTACGGTCTGGACGTGGAGTGGTGCAGCGCCAACGAGAGCTTTGCCTCCATCGCCACCGACCCGGACGGCTTCAACGTGGCCATGCCCGCCGGGGTGCAGAACTTCATTGACGAGATGGAGCGGCAGGTCCCCGGCAGCCGGGAGTCCATGACCACCGTCATGGAGCTGGGACGGATGCTGGTGGACGGCGTGGAGTGGCTCTACCAGCGGCACAACGAGCCGGAGGGCGCCCAGAAGATCGAGATGATGCTGAAATACTACGATCTGATGTGCCTGGTGCCCCAGCCCTGCGATGAGATGCTGCGGAAGATCGGCGTGCCCGACAAGGCAAGGCAGATCTTCGAGTCTTACTGGACCTATGTCTCCGCCGACTCCACAGAGATGAGCTTTGCCCCCTATACCTTTATGACCTATGTGTATCTGACCCAGCTGCCCTGGTTTGCCAAAAACCGCTCCCACGAGATCTCCCTGGC
>JBJDXP010000093.1:0-2250 GCA_051866735.1 Candidatus Limivicinus sp.
TCCTCCATTATACAGATATTCGGGGATTTTGAAAAGTTTTTTGACAGACTGAGAACTCCTGACCGTATTGGTCAGGAGTTCCCTTATTTTAAAGGTTTCTTTTTTAGTAGTTATTTCAAAATCTCGTGTAGCTCTTTTACGCTGGGGAGGATGTAATCGGGCTTGCGTTCTGCGGCGTTGACCATATCCATGTCTGTTTCTACGGAGAGCACAAGCACGGAGACTGAGCCGGCGTTCTGGGCCACGGCGATATCGGTATAGAGTCTGTCTCCTACGGCGCAGATCTTCTCGTTGGGGATGCCTGTCATTTTTGAGATAACATCTATCATGTTCCGGTTTGGCTTGCCAATATATGTAGGCTTCTTGCCGCTGGAGGCAGTCAGCAGTGCGCAGATGCTGCCACAGTCAGGCAGAACCTCATCGTTTGGCATGGGGCACACCCAGTCGGGATTGGCGGCAATAAAGGCAGCTCCACGGCGCAGAAAGTGGCAGGCTTTGTCGAGCTTTTCATATACAAGCTCTGTGTCGAAGCCTACGACCACAACATCTGCCCCCTCCCCTACCAGATCAATGCCGTAGCTCAAAAGCTCCCGCTGGAAAGCTGCCGTACCAACCAGATAGACCTTTTCACCTAGATGTTTCTGATTCAGGTACAAAGCAGTGGCCATGCCGGAGGTGAAGACGTTCTCTGCCTCACAGGGAAATCCCAGCCAGCGCAGGCGGTGAATATAATCCGTTCCGGCTCGGGAGGAATTGTTTGTCAGGTAGATATACCTCTTCCCCAACTTCGGCAAATCCTCCATCAATTCGATGGCTCCGGGGTAGACATTATCGCCCAGGTAGAGCGTTCCGTCCATGTCGAAGAGAAACAGTTCACAGGAACGGAGTTTTTCATAATCAGTCATACGCCTTTATTCTTCCGCCCACATAAGGGTGCATTTGACAGCCTTGTGCCATCCGTTCAGAAGCTTTACTCGGCGTTCCTCCTCCATTTTGGAAGTAAACACCTTATCTATCGCCCAGTTGTTTCTAACGTCCTCCAGGCTCGTCCAGTAGCCCACAGCCAGACCTGCCAGGTATGCAGCACCCAAGGCCGTGGTCTCAATACAGCGTGGGCGGTAAACATCGCTGCCCACAATATCAGACTGAAACTGCATAAGGAAGTCATTGGCGCAGGCGCCGCCGTCCACTTTCAGCTCCGCGATATGTATACCGGAGTCACGCTCCATAGCCCGGGCAATGTCATAGGTCTGATAAGCCAGGGATTCCAGCGTAGCCCGGATGAGATGGGCCCGGGAAAAGCCGCGGGTAATGCCCACTATAGCCCCCCTTGCGTGCTGATTCCAATAGGGCGCTCCCAGGCCGGTAAAGGCCGGGACAACATAGCCGCCCGCCGTGTCGGGCACCTTCTCCGCATACTGCTGGCTCTCTGCGGCGTTGGAGATCACGCTCAGCTCGTCACGTAGCCACTGAACGGCAGCGCCGGCAACAAAGATGCTGCCCTCCAGGGCGTACTCCACATGATCCTCATAGCCCACGCCGATGGTGGTCACAAGGCCGTTTTTGCTCTCAACAATCTCGCTGCCGGTGTTCATCAGCAGGAAGCAGCCGGTTCCATAGGTATTCTTCATCTGGCCGGGCTCAAAGCAGCACTGACCGAACAGGGCGCACTGCTGGTCCCCTGCCGCGCCGGATATGGGAATCTCTCCACCGTAAAGCTCGAACTCTGTGGCGCCGTAGACATGGCTTGATGGCTTCACCTCCGGCAGGATGCACTCAGGCACATCCAATAGTTCCAGAAGCTCCTTATCCCAACAGAGCTCACGGATATTGTAAAGCATTGTGCGGCTGGCGTTTGTCTGGTCAGTCACATGGACTTTTCCTCCGGTTAGCTTCCAGATCAGCCATGTGTCAATGGTGCCAAAGAGCAGCTTGCCGGCATTGGCACGCTTTCTGGCGCCCGGCACGTTATCCAGCAGCCATTTGATCTTGGATCCGGAGAAATAGGCGTCAGGCTCAAGTCCAGTCTTATAGCGGATGGTTTCGCCATAGCCGCGCTTTACCAGGTCGTCGATGATATCCGAGGTGCGGCGGCACTGCCACACGATAGCATTTGCAATAGGTTCTCCAGTTTCCTTATCCCAGATAACAGTGGTCTCGCGCTGATTGGTGATTCCAATGGCAGCAATATCCGCTGCCTCTACCCCCAGTTTGGCCATGGCCGCCCGGGAGACTTCCAGGGTGGTGTCC
>JBJDXP010000094.1:0-2245 GCA_051866735.1 Candidatus Limivicinus sp.
CTGCTCCTGCAAGGCATCTTCCTTCTCCACATCCTCATATTCCGAAATGACGATATCGGGCGCGCAGGACAGGATTTTCTCCGCCTCGGCGGTCTGCGCCATGGGGCCGCCTACGCCGCAGGAGGGCAGGGTGGAAAATACGTCGCCGTAAGCCAGAACGTAGGGTCTTGCCACGGCATCAAACATCTTGGGACGTTCTTCCAGCGTGGTGTTGTCAATGTCCTCCACACCACACAGCAGGTTTACATCGGCAATGTAGCTGTACATTCTCAGCGCACCCGCGCCAATGCAGACAACCTTCTGGTAGCTGCCGGGGGTGACGGTGACTTCCCGGCCAATCATGTCCGTGACGGTAATCTCGGCGGGAGCGGCCTCCGTTGTTTCCGGAGCGGCGGTTTCGGGGGCGGCAGTTGTCTGTACCTCCGCGACGGTCTGGGGAGCGGTTTCCGTACCCTTCCCGCCGCAGGCGCAGAGCGTCAGCGCCATGGTCAGCGCCAGCACAAGGGCGATCAGCTTTCTCGTTTTCATTTCCGGTTTCCTCCTAAAATCACTTTTTGATTTTCTATCTCAACAATTCTGACATTGATGTCAAAAATGTCTTTGATCACATCTTCCCGGATGACCTCCTGACCACCGGCGTGTGCTACCACGCCGTTTTTGAGGAAGAAGAACTTATCTCCAAAGTACATGGCCTGATTCAAGTCATGCAGGGAGCTTAAAATCGCAATATTCTTTTCTTTCGCCAGCTTCTTGGCTTCTTCGATGATGAGCTGCTTGTTGGCAATGTCCAGATTGCCCGTTGGCTCGTCAAACACCATAAGCTTGGGTTCCTGGGCCATGGCACGGGCAATGGCGATCTTCTGCCGCTCACCGCCGGACAGCTCCTCCACATTGCGCTGGGCGAAATCCTCCAGATGCATCTCCACCATAATCCGTTCTGCCGCAAGGTAGTCCTCATGGCTGGCTTTCAAACCGAAGTAGGACACCCGCCCCATCAAAATGGAATCGAATACGCTGAGGGCACCGAAATGGATGTCTTGGGGAACATAGGCAATGCGCCGCGCCCGCTCCCGCCGGGGCATTTTCAAAAGATCTTCGCCGTCAAAGCGGATACTGCCGCCGGAGGGCGAGAGGATTCCCAGGATATTCTTGAAGCAGGTGGTCTTGCCGGAGCCGTTCTTTCCCAGCAGAATGCCGATTTCTCCCTGCTTCAGCTCCAGATTGACCCCATTCAGGACAGGAGCGCCCTGCCTTCTGTACCGGAAGGTCAGATTCTCCACACTCAGCATCGGCGGTTCTCCTTTCTGGAAAAGATGATCACCATAAAGAACGGCGCGCCCAGCAGGGAGGTAATGGCTCCCACCGGCAGAGCCGAACCGCCGCCCATGCTTCGGGACAGGGTATCCGCAAACAGTAAAAGCAGGCTGCCGCTAAGTGCAGAAGCCGGAACGGAAACCCGGTGATCCTGCCCCAGCAGCTTCTTTGTCACATGGGGGCAGATGATGCCCACAAAACCGATGATTCCCAGAAAGGAAACGCACACCGCCGTGATCACGGAGGCCAGCAGCAGCGACACAAAGCGCAGCGCCTCCACATGGATACCCATGGTTTTGGCAGTGGCCTCGCCGCTGAGCAGGGCATTGAACCGCCATGCCATCAGCATAAAAAAGAGGAAGCCCATGATGACGACAGCAAGCATGATGACATCGGTACGGTAGGTAGCCCGGCCCAGATCACCAAAGTTCCAGACCACTGCGGCGGAGATGCCCACATCCGTTGCGTAAAACTGCAAGATGGTGGTAGCCGCCGTCCAGACGGAGCCAATGGCCATACCCGCCAACACCACCACGTTAGGAGAAAAGGAGCGGAGGGTGCAAAGCCCCAGAATCATCAAAATGGACACCGTGGAGAATACAAACGCCATGACACTGGTGGCATAGGGATTTGCCCCCACCGCGTAGTTGCTCAGATTATTCCCCGTGGACAGGTATCCCCCGGCAAAAGCGATAATGGACAGGTTCGCGCCAAACACCGCTGCGTTGGAGACGCCCAGGGTAGATGGGGACGCCATGGAGTTGTTCAGGGTGGTCTGCATGATCAGACCCGAAACCGCCAGTCCCGCTCCGGCAATGATCGCCGCCAGCACCCGGGGAATCCGAATATTCCAGATAATGCGGATATGGGAAGCGCTGCCCGTTTTGCGCAGCGCCGCAATGCACTCACTGACCGTCATATTGGAGGAACC
>JBJDXP010000095.1:0-46220 GCA_051866735.1 Candidatus Limivicinus sp.
TTCCTCCATTATACAGATATTCGGGGATTTTGAAAAGTTTTTTGACAGACTGAAAGTCCGTATCCCCGATGGGATACGGACTTTTTGGTACGGCTGACGGGATTCGAACCCACGACCTCCAGAGTCGGAGAGTTCAGGCCGTAAAAGGAAAAGCCTGATTTTTCAATGCTTTTATCCATTCTGCCCAGGTTTCCGACATTTATAGTCAAACCCCGAAACCATTGCAGCCCAATGGTTCCGGGGTTTTGAAGCAGTTTTCAAAAACAGTAGTCAAATCGTAGTCAAGGTACCAGCTCATCCGTTGTCCATGTCCTCGATACATTGTTCGAGAATCTGTTCAAGATGTGCTGTTTCAAACACAGAATCGACCATAGCTTGAAGTAGAACGTCGACAGGGATTGCATCCCAGTTGACATGGAACCCATTGTAAAGGAAAAGCTGCCGCATGAACTCTCGAATCGCACGGCCATTTCCTTCTCTGAATGGATGAATGTAGTTTAACTCTGCCATATAGTAAGCACTTCGATCGATCAAGGCCTCTCGTTCCAACCCACGCAGAAGGCCTTCAGAATGCAACTGTTTTAATAATGCCTTGAGCTTTGTCCGGATTTCATTGTGTGCCAAAAACCTTGTTGCACCTTTGGCAATATCTTCATGGCGAAAGTTCCCCGCGAAAGGATAGATGTCACCCAGAAGATGACGATGAATTTGGCATAAATGGTTTGAAGTAAAACGTCCGGTTAACAGGAAATCAACCAATCCTATCGTTGTTACATTAATCCCATCTAAACTTCCTACCATTGAGGTTATGGGTTCAGATGCAACCAGTATCGCTTTACGGTCTTTTGCAATTAGTAAGGCATCATAATCTGATATGCCCAAAACATCTTTAATTTGAATATTCTCTGGAAACTGGAGCAGTAAATCGTTATAGTTTTCTGCCAGAACAAATTTGGCGCAGTACTCTTTCAACTTAACAGCCTCGTCCATATTTTTCATTTTTTCATCTTCTGAACTCTCAACAAGGTACAGCTGCCCATCTTGTATTCCTATTACGGCAGTAATTTCTCTGTTATTTTCTTGAACAATTCGCTCTGTTTCATCGCAAATCGTTCTATAAAGTGTGTTTGGAATAACGATCGTTATATCTTTACAAGCAGGGAAAAGACCTATTTTATATAGTGCTACGAGGGCTGCAGTAGTGAGCACATATTCATTGCATAAACTTGGAGGCTCAATATAGTTCTCCCTAAAAATAATTTTAGGGTCTTCAATAAATGTAGAAATCAGCTGGGTATAGGTTATCCTAACAAAGCGCTTATACATATAAAACGGTGCCGGAACAGATGACAAATCTATATAATCTTTAATCCAATCGCTATCTTTATCGTCCCCAATTAATTCTTTAAGACTATTTAGAAATTCGTTTCGGTTGGTATCTCCGTTTTCATCAACAGGGATAGTAAGGAGTTTCATATCCCCTTTCTCAAGAAGTTTATTCATGCAGATTCTTGAATAGCCGAAAGATAAATGTTTTTCCTTACAATGTCTGCACATAGCTCATTATCAACAACCATTTCTTGCAACTTTTCAAACTCATTCTTCGTCGCACTATCTTTCATGACCTTTAGGAGGTACTCTATACATAATTTAAGATCCTGATTTTTATCTCTTATCAGTGGAAGAAGTAACTCAACATCTTCGCCCTTTCCCGCCCAAATATATTCAGAAACTTTAAAATAAATATTTCTGATTATTTCCACATCGTCTATGGGCTCGTGTTGTTTTAGAAGTTGCTTTATTTCATCAATACTATTCCCAAGTCTATCCGCATTTTTATTACTATTTTCTATGATTTCTTTTTTACTGGAAAGAAAATTTGACAATAAAATTCGGTCTCTGTCTTTGAGCGTAGAGCGGTAAAAACAATTGATAAGGTCATAAAAATGGGCTAAAAAATCAGCTACTTCTGACCGGTTTTCCGGAGTATTTTTCGACTCTCTGACGCAACTACTAAAAAACAAAGATACTTGTTCATCTAGAAACTGTTTTTTTGACTTTATCGTTTCATCGGTTGATACAACCAAGGAAAACATTTTTTCTATTGGATGGTAATTACGTAAAAAGTGTTCAAACGCTCCAGTTGTGAGAACTGATCCATCATGTGAGTTTATATATTCCCTCACCCACGTATTTATCTTTTTTATAAATAGCCGCTTCCTTATTTTCAGTCCAAAAGAACTAATCCCATTGTCCAAAATACCTGAAAGAAAACTATTTAAAATAGCGTCTATTAGATTGACGAGATGACTCACCGTATTTGCCCCTCTCTGTTTCAGATTATCGGCAGGTTACCCTTTATGCCTAAAAATTTTTGTCAATTACAATACTAATATTGTATTACTAAATTCCAGCACAAATCTTCATTAACAAAAGTGTATATCTTGTTCTTTGACTTTTCCATTAAGTATCTGCCCATTACTATTACTATAAAGTACCACACAGACTGCAAAATAAAAGACGGTCTGTATACCAAGTGTCTATTTTCACGGCACTTGACGTGTACCCCTTCTTCCGCCAACCCCGTGAGAATCCGATTTGCCGTAACGTCTGAGATACCGGGCAGCGCCCGGACATTTGCGATCATGATATACGACTGGGTCTCCAGAAACATTCCGATCTGTGTCCAGCGAATGCAGCTTTGTCCATTGCTCTATTGCTCCACTGCTCCATCGCTCATTTCATTGCTCACACCGACAACATCGATGAGCGATGCTTCGACGGCTGACGATCCTCATTCCAACCAATTCAGCACCGTATGGATTTCTTCGATGTACCCTTCGTCATCGTTTGGCGTCTCCAGAATGAAGGGGCGGCCGGCGAGGGCGAGATGCAACGCGATTCGCTTCATGGCCTCCAGGCCGATCTGGCCCTGCCCCAGCTTTTCGTGGCGGTCCTTGTGGCTGCCGCAGGGGTTTTTGCTGTCGTTGAAATGGACCGCCCGCAACCTCTCCAGGCCGATCACCCTGTCGAACTCCGTCAGCACGCCGTCCAGATCGTTCACCAGATCATAGCCCCCGTCCCAGACGTGGCAAGTGTCCAGGCAGACACCCAGCTTGTCCTTCAGCTCCACCCGGTCGATGATCTCCCGCAGCTCCTCAAAGCGGCCGCCTACCTCCGAGCCCTTGCCCGCCATGGTCTCCAAAAGCACGGTGGTCTGCATCTCCGGCCATAAAAAGCGGTTCAGCGCCTCCGCGATCAGGGCGATCCCCGTCTCCATCCCCTGCCCGGTATGGGCGCCGGGATGAAAATTATAGTAATTTCCCGGGAGCAGCTCCATGCGCTGAAGATCCTTTTCCAGCATGTCCAGGCCATTCTCGCGGGTCTCACTCTTCGCCGCGCAGAGGTTCATCGTATAGCTGCCGTGGGCCACCAGGGGACCGAAGCCTTCCCTGTCCAGCAGGGACCGCAACGCCGCAGCATCCTCAGGCAGAATATCTTTCGACTTTCCGCCCCGGGGGTTCCGTGTAAAATACGCAAAAGTGTTCCCGCCGAATTGCAGCATGGTCTCGCCCATGGCCTCATAGCCTTTGGTCATCGACAGATGGCAGCCGATGAAAATATGCGGTTTTGTATCCATTCCATCACCCGTTCCATGATCTATTTTTTGTACCCTCTAGTCTTTCGCCATAAGTCATTTATCTTTTCTTCAGCCAGGCCTCAAATTCTTCCAGCGTGATTTCCCCCTTGTCACACGCCTGCTTTTTGCGTCTGGCCTGCTCGCTCCACTGATAGAAATCATCCGCAGGGATCTTTCCAGCCTTGATCCAGCCAAATCGTTTTTTGTATTCCCGGCGGTAAACCTTGAACACTTCGTCCTCGCTGCGTTTTGCCGTCCAGGTGTTGACGGCGCCCACATCCCGGCAGGTACGCCCCTTCTCGTCAAAAACACGGTCGCAATACTCCCAGCCCTGGTGCCCTGTCAGCGCAAACCAGCGCCCGCAGTTCTTGCAGCAGCGCATCGGGATCTCCCGCCGTATGCACTCTCGCAAATAGAAGTCCACCAAATCATAAATATCCTCTGGATAGAGCACCTCCGTAAATGCCGAGGGAGAAACCTGTTCAAAGCCGACCGTCAGCTTCCGGAAAGGAAAAAGTCTCTGCCGTTTTCGTGCGGCGTCCTCGCCATACGCCGCAAATCTTTCCGGTATTTTTTTCTCTTTCGGGTCAAACAGCAATACGTTTCTGAACAGTTCCTCCATCCGCTGCTGACGCTCCGCGACCTCTGACGGCAGATGAGAGATCTCCTTTACGGGAAGGTCATTGCCTCCTTTTTCCGTCTGATTCAACAGGCAGGCCCATCTGCATCTGAGCAGCGCAAAGAAAATGTGTTTTTCCGCCAGTGCGTTCAATCCGCTCCTGACCGTCATCAATACTTCCTGACCGCCGTGCGGATCGTACTCCCGAAGCGCCTTTTGCATCGGCTTGCAGATGGCCTCCAGTTCGTTAACATCCAAATAGAAAAAGCTCACCAGACTTTCCATCAACGGAAAGTCTTTTTTATATGCAGGCAGCTTTCGCTCTGTCAGGATTTCTGCTCCGTCATCGGTTTCCCCAAATTCAAAATACTCCCGGTCATTGACGATGTAAGTTTTAAAATAATAACGCATTACGGTTCACCTTTGAATATAGACTAATTGTAAACTATTTTATCATCAGTCTTTACAAAGCTATGTTATTCTGCTATACTGCCCTATGGAGGAGACTGATTTTATTTTAATCTGAGTTCAGTCTATAACATCAAAAAGAAAAAGTCAACAGGAGGGCAGAAAAAAACTTGGGATGCGAGAAAATCGAAACGATCACCGCGAAAAAACTATACGACATGAAACTGCCGCCCATCCGCTTTGTGGTGGAGGGCCTGTTCCCCCAGGGGCTGCATGTTTTTGCCGGGCCACCAAAGATCGGCAAAAGCTGGCTGCTGATGCAGCTGGCGTTGGCCGTGGCCTCCGGCAAACCCTTCTGGGGGCTGGAAACTGAGCAGGGTAGCGTCCTCTCTCTGTGTCTGGAGGATAGCCTGCCCCGGCTGCAGCAGCGGCTCTCTGAACTGACGGACGAGCCGCCGGACACACTGCACCTGTGTACCTTCTCCAAGTCCCTGACTGACGGGCTCTGCGATCAGCTCACCGGTTTTCTGGAGGAACACGATGATACCAACCTGGTAATCATCGACACCCTGCAAAAGATCCGGAGCGGCAGTGGAGACAGCAACCTCTACGCCAGCGACTACCAGGACATCGTCCTGCTCAAGCGTATTGCCGATGAGTATCAACTGGCGCTGGTGCTTGTCCACCACCTGCGCAAGCGGGAAGCCGGCGACCCCCACGTTATGATCTCCGGGACCACCGGACTGGTTGGCGCAGCGGACGGGAGCTATGTGCTCCACCGGGAACATACAGGAGGCAAGGAAACCCTGCTCCATGTGCGCGGAAGGGACATGGAGGAAAAAGTGCTGACCCTGGAGAGGGACGAGGAGCTGAACGAATGGCTCCTGGTGAAATGTGACACGGCTCTTTCAGATAGACTGAAGGAGGAGCCTTCCCTTCTCCGGCTGGTGGAGTACATGAAAAGAGAACTCCGCTTTGACGGCACCGCCTCCCGGTTGGTTGAGCTTCTCGGTCTGGACATACAGCCAAACGTCCTCTCGCGAAAGTTGGGACGCTACCGGCAGGAGCTAACGAGAGCCGGCGTCAACTATTCCTTTTCCCGCACGGGCAAACAGCGTTCCCTCTCCCTGCGATACCGGGACTATGACGGTATGACGGCTGCACAGTGTGGGGAGGAGGAATCGTCACGAAGTCCGGAAATCCTTGAAAACAGGGCGTTTTCGGGATGACGGTATGTATTCCGCGAGCACATACCGTCACAGCCTCCGTGAGGCCTCAGGAGGCTCTGTGTGCGATCTTTCCGCGGAAACCGGGCAGAGGCCCGCAGGAACGCAAAGCCAAATAATCTCCCCTTTCGGGGAGGCAAGCAGAGCGCCTGTCCGACGTTGTCGGTCGGCACAAACAAGCCGGGACCCCGTTCCCCGGCTGATTCAAAAAGTACAGGAGGAAAGGCTTGAATCAAAACAAAGACATCCGCGTCACGGTCCGGCTGACGCCGGAGCAGTATGAGAGCATCCGCAATCGGGCGGCCTCAGCCATGATGACACCCAGCGCCTACATCCGCGCTGCCGCTATGCGGCACAAGGTCACGGTCATTCCCGGGCTGAAAGAGATCACCCATGAGCTGAAAGGCATCGGCCGAAACCTAAACCAGCTCACCCTGCTCGCCAACGCCGGAGCAGTCACCACCGTCTATCTCACAGAGACCTTTAAGCAGCTGGCGCACATATACAATAAACTCTCGGAGCTCCGGGAACAGGAGAGCCGGTAGCGTGGCCACCGTAAATTTCATCCCCTACAAGCGCCAGTCAAAGGCTGCTCTCAACGGCGTCCTGCGCTATGTGGAACAGGAGAAAAAGACGCTGACTGAGACGGGGCAACAGTTCATCAGCGGACAGAACTGTACGCCTCAACTGGTCCTGCAGGAATTTATCGCCACACGGGAGATGCACCGCAAGGAAAGCCCCGTATGGTTTTACCACTACACGCAGTCCTTCTCCTCGGAGGAGTCAATCACCGGAAAGGAGGCCCATGAGCTTGCCAAAGCCTTTGCCGCCCAGGCCTGGCCGGAGAGTGAGGTACTGATCTCCACTCACATCGATGCGGCCCATATTCACACGCACTTCATTGTAAACGCCGTCTGTCCCGCGTCCGGGAAAATGCTCCGCCAGGGGCCGAACACCTTGCGGGAGCTTCGCCAGCTCTCTGACCGGCTGTGTCAGGCCCACGGCTTCTCCACCCTGAAGCCCTATGAAAAATCCGGGGCGAAGCTGTCCTCCCGGGAATACCGGGCGGCGCAGAAGATCGAGAGCTGGAAGTTTCAGCTGATGGCAGCCATCAACGCTTCCATGAAGCAGGGGGGAAGCCGTGAGGAGTTCATCCGGGCCATGAGACGCCGGGGCTATGAAATGACCTGGACGCCGGAGCGAAAGGCCATCACCTTCACCTGCCCCAACGGCATGAAGTGCCGGGACAATAGGCTCCACTACGAGAAATACAGGAAAGGAAATCTTGAACTTGAGTTTGCCATACGAAAACAGATCACAGAAGAACTCGCCGCTGGACGCCTTGATCGCCGCGAACACGGAGCGTCTGGAGCGGCTGGAGGACATCCCCTATCAGCCCATCGTCTACGCAATTCCCAAGGAGCAGCGGGAGGAGGAATTCAAGCTGATACAGCTGGCGGTGAAGTTCCAGCCGGAGCTGTACCGGAAGATGGAGCCCCTTGCCACAAAGGACGAACTGACGAAATACTGCCGTACGCTTCAGGAGACCGAGAGGCAGTACATGGAGCAGACGGTCAGCCGGCTGGCGGAGGCCAACCTGAAAACCACGGCGGAGATGCAGGCCCGGATCGAACAGGCTGGGAGGATGCAAGAGAAATTTATCTCCGATGCTTCCAAAGCCCTGGACTGTGGGAAGCAGGAGCTTGGCGGCGTGATCCGGGGACTGCGGCGGAGGATCACCGGTCTGATGGCCGCGGCCTTTCTGGGCTCTCTGCTCCTGTCCGTCTTGGTCTCGGCGCTCTTGCCGCGGTTGCTGAGCTGACGGAGGAGGACGAGGACCCGGAAGAGCGGCAAAGGCGCATTGAGGCCAGGCGGGACGCAGAGCTCATCGGTGCTCTCGCCGGGGCGGCAGCAGGCCTTGCCGCTGCCGGATGGGAAAGGCACCGGCTACGGCAGAAAGAAGCGAAAGAAAGCGAAATGACATTGGGAGGAATGTAATTGGCAAGCATCAAAAAGATCAATGAGAGAAAATTTAAAATCACCATCAGCAATGGCTACCGGCCTGACGGGCGAAAGATCTGTCGGGCCAAAACCATCACTGTACCGGATGAAGTAAAGCCACGGGGCATCCGGCAGTATGTCGATCACGCCGCTGAGGAATTTGAGCGCTTTGTCAAAAACGGTTTCGGGGAGGACGCCAACACAAGTTTTGAGAAGTATGCGGAAAGCTGGCTTGACCGGCAGGTGAAATATGCGCCCAGTACACTGGCTTCCTACCGCCGAATGCTTGAAGTCTGCTATCCCTATATCGGTCAGCTGCCGCTCTGTAAGCTGCGGCCCGTTGCCCTGGAGAATATGCTGAACGAGCTGCGGAAACGGCGGTTCAGAGGGGAGAAAATTCAGGAGGCAACCGTGCAGAAATATCTCACCGTTGTTTCCGCCGTTCTCTCTGACGCAAAGCGTAATGAAATCATTCAAAAAAATCCCGCTCGTATGATTGACCTGCCCATGACGGAGAAACGGATGCAGGTCATTCCCTCTCCCCAAGAGGCGCAGGAAATCCTCAGCGCCCTGTACGACGAGCCCTTTCTCTTCCGGGTCTATACCTTTCTCGCCATCTACACCGGATGCCGGCGGGGAGAATTAGCGGCACTGCGATGGTCAGACTTTACACAGTCAGGCGACGGCGCAATTCTCACCGTCAGCCGTTCGCGCAGCACAGTTGTCGGGAAAGGTGTGGTCGAGGGCAAGACCAAAAACGGACGCTCCCGCCAGATATACATAGAAAAGGATGTGGTGGACATCATCCGCTCCCTCTACTACGAGCAGGAGCAGTCTTCCCGAAGAGAGGGTGTCCCCTTAAACCCGTATCTCTTTGCCAACAGGCAGGGCCAGCCGATTCACCCGGACACCTTTACCAAGCATCTGCGACGGCTCTATGACGATCACGGTTTTCCCAAGGAATATCATCTGCACAGTCTGCACCACTATTTTGTGAGCAGCCTTTTGCATCACGGCATAGATAAACATACCGTGGCAGAGCTTGCCGGCCACGGCGACACCAGTTTTCTGGAGCGCACCTACTGTCACCCCCAGATGGCGCTGAAGCAGCAGGCCGCGCAAGTAATGACGGCGGATATATGCGGTACATTGGCCAAAGGCGAAAGCGCGTAATTGTTGCTTTCACAGAATCAGAAAAAGAGAACATAAAGTGTTGGCGATTCTCCCTCTCTCCTGCTATTGTGTGCTTACAAACCGGCCTCAACCGTACAGAGGTCAGCAGAAAGAAAAGGAGAATTGAACATGGCAAGTATTCGAAAAAGAGGCAGCTCTTATCTCATCGTAGTCTCCATGGGCTATGACCATCACGGCAAGCGGTGTAAGCCCCAGCAGAAAACCGTACATCCACCCAGGGGGCTTACACCAAAGCAGACGGAAAAATGGCTGAACGAGCAAGCCGTTTTTTTCGAGCGTGAATGCAGAAACAGCCCACAGACTATGGCCCGCAAAATAACCCTGGCGGAGTACACAGAATACTGGATCAAGGAGATCGCGCCGGACAAGATGGCAAAGTCCACCCTGGTCCGTGAAAAGCAGGACATCGCCCGTTTCCTCCCGGAGTTGGGGCATTACAAGCTCACAGAGCTCCGGCCTGAACATTTCCGCAAATTCTATACCGAGCTGAGAAAAGCAAAGAATCAAAAAACCGGAAAACCGCTCTCCGAGTGCACGGTTGAAGGAGTCCACGCCTGTCTGTGCGGGATTCTCTCCGACGCGATGGAGGGCGGTTTTCTTGACCATAACCCGGCCTGGCGTACATACCGTTATGCCGGTAAGAAGAAAGAAAAGAAAGTCGCCGATGAGGCGACAACGCGGAAGCTCATTGCCGCATTGGAGCAGGAGAGCCTGAAATACGAAACCTACTTTAAGCTCATCATCGCTACCGGCATGCGGCGCGGGGAATGCTGCGGTTTGAAATGGGGTGACATCAACGTCAAAGACCGGAGCATCCATATCTGCCGGAATGTGGTCAAAGTCAGCGGCGAGGAGATTATTGCCAAAGCGCCGAAGACCAAGGCAGGTGACCGCTACGTCTACTTCTCCCATGAGATGGAGACCCTACTGAACGAATACCGGAAAGAGTGTGAATGGGAAACGGCGGAATATGACGGCAGAGCGCTTACCGATGAGGACTATATCTTCCGGCGCAAAGGTGAGCCGCTCCCCATGACACCCAGCACCTTCACCTGGCGCTTCAAGTTGATTCTGAAAAAGCATGGACTCCCTGAGGATCTGAATGTCCACTCCCTGCGGCACACCAATGCCAGTCTCCTGATCGCAGGCGGCACCGATGTGGCTACTGTGGCGGGCCTGCTGGGGCACAGCCAGCCCTCCACCACGCTGGATATTTACACCCATGCTTTTGACAAGAACAAGCAAGCGGCCAGCCGGAAACTGCAGGCCGGCCTGGATATTTAAAAGGAGGCCGGAAAATGTACATACTGGAAGAACTGTACACCGGCAATGTCCGCCCGGGTGAGCAGCCGTTTCAACACAACAGTCAATACGCCAAAGCTCTTGCTCAAGTTGTGGAGGCGGGCAATGCTCTGACAAATTCACTATCGGACCGGCAAAAAGACTTGCTTAAGAACTACATGAATGCACAGCGGGAAGTCTCGATCCTCACAGACTGCGACACTTTCATCAACGGTTTCCAGATAGGAGCAAAAATTATGCTGGATGTGTTGACCGAAGGCGAGATGAGGGAAATATGAGGGCAAAAACACGGAGCTGGGAAAACCCCGACTCCGTGTACTTTATTCCAAAGGGCGCAAATTCTTTTTTTGTCTCATCAGCGCCAAATTGGCCTCCGTTTGACCATCATAGTTCCGTGAACTTTTAGGCAGAAAAGCCGTGGGAAACTTGGGATTTTCTTCGATTTTGTAACACCGTAACGCTTTAGAGGCCGCCTTACAATGTAATTACAAGGCTTCCCAAAAATAAAAAGTCCGTTTTTCGAACATTTTCTCGAAAAACGGACTTCGTTCACGATGCCTCGGCTGCTTGTTTTTTCAGCCGGGACACCGAGGCAAAGCGTATTATACTCGACTCCCATGAAAAGTAGACTTTGTCTACTTTTCATGTCGCGTCTGCGCGTCGGAGTCTGCATGAGATGTCTTCTGCGCTTTTTTGCGCAGAAGGGCGACGCTTTAAGCGGCGTCTTTCCGATAAAAAGTGTCTTCTTTTTATCGGAAAAAGTATTAATTTTCAATAGAATCGGTACGGATGATGAAGCGTACAGAACCAGGAAGCGCGCCGCCGGGACCGGAGAAGGAGGTATACTCCTCACTCAAATCCTGCAGTGCGCGGATCCTGTCAAGCAGCACCTGTCCGTTGTCCTCCAGAACAGCGGAGAGCTTTCGGATGCCGTCGCTGTCAAACTGCGCCATGCCGTCCTTTAACTCCTGGGCCCCGGAGAGAAGCTGCGTGATGCCGTCGATGAGCGCCGCACTGCCATCTTTCAGCTGCACAGTGCCCTCTTTCAACGCAGATGCGCCGTCCGCCAGGCGGGACGCTCCGGCAGCGGCAGCAGATGCGCCTGCGGCCAGAGTGACAGAGCCGTTCTGCAAAACGGCGGTACCATCGGCAAGAGAGGAAGCACCGGACATCAGCACGGCAGAGCCGTCGCTCAGATCCGCAGCGCCGCTGGCCACATCAGACGCTCCGGCGGCAAGGGCTGCCGCACCGTCCGCCGCATCAGAGGCGCCGTTTGCCAGCTGCTGTGTTCCGGCGGTCAGTTGCTTTGCCCCAGCAGCGGCATTCCCTGCGCCTGCGCTCAGATCCTGCGCACCTGCGGCAAGCTGGTCAACACCGCCCACAAGGGTACGGGAGCTCTCGGACATGGCAGACAGTCCGCCTACAATGGTTCCCAGGCTGTTTGCCGCGGCGCCGATGCCGTCTTTTAGACTGCCCGCACCTGACGCGAGATTATCCGCTCCTGCTTTCA
This sequence comes from Candidatus Limivicinus sp., assembly GCA_051866735.1. GTDB lineage: Bacteria > Bacillota > Clostridia > Oscillospirales > Oscillospiraceae > Limivicinus. Next base: position 11,901 of record JBJDXP010000095.1, read on the forward strand.
GTTCAGTCGAACCGGAGGAAATGCCGCCTGCGCCTTCACTAATGCCGCCTGCGTAAGCGGAGATGCTGCCCGCATCGTACTTGATTGCATTCAGATAATTATTGATGGCGGCAATGGTGTCCGCGTTTTCCTCTGTCTGGAGCGAGCCAAGCAGTCCGTAGATGGCGTCTGCATTAGCGGAGATATTGCCTGCGCTTGTGCTTATGCTCCCTGCTCCGGCTTGGATGCTGCCTGCCGCGGAGCCAATGCTTTCAAGCCCTGCCGACAGTGACCCTGCGCCGTTTTCTATCGTCTGCGCGCCCTCATAAAGGCTGCCGGACAGCGCCGATTTAATCTGCACCGTACCGCCATAGAGAGCATCCACGCTGTCCGGCAAGGAGGCCACCTGAGCCTGCATCTGCTCCAGACCGGCGTTCAAACTCTGTGTGCCGTCGTTTAAGGAATCCAGGCCGGTGGAAAGAGCGCTCATATTATCAGATACAGCCGCCGCGCCTTCCTTAAGGGAGGCTGTGCCGCCCTTCAATGCCGCCGCGCCGTCGGAGACCTGAGCCGCGCCGTCAGACAGGGCAGCTGCACCGCTGTTCAGGGCCGTTGCCCCATCAGAGACCTGTTTTGCGCCGTCAGACAGAGCCGAAACCCCATCGTTCAGCGCTGACGCGCCGTCAGAGACCTGCTTTGTGCCGCCTGCCAGTTCCGCCGCGCCGGATTTCAGATCGCCCGCCCCGCTGTCCAGACTATCGATTCCCTCGGAAAGCGTGCCGCTGCCGCTCTTGAGCTTGCTTACGCCGTCATACAGCTCGCTTGTTCCGTCTACCAGCTGGGAGGAGGCGTCTGTCAGCTGGTTTATGGCGTCCTGGAGATCGTCCAGAGTCTCCACATCGTCCAGATTCAGCTCATTGAACAGAGAATTTTCTATGATGGTTACCGTGGTAAGCAGAGAGAAATCCTCCACATCCGCTTCAATGACGACGGTCTCGGGAAGTTCCAGTTTTGCCGCCTTCCCGTTCCCGTCCTTTAGGGTGTCTAGCCCAAGGCTCTCTGACAGGCCCGGCATAGCAAGACCGACAGCAACTGTCTGGTCGCCGGTATTGATGACCTTGCCTCTGGTCACTGTGACGCCGGTGGCTTTTGCATTATCCAGCACCAGACCGGAGATGACTATAAAGGGCTGATAGAGGGTGACCGTCTTTCCGTTCACCACACGCTGGGCGGTGATATTGTTTTTATACGAAAAGGTGATGGTTAGATGCCCTTTTGCTCCGGCGAGTTCCCCGGCGGAGACGGCTTTTCCGTCAAGGGTATAGCTTATCTTCGTGGTCACCGGCAGCTCCTGATCCGAGCTTCCCTGGTAGTAGATGTCGCTGCCGTTGGCCTGCCATACGATATCGCCGCTGCTGTTTACTGTATAGGTCTCATTTCCCTTGACGTTCTCAATGTCAGAAAGCTCTGCCCGGTCCGTGATCGTCTCCTCGCCGTCCGGGTTTTTCAGCCACGCACTTACAATGGTCTCCTCCGGGCTGCCGTCCGGGTTGGCGATAACATAGACCGTCTCTTCCTTCCCCGGCTCACTGCTCTGGGAGCGGAAAAGTGCGGAAGCAACCTCGGTGATCTGCTCGACCTCGGAAGGGGCCTCTGTCCCGGAGGCCCGGGCAGTAACGCCCCAATTGGCGCAGGAGATCAACATCAGGCCTGCCATGCCGGCAGCGATATTTTTCAGTATTCTTTGTTTCATCAAGCGATACCTCCATTAGATGATTTGTTCCTTTTTCTTCATGCCCAGGCTGGTATGTGTCACAAGGCCGTCCAGCAGCATCAGCAGGGAGGGCAGAACCAGCAGCACGGAGAGCATGCTGACCAGCGCGCCGCGGGCCAGCAGGTTGCACATGGAGCTGATCAGGTCGATATCCGAATAGACGCCCACGCCGAAGGTGGCGGCGAAAAAGCTCAGGGCGCTTACCAGCACAGAAGGCATGGCATAGGCCAGCGCCTGGGTGATGCTGGTCTTCTTGTCGTTATTGGGGCGAAGCTCCTTGTAACGGGTGGTCATCAATATGGCGTAGTCCACGGTGGAGCCAAGCTGTATCGTGCTGATGCAGATGGGCGCGATAAAGGGCATGGTAAAGCCGGTGTAATAGGGAATACCCAGATTGATAAACACCGCAAATTCGATGACCGCCACCAGAATGACCGGCAGAGAGAGGGAACGCAGCGTCAGCATAATGATGACAAATACAAAACCAATGGACACCCATGACACGACGGCAAAATCCGTGTCGGTGATCTCAATCAGGTCTTTGGTGCAGGGGGCCTCGCCAATGAGCATGCCGTTCGGGTCAACCTCCTTGAGGATGGCGTTAATCCGGTCTATCTGCTCGTTGCACTCGTCGGTGGAGACCTTATATTCGGAGTTAATCAGGATAAGCTGATAATCCTCACTTTTCAGAATACTTGTAATGTCCTTCGGGAGCATATCCTCGGGTATCATGCAGCCCAGCAGAGAATTCAGCCCCAGGGTGTTGGTAACACCGTCTACCGCTTCGATTCGTCCAATCATGTCCGCGGCGTCCGCTGCGGACAGCTTCGCGTCGCAGAGGATCATATGGGTCGTGGCGATATTGAAGTTTTCCTCCATCTTAGTGTTTGCAATAAGAAACTGCATATCGTCCTCGGAGATGCTATCCAGATCGTCACCGGAGAGAATCTGGGTAAAGTCATAGTATACTGGCGTGTTACCGTAACCGATAGCCGCGGGCACCAGGATGACCGCGAACAGCAGCAGAAAGGCCCAGGAATGTCCGGTGATCCAGGCCGCCGCTTTGCTCATATCTGGAATGAGAGCGCGGTGCATGGTCTTTGTCAACGGCTTGTCGAACAGCAGGATCAGCGAAGGCAGGATCGTTACGCTGCCAATAACCCCCAGCAGGCAGCCTTTGGCCATCACAAGACCAATGTCCATACCCATGGTATAGCTCATAAAGCACAGGGCAAGGAAGCCTGCCATGGTGGTCAGAGAACTGCCGGAAACCGATAAAACCGTATCCCGTACAGCCAGTGCCATAGCGTCTGTATTGGACGAGCAGGACTTTTTCTGGGCGCAGTACGCATGCCAGAGGAAGATGGAGTAATCCATGGTGACAGCCAGCTGTAATACTGCGGCCAGCGCTTTGGTGATGTAAGAAATCTCGCCGAAAAAGATGTTGGTGCCCATGTTATACAGGATCGTGATGCCGATCCCCGCCAGGAAGACCGGCGGCACCAGCCAGGAATCGGTCAGCAGCTCCATGGCGGCCAGGGCGCACAGCACGGCGATGCCCACATAGACCGGCTCTTCCCGCTCACACAGAGCCTTCAGGTCAGTCACCAGGGCCGACAGGCCGGACACGAAGCACTGCTTTCCCGCAACGCTGCGTAAGGTCTCGATGGCTTCTATTGTCTCGTCGGCGGAGGACGAGGTATCAAAGAATACCGCGATGATGGTAGCGTCCCCGTTGATGAATATCTTTTGCAGCTTATCCGGCAGCATCTCTTTGGGAACACTCAGGTCCACCAGGCTGTCATACCAGATGGCACTGTCCACATGGGGGATCGTTTCGATCTGCCGGCGCAGGGCGGAGATGTCCTTGTCGGCCATCCCTTCCACGACGACAAAACTGAAAGCACCTTTGCCAAACTCATCCATCAGGATGTTCTGGCCCTCCACCGTGTCGATCTCCGCGGGGAGGTAGGTCAGCATATCGTAGTTGATACGCGTGGCCTGCATCCCTAAATAAGCCGGGATCATCAAAATGAGGGCCAGAATCAAGATGGGTATCCGCAGTTTAACCACTGCTTTTCCAAACTTCTCCATCGTTTGCCTCCTTTTTCAAATCACTGTTTGGAGAGTTTTCCGTCTGAATTTACCTTGAGGAATCACTCGAGAAAAATCTCCTCTTCCTCGATGGTTCTGTCGGGATATTGGTGATGAATGATTTTGACTGTTGATAGTACTGTAGTCAGATTCATAATTCCGTCTGCCAGTAGGGAGATCCCCAGCAGCACCATCAGCGCACGAACACTTCCCGACGTGCGAAACACCAGAAGAACACCAATAACGACGGTCAAAAGTGCCACAGATAGAATCAGCCACCATTGCCGGATTCCAAAGGTCTTCGCATCAATCGAAATCTGTATTTTCAGCAGACCATCCATTAAAAACGTGATGCCAACAGCGATACAGATTGTTTCAATCACATCATTTGGCTCCAGAATCACCATGATGCCAAGGGCGATCACCAAGATGCCGCAGGCCAGATCATATTGAAAAGCAAGCCGGTACAGATCCCGCGACAGATAGCCGACAATTTTGATGATACCGAAAATGATCAGCACAATTCCGGTAAAGAGGCCGAAGGCGGCCAAAGAGATTTCCGGCTTTACGATCAGCAGGACGCCAAAAAAGCACAGGGCAGCAGACACCGCTATATATCCGATTTTAGCCACTCGCATAGGAGCAACCGAACGCATGGTATTGCCTCCTTTCATAGAAAATTACATGAACACCATAGAACAAATTGAGAATTGCAGCAATGGACAAGCGGGGTGACCTGGGAAAAAACCAAACACTTTACCCCACTTGCTCAATTTTTCAGCATATCCGGGCTTTTGCAAGACATATCTGCCCGTCAGGCATAGCATAGAAGCATAGAAAAAGGCAACCGCCATGCAATATGGCGGCTGCCTTTTCTGTAAACGTATTATGATTCTCCGTTTCTGTCCAGTTCCTGACTTCTGCGGATCAGCTCTTCCGTCTGGCCTTTTTTCAGCAGGCACATCCGGTGTATTCCCTGCAAATACTCCTCCTTCATTCCTGTGCTGATCCAGTCGAGGATGATTCCAAAGCTCTCGCACTTGTAATAGCGCATGATGAGGTTCTTGTCCCTCTCAGAGATCTGGGCGTCAGCAAGCACTGTATCTGCATAGGTTATTACCGCCTGCTCGCAGATCCGCCACAAGCTATTGACATAAATATTCCTGTTATCGGAATTATAGATGTGCATGACTGCCCGGCGGTTCTCCAAAGCAAATTTCATTGCGGCCTTTAGGCAGTCATCAATGGAATTGATGGTGGGATACTCTTTTACGATTCTGTCCACCTGATTGGCACAGATCTCCTCCAGCAAAGCCGGAATGTCCTGATAGTGATAATAGAATGTGTTGCGGTTGATGCCGCAGCGATCCGTAATATCCTTCACGGTGATCTTGTTCATGGTACGCTCATTGAGCAGCTCAATAAAGGCCGCTTGAATCGCCCGTTTGGTCAGCGTCATGTTCGCCACGGAAATTCGCCCTTTCTTTCATATATTTTGGTCCAGAACAGAATATTTATGTTGAAATATTTTATACTTTTAAGACACGGAAAGTCAAGCAGGAGATTGCCGAGAAGTGCAGAAGGCCATGTTCCCGTTTTCCTCCGGTTGCGGCACGCCGGTAAAGTCGGTCAAAAAGCATGTTTTGTTCAAAAAACAGACGCAAACCGGAAAATCTGCATTTTTTGAGCATTTACCTCGGGTAGTCTATTGTACCCTTATCCATTCCGGGATAAAGTAAAGCTACCCTTCCCAAGGGTTTTACTCGGTACCGCAGTTTTGCGGCGGCAGGGCGGCTGTTTAACTATACAGCCGCCCTGTTGGGTTACAGTGCTTCCTGTTCTATATCTCTGTACTGGTCCGCCAGCTTTTGTATACGCTCCATCCGGTCTTCCAGCTGTGCGCTCAGTTCAGCGCACTCCAGCAGCTCTCGGTCTATCTCGTCAATTACAGGGAGGTCCTTCTTGTAGCGTATCTTATGCTCAAGACTTGCCCAAAAGTCCATGGAGATCGTCCGAAACTGGACTTCTACCTTCATCATTCGTTTTTCGTCATGCAGGAAAATCGGAATCTCCACAATCAGATGAAGACTGCGGTAACCGTTGGGCTTCGGGTTCTGAATATAGTCCTTGCGCTGGATAAGCGTGATATCATCCTGCCGGATAAAGGCATCGCTGAGCATATAGATATCGGAGGTATAGGAGCAGATCACCCGTACGCCCGCCACGTCATTCAGATTCTCCTCGATACTCTCAACGGTTATGGGGAGACCCTTGCGATTGAGCTTCTCCACAATGCTCTCCGGAGATTTCAGCCGTGTCTTGATTGTCTCAATGGGATTGCGGTCATATTGTAATGACAGCTCCTCGTTAAGCACATTGAACTTGGCGGAGACCTCCATCATGGCACAGCGGTAATAGGCCATCAGTTCTTTATACGGCTTGGCGTGTTTTTGCACAATGTCTGCTACTCCCCGTTTTGCCAGCCGGGAAAGCAAAAACTGCTTCAGCTGCTCGGACTCATTGATATTGAGCAAGGCCATGTCTATTCCCCTTTTCCACAGTATTTGTGTTCATATCTTAACACCATTTTGCCGTGAAGAGTACGGGCAAACACCCCAAACTGCTCAGTAAAAGGAAGGAAGAAGCAGACCGTGAGCTAAGCTCTCAGACCGAAAATCGAACAAAATACGGAATTTGCTAAAAAAGCGAACAGAACGACCGGTTTCTCCAAATTTTGTAGAAACCGGTCGTTCTGCCTATGTGATTTTCGCTCATTTCCTGTTAAATTTAAAGCACAAAACGAACGGAGGTTACCTGACATGGATGTTTCCACAACAATAAAAAAATTTGGTATCGAACAAGCGCTCAATTATCTTTATAAGGACCCGCAGAAGAACATGCTCAAGCTGATGGACTGGGCAGATAAATTCTCCCATGGAGAATTCGTCAATCAGCGCAGAACCATTCGTGACGCTGTGGAAAATCCGGAGCACCCCTATCATTCCTACATCATGAACCTGATCAGCAATGTTGATCCGGAGGTATTGAAGACCGTTGTCGTCAACTTCTTTATCAACGGCAACCTTATAGGCTGGGACCGGCAGGAGGAGCTGCGGCAGAAGTATAACTGCAATATTCCCTGGGCTATCCTTCTGGATCCCACCTCCGCCTGCAACCTGCACTGCACCGGCTGCTGGGCCGCTGAATACGGCAACAAACTGAACCTGAGCTTCGAGGAAATCGATGATATCATCCGTCAGGGCAAGGACATGGGCGTCTACATGTACATCTACACCGGCGGCGAGCCGCTGGTACGGAAAAGGGACATCATTAAGCTCTGTGAGAAGCATGACGACTGTATCTTCCTCTGCTTTACCAACGGCACCCTCATCGACGAGGCCTTTGCTGACGAGATGCTGCGGGTGAAAAACTTTGTCCCCGCTATCTCTCTGGAGGGCTTTGGCGAAGCTACCGACAGCCGCCGGGGAGACGGCGTCTATGACAAGGTGCTGAAAGCCATGGAGATCCTGCACGGGAAGAAGTTGCTTTACGGTATCTCCTCCTGCTACACCAGCGTCAACTGGGACTCTATTACCTCCGAAGCATATTACGACATGCTCATTGAAAAAGGGGCCTATTTCATCTGGTATTTCCACTATATGCCCGTGGGCAACGACGCCTCCCCTGAGCTACTGCCCACGCCGGAGCAGAGGGAACAAGTCTATCGCCGCATCCGGGACTACCGCTCCCGCAAACCGCTGTTCGCCATGGACTTCCAAAACGACGCGGAATATGTGGGCGGCTGCATTGCCGGCGGCCGGCGCTATTTCCACATCAACGCCAACGGCGACATTGATCCCTGTGTCTTCGTTCACTATTCCGACTCCAACATCCGGGAAAAAACCTTGCTGGAGACCATGCGCTCTCCCCTGTTCCAGGCCTATCACGACGGTCAGCCCTTTAATGACAACATGCTTCAGCCCTGCCCCATGCTGGAAAATCCCCAGAAACTGCGCGGCATGATCGAACAGACCGGCGCTATATCGACCGATATGCAGTCCCCGGAGACGGCAGACCATCTCTGCGCCAAGTGCGATCATTACGCTGCCTGTTGGGCTCCGGAGGCCGAACGGCTGTGGGAGGAACGCAAGGCGCAGAAGGCCGCCCGCGCAGCCATTCAGGAGGGAAAGTAAGAATACTCTTGATATCTGTCTTAAAGTTGTAAAAAAGGAGAAGCTGACACCATGGGAAGAAGCTATTTTACTTCAGAATCCGTCACAAGAGGACATCCTGACAAGCTGTGCGATCAGGTCGCTGACCGCATACTCGATGAACTCCTTGCCCAAGACCCTGAATCCAGAGTTGCCTGTGAAGTCACCTGTGCCACTGACCAGCTCCACATCTTCGGCGAGATCACATCGGACGCACAGCTGGACTATGAGGAAGTGGCACGACAGGTCATCTCTGAGATAGGCTATACCAAAGCCGGCAAGGGCTTTGATGCTGCCACATGCGATATCCGGGTGGATCTGCATCGTCAATCACCGGATATCTCCAGAGGCATCCGACGCAAGAATAAAGCTGAGCGTCTCAACAGCGGTGCTGGGGATCAAGGCATGATGTTCGGTTATGCCTGCAACCAAACTGAGAGCCTAATGCCCTTTCCCATAGAGCTGGCGCATTCTCTGGCCAAGAGGCTCGAAGCCGTGCGATGTAACGGCGAGCTGGATTACCTGCTGCCCGACGGTAAGACCCAGGTCACCGTAGAGTATGAGGACGACAGGCCTGTTCGTATCGCCTCCGTAGTCGTCTCCAGTCAGCATGATCCGGACTGTAATATGGATGATCTCCGCGCAGAAATTCTCTCCCACGTGATTTTGCCCGTTGTGCCCAGCGGTATGATCGACCAGAATACCCAGTATTTCATCAACCCTACCGGGCGCTTCGTTATCGGCGGCCCTGCCGGAGACTCCGGGCTCACAGGGCGCAAGCTGATCGTGGATACCTATGGCGGCTATGCCCGCCATGGCGGCGGCGCTTTCTCCGGAAAGGACGCCAGCAAGGTGGACCGCAGCGGCGCTTATCTTGCCCGTTATATGGCAAAAAACGTGGTGGCTGCCGGCCTTGCGGACAAATGCGAGGTGCAGCTGAGCTACGCCATTGGTTTGGCCAAGCCCATGTCTATTCTGGTGGACACCTTCGGTACGGCAAAAGCAAGTGAGGCAGAAATTCAAAAATTCCTTTCTCAGGTTGATCTCCGTCCCGCTGCCATCATCCAGCGCTTTGAGCTGACGAAACCCCGGTTTTCCAAAGTGTCCTGTTACGGCCATTTTGGCAGTAACGCATCGGATATGCTTTGGGAGCAGCTCGATTTAGCAAAGGCATACCGGAAATAAACATGGCAGAGTCATCAACGCGCTGGAAAAAACCGCAAAAAAGCTGCTGTTAAAGGCAGTTAGAAATCATTTTCAAAAAGGAGAAATCTGAACATGAAAAAGCACAAGAAAAAGTTCGGCCTCTGTTTCTGCCTGCTGTCCCTTGTCGGACTTGCCGCTTTTGCCGTAAAAAAGGTAAAGGCAGATTGAGCCCATACCGTCTTTCGCATATGCTCGCCCTTCATCCCTTTGTTGAGCATAGGGAAGGATTGCTCTCTCCAAGGCACCCCTCTGCCATGCGGCAGAGGGGTGTTCTGGAAAGCAGTTTTTATCAAAACGCCTGTGTTTGTTGGGTGATGCCGTCACCGGTAAAGCAAAAATGCGGCGGCAAAATCCAGGAGCTTATCAAGATCGTCGCACAATATAAAACAACTACATGGAGAGAAACAGACAATGTATGTGACATATCTTTTGTATAATCCTCTTGCCGGGAGAATTACACCAACAACGATAGAGGCGTTGACCTCCACGCTTACCGGTGAAGTTGTCGCCCTGGATATGACGCAACTGAAAAACTATGAGGAATTCTTTGGCAGCCTGTCTGAAAACGACAAGGTTATTATTTGCGGCGGAGATGGTACGCTTAATCGCTTTGTCAACGACATCGCAGATATCTCCATCCCCCAGGAGATCGAATATTACGCCGCGGGCAGCGGGAATGATTTTATGCGGGACATTCTTGGAACGGCGGAAGCCAGGCCTGTTCCTATCAATGCCTTCCTTCACAATCTGCCGGTTGTCAGCGTCAATGGCCAAAACTACCGTTTTCTCAACGGCGTAGGCTACGGCATCGACGGCTACTGCTGTGAAGAGGGTGATCGGTTGAGAACAAGCACGCGAAAAAAAGTCAATTATGCAGGCATTGCAGTCAAGGGGCTGCTGTTCCACTATAAGCCAACCAGTGCAGATATTACTGTCGATGGGATAACACACCATTATGACAAGGTTTGGCTGGCTCCCACTATGGCCGGTCATTATTATGGCGGCGGTATGATGCCCACTCCCGCACAAGACCGCCTGAACAAAGAGCATACGGTTTCTGTTATGGTGATGTACGGCACAGGAAAGCTCCATACTTTGCGCATTTTCCCCTCTATCTTCAAGGGAGAACACATCAAACACCAGCACTCTGTGGAGGTATTGACCGGAAATGAGATTACGGTCCAGTTTGACTGCCCTACCCCCTTGCAGATTGACGGGGAAACGATCTGCCATGTGTGGGAATATCATGTGAGCACCGCGCCGGCAGTATAATTTGCTTATAAAAAAGCAGTTGATGATACCATGACAAAGGAGCGCTGAAAATATGAAAAACAAGAAAGCTGTATTACTCACCATCTTCATGTGCCTTGTGCTTGGTATAAGTGCTGCGATTGTTCATACATGCAAAGAGCTTGACCATTTTGTCATCGCAATATGAGAAGAGGAAAAATTTTAGTTGAATCTCAGATAGGAGAAGCACCCACACTTCATTTTCAGGCAAACATAAAGACCGGGCTAAGCGCCGCTCAGGTGGAAGCTCAGCGGGACGCGGGCAATATAAACACCGCTGTCGCCCCTCCTACCAAAACAATATCAGCGATCATCAAGGAAAATCTTTTTACATATTTTAATTTGGTTTTCATCATTTTAGCTGTGCTGGTCATGGCGGCAGGCTCTTTCCGAAGCCTGACCTTTATGCCGGTAGTCATTGCCAATGCGCTCATCGGCATCTTTCAGGAGCTGCGGGCTAAACAGGCGCTGGATAAGCTCACGGTATTGAGCGCTCCCAGAGCCACTGTTGTCCGGGACGGCAAACGCCGGGAGCTCCCCGTTGAGGAGCTGGTACTGGATGACGTGGTCATCTTCAAGGCAGGCGATCAGATCTGTGCTGACGCTGTGGTTCTCTCTGGAGAAGTCTCGGCCAATGAAGCGCTCCTGACCGGCGAACAGGATGAAGTGGCAAAACGGCCCGGAGACGAGCTCATGTCCGGAAGCTTTCTGGTCTCCGGCGAGTGCTGTGCCCAGCTGACGAGGGTGGGGGCCGAATCCTATGTCTCCAAGCTGACACTGGAAGCCAAAGCTATGGATAAAAAACAGCAGTCGGAGATGCTCCGGGTGTTGGACAGGCTGGTTGGGATCGTTGGCATCGCAATTATCCCCATCGGCGCACTGCTGTTCTGGCAGCAGTATATACAGGCCGGTGCGAGCTTTCGGGACAGCATTGTCTCTATGGTGGCCGCCATCGTGGGTATGATTCCGGAAGGCTTATACCTGCTGACAAGTGTAGCTTTGGCCGTCAGCGTCGTGCGCCTTTCCAAGCAGAAGGTTCTGGTGCACAACCTGAAGTGCATTGAGATGCTGGCGCGGGTGGATGTGCTCTGTGTAGATAAAACCGGAACAATCACTGAGCCTTTTATGCAGGTCTCCGCCACAGTGCCGCTGCCGGGTTACGATCCCAGCACTATGCCAAACCTCAAAAGCTTGCTCAGTGATTTCGCATCGGCTATGCCAGCGGATAATCTCACCATGCAGGCCATCAAGGAATATTTTGTTACCCCGTCAAATGCAAAGCCTACTGCCATTGTCCCCTTCTCTTCCGCTTACAAATACTCCGCTGTTTCCTTTGAAAATGCCCGTTATGTGCTTGGTGCGCCGGAACTTGTGCTGCGTGAGGGCTACGGTGAAGTCAAAAGCCTTGTCGAAAATTACAGTGCCGACGGAAACCGGGTGCTTGTTTTTGCCGGCTATGAAGGGATTCCCGACGGAACAGCTCTGACAGGGAAAGCCACAGGACTGTCCCTTGTCCTGCTGGCAAATCCCATACGGAAGGAGGCCCGGGAGACCTTTCAATATTTTGCCGGTCAGGGTGTGACCATTAAGGTCATTTCCGGAGATAATCCGGTCACTGTCTCCCAAATCGCCAGAGAGGCCGGCATTGCCAAGGCGGAGAACTATGTAGACGCCTCCACACTGCATCCGGAGGATATCGCCGGGGCTGTGGAGCGCTATACGGTCTTTGGCCGGGTGACGCCGGAGCAAAAGCGGCAATTCGTGCAGGCACTGAAAAACGCCGGCCATACCGTAGGTATGACCGGTGACGGTGTCAACGATATATTGGCGCTGAAAGACGCCGATTGCTCCGTGGCCATGGCCTCCGGCTGCGACGCCGCCTCCCAGGTCTCACAGTTGGTTTTGCTGGAGAGCGACTTTTCCTGTATGCCCTCGGTCGTGGCCGAGGGACGGCGCGTGGTCAACAACATTGAGCGCTCGGCAAGTCTTTTCCTGGTAAAGAACATTTTCTCTTTCCTGATGGCGGTGTTCTCTGTCTGCTTCCAGCTAAGCTATCCGCTGGAACCGGCACAGGTCTCTCTCATCAGCACCTTTACCATTGGGATCCCGGCATTTTTTCTGGCTTTGCAGCCCAATCTGTGCATAATTAAAGGCCATTTTCTCGGAAATATCCTCATCAAGGCCCTGCCCGCCGGTATTACCGACTTCCTTGTGGTCGGGGCGCTGGTGGTGTTCGGTCAGGTATTTGGTGTGGATCCGGCAGACATCTCCATTGCCTGCACTCTGCTTCTCGCCATTGTGGGCTTCATGATTCTTTTCAACATCTCCAAGCCAATGACTTGGCGGCGCTGGGTCATCTGGAGTGCCTCTGTACTGGGCCTTTTAGGCAGCAGCATTTTCCTGGGCGATCTGTTTGGGATTGAGCGCGTGACCACGCGGTGTGCGATGCTCTTTGTGGTATTCGCCATCGTGACAGAGCCTGTCCTGCGCTATGGAACATTGCTTGTGGAAAAGGCAGGCAATACTATAATCCGCAAGAGGGGCGAGAGACGACAAAAGAAACTAAATATGTAAGAAAAAGCACTGTTGCCTCATTGTTGCAGGCATATAAAAGAAATATAGGTGAAGCTGTTTATTGAATTCTAAAAGCCATTGATAACAGGAATTCCGTGTGTATCACATCTGCAGAAGGAGGCAGTAATATGGCAACTCGACTAAAAACTGTCCGTTATTGGCAGCATGAGTTGAAACATAACAAGACAACTTTTATAATTTATTCTGTCTTACGCTTTTTGGTTTTAGTAATTCTGGTTCGGAGTATCTTCACGCGAAACTACGAACATGCAGCTCTATGCTTACTATCACTGGTACTGTTTCTCCTCCCCGCCTTTGCCTCAGAGACTTTTAAATGGGAAATCCCCGGCCTCTTCCAGTGCATTATCTATTGCGAGATCTTCGCTGGGGAAATTCTGGGGGAAATCGGGCATTACTTCACCCGGGTTCCCGGCTGGGATAATATTCTGCATACAACCTCGGGCTTTCTGGCCGCGGCCGTGGGCTTTTCCACCATTGAGCTCCTCAACAAAAACAGCAGATCCGTCAAGCTCAGCCCTTATTATCTGGCCATGGTGGCCTTCTGCTTTTCCATGACCATCGGCGTTCTCTGGGAGTTCATCGAGTACTCGGCGGATAAGCTGTTCGCCTTAGACATGCAAAAGGATTTCGTGATCTCCTCCTTTAGCTCTGTAACGTTAGATCCCAGTGGGAACGGTGATCTGATGAAACTTCAGGATATTACCCAGACGGTCATCACTACCGCAGCAGGAGAAACATACGTCGTTGACGGTTTTCTAGACATCGGCATAAAAGACACTATGAAGGACCTGTTTGTAAACATGGTCGGCGCACTTGTATTTTCTGTCTTGGGCTATCTCTACGAAAAAGACCATGCACGGAAGATTCCCGATCTAATCATCCACAGACAGAAAAGTGATACAACGGAGAAAATGCCATTACAGGTCGGTCCGGATTTAGAAAAGGTGACAGGTGACTAAATTATGCGCTGTGTTCAAGACTATGATCAAAACGCACTTTTATTGATAAATCCTGTTGCAGGGCGAAAGACTGTACAGCACCATCTAACCCAGATCATAAGGATTTTGATGAATAAAGGTTATCTTGTAACTACCATGGTCTCATCCTGCCCCGGCGAGGTGACAGAATTCGCGAAAAGATATGGCGGGAACTACGATTTATTAGTCTGCGCTGGTGGAGATGGAACTCTGCACGAAGCAGTCAATGGGCTTGCCAAGGGAGAACATCAAACACCCTTGGGATATATTCCCTGCGGTAGTACTAACGATTTCGCAACCTCTCATGGATTGCAGACTGATCGTCTCAAGTCTGCTTGCGCTATCGCCGATGGCCGAAGTCAAATATATGATATTGGCCGCTTTAATGGACAGTATTTTACCTATGTTGCTGCTTTTGGCGCTTTTACATGGATGGCATACACCACGGACCAGTCAATCAAAAACCGCATTGGCTACGGTGCGTATCTGTTGGACGGTGCACGTGATTTAAACCGGCTGAAGCCCTTACCTATGCGTTTGACTGTAGATAACAGCACCATATACGAGGGTGAATATCTTTATGGGTCTATAAGCAATTCCTCCTCTGTTGGTGGAATTATTGAATTCCCCAATACCATGGTAGACCTTTGTGACGGGAAATTTGAAGTGTTTCTGGTCAAAGCGCCTAAAAGCTTTCTGGAGTTGGAACAGACCATTCACTGCATTTTAGTTCAAGATTTTAGTCACCCGAACTTGGTACTCTGTCAAGGCAGTGATATTGTGATCGAAAATTTGGCCTACAAGGAATGGTGTCTGGATGGAGAAAGCTCCGGTGTCTTTGAAACAGCTCATATTATGCCTGTCCCGGGTTTCCTTTGCTTAAGAGGATGAGTACATGGAAAAACTGTTTTCAAAAAAAGCAAAAGTCCTTTGGACTTTGGCTTTACTTTTGGCCTGGGGGCTGGTTTTCTGCCTCATCTTTCATCTGAATGGGAAACTCACTGTGGAAGATATCCTAAGCTATCAACCGGAAAGCCCCGTTTTTGCGGTTTTTATTATGCTGGGACTATTTCTTCTGAAAAGTGTGGATTTTATCATGTACTCGCCGGTCCTATATGCGTCCTCCGGCATCATGTTCCCCCTTCCCTTTGCCATCCTCTTGAATACGGCAGGCGTTGCGATCATGGTGTCCACCCCTTTTTTTATAGGCCGCAGTCTGGGCCCTCCTATTGTAAGCCGTTTGCGGGAGAAGCACGCCAAACTTCAGATTTTGGAACACCTGCATCTGAATAACGATGTGGTGGCCTCCTTTCTGGTTCGCATGCTGGGCTTGCCTTTGATCCCTGTCAGTCTGTATCTTGGAGCAAAGGAACTTCATTACGGGAAATATTTGTTTGGCTCAATTCTTGGGCTTCTCCCCGTGACGATATGTGCCACTATCCTCGGTACTTCGGCTGATGCCCCCGGCTCCCCGGCTTTCTGGATTGCTCTTAGTGTTCAGGTTCTTTGCATGGCTTCATCGGCGCTTATTTTTGCGGTGATGCAGAAAAAGGCAAAGAATACAGGAGCGCGGAATTAAGGCAAGCAAATTGGAATAGGAAAACGGCGGTCTGTTTGAACCAGCGGCCGGATTAAACTGGCAAGAGGCTGCTGGCCCAAATTCAGACCGGACTGACATAAAAAATACCGGGGCACCAAAAGGTGCTCCGGTATTTTTGGTACGGCTGACGGGATTCGAACCCACGACCTCCAGAGTCGGAGTCTGGCACTCTATCCAGCTGAGCTACAGCCGCATTCGCGAAAGCTATTATAGCAAATTTTTATTTCAAAGTAAATAGCTGTTTTCAATTTTCTTTTTCTATGATATAATTCTTTATTACAGTATAAAAACAGAACAAAGGACTGTCAGAAATTATATGAAGCATACAAAATCTTGTTATAAAATCATCGCCCTGCTCCTGTGCCTGGCCATGTTACTGCCCCTGAGCGGCTGCGGCGAGGGGAAAATGAGCCAGTCGGAAATCTTCGCCATGGACACCCAGATGACCCTGACCGCCTACGGTAAGAACCGCGACGCCGGCATCGCCGCGGCGGAGAGCATTATCCGCTCCATGGACAGCATGCTGGACCCGGATCTGGAGACCAGCATGGTCTACGCCATGAATAACGCCAACGGCTCCGCTGTCGCCGTGTCCGGCCAGATCGCCAACATGATCAGCACCGCCCAGACGGTCTACAAGCAGAGCGGCGGCGCGCTGGATCTGACCATCTACCCGTTGGTCAAGCTCTGGGGCTTTATTGACGGCAAATACTACGTCCCCACCGCCGATGAGATCAGCGAGTGCCTGCAGAAGCTCTGCTTTGACCAGGTGGTGCTCACCAGCTTCCCCAGCTCGGGCACCTATTCCGTCTCCATGCCCTCCACCGGTCAGATCAGCTTCGGCGCTGTGGCCAAGGGCTGTGCGGCCTCCTATGCCATTGAGGCTATGCGCAACGCCGGCGTGGAGAGCGGCATCGTCTCTCTGGGCGGCAATGTGCAGACCCTGGGCGTCAAGCCCGACGGCAGCCTCTGGACTGTGGCCGTCACCGACCCCAACAACACCGCCAGCTATCTGGGCCTGATAAAGGTGGGCGAGACGGCCGTGGTCACCAGCGGCAGCTATCAGCGGAATTTCACCTCTCTTGAAGGCAAATTCTATCATCATCTTATAAAGCCCGCCTCCGGCTATCCCGTGACCAATACCCTCCAGTCCGTCACCATCATCTGTGAGGACGGCACCATGGCCGACTGCCTCTCCACCGCCATGTTCATTCTGGGTGAGACCCAGGCGCTGAACTACTGGCGCACCTACGGCGGCTTTGATATGATCCTGATCACCAACGACAACCGGGTCGTCTGCACCAGCGGACTGATCGAGCAGTTTACCCTCTCCAACCAAAACTACACCGTGACATTTACCGAGTGACATGGCAGATCTGAACACAGATGTACGATACATAAAAGGAATAGGCGAGAAAAAGGCGCAGGCGTTCAACAAGCTGGGCGTCTTTTCTCTCTATGACCTGATCTCCTACTTCCCCCGCAAATACGAGGATAGGAGCCAGTGCAAGCCCATCGCCCTGGTATCAGATGGTGAGCAGGTGTGCATCCGGGCCATCGTTGCGGACATGCCCCGGCTGGTCCGTATACGGCGTGGTATGGAGCTGGTCAAATTCCGGGCGGTGGATGAGAGTGGAGTAGTTGACATAACTTATTTTAACCAGAATTATGTTAAGGATAACATCAGTCGTGGGGACTGTATGGTGTTTTTCGGCAAGGTAGAGGTCAACGGCTCCCGGCGGAGCATGGCAAACCCGGTATATGAGCGGGAGGGTGCGGAAAAAGGCGTCACCGGTCGGATCGTGCCGGTCTACCGGCTCTGCGCCGGGCTGAATCAGCGCACGGTCATGCAGAGCGTGCGTCAGGGGCTAAATCTCTGCGGCGACGAACTGCCGGACATCCTGCCCGAGGAGGTCCGGGAGCGCTGCAAGCTGGTCCAGGCGCGATATGCCTTTGAAAACATCCACTTCCCCACGGACTTTGAAGCCCTGGAGCTGGCCCGGCGGCGGCTGATCTTTGAAGAGCTGTTCGTCCTGGCCTGCGCGCTGGGAAGGATGCGGGGCCAGCGGGTCAACGAGGGGGGCATTATTCTCCCCCCTTCCGATCTGGAGGAATTTTGGCGCAGTCTCCCCTTCTCCCCCACCAATGCCCAGCGCCGGGCGGCGGCCCAGGCCGTGGCGGACATGGGCAGCGGCCGGGTGATGAGCCGGCTGATCCAGGGCGATGTGGGCAGCGGCAAGACCTTAGTGGCGGCGGCCCTCATCTGGTTTACCTGGAAGGGCGGCTATGCCAGCGCCTTTATGGCCCCCACGGAGATCCTGGCCGAGCAGCATTTTGCCACGCTGACGGCTATGCTCAGCCCTCTGGGCCTGCGGGTGGGAAAGCTGACCGGCGCCATGAGCGCAAAGGAAAAGCGCCTGGCAAAAGAGGCGCTGAAAAACGGCGAATTTGATCTGATCGTGGGGACCCACGCCCTGTTCAGCGAGGATGTGGCCTATTCCCGGCTGGGGCTGGTGGTAACGGACGAGCAGCACCGCTTCGGCGTGAGCCAGCGCTCCGCTCTGATTGGTAAAGGGGAGCGGCCCCATGTGCTGGTCATGTCCGCAACGCCCATTCCCCGCACTCTTGCCCTGATCATCTACGGCGATCTGGACGTGTCGGTCATCGACGAGCTGCCCCCCGGGCGGCAGAGGGTGGACACCTTCACCGTGGACGAGAGCTACCGCCTGCGGCTCAACGGCTTTATCCGCAAGCAGGTGGGCGAGGGCCGTCAGGTCTTTGTGGTCTGCCCCATGGTGGAGGAAAACGAGGACCTGCCGGTAAAGCTGAAATCCGCCCAGGAGCACGCCAAAGAGCTGGCCCTCACCTTCCCGGAGCTGCGCGTCGCCTGCGTCCACGGCAAGATGAAAGCCAAGGACAAGGACAGCATCATGGCCTCCTTTGCCGAAGGCGAAACGGATATTTTAGTTGCCACCACGGTGATTGAGGTGGGAGTAGACGTGCCCAACGCCTCATTGATGATCGTGGAGAACGCGGAGCGCTTCGGCCTGAGCCAGCTGCACCAGCTCCGCGGCCGTGTGGGCCGGGGGCAGCACAAAAGCTACTGCATTCTGGTGTCGGACAACGACAGCGAGGAGGTACGGGCCCGGCTGAAGATCATGTGCCGCACCAACGACGGCTTCAAAATTTCCGAAGAGGACCTGCGCCTGCGTGGCCCCGGCGACTTTTTCGGCTCCCGCCAGCACGGTCTGCCGGAGATGCATGTGGCCGACCTGGGGGCCGATGTGAACGTGCTGCAAAGGGCCCAGGACGAGGCCCGGAGACTGCTGGAGCAGGACCCGGAGCTGTCTTTTCCCGGTCACGCCGCCCTGCGGGAACGGGTGGACGCCCTGTTTCGTCTCAACGCGGCGGGATTCAATTAATTTTTATCGGGCAGCCCGCGCTGCCCGAATTTTTTTCCTTTGGCTGCGACGTTTTGCCCCGGGCAATTGTATATTAAATGAAAGGTTGGTGAGGGCAGTGGCTGATTCTCTGCAGCGTACGGACAGAGAGATCACCGAGCTGTATCAGCGACATGTGGACACGGTCTACCGGGTCTGCTATTCCTATATGAAAAACCGGGCCGATACGGAAGATATGGTGCAGGACACCTTTATCAAACTGATCTCCAGCGGCGTCCTTTTCCAGTCGGCGGAACATGAGAAGGCCTGGCTCATCGTCACTGCCTCCAATCTGTGCAAAAACGCGCTGCGGCACTGGTGGCGGCGGCGGGAAAACCTCGACGATTACGCCGGGCTGGGCCGGGAGGACGATCCGCCTGATGAGGTGATGGAGGCCATCACCAAACTTCCCACGGTCTATAAGGACGCGGTGTTTCTCTATTACTATGAGGGCTACAGCACGCCGGAGATCGCCGAGCTGCTGAACTGCTCCCAGTCCACCATACGAAACCGGCTCATGCGGGCCAGAAATCTACTGAAAACCATGTTGGGCGGTGAATTTGATGAACAGACGCGAAATACGCAGAGCTTATGACAGCGTCGCTCCCGACAGCGCGGCCCGGGAGCGGATGCTGGACAATATTCTTTCCGCCGTCTCCCCGGAACAGCCCGGCAGGAAGTCAAAAGTTTTACGCCGCGCCCTCTGTCTTGCCGCGGTGATCGCCCTGCTGCTGGCCCTGGGCATCACAGCCTATGCTGCCGGTTGGTTCGGCCTGCGGGACGCGGTGATCGGGCGCTTTGTGGTCAATAACGGCATTGACAAAGACTACTACACCCAATTTATCAGCCTTCAGGGCTATTCCGACAGTCCGGAGTTCAAGGCCCTGTGCGAATGGCAGAGCTTTTTGGAAAACTACGACAGCGACGGCAGTATACTCTCTTCCATCGGCAACAGCTCCACGGACTTTGACGAAAAATACCGTTATTACAGCTGCTACACCCAGGAGATGGCCGACGAGATCGACCGGATCTGTGAAAAATACTCCCTCTCCATGATCACCGGCGCGGAATTTTTTGAAAGTGAAGAGGACTTTTTTGAGGCCGCCGGCGTAGGCCGAGTCTGTACCCGGCAGGGCGAGGGCCATGAAAACGACTTCTCCCCCGGCTATGTACACAACGACGGCTCCTTCCATTTTGAGGGACAGGCCACCTTTACCGGCGATGGCGCCGCCTGGCCCTACCCCATTCTCTACCAGTTTGACCGGAGCATGAAGGGTAGCTTCAGCTCTACCGTATTGAACATCGGGGACGCGGCGGACTACGAGGAATGGGTCTACACCACAAAAAACGGCGTGGAGCTGACCCTGGCCCAGAGCGACTGGAAAGAGCTGATCCTGGTGGAGCGGGAAAACTCTTTTGTGGTGGTGAACCTGTTTGACGTGTCCGTAGGGGACGCGGTCGGCGGCGAGCTGCACAAGAGCCGGGAGGATCTGGAGGCTTTTGCGGAACTGTTTGACTTTTCCGTGATCTCATAAGGTTTGAAAGGATGAAAAAGATGAAAAAAATCACGCTTATGTTGCTTTTAGCGGCCATGCTGCTGAGCCTGTGCGCCTGCGGGGAAAAGGCCCCGGAGGCGTCTCCTGCCCCTTTGGAGGGACCGGCGGAGGATACCATCATCATTGAGGCCACTCCGGCAGAGGATGCCACGCCCCTGTCTCAGGTGCTGGACAGCATCAATGAGAATACCCAGGTGGGTACAGCCGGCAGTTCCCTGCGGGCTGTGCAGGGCGCCGCCATGCTCATGGACTGGTGCGCGGAAACTACACTGGATGCAGAGAAAGTGCGCGCCGCCGCCGCGGAGTGGCTTTACGCCCTGGCCGAGGCGGACAAAGCAGAGCTTGAAATGAAGCTTGAGCTGGTGGACACCATGTGTCTGGAGCTGATCCACAAAGACGGCTCAGCCCTCCTGCAGGACGCGGGAGTTGAGAGCAGCGCCTACCCCTGGGACGAGGCGGCCTATGAGAAATACACCGCTGTTCTGGACGCGCTGGGCGCTGAACAGGGCTAAAGATAAAAACGCCCCGGACTGCTCCGGGGTGTTTTTAAATCGTCGACAAAGTCAAAATGACTTTGCCGACGAAGGGGATTCGCTTCGAACCGCGCATTTTTGTACGCCTACGGCATACAAAAATGCACTCTCTACGCGCAAAGTGTTTTTCCCGACGTACACGCCGCCGGGAAAAACGAATTTGAATTTGTTTTCGGCCTGCGGGCCGAAAATGATGAGGGGGTTTGTCTATAGTCTGAAATACCCCGGACCGGGGTATTTTTCGTATTTGGTTTATTTTTTCGCGCTGTCGATACTCTTGCCGAAGACCACAAAGCGCTGATACAGAAACTCCGTGGAGAAATTCAGCAGCATATTGAGGATGGTGACAACATAGCCGTTCCACAGCAGCACATCCGCCAGCCAGTGTCCCAGCAGGGTGGACAGGGGTGTAAACACCGCGTAATACGCCAGCACCTTCAGCATGGCAATGGGCACATTGGCCGCCGATTTGAAGGTGAATTTCCGGTTCAGCGTGAAATTCCAGACCACCGAGGCCACAAGGGCGATAAGGTAACAGGGCCAATAGCTCCAAGTGCTCAACTCGTTGAGCAGGGCAAACATCCCCATTTCCACCAGCCCCGCGCTTGCGGAAAACAGCGCAAACTTGAAAAAACGCAGGATCTCTTTTGCTTTTTGGTTCTTCATCCCGGTCACTCTCCTTTTCTTCCCGGGAAAAGTATAACGCCGCGAAGGGCCAAATGCAACGGAAATTTCAAAAATTTTAATGATTTTGCTGTTTGAAAGCATCCTCTGACAGGGGAGCTATTTCTCGGGCGACCTCAAGGGTCGCCCCTACGTTTCTGTTTTGGACGGGCTGTAGGGGCGGGGTTGCCCCGCCCGTCTGCGGCGTAAAAAACTCTGTCATCCTGAACGAAGTGAAGGATCCCGTGTGATTACGCTGTGACTTCTGTTCACGGGATTCTTCACCGCTGCGCGGTTCAGAATGACAGAGGAAATGGGGAAGGCTCTTCCCACGCGCCCTCATGCCTCCCCTAACAGGGGAGGTGCCCCCGAAGGTGCGGAGGGGGTTAAAACCGCAGCGAAAAACAGCACAATCTCTACGTTATCGCGGTGGTAACTTTACCAAACCCCTCAGTCGCTTTCAGGGGAGCCTTGGTACGGCAGAAGCGTTAAGGGTTCTGCGCTGCATTGCCGGTAAACCCCGCGGCTACTTTCACAGCCGCGGGGTTTCAGTCTCTTATTTTTTTCTGTCCACTCTCAGCTCGCTGCGGTGGCAAAATTCCCGGTTGCCGCAGGTGGCGCAGCCACGGCCGCAGCCCCGTTTTTTGACCTGATTGGTGCGCAGCACCAGATATCCGGCGGGCACAAAGGCCGCTAAAAGCAGCACCACAAGCCATACATATCCCATAGTGTTCTCCCCCTGATTTATTTCTGTTCCAGCGCGGACATATAGGCCTTGATGACCTCCACCGCGCCCTTTACGCCGATACGGCTGCTGTCGATGCACAGGTCGTAGTTCTCGGACTCGCCCCAGATCTGGTCGGTGTAATACTTATAATAGCTGGCCCGGTCCTTATCCACTTCCTTGATGAGCTTTTTGGCCTGATCCTCGCTCAGACCCTTGCGCTGCATAATGGTCCGGATGCGGAAAGGCATGTCAGCCATGATAAACACGCTGAGTACATCGCTCCGGTTTCTCAGCACATAGTCCGCGCAGCGGCCCACAAAGATACAGTTGCCCTTGTCCGCAAGACTTCTCATGGCGTCAAACTGGGCCGCTGCCACCTGCATATTCAGGCGGAAGCCCTCGTTCATGCCCACATAGTGGGGCGTGGGGATCACATAGGCGGAGACCCGCTTTTCATCGTAGGAGTCGAAAATCTCCTTGCTGAAATGGGAGTTTGCCGCCGCTTCGTCCACGATCTCCTTGTCATAGCACTTCATGTTCAGCTCTTCAGCCAGGAGACGGGCAATATCGTGGCCGTTGCTGCCGTGCTGTCTGCCCACGGTAATGATCATTCTTCTGCACTCCTTCTATTTCACATTATTTTTTCAGCATATTGGCAAAGGATTCCACGCTGGTTCCCCTGGCGACATAGTAGCGCGTCACAACCAGGGGGTCGTTCCCCGTGTAATATGCGGAACCGTTCATCTTCACCCCAAAGCTGTAGTATTCCGGCAGCAGCTCCAGCGTCACATTGGAAGCCCGCCCCCTGGGGTAGCAGAGCACTGTGGGCTCCTTGCCGGTCAGACGGAGAATATCCAGCTTGGACAGGCTCATCTGCTCGCGCTGCTCGTCTGCCATGAGGGTGTCCATGTCCTTATGGCTCCGGGTGTGGCTCTGGATGGAGACCAGACCGGACTGGGACATCTCCGTCACCTGCTCCGGCGTCAGATATTTCTCCCCGCCCAGCCAGCCGCTGATCACAAAAATGGTGGCCTTTACATTATACTTCTGCAGCAGAGGGAAAAGTTCGGTGTAATTGTCCAGATAGCCGTCGTCAAAGGTCAAAATCACGGGCTTATCGTACTTGTCCACTTCCCGCAGATTCTCAAACCAGATGGGGTCGTAGCCGTTCTCCACCAGGTATTTGAGCTGCTCCTCCAGAACGGAGGGAGAGACAAACAGCTCCGCAGAGCCCCAGACCGCATCGGTGACGCCGTGGTACATGAACACCGGGACCTTATACCCCTCGGGGATCTGCCAGTCCCCTGCGGCCACGGTACAGTACAGATGGGCGTACTCCTCATCATAGAACGTGCCGATGTGCAGAAGCTCGCACAGAGCCTCCACCGGCACATAGCACTCATTCCGGTAGGTCTTTACCGGGGAGCGGAGCGCCACAGCCTCGCCCCGGATATACAGCGCGGGGTTGCCCGGCTTGCAGCCCACAGCCGCATCCTGCCACTGGAAGGACGAAATCCCCTCCTCTTCTGACAGCTCCGCGCCCAGGGCCTCCGCAAATTCCTGAAAATTCACATACAGGGCGTCGTTATATACCACGCTGCCGCTTTGAAGACTTACGCCCTCCACCGTCACCCCATCGCCCTGGGGCAGCTCCGGCTCCGGGGTAGGCTCGGGCGTGGCTTCCGGGGTGGCTTCCGGCGTGGGCTGGGGCAGCTCCGGCTCCGCCTGGCCGCAGGCAGCTAAAATCAGCACCGCAAAAAGCAGGCAAATAATCAACAAATATACTCTCTTCATCAATCCGCCTCAAGCGCCTCCGCAAAATCGTCCACATCCCAGCCCCGGGATACATAGTAACGGTACACCAGTCTGGGGTCATCCCCGGTGTAGTATACCGGACCGCCCATCTTCACGCCGAAGCGGTAGTAATTGGGCAGCAGCTCCAGCGCATAGCCGGCGGCCGCGCCCCGGGGATAGCACAGCACAAAGGGCTCCTTGCCCGTGAGTCTGGTCAGCTCCAGCTTGGACTGGCTCATCTCCTGCTCCTGCCGCTCATAGCTCAACGTGGGCAACTCATAGTGCTTCACCGTGTGGCTCTGGATGGAAACCAGGCTCGAGGCGGCCACCTCCAAAAGCTGCTCGGTGTTCATGCCGTGGTATTGCCGCTCCAGCATGCTGGTGATGATGAAAAAGGTGGCCTTCACCTGGTATTTTTCCAGCAGCGGAAGCAGATCGGTAAAATTGTTCTCCCAGCCATCGTCAAAGGTCAGGATCACGGGCTTATCGTACTTCTCAATTTCCCGCAGGTCTTCAAACCAGATCGGGTCATAGCCGTTTTCCACCAGGTATTTGAGCTGATCTTCCATTCGGGACGGGCTGACAAACAGCTCCGGCTCGGCCCAGATATAGTCGCTGACGCTGTGGTACATGAATACCGGCACCTTGTAGCCTTCGGCCAGCTCCCAGTCCCCCGCGCCGGGGGTACAGTACAGGTGGGAATATTCCTCGTCGTCAAACAGGGAGATGTCCAGCGCGTCGCAGAAGGACTCCACCGGAATATAGACCTCTCCTCCGCAAGTGACAGCCCGGCCCTTCATGCCGTAGGCGATCCCATCCTGGTACAGAATTGCGGTGTCCGGCTCAAGGCTGATTTGCTCTCCGTACCACTGGAAGGAGATGCTTCCGTCCTCCTCTTGCAGGCTCAGGTCCAGTGCTTCCGCCGCTTCGCTGAGCTTCATATAACAACAGTCGTTCCACATAAAGCTGCCGCTTTCCAGCAGTGTGCCGTCCACCGTTATTTCATCTCCCGGCGTCATCACCGGCTCCGGCGTGGGCACGGGGGTGGGCTCCGGCGTGGGGATCGGCGTGGGTTCCGGCGTGGAGACCGGCTCCTGGGCCGCGCCGCCGCAGCCGCACACAAGAAGGGCGGCTAAAAGCAGCAGCACGGTCAGCAAAAGTGTTATCCTGTTCTTCAATCGTTTTTCTCCTTGTGTTGTGATCTGTTTTGTATTTTATCACCACCGTGTATTCTTGGCAAGACGAGCCAGGAAAAAAACGCTCCTCCCCAGCATAAACTTTTATGCCGGGAGGGTGGTAAAATGGCTTTGCGCAAGAAACTGATCTACAATACGGCCCTGCTGACGGGTACATCCCTTCTGATGAACTGCATTGGTATGGCTTTTCAGATCTGGCTGGTGGGAAAAATCGGCACCACGGGCATAGGGCTATACCAGTTGGTATGCTCGGTCACCGCTCTCAGCGCCACAGTGGCCATTTCGGGTATACGCTTTGCCTGCACGCGGCTGGTCTCTGAGGAGCTGGGTCTGGAAAACAGCGCCGGAATAAGAGGGGCCATGCGCCGCTGCACAGCCTACGGCCTGTTTTTCGGCGCGGCCTCGGCGGCCATTCTCTGGTTTCTGGCGGAGCCTATCGGCTTTCTCTGGGTGGGCGACGCCAGAACCGTTCTCTCATTGCAGATCTCCGCCTTCAGTATGCCCTGTATTGCCCTGTGCTCCGCCTTCTCCGGCTACTTCACCGCCGTGGGCCGGGTGTGGAAGCCCGCCCTTGTCCATCTGGCAGAGCAGCTGGCCGGCATTGCCCTGGTGGCGCTGTTTCTGACCATGAGCCCGGCGGGGGATATTGAAAAGAGCTGTGCCGCCGTAACGGCGGGAAGGCTTGCGGCGGATGCGCTCTCCCTGCTGCTGATGGCCGCGGTATACGCCGCCGACCGGCGGAGCTATTACTCCGGCGACGAGGGCGGCCTGCGGCTCACCGGGCGGATGCTGCGCATCGCCCTGCCTCTGGCCGTCTCCGCCTATGCCAGAAGCGCCCTGTCCACCCTGCAGCACCTGCTGGTGCCCCGGGGCCTGAAAGCGGCGGGCTACTCCGCCGACGGGGCCTTGTCCGGCTACGGGGTCATTCAGGGCATGGTGCTGCCGGTGATCCTCTTCCCCTCCTGCATCATGTCCGCCATTGCGGAGCTGATCATCCCGGAGCTGACTGAGGCCCAGGTGCGGGGAGATCAGCCGGGGATCCGCCAGACCGTGGCTTCTCTCTTCAAAATGAGCCTGCTGTTTTCCCTGGCCGTGGCCCTGTTTCTGTTCCTCTTCGCGGATATGCTGGGCTATGTAATATACAACAGCGGAGAGGCAGGATATTACATCCGTCTGCTCTCTCCGCTGGTACCGATCATGTATACCGATATGACCGTGGACGGCTGCCTGAAGGGGCTGGGGCAGCAGGTGTGGAGCATGGGGATCAATATCCTGGATGCTCTGACGGGGCTGCTCCTGGTGTGGTGGCTGCTGCCGCGCTACGCGCTGAGCGCGTATATCGGTATCATCTATTTCGGTGAGATATTCAATTTTATTCTCAGCGTGTTCCGCCTTTGGAAGACCGGCAGTTTGTCGTTTAAAGCACGCCGGTCAGTACAAGGAACAGCAGCACAAAGGTCACCAGCACAGCCAGGGCAAAGAGCATGAAGCCCACGCTGATCTTTCCCTTGCTGCTGCCGCCGGAGGAGGGCTCCACCAGCTTGGCCTTGCGCAGCGCGCCCACAACAGGCTTATACAGCAGCATGGTCAGCGCGGCGTTGATGCCGCCCTTGATCAGGTTGAAGGGCAGGAAGATGGGGATAAGCATACCGGCCACCTGCGCTCTGGGGACGCCCATGTACAGCGGGGTGATGATGTAGTTCCAGATGACCATGCAGACAGCCAGCACGCATACGCCGATGCCAAGGCCGCCCACTGCGCCCTTCTGGGTGTGGAACTTCTTGTAAATGCAGGCGGCGGGGACGGTGAAGGCACAGGTGGAGACAATATTCATAATCATGCCGTAAGGGCCGGTGGAGCTGATGGTAATCATCTCGATAAAGGAGACGATGACGGTGATAAACACACTGGCCATGGGCCCCAGCAAAAAGCCTGCAATGGCGATCACGGCGTCCTTGGGGTCATAGCTCAGAAAGCCCGCCACATTGGGGATGATCCTGCCGATCAGCACGGCGATGAACGAAATGGCCGTAAACATGGCTACTACCGCCATGTAGCGGGTGGTGATTCTCTGTTTTGACATGATGTTTTCCTCCAACAAAAAAATTTGCCCGAAGAATGATCTTCTTCGGGCATAAATGGCATGAAAATAAAACCTTCTCACATCCAGACTGTACTGTCGGTCCCGGAGTTGCACCGGGTCATGCCGAAAATCGGCTCGCGGACTTTACCGCCGGTCGGGAATTGCACCCTGCCCTGAAGAGTTTATATTTGGAGTATAGCACTGTATTCTTGTTTTGACAAGAGGGTTTTTTCATATTATTATATAACATAACACAGACATCACGCGAGGAGGGTTGTCATGGACAAGACCTGCTGCTTTACCGGCCACCGCCCCGCAAAGCTGCCCTGGGGCATCGACGAGAGCGATAAACGCTGCAAGGCGCTGAAGCTGGAGCTTTCCGCCCGGCTGGAGGGGATCGTTCAGGCCGGATACCGGAATTTTATCTGTGGCATGGCCGAGGGCTGCGACATGTATTTTGCCGAGGCTGTGCTGGAATTGAGAAGCCGCTTTCCCGATATCACGCTGGAGGCCGCCATCCCCTGCGACCGGCAGGCGGGCCGGTGGAACAGCGCCCAGCAGCGGCGCTATGAGCACATCATGGCGGAGAGCGATACCGTCACCTTCGTGCAGCACCAGTACAGCCCCGGCTGCATGATGCGCCGCAACCGCTATATGGTGGATCACTCTTCCCTGCTGCTGGCCTGTTATGACGGGCAAAGTGGCGGCACCATGAACACCATCCTGTACGCCCAGCGCCAGGGCTTGCAGGTCATTATTATAGACCTATAAAACGCAAAGGGTATATTTATCTGATTCAGATAAATATACCCTTGATTTTATCTTTAAAAGATAGTATAATATATTTAAGCAGTAAAGCGATGGAGGTATATACTATGGCGCGGGAGCGGACATATCTGTGCATAGACCTGAAATCCTTCTACGCCTCTGTGGAGTGCGTGGAGCGGGGGCTGGACCCCATGAAGGCAAAGCTTGTGGTGGCAGACCCCAGCCGGACGGAGAAGACCATCTGCCTTGCGGTGACGCCTGCGCTGAAGGCCCTGGGCGTAAAAAACCGCTGCCGGGTGTTCCAGATCCCCAAGGGCATCGAATACATCACCGCCCCGCCGCGGATGGCCCTGTACATCGACTATTCCGCCCGGATCTACAGCATTTACCTGAAATACGCCGCGCCGGAGGATATCCATGTATACTCCATAGACGAGGTGTTCATGGACGTGACGGACTATCTCCCCGCCCGTAAGATGGACGCCCGGCAGTTTGCCCTGACCATCATGGCGGATATCAAGAACACCCTGGGCATCACCGCCACCTGCGGCATTGGCAGCAACCTGTATCTGGCCAAGGTGGCCCTGGACATCATCTCCAAGCACGCCGACGATTTTATCGGCATCCTCACCGAGGAAAGCTACCGGGAGACGCTGTGGGACCACCGGCCCATGACGGACTTCTGGCGCATAGGCGAAGGCACGGTCCGGCGGCTGGAGCGGCTGGGCATACAGACCATGGGCGAGGTGGCCCACGCCGACGAGAAGGTACTGTACAAAACCTTCGGCATCGACGCGGAGCTGCTCATCGACCACGCCTGGGGCCGGGAGAGTACCACCATGGCTGACATCAAAAATTATGTGCCCGAAACCCACAGTCTTACCAGCGGCCAGGTGCTGTCCTGCGGCTACGGCTATGAAAAGGGCAAGATCATCGTCCGGGAGATGGCGGAGTCTCTGACCCTGGACCTGTTCGACCAGGGACTGGTCACCAGCTCCATTAACCTTGCTCTGGGCTATTCCTTCCACTCAGGCAAGCCGCCGGTCAGCGGCAGCATCTCCACCGGGGCCGCCACCTGCTCGGTGAAAAAGATCTGCGACTGCACCGAGCTTTTGTATGACAGGATCATGGACCGGGCCGAGCCCATATACCGGCTGAGTCTGTGCTTCAACAACGTGAAGCAGGAGCAATTCTGCCAATACGACCTGTTCAGCAGCCCGGAGATGCAGGAAAAAGAGCGCAGGCTGCAGCGCACGGTGCTGTCCATCAAGAAGAAATACGGCAAAAACGGCATTGTGAAGTGCATGGATCTCCAGGAGGGGGCCACCATGATGGAGCGAAACCGGCAGATCGGAGGCCATAGGGCATGAGCGGCATGAACCGGGCGGACAGGGCGAAGCAATTTATGCCCTTCGCCGCCCTCAAAGGCTTTGAGGAGGCCATTGAAAAAGCGGGAAAAATTGTCTGTGAACGGGTGATTTTAGGCGAGGACGCCCAGGCGGAGCTGGACGCGGCCCTGCGGGAACTGCGCCTGGGGGATCAGGTGTGCATCACCTTTTATCAGGGCACGGAATATGTCAGCCCCAGCGGCCGCGTCACCGGCATAGACGGGATAAACCGGTGTATTTTCCTGTCCGGCAAGCCCATTCCCATTGACGATATCGCAGCCATCAACCGTTGCCTTCCCCTTGAGTAAACGATGATTAAATCGGCAAGAGCGGATCGCGAGAAAATTTGCGTTCTGATGATGGCACTTTTTTGCAGGAATACTTTGTGTATTTCAAGAAAAAGTGACGAAATCAGGGCACAAATTTTCCGGGAGTCGCCGCAGGCGATTTATTCAGCGTTTACTTGAGGGGAAGGTGGCGCGCAGCGCCGGATGAGGTGGTGCAACGAGTCCGGATTAGATAAAACCCATTTCTTTGAGGCCAAAGAAACGGGTTTTGAATTCCAAAGAAAGCCCCGGAGGGCGGGGATTTCGTTTTCCCCGCCCCCGGACCCCCACCCTTGAAACGACAAAAGAGGGGGTGTGTCCCCCTCTTTTGAATCTCCCCCAACTGCAGAAGAGCACAAAACAATCTACGCCTTTTGGAGTGCTCACCGCCAAGGCTTCTCTGTAAGTGGTAGTCTGCACAGCATAGGCGCAAAAATTGATATCGTCAATAGGGCGGTCCCTTGTGGGACCGCCCGTTAACTTTATTGTTTTCCAGTGCTGCCGTATCAGCAGCCGCAGCCACAGCCGCAGCCGCCCTCATCGTCGCCGCAACCGCCTCCGCAGCCACCGCCACAACCGCCGCAGCCGCCTCCGCAGGCGCCCGCGTCGTCGAAAACAGGCAGCTGTCCGGTGATCAGCAGGTCGGCGGCGGTGTCCGCGTCGCCGCAGTAGCCCGCCACGGGGATAATGCCGTAAGTGAGCAGCAGCGCCCGGGCCTCAGCGCCCATGTTGCCGCAGATCACCGCATCCACACCTTGTTCCCGCATCAGATCGGCCATGGCCTGGTGGCCGTGCCGGTCAGAGCAGTCCACCAGGACCTTTGTTACCTGGTTCACGTCAGCCTGCCCGTAATCGTAGATGGCAAAGGTTTCGCAGTGGCCAAAATGCTCGTAAATCTCTCCGTCCTTGTAGGTCACAGCAATTTTCATGTTTCAAATACCTTTCTCTATATAGTCCGCAAGCGCGGCGATATGCTCTCCGCTGACAGATTCCACCTCGCCGGCGTCCACCATGGCGGCGATGACCGGGTCGATGGGCAGTCGTGCGGTGTGTTCAATGCCAAATTCTCTGGCGATCTGCTCTACCTTGCTCTCGCCGAAGATGGCGTGCTCCTTGCCGCAGTCCGGGCACTTGAAATAGGACATGTTCTCCACCAGACCCAGCACCGGCACGTTCATCATATTGGCCATGTTCACGGCCTTGGCCACGATCATGCCCACCAGGTCCTGGGGGGTGGTGACGATAACCACGCCGTCGATGGGCAGGGACTGGAACACGGTCAGGGGCACATCGCCGGTTCCGGGAGGCAGGTCCACAAACATGTAGTCCACATCCGTCCACAGCACGTCGGTCCAGAACTGGGTCACGGCCCCGGCGATCACCGGGCCGCGCCAGACCACAGGCTCCGTCTCGTTTTCCAGGATCAGGTTGATGGACATCAGCTGCAGCCCCGTGTGGGTGGTGACGGGCAGCAGATACTCCTGGGTACCTCTGGCGTGTTCGGTGACGCCGAAGGACTTGGGGATGGAGGGGCCGGTGATATCCGCGTCCAGCACAGCGGCGTTATAGCCCCGGCGCTGCATCTCGCTGGCCATCAGGCTTGTGACCAGGGACTTGCCCACGCCGCCCTTGCCGCTGACCACGGCAATGACCTTCTTCACCGAGGAGCCCTCATGCAGGCTCTTGCGGAAATCTTCCACCCGGGAGGCGCAGTTTTCGCCGCAGGTGGAGCAATCGTGCGTACATTCGCTCATTGAAAATACCTCTTTAAATAATATTGATAACGTTATTATACCCCAATTATAGAAATAGTCAATTTCTCATTTTCCGCAGGGCTTTGATCAGGTACATGGCGGCAAAACCGGTGAAAAGGCCGGTGATGATGCCGGAAGCGGCCAGGGCCGGGGCATAGACAAAGACGCCGGGGGTCTGCACCACCAGGGCGCAGGCTAAAAGCTGCCCCGCGTTGTGGCACACGGCGGAGATGGCGCTGGTGAGCCAGAGCCTGTTCTCCGGGATGATCCCCACCAGCAGGCACATGGCGAGGTAGGCCAGAAAGCCGCCTGCCGCGCTGTAAATGATGGTGGAGGGGTTTCCGGCGAACATGGCGCCCATAACGATCCGCAGAAACAGCACCACCCCGGCCTCCTTCCGGCCTAAAAGCACCATGGCCGTCAGGGTGATGATGTTGGCCAGGCCCAGCTTGACCCCGGGGATGGGCACCGGGGCGGGAATCTGGGCCTCGATGACGAAAATGGTCAGGGCCATGGCGGTGAGCAGAGCCATAAAGGCCAGTTTTTTTGTTTTAGGCATCGATATCGCTGCCTCCTATCTGAATTACGAGCCGGTGGGGCATGCAGATGATGGAAAGTCCCCCGCCGGTCAGCTTCCCCTGTTTGATACACACATGGTCGGGGCAGTCCGCGTCGATGACGGATATGGCCCCCGGCTCCACAAGGATGGTGTTGTGTCCGTACTGGGTGTCGATATGGATCTCATAGCTCTCTTCCACTTTTGACAGGTCGATTTTGTCCCGGACCTGCCCGTCGACCTTGATCACGGCCACGGACCCGGTGTCCGCGTTTTTGATGAGCCAGAAGCCTCCCGCGCAGAGCAGCACCGCCGCCAGGAGGAGGATTATAATATGTTTTGTTTTCATTTTTCTGAAATTGGCAAATTTCCCTTCTGCCCGAAAACTTGCAACAACGATCATCGTACACGGGCCGCCACATAGGGTGGCCCCTACATCGTCTGAAGAAGCTCACGGCGCTCCGTTTCCGCTTTCGGCGAAAACTCCGCTCTGTTCCCTCCTTCCTCCTCTCCGATTTGAAGCCCCCAGGGGCGCTTCTCTTGCCGCTGCGCGGCAATTCACCTCCCCCATTTCATTGGGCTTCAAATCGGTATTTTGTGGAGGGCCGTAGGGGCGGCCCTGCGTGGCCGCCCGCCGTATTCGCGTCCGCGGCGTTGCTGTGCGTACAATTTATTAATACTTATTAATATATTAGTTTACTCGCGGTCTGTTGTCAATATCGGTCTTTGATGTTATAATGTTCTGAGTTTTATCGGAAAAAGGAGGTGATATCCCCATGGACGCTTTTTTGGAAACCAGCATGACGGCCTCAAAATACGTATTGATCATTCTCTCCGTCTGCATCATTGTCCGCTGCATCCGCTCCATGCTCAGTGAGCGCTATGAATCAGAGGTCTGGGCCTATATCCGTATGGGCCGGGAGATGTTGCCCGTGAACCACTGGGAAAACATCATCGGCCGCTCCCGGGGGGCGGATATCCGGGTGGATCAGCCCGGCGTGGGCCGGGTCCACGCGGTCTTGAAGCGCAGCGACCGGGGCGTATGGACCATATACGACGTGTTCTCCAAGGGCGGCGTCTGGGTCAATGGCACCAAGGTGGGCAGCCGGGGCATCAACTTAGAGACCGGGGACGTCATCAACCTGGCCGGCACCTGCGTCCGCTTTCAGGACATCACCACCGAAAAGCGGGAAAAGTTAGAGTCTGCCCGCACCAGCGCGGGCAAGCGGGTCTCCCCCTTTATGACGCTTTTCGAGCTGACGGTGTTTCAGCTCTTCCTGCTGCTGCAGCACGCCATCTCCGCCCACGCAAACCACCTGCCCAACATCGTGCTGGGCTTTGTGCTGCTCATCATTCTGGAGTGGACTTGCTATAACGCCATGCGCCTCATGTCCCGTTCCGGCTTTGAGGCGGAGACCCTGGCCTTTTATCTCACCACCCTGGGCATGTCCGTGGCGGCCAGCTCCACCCCGGAGGACATGTTCAAGCAGATTTTGCTGACCATTGCGGCGGTACTGCTGTTTCTTCTCTGCGGCGCCTGGCTGCGGAATTTAAAGCGCACCGCCATGATGCGCGACCCCATCGCTGTGCTGGCTCTGCTGCTGCTGGCAGTGAACGTGCTGGCCAGCGACGCGGTATTCGGCGCCCGAAACTGGCTGGAGCTGGGGGGCTACTCCTTCCAGCCCTCAGAGCTGGTCAAGGTGGCCTACATCTATGTGGGCGCCTCCACTTTGGACCGGCTCTACCGCAAACGAAATCTGTTCGGCTTCATCGCCTTTTCGGCGGTGTGCGTCATGGCCCTGGCCCTGAT
>JBJDXP010000096.1:0-2239 GCA_051866735.1 Candidatus Limivicinus sp.
TCGACTGGGCCATCGAGGCCGGCTGGGACAAGGAGTACGGCGGACTGCTGTACTTTGTGGACGCCCTGGGCAGGCCGCCTGAGGCCTATGAGCACGATATGAAGCTCTGGTGGCCCCATAACGAGATCCTCATTTCCTCTGTCATGCTCTACCGCGACACGGGGGACGAGAAATATCTGGACTGGTTCTACAAGACCCTGGACTACTGCAAGACCTACTTTGCCGACAGCGAGTACGGCGAGTGGTACGGCTACCTCCGCCGGGACGGCAAGCCCACAGAGCCCGCCTGCAAGGGTTCCACCTTCAAGGGTCCCTTCCAT
Source organism: Candidatus Limivicinus sp. (assembly GCA_051866735.1). Classification (GTDB taxonomy): domain Bacteria; phylum Bacillota; class Clostridia; order Oscillospirales; family Oscillospiraceae; genus Limivicinus. Next base: position 321 of record JBJDXP010000096.1, read on the forward strand.
CTGCCCAGAATGCTGAGCATCACGGATCAGGTGATCGGGGAGATCCTGGACGCCCAGGGCTGAGGGACTGCCTATGGCCTATAACCAGAGCGTGTCTGAACGAATAAGCGCGGAATACTATAACCTGACTTCATCGGAGAAAAAGGCCGCGGACTATGTGATGGCCCACCAGATGGAGGCGCAGATCATGTCCATCACCGAGCTGGCCGAGGCCAGCAAGGTGGCGGAGGCCACGGTCTCCCGCTTCTGCCGCCGCCTGGGCTACAAGGGCTATAACGCCTTCAAGCTGGCCCTGGCCCAGTCCACCGCGGGACAGAGAAGCAGCGCCGCCAACCCCCTCTCCGGGGAGGTGCAGGACACCGACAGCCTTACCGACCTGTGCCGCAAGCTGTACCAGGCGGACGTCAGCGCCATGACCCACACTATGGAGCTGATCAAGCCCGAGAACATTGTGGCTGCCGCCGACCTGCTGGAAAAGGCGGGGAAGGTGCTGTGCATGGGCCAGGGCGGCTCCATGATCATTGCCCAGGAGGCTGCCCACCTGTTCTCCACCGCCAGCGGCAAGTTCTTTGCCGTCAGCGACTCTCATATGCAGGTGATCGCCGCTACAACCATGGATCCGGGGGATGTGCTGCTGTTCTTCTCCTATTCAGGGGCAACCAAGGACATGATGGAGACCCTGAGCCTTGCCCGGGAGCGGGGCGGAAAAGCGATCCTCATCACCCGTTTTCCCCAGTCGCCGGGAGCGGCTCTTGCCGATGTGGTGCTCCAGTGCGGCGCCAACGAGAGCCCCCTGCAGCTGGGTTCTGTCCCGGCCAGGGTCGCCCAGATGTATCTGCTGGACGTGCTCTTCTCCGAGCTGTGCCGCCGGAACATGGACAGCTGCCGGGAGAGCCGCAGCCGCATTGCGGACGCCCTGGCGGATAAGCATTTATGACAAATCAGCACCCGGCAAATTGTGCAGGGTGCTGATTTTTTGCAAATTCGCCCCGAAATTGTGCGAAATAGAAAATTTTTTTCAAAATTTTATTGACAATACGCAGACTTTTGGTTAATATTTACTTGTGTTTCGGCAACTTTGCCCTGACCGCCAGGTTCGGGCGGCGAAACAAAAATACGGCAGCAAGGGGATCCCCTTGTTCACCTTTTTGAAAAAAGGTGATGCCTGTTTACATACCGGGGCGTGTTTCTTTGCCCCCACAAACGTGTTAGCAAAAATTTTTAATAAAAATTTTAGGAGGAAATTATGAAGAAACTGCTTGCACTGCTTCTGGCTCTGACCATGGTGTTCGCACTGGCCGCCTGCGGCGGAGAGCCCGCACCCGCTGAGAGCGCAGCACCCGCACCTGCCGAGAGCGCAGAGCCCGCACCTGCTGAAGGTGTGACCATCACCCTGTGGACCTACCCCATCGGCAAGTGGACCGATGAGGCCACCGTTAAAGATCTGATCGCAGACTTTAACGCCGTTTACCCTGACATCACCGTTCAGGTCGAGTACCTCGACTACACCAACGGCGACGACAAGGTCAACACCGCTATCGAAGGCGGCCAGGCTCCCGACATCGTCATGGAAGGACCTGAGCGTCTGATCGCCAACTGGGGCGCCAAGGGCCTGATGGTCGACCTGTCCGACATCGTCCCCGCCGGCACCTATGAGTCCATCATCGGCTCCTGCACCAGCGCCAACGGCGAGGTCTACGAGCTGCCCGTCTGCATGATCGCCCACTGCATGGCCATCAACCGCGACGTGTTCGAGGCTGCTGACGCTCTCCAGTACCTGGATGAGGAGTCCCACACCTGGAACTCTGTCGACGACTTCTTCAAGGCTGTTCAGGCTGTCTATGATGCCGGCAATCCCTATGTTGGCACCATCTACTGCGGCGGCCAGGGCGGCGACCAGGGCACCCGCGCTCTGATCA
>JBJDXP010000097.1:0-2234 GCA_051866735.1 Candidatus Limivicinus sp.
CACGCCGATGATGGCTTGTTTGACAGCATAGCTGATCTTCTTTGTCCACTGTTGCCGCTCCACCATGTAAAGGATTACCGACAGTGCTACCGGCAGCAGCGTCATAAACACCAGCGCACCGATCTGTATTGCAGTTGTCATCGTCATTGAGATTACCCCTCCTCGTTTTTCGCCGCGCTGACATTCAGCACCGCCGCCACCTCTGCAGTGGTAAACGGAAGTGCTATCAGTCCTGCCACGTCCTCCGGCACGTTCAAAGGCAGGTCACGCAGCGTGCTCTCCTGTCCCATCAAATAGGCGCGCACAGCGGGCTGCTCCTGCCGGACAAAGTGGATCAGCTGTATACCGTCCATACGCTTCATGTCCACATCTGCCAGCAGTATGTCCACTTCATGATGAAATGCGTATTTCCCCGCCATCAGAGGGTCTGTGCCCCGCGCGATCGCCGCATCGGGGAACAGCTCTTCCAGCACACCGCTCAGTGCCGCCAGAAGCCCCGCATCATTGCTGACCGTAAGAATGTTCATCGTCCTTCCGTTTCCTCCTGTCTCCGTTCGGGGAAAGCGTATGTATTCCCATTGCTTTTTCCTGTTTTTATGTTACAATGTTATAGAAGCATTACATGATTCACCATTTGATTTTCATATTACTCCCAAAAGCGCAACAAAAGTGCAACACAGCTAAAAGGCGGTGTCCGGAGTGTCATTGATAGAATACTACTACACCAGCGCGGCACTGGAACTATTTGCTGCCTTGGTCACGCTGGTCATGCTGCTGGGCTGCTTCCTCATAAATACACATCGCACCACAGTGGGCGTTTTCCTTGTGGCGCTCTTGGCGGCGCATATGCTGTCCTTGCTCATCGATGCGCCCATTTGGATACTGCTGGCCGCGCCGTCCCCGGAGAGAGTGCCGCTCATCAAAGTATTGTCCTTCCTGTCGGCCTTTTTCCTCATTGCCGCCGTTGCCCTGTATGCCTGGTGCTTAACGGCGTACATCTCAGGCAAACAGCGTATTTCCCTCAGTCCCGCATGGTGCATCACCGGTCTGTCCGGTGTGACGGTGCTGACGTGCCTGCTGTCCGCATTCAACGAGATGTACATCGGCTATGATGCCTCCGGCGCGGATGTCACCGGTCCCGTATACTGGCTGTACCTGCTGTTCACCGTGCTGCTTCCCGCCTCCACCTCCCTGCTGGCATTTCGATGCCGCCGCATACTGGGTCTGCGTGACACATGGATATTTGCCCTGTACGGCTTGACCGTGGTCGCCAGCATCCCCCTCCAGCTTTTTTGGGCGATCACCCCTGTCTATCTGGCAGCCGATGTCTCCATATTGGCATTGACCTGCACCGTGATCCACACAACGCAGGTGCAGCGTGCCGCTGATGCGGAGAAAAAATTGGTGGTGCAGGATCTGGCATTGTCGGAGAGCCGCAACGCTCTTGTCCTCTCCCAGATCCAGCCCCACTTCCTCTACAACGCGCTGACATCCATCTATCGCCTGTGCGACACAAAGCCGGAGGCAGCCAAATCCGCTGTCAGCGACTTCTCGCAGTACCTGCGCGGCAATCTGGACTCCATCCAGAAAACGGGACTTATCTCCTTTGCCGACGAACTGAAGCACACGCAGGCGTACCTTTCGTTGGAAAAGGTACGCTATGAGGAAGAGCTGGAGGTCATCTACGATATCAATGCCAGCGAGTTTCTTTTGCCGCCTCTGACCATCGAGCCGTTGGTGGAAAACGCTGTGAACCATGGCATCGGCAGCCTGCCCGCAGGCGGCTGTGTGACCATCTCCACAACGGAACTGCCCGACTGCTACGAGATACGCATTACCGACAATGGAATTGGCTTCGACCCGGATACCATCCCCGCCGGTGATCGTTCCCATGTGGGCATCTCCGCCGTCCGCAGCCGTCTGCACATCCTGTGCAACGGCACGCTGGAAATACACAGTGCCCCCGGTCATGGCACAACAGCCATCGTCCATATCCCGAAAGGAGACTGACCTATGCAGATCATCGCCGTAGACGACGAACGCCTTGCGCTGGAGGCATTGGTGGATTCCATTGAAAAAGCGGTTCCTGATGCGGTCGTTTGCGGTTTCCGCGACCCAGTCAGGGTCATGGAGCACCTCCGCGACCACAGCTGCGACGTAGCGTTTTTGGACATCAAAATGCGCGGCATGACCGGTCTGGAACTGGCGCGGCGCGTCAAGGAACTCCGCAGTGG
>JBJDXP010000098.1:0-11755 GCA_051866735.1 Candidatus Limivicinus sp.
CATGGACATCAATATCCCCATTATGAACGGCCTGAAGGTCATTCAGGTCAGCCGCATGAAGCACCCCAACACCGCCTTTGTGATCGTGTCCGGGTATGACGACTTCTCCTACTGCCGCGAGGCGCTGCGGCTGCAGATCACGGACTATATCCTGAAACCGGTGAACTACGAGGAGTTTGGCAGCTGCATCGACAACCTGAAGATTTCCCTGTTTGAGCAGCGGCTCTCCGCCGCGGCGGAACCGGAAAAACAGGAGGAACGGACCATCACCGGCATCACCCGGTATCTTCAGGAGCATCTGGCGGAGGATATCAGTCTCTCGGTTCTGGCAGAGCAGTTTCACTTGAATCCCCAGTACATCAGCCAGCTGTTCAAAAGCGAGATCGGCGTGAATTTTCTGGCCTATCTGACCAATATCCGCATGGAAAAGGCCAAAAAGCTGCTTCTGTCCACTTCCCTGTCCGTCGCGGAGGTGGCGGACCAGTCCGGCTACGGGGATTACCGGGTATTCACCAAGGTATTCAAAAAGAGCGAGGGCGTCACCCCCTCCCAGTACCGGCGGGATTTCCTAGACACGGCGGAAGGCGTCAAGCCATGATGGCGGAAAACTGCCCCTGCAGGAAAACGAACTGTCCCCGGCACGGGGACTGCGCGGCCTGCCGGGCGCATCACCTGGATTCCCAACGGAAACGGCCCTGTGAACGGGCCCAGGAAAAGGCGGCGCGGGCCCAGCGACCCCTCCGAAGACAGGAAAGGACGGCAGGCAATGGAGATTAAATTGGGTACGTCCCTGGAGATAGCGGGCTGGATGGCCCTGGTCACGGCGGTTAAGGACGCCTCCCCCGGTCTGGAGACCCGGGAGGCCCTGGATGACCACCGGGAGACGGTACTATCGTTTATGGACCGGGGCGGCGCTGTCTGCGCCCTGGCGGAGGGCCGGGTAGTGGGCGTCCTTCTGTTTTCATCGGATGAGAATGTCCTTTGCTTTTTGGCGGTGGACCCGGATTTCCGCCGGCAGCACATCGCGGCGGATATGCTGTCTTTTGCCCTGCCGCTGATGGACTTAAAGCGGGACGTCACCGTGACGACCTACCGGGAGGGCGACCCAGCGGGGGCCCCGGCCCGGGCCTTTTATCAGAGCATAGGCTTTTCAGAGGGGAAACTGACAGAGGAATTCGGCAGCCCGGTGCAGGAATTTGTGCTGCATCGGGACGAAAACGCGGAGGAGCAAAAAGAACGTGGACATTATTGACCTGCTGACAGCAAAGGATGACAAAAGCGCATGTGCACTTGCGGATCAGATCATTGCGGAGAGCCGGCAAAGCGACGTCTGGTACGCCCATTTTGACGACTTTGCCGCTCTGCTGGACCACCCCAAGTCCCTGGTCCGGAACCGGGCGCTGACGATTCTTGCCGCAAATGTCCAATGGGACAAAGAGGACCGCTTTGCGCTGATCCTCCCGGCCTTTCTCGCCCATATCACGGACGAAAAGCCCATCACCGCCCGTCAGTGCGTCAAGGTTCTGGCCCAGGTGGGGCAGGCACAGCCCCGGTATATTCCCTTGATCCTGTCGGCCCTGAGAAAGGCCGATCTGTCCAAATACAAGGACAGTATGCGCCCGCTGATCCAGCGGGATATAACCGAAACGGAGAAGCTTCTGGAAGCCGCCCTTTGACCTGAATACCCGAAACGTGACGCCCAAAGGCCGTCACGTTTTGTTTTTCTATAAAACCGACACATTCAGCTGCAAAACATGCCTATCGGTCCGGCGTTGGGAATTGTATACTGTAAGCGTAAAACGGAAGAGAAGAAAGGGCATGGTGATGAAGATGGAAAACTGTGCAATATCCCGGCGCAAGGCGCTGTCGGCCGACGATCTGTGCCATCTGTTTCTGGTGTTTTTGGCCGGCTGTCTTGTGGGCTGGATCTATGAGGAGATCTTTTACTGGATCACGGAGCGGCTGCTGCGAAACCGGGGCATCCTGTACGGCCCCTGGCTGCCGATCTACGGTATCGGCGCCCTGGGCATCTATGCCTTAAAGCCCCTGAAAGGGCGTCCGGCACTGCTGTTTCTGGGCTGTGTGGTCCTCAGCGGCGTGGTGGAGTACATCATCGGCTATGTGGGGATCCAGGTTTTTGGCCTGCGTCTCTGGGACTACCGGGGCCTGTTTCTGAACCTTCATGGCATCATCTGCCTGCGCAGCGTGCTGAGCTTCGGTGTTCTGGGCCTGGCCTTCCATTACCTGCTGGAGCCTCTGGGAGTAAAGCTGTACCGCGCCCTCCCGGGCAGCACGGTGCGCACAGGCTGCCTCATTCTGCTGGGCCTATTCCTGGCCGACTGCGTTCTCAGCGCCCTGTTCCGGACGCCCATCACCTACTGATTTACGGAGGCCCCTTTGATGAAAGCGAAGAAATCTCTTTCTGTCAGGATCATCATGGTCTTGGCCATAAGCCTTGTTGTCCTGCTGCTGGTCTATCTGACGGGCCGGTACGGCTGGAAGCTGCTGGGCTTCCGGGCCTGCCAGGGCGCGGGGATCAGCTCCGTGGAGGTCAGCGACCAGGCCGTGCAGATCACAGGCTTTTACCCCGGCTCATTCCCGGAGGGTTTCTGCGGCTGTATCAGCCGGGAGCAAAACGGGACGCTCTATGTGGGTTTTCGCTTCAGCGCGGTGTTCGGCTCCTTGGTGACCGGAGACTTTACCGTCACCATCCCGGTAAAGGGAGAGATCAAGCAGGTCATCCTTAAGACCGGGACGGGCGAAACCACGATCTGGCTGACCCAGTCAGAAAACATAACGGAGGAGAAAACAGATGATGGATAATTATTTTACTTCCCGGATGCTGTGTCTTTCCGGGGGATTGATGAGCCTTTGCGGCTTAATGATGGCGCTGCTGGGGAGACTTCCCCTCGGTGGAATTTACTGGGCAGCAGCCCTGGGCCTGTTCTCTGCCGCCCTTCATTTCCGGCTGGCCGGGAACAGGAGAGAAGATAAGGAGGATGCAAAACATGAATAAGAAACTGTACAAATCCAATGCGAACAAAATGATTGAGGGCGTCTGCGGCGGCATCGCTGAGTTTTTCGGCATCGACGCCACACTGGTCCGGCTGGGCTGGGTGCTGTTCTGCGCTCTGGGCGGCAGCGGCATACTGGCCTACATCATCGCCGCCATTATCATTCCCAGCAGCCCGGAAATCTGAAAGAAGGAATCGAAGAAATGAAAACGCTGCGACCGACCGCTCTGGTTCTGGGAATCGCCGCCTGCGCGTCTGTGGCGCTTTGTATGCTGACCGATTGGAACGACGCCATGTTCCTCCCCCTGGGGCTCTGCCTAAGTAAACGCTGAATAAACCGCCTTCGGCGTCTCCCGGAAAATTTGCGTTCTGATGATGGCACTTTTTCTTGCAATACACAAAGTATTCCTGCAAAAAAGTGCCATCATCAGAACGCAAATTTTCTCGCGATCCGCTCTTGCCGATTTAATCATCGTTTACTCGAGTACGGCGGCAAATCTTCTCAACGCCCTGGCCGTCAGGCTGGAACAGAGTGAATAATAAAGCAGAAATTCAAACCGCCGTGGTGAGAAAATCACGGCGGTATTTTACAACCTATAAATCAGACACATTCCGCTGAAGAAACCGACTATCGGGAAAGGGGAAAATCCTGTATAATATAGTTGTAAGCTGAAAAGGAGGATGAAAATGAAATCCCTGCAAACCATTCAAAAGACCTTCCGGGTCTTTCAGATCCTCACCAAAATCGCCATGATCCTTTCCTTTGTCTGGGCCGGTCTGGCCCTGCTGGGGATGCTCTGCGGCGCTGTGTGGTACGGCGGCGGCACCGTTGTGGGTGTCGGGCAGGCGCAGCTGTATTCCCTGACGAAAACCGGCGGGCTGATCCAGATGATCGCCGTGCTGATGACCGACGCCATTCTGGCCCTGACCGACGGCACCCTGCTGGCCTTCGCCCTGGCCTATTTCAAGGCGGAGCAGGCTGACGGCACGCCCTTCACCCAGCGGGGCGCGGAGCAGATCAAGCGTCTGGGCATCCGCACCATCGTACTGCCCCTGGTGGCGGCGATCGTGGCCGCCGTGATCTACGCCGCCTTTGACCTGCCCCAGGGTTCCGTTGAATGGAGCAATCTGACCAGCCTGGGTCTGGGTATCGTTCTGATTCTGGCCTCTCTGATCTTCCGCTACGGCGCGGAGCTGGAGGCAGGAAACGCATCAGGAAACGAAGGCTGAGGGAAGAGCGCCTTATGATATACAAATTCAACGCCTCCCCCTTTACCGAAGGGAAACGTATATTCCTCGAAATCCCCTTTAAGTTGACCCGGAAAAACCGTCAGCTACATCGAAATTTTTACCGAATGATACCCGCTCGTTCAGCGGGGATCAACGAGGAAGGAGAAAACGGATGAATAACCAGACCAGCATCACCGCCTTAATGTCTGCCTTTGGCCGGGCCTACCACGCCGAGCACGCCGAAAAGCCCATTTTTGCCGACGTCAAAGCCCGGGAGCTGATGACAGAGGAAGAGTACGCCATGATCGCCTCTTACATCCTCAGCGGAATGGATTTCTTCGCGCCGGACAAAAAAGGCAGCTTTGCCGGCAATGAGGAGGCCCTTTGCTACCTTGTCAACACCCAGATCGCGCCCACGCCCCTGGCCCGCGCCGCCTTCTGCGAGGAGGCGCTGAAAACAGCCCTGCGCACAGGGACAAAGCAGGTCGTGATCCTGGGCGCCGGGATGGACACCTTTGCTTTTCGCTGCCCGGATTTGCTGCAAACTGTTGACGTGTTTGAAGTCGACCACCCGCTGACCCAGGCGGACAAGAAGGAACGGATCCGGCGCGCAGGCTGGGCAGTTCCCGAAAAGCTGCACTTTGTTCCGGTGGATTTTACTGTGGATGACCTGGGCACAGCGCTTCTCAGCGCAGGCTTCAGCCCGGAAAAGAAGAGCTTTTTCTCCTGGCTTGGGGTCAGCATGTATCTTGACCGGGCTTCCATTGAAGGGATGCTCCGGAACATCGCCGCGCTGGCCGCGGATGGCTCCGACCTGGTCTTTGACTACGCCGACGCGGGGCTGTTTCTCTCCGATGTAAAGCGGGTGCAGAACATGCTGGCCATGGCCAAAGCCGGCGGCGAGGAAATGAAGTCCAGCTTCGACCAGCTGAGTCTGGAGCTGATGCTGTCTGAATGCGGCTTTCTGGTCTATGAGCATTTGAACCGGGAGGAGATCCAAAGCCGCTATTTTTCCGGCAGGACGGACTGGCTTTCCGCTTTTGAGCACATTGGCTATGCCCATGCCGTTTTGAAGAAATAATACTAATTCTTGAATAAAAGATTTAATCAGCGGCGCAGGGATATTGGTGCAAGACAAGGCAGAGGAACGCCGCCATACTTTGTGTATGGCAAGTGACGATAACGCAGGTTTGCACCAATAGACCAAGCTGATATTAAAGATTTTTATCGAGAATTAGTATAAGGAATAAGGACGCAGGATCGCACAGAACGCCTTGCTCTGTGCGATTTTCCCCTCTGTTTTTTCTGTTGTATTACCCTGTATAATGAAAGAAAATCGTCAAGGAAAGGCGAAAACAAGATGAATTTTACCCTGAGAAAGTGGCGGCTGTCAGACGCGAAGGATCTGGCCGCTGCGCTGAACAACGAGAAAATACTGAACAATCTGCGGGACGGCCTGCCTTTCCCCTATACGGAACAGGACGGGGCAGAATATATCTCTGCCATGCTTGCCGCCGATGAAAACGACTGCTTTGCCTATGCCATCACCGTGGACGACCGGGCCGTCGGCAGTATCGGCGCTTTCCGGCAGAGCAACATCCACCGGCAGACGGCCTATCGTTTACGGCTCCTGGACACAGCCCTGGAACGGCTGAGAAAGGATGACGAAACCATGAAATACGATGTAACGCTGAAAACCTTCCCGGCGCGCTATGCCGCCACAGTCCGTATGCGCATCCCCTCTTATGAGATGGAGGGAATGCTCTGGAACATGCTGGTAAAGGAGACAGACCCGCTGGATCCGGCGCCTGACGACCCCTGCTATTGCAGCGCGGTGTTCCACGACAAAGAGTTCAAAGAGTCCGACGTGGATGTGGAGGTACAAAAGACCGTAAAGGGACAATACCCCGACACAGAACATGTCCAATTCAAAACCCTGCCGGAAGTCACCGTCGCTTCCGCCACATGCCGGGGCTCTTACGAGCAGATGAACGACATTATGGCCGCCGTGGCGGGCTGGGTCCGGGACAACGGCTATGAATTTGAGGGCCCCGCCTTCAATATCAACCATGTCAGCCCCTACGAAACCCAGGACCCCAGTGAGTTTGTGACCGAGGTCTGCTATCCCGTCAGAAGAAAATAAAACCGTATTTCGGACACGCCGTACAGACTACGGCGTGTCCTCAGCTTGTCAAAGAACCCCGGTTTTAGCTAAGCGAAAACCGGGGTTCTTTGACAAGCTGTGATCCCTGCGATTTTTCAAATCGCAGGGATCAGTTTTATCTTTTATGGCCTTTTCATGGCCCGCAGTTCTTGGATGGGTCCGTCCAGCCGTCTGGGCAGGACGCCGGGTTGGTCGAAATGGCCCAGGGCCTTTTTCAGCGCGCCGGAATTTTTGCGGGTATTGGACATCTGGTATTTGGTGATGAGTCGCACCGCCTCTTCCTCCAGGGGCAGATTCTCCCGGACCTTCACGTCCTGAAGCTCCACGGTCAGCGCCTGGCCTTCAGACCACAGCTCCAGGGCACATTCCCGCTGCCCGTTGCCGGTCGGTATGGTTTTCAGCTCCGCCGCTTCCCCGTTGACAAAAGCCGTGGCCACTTCCACATCCCGAAAGCGCAGGGTCAGTTTTCGCCGGGGCAGCGGATAGTCCGGCGCGCCCCGCTCCGTCTCCATGGTCAAGCGGAGAGCGTTCCCCTCCTCCTTTACTTCCATATGGGTCAGGCTCCATTGCCCGGCGCGGTAAGCTTTGCTCTCCCCGTCATCCTCGTACCAGTCAAAGCGCCCGTCTCCCCGGTAGATCCAGATCTCATGGGGCTGGGCCGGGTCGAGGCTGTTATCCCGTCCGTCTGCGTACAGGGGCAGGATGGCCCCGGCCCTGGCCAGAACGGGGATGGAGCTCATGTCCCGGTACATGGTAAGAGTCCTGTTCCCCTCATAGATCCGGCCGTTGAAAATGTCCGTCCAGCGGCCCTCCGGCAGCCAGACCTTCACATCGGCCAGCAGCGTCAGCTTGTCCAGCGGCTTTGTGACGGGGGCGGCGATCAGCGCCGGGCCGAAGCGGTACTGGTTCGGCACCTGATAGGCCTCCTGGCATTTTTCGCCGTAATACATGGGCTCGCAGAGGGGGACGCCCTCCTTATGGGTAAAATAGTTGCAGGCGTAGAGATAGGGGATCAGCCGGTGGCGCAGGCGGAGAAATTCGCTGGCCGCCGCCTCCGTGGCGGGAGACTGCTTCCAGGGCTCCTTGCCCATGTACTCGCAGCTGGTGGAGTGGAGCCGGTTGATGGGGCTGAACACCCCGAATTGCAGCCAGCGCAGATAGAGCTGCTCGTCCTGCACGCCCAGCATGTGCCCGCCGATGTCGTGGCTCCACCAGGTGTAGCCGGCGTTGGCGGCGTTGGCCGTGAAGTAAGGCTGGTACGCCAGACTCTTCCAGGACATCACCGTGTCCCCGCTGAAGCCCAGGGGATAGCGGTGGCTGCCCAGGCCGCCGTACCGGGACAAAATCAGGGGGCGCTTTTCGCCCTTCTCCACCATGTCCAGCGTGTGATAGTGATTCAAAAGCCACAGCGGGTCCACGCCCTCGGCTCCGGCCTTTGTCCCCTGCTGCCAGTCGATCCACCAGAAGTCCACGCCCTCCTTTTCCAGGGGGCGGTGTACCTGCTCAAAATAGACCCTGCGGAACTTCTCATCCGTCAGGTCAAAGGGGATGGGCCTGCGCTCCGCCGGGTCAAGATCCAGCGCATGGCAGACCTCTTCATAGCAGTCCTCAAAAAAGCGTATGCCCTGGGCCGGGTGGACGTTCAGCGTCACTTTCATGTTCCGGTCGTGGAGCCATTGAAGCAGCTCCCGGTGGTCGGGAAAAAGCTCCCTGTTCCAGCTGTACCCGGTCCAGCCCGGATTATGCTTGATATCGAAGCGCTCCCGGAAGCTGCCGTTGTTAATTTGGGGCCGGGCCTCCGGCCCGAAGCGTCCGATCACATCCACCCAGTGCCAGTCCATGTCAATGGTGGCCACGCTGACGGGGATCTGCTTATCCAGAAAGCGCTGCATCAGCGCCCGGTATTCCTCCTGGGTGTAGGCCTTGTAGCGGCTCCACCAGTTTCCCAGGCAATATCTGGGCACCAGCGGCACCTGGCCCGTCAGGGCAAAGAAGTCTTTCAGCGCGCCCCGGTAATCGTCGCCGTAGGCAAAAAGGTACAGATCCTTTCCCCCGGCGCGCCGGGCCAGGCGGTCTCCGTCCAGCAGCAGGCTCCGGCTGTCGTCCATGAGGGCCGCGCCGCCGCGGGACATGACGCCGTCTTCCAGCTTCGTCTCGCCGTTGCATTGGTCAAGGGTCCGGGCCGTGCCCTTCAGGTTCCCTTTTTTGAAGTCCGTCACCCGCCGCCCGTCGCTTAAAAGGACTTCCTTTATCCGGCCCCGGCGGCAGTCGATCACCGCGTTGATCCGGGCCGTCCGGACAGCGCACAGTTCCCCCTTCAGGTCAAAATCCGCCTCAGCCGCGGCAAAGTCCCGGAAAAACACGGTCTGGCTGGGAAGCTCCGTAAAATTCTCCGTCTCCAGGCGGAGCAGCCGGTCCGTGATGACCGTTATTCTGGTTTTCCCGGCTGTTATCTGATGATCCATCGCCCTCACTCCTTCGGAGGCTATTATATTGAAGAAAAAAGCGACTGTCAATGCGGAGCTTAAGTCTTTGCCAAAAGATAAACAGCCAGAAAGTCTTGGCTTGTTATTATCTTTATGATATTATCATATTGTAAATAACAAGGGAGGGTGATATCCTATGCAGTCAGAAAAAGAATATCTGTCCAAATACAATATCGCCGATTATGAAAGGCCCTCGGTGGCAACGGATATCGTAGCCTTTATGATCCGCAGCGAAGAGGGCGGAAGCTACCGTCAGGATCCGAAAAGCAGGCTGTCCATCCTGCTGATCCAGCGCGGCGAGCATCCCTACAAGGGTTCCTGGGCTCTGCCGGGCGGCTTCCTTCTGCCCAACGAGACCATTGAGGAATGTGCCCTGCGGGAGATCATTGAGGAGACCAACGTGACCCCCACGGCGCTCATGCCGGTAGGCGTATTCAGCCAGGTGGGCCGGGACCCGAGAGGCTGGATCATTTCCAACGCTTTTGCCTCCGTCATCAGCGAGGAATCCGTAAAGGAGATAGGCGGAGACGACGCGGCGGACGCCAAATGGTTCGACATTGGGTTTTCCCAGAGCGCCGACGGGAATTACTGTCTGGACCTGACCTGCGGCGACATCGCGCTGAAGGCCGTTCTTTCGGAAAAGGAGAGCCGTTTCGGCAGGACCAGCTTCCGCATTCTCGACAGCGGTTCCCTGGCCTTTGACCACGCCGGCATCATTGCCGCCGCCCTGACCGCGTTGAGAAACGAGGCCCGGAATCTGGAGACCATCTTCGATTTTCTCCCGGAGAAATTCACGCTGACGGCTTTGCAGCGAGTTCAGGAGACCATTCTCAACATTTCCGTACTGCCTGCGAATTTCCGGCGGAAAGTGGCGGACTATGTGACGGAAACAGAGGAATACACAACAGGCGCCGGGCATAGGCCGGCAAAGCTTTACACGAGGAAAAGCAAATAAACAGGAGGAATGATTATGTTCGTGAAATTTCTGCCCAGCGAATATGTTCTTCGTTACAAAAAGGGAAAACTGGTTAAGGAGGGTATAGGGCTGTCTTTCTTCTATTGGGAGAGAAACACCTCCGCCTGCGCCATTCCCGTATCCAACACGGACACAGACTTTATTTTTGAGGAGACCACCCGTGATTTTCAGACGGTGTCGATCCAGGGGCAGCTCAGCTATCGGATCCTGGACTACAAAAAGATCGCCGGCGCAATGGATTTCACTGTCAATCTGAAATCCAGGAAGTACAACAACGAGCCCATGGCCAAGCTCTCCAAGCGCATCGTCAATATTGCCGCCGTACTGATCAGAAGCCATATCAGCTCCCACTCGCTGACGGAAGCGATACAGTCCAGCCGGGTTCTGGCCGCGCTGGTCCTTGAGGAAATGCAGGCCGTGCCGGAGATTTGTGATCTCGGCGTCAGCATTACCGGCTTTTCCATCCTGAAAATCAACGCCAACAAGGAGACGGCCAGAGCGCTGGAAGCGGACACCAGGGAGAACATTCTGAAGCAGTCTGACGACGCGCTCTATCAGCGCAGAAACGCCTCCATCGAGCAGGAGCGCCGCATCAGGGAAAACGAGCTGAGCACCGAGATCTCTGTGGAAGAGAAGAAAAAGCTCATCAAAGAGACAGAGATCCAGACAAAACGGATGATTCTGGAAAAGGAGAACGAGCTGGCCAGAATCGAAGCCGAAAGCCAGGCGGCCCGGGAGCAGCTCAGGCTGGACAACGAGATCGAGCTGGAGCGCAAACGCAGGGAGCTGGCGGAGCTTCGTCTGGAAAACGCCAGAAAAGACGCGGACGCGGAAGCCTACCGGATCAGCGCCGTTATGGAGGCCTACGGCAAGCTGGGCGCGGAAGTCCTTGTGGCTCTTGCCACGCTGAATATGGAGCCGGAAAAAATGATCGCCCAGGCCTTCGACAAGCTGGCTGCCAACAGTGAAAAGATCGGCACGCTCAACATCACGCCCGATCTTCTGGAGAGCTTAAAGGCGGGGTAAAAAGATGGACAGGAAAACGGAGCAAAAGATCGTTCTCGTGACGCAGAAGACCCGTCTGGAGGAGCTGATCTGCCGGTATAACACGGAAGGTCAGGTCAGGTTTTATCTTGAACACCACGGCGGAGATTTCGACGACTATAAGCAGGAGCATGATACCTACCGCGCCTCGGTAAACAGGGCCGTCTCCTTTCTGGAGACCTATGGGCGTCTGCAAATCGTCGACCGGGACCACATCCCCAACTACCTTTTCGGCGACAGGGATCTGGTGATCGTGGTTGGAAGAGACGGTCTGGTGGCCAATGTTCTGAAATACCTGTCCTGTCAGCCGGTCATCGGCATAAACCCCGACCCCGGGCGCTGGGACGGCGTGCTGCTGCCTTTCGCGGCGGAGGATCTGGTGAAGATCGTGCCGGAAACCTGTGCGGGACGCCGCCGCGTCCGGACCATCACCATGGCCCAGGCCACGCTGAACGACGGGCAGACGCTTTACGGCGTAAACGATCTGTTCATCGGGCAGAAGACCCATGTTTCCGCCCGGTACGAGCTCCGTTTTGACCGCAGAAAAGAGGCCCAAAGCTCCAGCGGCATCATTGTGTCCACCGGCCTTGGCTCCACCGGCTGGCTGAAAAGCATCCTCGCCGGGGCGGCCGGGATCAGCCGCTATTACGGCATCCGGTCAAGTCCCTCTGTTCCCAGGGATTTTACCTGGGAATCCGAGGCCCTATACTTCACCGTTCGGGAGCCCTATCCCAGCATATCCACCGGGGCGAACATGGTTTTCGGAAAAATTGGCCCGGAAAACTCCCTTGAAATCGTTTCCGCCATGCCCCAAAACGGCGTGATTTTCAGCGACGGGGTT
>JBJDXP010000099.1:0-11540 GCA_051866735.1 Candidatus Limivicinus sp.
AGCATTACCGGACGCGATTGGATTGTTAAAGCGTTTAATTAGGTTTTAGTATTAACACAGTTAAATGATCGTTTATCGTACTATTGCCGTTTACCATCGCACCAAGCGTAGGGCGGGGTCATGACCCCGCCGACGCACCCATGGTTTCGTATATTCACGTCATTTTTGCCTGACTGCTTTTCCCACCTGGTCGGCGGGGTCATGACCCCGCCCTACAATGGGTGCAAATTTACGATTTTGCTGAGTCGTCCCGATAAGCATTTTCTTATTTTGTATTTTTCTCCACATAAAAACTTCCGGCATCACGCAGGTGATATCCGGAAGTTTTTTCATGATTCCGTTATGCGGTCACAGCGAACCGTGACGCGGTTCTGGCCGCCGTAGGTACAGGTGAACAGGGTCAGGTCGTATTCTCCCGCGGTCATCTCCTCCACGGCGGTAGGCGGCAGGATCTCCACTGTGACCACTTCATAGCAGGAGATCCGGTCATCCATATCCGTGAAATAGACCTCATCTCCCGGGGTCAGGTTTTTCAGTGTCCCGAAGTGCCGGACAAAGTTGTGGGCCAACAGCACCAGGTCGTCGCTTTTGGTGGAGCCGGTGTAGCGGCAGGGCGCGGTCTTCAGCCGTTCGTAATCCCACTGGGACATGACCGGCAGCTCCAGGCCCAGAGTGGGGATAGAGAGATATCCAATATAGGCGTAGCCGTCGATCTCCACCTCGGTCATTTCGTAATAGCTGGGGTCCAACAGCTCCGGCGGGACTGTGGGAGACTGGGCCAGTTCCTCCTGCCGCTGCCGGATCTCCTCCTGCAATTGGGGAAGCAGCTCCACGGAGGCCTGCTCCGCGCTGCCGGCCTCCTGCCGGTTGTACAGCAAAAGGGCCAGCGCTCCCAGAATCAGCACTGCCCCGATTACCATAAAAAGAGTTCCCAGCTTATTGCGCATGGTCATCCCTCTTCCGGAAGCGCAGCACCCAGCCGATCACAAACAGAGTCATTCCGGAGATTACCATCACCGGCACCGGCCAGTTCAGCTGTCCGGTTTGGGGCAGCTTGGTGCCGGGCTTGGACGTGGAGGAAGAACCGGAAGAACCTGTAGAGTTGTCCTTTTTCGCCGTCTGCTCCAGTTCATTTTTTGCCGCCGCAGTCACATGATAAACATATTCCTCGCCGTCGTAATACGGCAGACTTACCAGAAAAGGAGAGATCTTCTCAAACCCTGTAGCAGTTTCTGTCTGGATCACCAGGTATAGTCCTTGCTGCAGGCCATGTCCGTAATTGTCAAACACCGCCTTACCATAATCATCAATCGGCGCATGGATCCCGGCAATTTTTTTCTCCTCAACATACACCGCAAGCTCTGCGGCAAGCTTCTCAACATCCGCATCCTCCAGGTGACGGATGTCCTCATCCCAATTCTTATACAGTTCCTTGGCGCGGAACCAGTAATCGCCATCCGCTCCATCGACCTTGCCCACCTGATAGATAGTCAGCTCTCCACCCGGAAGGGGCTTTCCGCCGTAACGCATGGTGACAGTGATGCTTCCTATACGGCCTTCCTCAGGCACCTCACGGGCAGACGCGGTGATGGGAAGGCAACGGAACACAGGCAGTCCAACCGCCAGCAGGCACAGGAGCAGCGCAGCTATCCGTTTACAGTTGTTCATCCATATCACCTCCGTATTTCTTTTTACGCTGCTTCGGAAGCAGCAGAGCGATCAGAAGGAGCAGCAGTATGGGGATCGCCACAATAGGCGCCACCAGCAGCGGTTCGATCTGAATGGCATCCGCCGTCACCCGGACGGTTTTCGCCTGCTCAATATTTTCGATCCTGTGGCCCCGGACCAAAAGCCGGTGGGTGTTGATGCCGTAGGGGGTACAGGTCACCAAGGTGCAGTAGTCCTTCCCTGTCTCGATCTCCAGGGCATCCAGCTCGTAGGGCTCCACGATCAGAATCTGGTCCACCTCGTAGGTCAGTGTCTCGTCCAGAATCCGCATGAAAAAGACATCTCCCACCACCATCTTGTCCAGGTCGGTGAACAGCTTGGCGCTGGGCAGTCCCCGGTGTCCGGAGAGAACGCAGTGGGTCCCCTCCCCGCCGGTGGGTAGCGACGTGCCTTCAATGTGGCCCACAGCGATCTGCAATACCGCCTCGTCGGTACCGTGGTAGATGGGCAGGGTACACTGGATATCCGGTATTTCGATATAGCCAATGATGCCGTTTCCGGAGACGTTCAGCAGGCTTTCATATTCAGAGTGTTCCTCATCGGTCATCACATAGCGGTTTTGCTTCTGCACAAGGGCACGGTTGTAGGCTCTGGCATCGGCCCAGAGCTGGGCATAACGGTCTGTATCCAGCTCCGCCACCTGCTCGGCATAGGAAGCGATGGCACGGGACTGGTGAAAGGAGTTCCAATAATCACTGGCGGTGGGATACAGTAGCAAGGACAGCCCTATAAAAAAGACAACGATTAAAAGGATTGTAGACAGATGCTTTCGCATATAGGGTTCTCCTTGCGGATGTATTTGCATGCGGGATGCGATACCATAACAGAAGCTTTCCGCAGGGGCCGATGGGTTTCCATCGGCCCCTGGGATTTGGATTACTACAGGGATCAGGCGTTGTCGTTCATGCGCTTCTTGGTGACCAGCAGCACAGCCGCGCCGATGACCAGGATTGAGCCCAGAACATAGAAGATGGTGGTGCCGATGCCGCCGGTTTCGGGCAGAGTGGTACCGGCCTTGTTTACCACGTCAGCGGACAGGGAACCTTCGGTGGTGTTGGAGGTAAAGGTCAACTCGCCGGTGGTAGCGTTGCCACTGAGAGAGGTCAGAGCAGGATTGTCAGACTTGACATCATGCTCCGCAGTAACAGTAAACTCAATGGGGTCAATGGTGTTATAGCCAGCAGGAGTCGTGGTTTCTGTCAGACGATAATTACCGTCGTCCAGGCCGGAGAAGGTGAAAGATGTGCCAGCCTCATTTTTGACAGCCGTGATGGCTTTCCATGTACCATCAGACAGCTTCTTCTCCAAAGTAAACTCTGCACCAGTCAGAGGCTGGTTGCCAGTCTCACCATCACCAGCAGGACGAACTTTGTTAATAATGGTCTTGTAAGTAAAGACAATGACCGTATCCTCAGGAGTTTTGCCGGTCTCGTTATTGCCCGTTTCGGAGTTATTGGGGTTGTTGGAATACTCCAAATAAACCTTGTTGGTATTACCAGCGGAGCCAATGGCAGCGCTGCTGTTCAGCGTTGCAGTATACTCCACAGTAATCACAGAACTATTGGTAGCGCCAAACGCCTTGACATTATCACAGGAAATGGTCAAAGTACCATTTGCTTCACTAATCGTAAAGTTACTGGTAACATCGTTGCTGTTAAAAGACACTTTGGCATCGTTATTGTAGGTCAGTCCCGCGGACAGCGTATCGTGGAAGATAATCTTATAGGTGGTATAAGCAGATACGTTATCAGCCAAGGTAGCAGTCAACTGGAAAGAAACTGAATCGCCAATATCATGGTCAGCGGAATCTTGCCAGTCAGAAGTCACTCCAGTGGAATCATTGGTATCTTTGACCTTCTTCTCCACTTCAGAAGTATCAGCCTTGGGGTTGATCGTAACGTCCTGCACGATTTCCACAATATAAGTGGTGTAACTGTCATCCTTGCCTGCCAAGGCACCATCCACATCCTTGATCAGATAGTAACCAGCGGGAACATCAGTCAGAGGCGTACCGCCAACGACGGTATTAAAAGGAGTGTTATTCAGGTTCACATACTTGGTGATAACAGCCAGTTTTTGAGTATCCGTACCGGTCGCACTTTCCAGTTCCTCCAAAATTGTATCAGAAACAGCTTCGCCCGTGGTACCAGTACCATTCTGGCCCCACTTCACGTTAGACAGAACACTCCCGCTCAGGTCACCAGTAAAGATCTGATAGACTTCATAAGTATGACCATTATTGGGAGCGGTAATGGTGTAAGTAGTACCATCTGCCAAAGCGGAAGTCGCCAGGGCGAAGACCATGACCAGGGCCAGCAGGAGGCTGGTCAGTTTTCTTGCGTGCTTCATAATTCAATTCCTTTCATATCTTTGTTTTTAATTGACTGGTGCGCATCAGGATGATGGGAGATCCTCCTTTCTGCGCTTGGTGTGGTTATACAACAGGAGGAACCCTGCCGCCGCCATCAGCAGCAAGCCTCCCATGGCATACAGTTGGGTACCCGGGCCGCCGGTCTCCGGCAGCGCCGTGTAGTGTACCTGGTTGGTGACCGTAACGGTGGCTGCGGCTGTCCCATCCTCGGGAACCGTCACCGACGGCCCATCGTTGTAGGACACCTCAAAGAGCTTGCCTCCCGCCATTGCCGTATTCCCTTCCTTGATGGGCTGACCGCTGTCATCCAACTCGTAGATGTAATAGGTTCCGCCCAGGGCCAGGCCGGTAAATTTTGCAATTCCTCCCGCCGGAGTAACCGTACCGTTTCCATACTGGATCAGCACAGTTTGCAGCGGAGTACCGGATGCCTCCTCGCTGTCGTAGATGCCGAAGCGGTAAGTCCCATCCACCTTGTCCAGGCTTTGCTTTTCCGGATCCTTGAACTCTTTTTTCACAGTGGCCTCGCCTTTGCGGTTGGCGATTTCACAGGTATAGGTGCTGGAATCGTAGTGAACATGCACACCGCTGGGATACTCGGGATAGGTTCCGTCCTCGTTTGCCTTGGCAACGAGGAAGTAGTAAGGCGTGCTGTCCAGGATATAGCCGGAGGGCGCAGCCGTCTCCGTGATCCGGTAGACGGTGTTGTACGCCATCAACAAAGGACTGTCCCCAAATTTCAGCTTTCCGGTTTCATCCGTAGCTCCGGTCCAGACCCTGTCAGTGTCCGCGGAAGGTGTAAATACGCCGTTTTCCATGGTGCCCTCTACCATCTCAAAGGCTGCACCTGCCAGCCGGGACGTCAGGTTGTTCTGGTCGTATTTGACAATCTCCACGAAGGGCGTAGCGGAACTGCCTACAGTACCGCCCACGGAATACTTGTAGCTCGCATTCTCCGTACTGCTGCCGCCGGTGGTGGCATAGCCCTCCCAGTGGGCATCATTTTTGATGGAGACCTCGGTATTCGGCGGTGCCTGAACCTTTGCGCTGTAGGTGATAGTCAGCGGCTGGCTGTCGGGCACCACAATTTTCAGGATCTGACCGTCCAAAGAAGCAGTAAAATCCACGGCTTCCTGTGTTTGGGTGTTAATCACTGTAATGGTGGTGGGATCCAGCTTCAGGGTATCGCTGAGCGTATCCACAACGGTCAGGGTTGCCGTTCCCTCCAGCAGGTCCTCCCCCAGGGGATTTACCGTAATGGTGAACGGAATGCTGCTGCCGCTCCACACTGCGCTCTTGGTCATGGTAGAGGTGGAAATCGTGACACCGTTGGTATCGGCATCGTGCTGCTCTCCCCTGCTGTTGATCAGGGACACCTGGTTATTGAAGGTCTTTTCCTGGCCGCCCAGCAGCACCTCCGGGTCCGTTACCCGGCAGACCACCTGGAAGTCTACGGAACAATTGTCAAACACCTTTCCGGCGACCAGATTGTCAACATCCCAGCATACCTGATTGCCGTTGGTATAGAAGTAGGTGGGCATTGCCGCCTCGCCGTCCAGTCCGGCGCTGACCGTGTGTTCGGTCCACCCGGCTCCCAGGTCTGTAATCTGAACCACTGCAGCTCCGGGGTTATTGCGGGTTCCGGTACCACGCCACTTGATGCGAACATAGGCAAGCTCCATCCCCTGCGGTATGGTATCCACAACCCGGTACTTACCGGAGAGGTCTCCGCCTCTGTTGACCTTAACCTCCCAGGCGACGTAATAGCCAGGCTCCGGCAGAAGATTTTGGGGAATTGTGCCAACGTGACCGCTTATTTTGATCGTGATCGTCGTGCCATCATAGGAAAATGTGGAACCAAGCTGTTTTCGGATGTTAGAACCTTCGCTAAGTGTTTTGGTAGCGCCGCCTCGGTTTTCCCAATCCGTTCCATTATCACTGCTTTTCAGGAAATTCGGATAAGTTAGACTGCCATTGCTGTCTCCAAAAAACGTATTGGGCGGCAGGAAGGCAGGTTCCAGCTTGACAATAATATACAAGGAAGTGTTGTCTCCCAGCATGACTGTCTGCTCCATTCTGATCGTCAGTTCGCTGAAAGAACCTTCGCCACGTTCCAAATCATTGGTCAGCGTCATCGTATAAATACTAGGATCCACCGACATCAAATACCCGCTGTTCAATGCAGACTCAACATCCGGATATGCTGTGAGTTGGGTTCCGGACGGGAACGAACCGGTATAGACACCTACCAAGGAATCACTATGGAATACCATAAAGCTGTTGTATTTGATATAATCCTGCAAATAGGTTCCTGCCACGAAAGCATTTCCGTCCACTTTAATGGCCCAATAGAGCGCACCCTTTGACCAATTGCCCGAAGATGTCTTGGCCCCCTCATAATACCAGGCCAGCTTTTCCGCCTCAAAGCTGTTATCACCCTGGACAGTGACCTCTGCGCTGGCCTTAATACCGGTCAGGACAAACTTGTAACCTTCTCCGATAATAATATCACCGGAAAGCTGGAAGGTGTTGGCAACCACTACCTGGCTGACGCCCTCCATCTGTACGGGCCTGGCATAGTAGGTCAGACGGTAAGCGTAAGTATTTTCCGTCAGGCCCAGCTGCCCTAAGGTAAAGTTGAAGGTTCGGGTGCCGTCCACCTTGACCCAGATGGTTTCCTTCACCGTATTGTTGTCGTCCGGGTCATAGCCCTCCACCTTCACATAGCCCACAAACTGCATGTGCTGGTCACCCAGGGTATCCTTCATGGAAGCGGAGGTCACATCCCAGTCACCCAGATCGTTGACGGTGACGGTGTACTGGTAGCTGCCTACCGGAGCGGTAAAGCTGACAGGAGGACTGCTTTCCACCACTGGCGTATCTCCGGTGGCATCGTAGACCGTACCGCTGATTGGCACAACGGAATCTTCTGTCAAAGGATTCCCCGCCAGCTTTTTGGCCCAGTGGTCATACTGGATTGTCTTCGTGTTGCTATATGCCTGCAGCCAGTTGTTGCCGCCGTTTTTGGCGTTGTCCGAGTATGCCAGCGCCCGGTTCTTTACATTCAGCGTCTCCCCACCGGCCTCGCCAATGGCCTCCAGTCCAACGCGAACCTGGTACTGGATGCAGCGAACCGTCCCGGGAGCCATATCCCCAACGTAAGCCACGAATCCCTTTTCATCCTCGTTCATCGCCGGGTTGCTGGGAATCTCCGCACTGGTTTCAAAGGTCAGCGGATCTCCTGTGGCCGTTTTGTTGTCATATAGCGCAAAGGAACCGTCCACATAGCTGATATATTCCAGGCTGGCCGCTGCTGTGGCATTGTTCGGGTGGTTCAGTCTGTCTTCGATCCGGACATTTTCCAGGACAAAATTATTCGTGGAATATGCCTCGAACCAGACCGTGTAGGTGATGATATAGCTGCCATCCTCCTGGCGTAACGCATCCGAGGCAGTCTTTCTCATGTCCAGGCCTGCCTTCGGCTCGAAGTTGGCAGTAGCTTTGTCTCTGGGATATTGCTGGGCGTAGACCTGAGCCTCATTGGAAATGACCTTACTGCTGCTGTTCTGGATATAGGTATAGTTATCCTTCAGCTTCACCCGGTAGGTCAGGCTACGGGTCTCATTGGCTTCCATATCGCCAATGACCCAGACAAGGGAACCCGGATCCTCTGTAAAGCTTCCTTCCACAGGAATGGGCGTTTCCTCTGTAGGCGCGCCTCCCTGATAGACGGAGCCATGGTTCTTGCCCTCGGCGACAGTCTCACTTGGACTGCCAGCGTCACTTAAAACAGTTGCAGTGGTATTCAGTCCTGCGTAGGAGACAAAGGTATCGTTGGCGGTGAATGCGTCCACCACCGTGACACCAGGGCAGCCATCGATTCCGGCAGTCACCGTCAGGGTGTATTCCAGGAATGCCCCTTCCTCCGTCGTGATGATCTCGTTCGATACCGCCTTGGTCACATCCACATCGGCGTTCTTTGCAAGGATATCCTGCTCAAACTTGGCTGTAATGGTTACAGCACCAACTGTGATTGTTGCGTTTCCGTCGTCACCGACCTCGGAAAGGTTGACTTGCCCCTCCACGTAGAAGTCGCCGTTGATGACGGTATTGGTATCCGTTTTTTGTGCTGCAAGCCATGCCGTATCAAAGGTAATTGTGACCGTATCACCTGATGCGGTGATCATGCCAACCGTCTGACCGTCGCTGCTCTCAATCGTACCATTGGCCGAGGCATTTCGCAGCAGGCCCGGCAGCGGTTTATAGGTCATTTGGCCGCCTGCAGCCAGCAAATCATCAATTGGCACATTGGCATATTTTATCTCCAGCTTCAAACTTGAGTTGCCAGGGATCGTGGTCTCGCCCGTCACAGCCTGCCAGTCAGAATCATCGCCGGTACGATAGGAAAGGGTTGCTCCATTCACATAAGTTCCCACATCCAACGGTGTGGTTGCTTCCGTATCGCCATCCAGAAGCATAACCGAATAGGAGCGTACCCGTCCCACCGTGGCATAAGCGGTTCCCATCACCGGCAAACCCGAGGGGGCATCCCATTCGGACGGTTCCGTCGCTTCCGTTTCCGCAGCAAGCGTCTCCTGGGCAGTGGTGCATTCCTCCGTATGAGTATGCTCCTCCAGGCCGCAAGTCAATGCGCCCGCTTCATCATAGCAGGATTCATCGTGAATATGGGCTTCCTTGCCGCAGAAATAGATGGTTTCCGGCGCTTCCTCCGGCAGGCAGTCTTCCGTATGCGTATGCTCCTGCAAAGTACAATTTAGCTCCCAGGTGCCGTAGCAAAGGGCGGTGTGCCGGTGACCGGCACTTTCTTCCAGTTCGCAAACCAGGTCTCCGTTTTCGTCATAGCAGCCATCTGCGTGGGTATGGACGCCTTCCCCCTCCTCCAGGGTGCAGGTCAGGCTATCTGTATCAACAGACTCGTCCACCGTCTGGAAGCAGGCGTCAGAATGCACATGCTCCAGTACCTGCTGTCTGCCGCAAATCAGATTTCCGCTTTCATCAAAGCATTCAAATGTATGCTTGTGGAGTTTGATTTCCGCTTTGCCGCAGATCCGCTCCGGCTCGGCAGGCTCCTCCGTTTCCACAGGATCGGTAGACAGCGTACAGGTCAGAACTTCATCCCACACATAGCATTCGTCCGTATGCTGGTGGGCAGGCGCTTCCGAAAGGCCGCAAATCAGTTCCGTCGATGTCTGATAGCAGGATTCCCCGTGGGTGTGGCCCTCGGATTCCTCCTGTCCGCAAATCAGCCCGCCGTCTTCGTCATAGCAGCTTTCCCCATGGGTATGGCCCGGGCTTTCGGATAGTTCACAAACCTGGGTGGTGAGTTCCGAATAGCAGGCATCGGTATGGGTATGCTGCGGCTCCGTGGATTCGGTGCAGATCAGCGCGCCCCGCTCCAGGGCATAGCAGTCCTCGGTATGGGTATGCGCTTCCACTTCCGTTGCTTCCGGGACCCAATAGCAGCTGTCATCATGGATATGGACCTTGATCTCCGGCAACGGGCACCACAGCTTGCCACCAATATAGCAGCTTGCATCATGGGTATGTACCACAAAATCCGCATATCCGCAGACCGGTTCCCCATTTTCGTCATAGCACGATTGAGTATGACGGTGAAGATCCAGGCTTTCCAGGGTACATACCGGCTCCGTCACGGTGACAGAGGTCACCTGCGTATAACATTCCAGGCTGTGGGTATGCTCCTGAAGTCCACAGGTTGCACCTTCCAGGGTAATGGCAGGCAAAATCAGAGCGTAGGTGGTACAGAAGACGACCACCGCCGCCAGGCAGGTTACAACACGATACCACCACCGTTTCTGACGGTGGGCCTTCGTATATTTGTCCGCGTTCTGCAGCGCATCCAGCTTCATGTACCAATCACCTGCCTTCTGTCTATACAATACTATTCTTTCCTGATTCTGTCACGGCCCCAAGCGAATCGTTACCTGCTTTGGGGCGGAAGGGAACCCCGCGAAGGATGCGGGTTAGTTCAGCTTGCCGAAGTCTGCCAGCGGCCAGACCCGGAATACGATCTTTCCGACGATCTGCTCCTCCGCCACGCAGCCCACCGCCGTGTTCCGGGAATCCACCGATGTGGAGCGGTGGTCGCCCATGCAGAAGTAGCGGCTCTCCGGCACCTGGTAGGGCAGCTCGATGTTGCATTCGCCCAGGGCTTTCTCCGTCAGATAGGGCTCGTCCAGCAGCTCGCCGTCCACGGATACGTTTCCGTCCTGGTCAATGTCTACCCACTGCCCCGGTCCGGCAATACAGCGCTTTACCAGAATCTTATTCCCAAGGTAAAACGCGATCAGGTCCCCTGCCTCAAACTCCGTGCCCTTGACGGAAACCACAATATCCCCCTCGTCCAGGGTGGGCGCCATGGAGGCTCCGTAGATCTGCAGCACCGGCATCCAGATGGTGGCCACCAGCACTGCCACGGCTGCTACCACCACCAAGGTATAGATGGTACTGCGCAGCACACGCTTATAGCGTCTTTTATACCGTTCTCTGTTCAGCTCCGCCTTCAGCTGCTCCACATTCGGCAGCTGGGGAGATCGTTCCTCTTTTTTTCTCATTTGCAATCAATTCTGCCGGCAGAAAGGATCGCTTCCCGCAAGGCATTCTGGTCATTGAGCAGCTTCTCCGCCTTGTCCAGCACCAGGTTCCAATACAGGTCCGCCTCCGAATGGAGCTTCTTGCTGTATTTCTCCGCTTCCTGCTTGACCTGCGCGGCCTGAGTCTGGGCCGACTGTATGGTTTCCGCTGCCTGGGCTTCCGCCTCGGCACACAGCTTCCGGCACTCCGCTTCTGTTTCCCCGCGCAGCTTCTGATTGATGGCATCCTGCTGCTGGCTGAGCCGCTGTATATTCTCCAAATATTGCTGAGCCGCTGCCTCGGCCGCCTCGAAGACACCGTTCAACGCCATGGAAGCCTCTGCCAGCGTTCCGGCCTTATCAATGGCGATTCTGCGGTCGGACAGCTGTGCCTCCGCCGCCTCCAGCCGGCTCTGCAATTTTTGGTTTTCCTCTGTCTGGGCAATGAGCATTTCCAGAAGCTCGCTTCTGCTCAGCCGCTTCAATTCCTTGTCTGTCATAAGGCTCCTCCTGCTTATCTATCCGTCCTTAGCGCAAAAAGGCTGCAGAGTTGCCTCCAGCTGCCAAGTCCACCGAAGTGTGCGCTCGCTTCCATGCAATCAGCAAGAGTGTGCAGCACATAATCTCCGGCCTTATGTGAAACGTTTCCAATAGGCAAACATAACATAACATATATAGATGTAAATATAGCATAGTTGTATAAAAAAATCAAGTACGATGGAAATAAAGTAGATTATTTGGGAAAACAGCCAAAAAAGCAGCGGCTCAAAATGAGCCGCTGCCGGTCGAATTTCCTCTCTTTATTTCGGGAGCAGAGTGTCACAGGG
>JBJDXP010000100.1:0-2190 GCA_051866735.1 Candidatus Limivicinus sp.
CGATGATGCGGCCCTTCATCTCGTCGTTGGGGAGGGGTACGACGGAGACGGTGATTTCACTTGCGTGGTCGGCGGCACAGCGCTGGATGGCGGTGGCGATGATCTCTCTGGCCTTCTCGTCCGCTTCTTCCTTGTACTGGGTCTCGATCTCCTTGATCTTCATGGCCATCTCGTGGGTCACATCGTCACGGATGTTGTTGATCAGGTAGGTCTTGGCCTCCTCCACGGAGAAGCCGGAGATCTTCTCCAGCATTTCCAGCTGGCTTTTCTTCACCAGAGCGACTTCCTGCTGCTGCGCTTCCACAGCGGCGATCTTGTTGTTCAGGGTGTCGCTCTTCTTCTCGACGGAATCGATCTTCCGGTCAAGGTTTTCTTCCTTCTGCTGAAGGCGGCGTTCCTGCTTCTGCAGGTCCGCACGGCGTTCCTTTACTTCCCGCTCATATTCGGAGCGGCTTTTGTGTATTTCTTCCTTTGCCTCGACGAGAGCTTCTCTCTTCTTGCTCTCGGCGCTTTTTATTGACTCATTGATAATACGCTTTGCCTCTTCCTCGGCGCTGATTATCTCTCTTTCCGCGATCTTTTTGCGGTAGTAAACGCCAAGGGCGAAGCACGCGACAGCAACTGCGATGATCACAGCCACGATAATGATCCAAAAATACCAGGGCATAGTAAGCAAACACACCTCCATTCTTTCAGAATTTTGCGGTGGTTCAAATCATACTTCTTATTCAATTCGATCTAAAAAGCAAGACGGGTCATAAAACGAACCCATCGTAATTGAAAAGTAATATTCAGCCGGAGCTTCCCCAGGCTCCTTAAAATATTATTCACGTCATTTTACCGTGCCTTTGGTGTTATGTCAAGTAAATCGCTTAAATTAATTTAAGAAAATCTTACAAATGTAAGTATACCGGGGCGGCAAAGGCCTCCCCGGTTAAGCGATTATTCCTCTGTTGTCAGCTCCACTTTGCCGTCGCGCACAAGGGCGGTGAGCATACAGCCGGGGCAGACCTGCCCGTCCAGAAGCATCTCCGCCGCCGCGTCCTCTATGCTCTGCTGCACGGCCCGGCGCAGGGGGCGGGCGCCGAACTTGTCGTCATAGCCCGCCGAGGCCAGCCACTTTACCGTCTCTTCCGGTACAGAGAGCTCCAGCCCCAGCTCCCGGAAGCGCTCCTTTACCTGCCGGAGCAGGCCCCGGGTGATCTCCACCATGTCCTCCTGGCTGAGCCGGTGGAAAACAATGGTCTCGTCGATGCGGTTGAGAAACTCCGGGCGGAAGGTCTCTCTCAGTTCCTCCATCACCCGGCGGCGCATGTCCGCCTCTTTCCCGGTCTCCGTCCCGGCAAAGCCCAGGGGCTGCCGCCCGTCGGTGATGGCCTTGGCCCCCACGTTGGAGGTCATCACGATCACGGTGTTGCGAAAATCCACCTTCCGCCCGGCGGAGTCGGTCAGGTGTCCGTCGTCCATGATCTGCAGAAGGATGCCCCACACGTCCTCGTGGGCCTTCTCGATCTCGTCAAAGAGCACCACAGACCAGGGCTTGCGCCGCACCCGCTCGGTGAGCTGGCCGCCGTCCTCATAGCCCACATAGCCGGGAGGGGAGCCGATGAGCCGGCTGACGCTGTGCTTTTCCATGTACTCCGACATGTCCAGCCGGATCATGGCCCCCTCGTCTCCGTACACCGTGGCGGCCAGGGCCCGGCAGAGCTCCGTCTTGCCCACGCCGGTAGGCCCCAGGAAGAGAAAGCTGCCCACCGGCCGCGCCGGGTCCTTCAGCCCCACACGGCTGCGGCGGATGGCCTTTGCCACCGCCGACACCGCCTCGTCCTGGCCGATAATGCGGCATTTGAGCAGGGCCTCCAGATTTCTCAGCCGCTCCGTCTCGTCCTCGTCCAGGCCGGTGACGGGGATATTGGTCCAGAGGGAAACCACCTGGGCGATGGCCCCGGCGTCTACGATCCGGGCGGCGCTGCTGCCGCTGCCCGCCTCCACATGCACCGCCGCCGCGGCCTCGTCGATCAGGTCAATGGCCTTGTCCGGAAGAAAACGGTCGTTGATATAGCGGACAGACAACTCGTAGGCCGCCGTCAGTGCCTCATCCAGTATTTTCACGTCATGGTGCTTTTCCAGCCCGCCCCGGAGGCTTCGGAGCATGTCCATGGTCTGCTCCCGGGAAGGCTCCGCCACCTT
>JBJDXP010000101.1:0-2166 GCA_051866735.1 Candidatus Limivicinus sp.
CGGTAGCCGGGCAGGGGCTGGGCCGTGGGCCGGGCGGCGTCAGTGACGGTGTCGCCCACCTGGGTGTCCGCCACGTTCTTGATGCTGGCGGTAAAGTAGCCCACATCCCCGGCGGAGAGCTCCTCGCAGGGGTCAAGGCCGATGGGACGCAGGTGTCCCACCTCCACCACCTTATATCTGGCGCCGGTGGACATGAGCAGCACCTCGCTGTCTTTGCGGATGGAGCCGTCCACAAGGCGCATGAACACGATGACGCCCCGGTAATTGTCATACTGGCTGTCGAAAATCAGGGCCTTCAGGGGGGCGTTGGGGTCGCCGGAGGGGGCAGGGACGTTCTTTACAATATCGTCCAGCACCGCGTCGATGTTGATGCCCGCCTTGGCGCTGATCTCCGGCGCGTCCTGGGCCGGGATGCCGATGATCTCCTCGATCTCGTCCTTCACCCGCTGCGGGTCAGCGGCGGGCAGGTCGATCTTGTTCACCACGGGCAGGATCTCCAGATTGTTATCCAGGGCCAGATAGGTGTTGGACAGGGTCTGGGCCTCCACGCCCTGGGAGGCGTCCACCACCAGCACCGCACCCTCGCAGGCGGCCAGAGAGCGGCTGACCTCGTAGTTGAAGTCCACATGGCCCGGGGTGTCGATCAGGTTCAGGGTATAGGTCTGCCCGTCGTCGGCCTTGTAATTCAGGCCCACAGCCCGGGCCTTGATGGTGATGCCCCGCTCCTTTTCCAGGTCCATGTTATCCAGGATCTGGTCCTCCATGATGCGCTGCTCCACCGCGCCGCACTTTTCGATCAGGCGGTCGGAAAGGGTGGACTTGCCGTGGTCAATGTGGGCAATTATGGAAAAATTTCTGATAAGCTTCTGATCTCTCATGTTGTCTCCCCGTCTGTTCTGCCGGTAAATTCGTCCAGGGCCATCTCCGCCCGGTCTGCCATGGCGCGCAGCTGGCCGATAAAGGCCCGGGCCGCGTCCGCCGTGCTTTTCACGCCGTCAGGCTCGTCTGTGCGGCCCAAAAGGAAGTCCGCCGTTACGCCGTAATAGTCGCAGGCGCGGCAGACAAAGGCCAGCCCCGGCTCCCTGGCCCCGTTTTCATAGTGGCTCAAAAGGGCCTGGCTTATGTTCAAATCGGCTGCCGCCGCCCGCTGGCTGATATTTCTCTGTTTCCGCAGGGCGGACAGCGTTTCCGGAAAGCTTCTGCTCATTTCTTTTTCACGTCCAACTTCTTATGATAACACGGAGTATTATAATGGCAAATATCCGCTTTGTAAACAGAAAAGTTTGCAATCTTCTTGAAAAAGGGAAAAAGTAGTGGTAAAGTAAAAATGTTGGAAATCAACCAATAACGCTTATTTGGAGGTATTCAGAAATGTTTGAAAATCTGGTAGAGATCCTCAAGGCAAATCCCCGCAAGATCGTCTACACCGAGGGTTCCGACGCCCGTATTCTTGAGTCCGCCGCAAGACTGAAAAAAGACGGCTTTTTGACTCCTGTCCTGGTGGGCAACGTGGACGAGGTCAAGGCTGCGGCAGCCAAGGGCGGCTTCGACATCGAAGGGCTTGAGATCCTCGATCCTCTCACTTACGATAGAATGGACGAGATGGTCAACACCATGGTAGAGCTGCGCAAGGGCAAGATGAGCGCAGAGGACTGCCGCGCCGCTCTCTCCAAGGGCAACTACTTCGGCACCATGCTGGTGAAGATGGGCGTGGCCGACGCGCTGCTGGGCGGCGCCACCTACTCCACTGCCGACACCGTGCGTCCCGCACTGCAGCTGGTAAAGACCAAGAAGGGCGCCAATCTGGTGAGCTCCTGCTTCATTATGGTCCGCGGCGACGAGATGCTGGCCATGGGCGACTGCGCCATCAACATCTCCTATGAGGACAAGCTGGACAAGGAGGGCAATGTGACTCTGACCGCCGCTGAGCAGCTGGCCGAGGTGGCCGTGGAGACCGCAAAGACCGCCAAGGTCTTCGGCATGGACCCCAAGGTCGCCATGCTGTCCTACTCCACCAAGGGCTCCGGCAAGGGTCCCGCTGTGGATATGGTGCGCAACGCCACCGCTATCGCCAAGGAGATGGCCCCCGATGTGGCTATCGACGGCGAGATGCAGTTTGACGCGGCTGTCTCCCCTGTTGTGGGCCAGCTGAAGTTCCCCGGCAGC
>JBJDXP010000102.1:0-2154 GCA_051866735.1 Candidatus Limivicinus sp.
CCGGCGCAGTGGACCAGGTCAAAGGTGATGCCGCTGACCCAGTAGGACAGGGCCATGGCCCAGCCGCCGATGAAAAGGTAGGGGATGGAGCACAGGGTCCCGAAGCAGAGGCCGAAAACCCCGGCCAGTACCGCCCAGATCAGGGCGGAGTCGTTTTTGCGCAGCAGCACGGCCACGATGGCCAGGATGGGCCAGAGATACCAGTAGCAAAACCACCACATCCCAAAGCCGAACACCAGCCCCTCCAGCATGATGTACACCGCCACGGAGTACAGCGCCCGCCAGCCGAAAAAGACGGCGGTGAGGATGATGATCAGGGCGTTCATGTTCACGTTGGGCAGGGCCGCCAGCGCCATTTTCAGGGCGAACATCAGCGCGCCCATCAGGGCCAGAGCGCAGATGTCCTTTGCGCTCAGCTTACCAGCCGACAGTGAGGGTGATCTCATACTGCTCGCCGTCGGCGATAGGCGTATCGTCCACGCCGGTCATCAGCATTTCGCCGCCCTTGGTGAAGCACCACCACTGCTGCTGTTCGCTGTCGGCCGTCTCGCCGTCAACAACGGTGACAAACAGGCCGTATTCGCTCTCGTCGCCCTGGACCAGGCCCTCCTGCTCCAGCGCGCCCCGGAGAAATTCGGCGTCTGTGCTGATGGTGAAATCCTTCTGGGTTCCGTCGCCGTGGATGACCTCAACGGTGATGGTCTTGTCTCCCGCTGCCCCGCTGGGCTTCAGGCAGACAGTTGCGACGATGGCCGCCGCGACCAATACAAGCAGGACGGCCACGGCAATGATTTTTTTCGTTTTTGCGGACATAAAAAATCCTCTCCTTTCTTTTTTCACCGGAAATCGTACAAAGAAAAAGAGAGAACGGGCGCAATAACTCAGGCGCACGCTTACAATTTGACCGGGTGACGCGGTTCTTTGTACGACACAGCGGGCTGTTCCCGCTGCACGGGCAGGTTTTCTGACTTCGGGGGCTTTCGCCCCGCTTCACAGTGACGGCCTCGCGTGGGATTCGCACCCACATTCCCCTGTTAACTGCCTCAATGGACAGATCCCGATCCGTTAATTTAGTAAACGCTGAATAAATCGTCTGCGGCGTCTCACGGTAAATTTGCGCCCTGATTTCGTCACTTTTTCTTGAAATACACAAAGTATTCCCGCGAAAAAGTGCCATCATCAGAACACAAATTTTCTCGCGATCCGCTCTTGCCGATTGATTCATCGTTTACTTTGCTTGCGGAGAGAGTATAGCACACATTGCGCGGCGTTTCAAGAGAAACGGAAACGCTGTGTGGCGTTTTCAGACAGTCTTGCCTGTGTCGTCATTCTGAGCGTAAGCGAAGGATCCCGCAAATCAACATGTCATCCTGAACGAAGTGAAGGATCCCGTGTGGTTACGCAGGGACCTTCTATTCACGGGATTCTTCGCCGCTGCGCGGTTCAGAATGACAGGTCAATTCAGAAGGGCGGCCCAACAGGGCCGCCCCGAAAACGGTCTTATGCTTTTTCATAGATGTCTGCGCAGACGGTGTGGTACATGCGGTTGACGATGAAGGCCATCAAAAACAGGATCACCGACATGGCGCTGTAGCAGATCAGATACATATTGCCGAAACGCTGCACCAGATACTCGAAAACGCCGGTGCCGGCCACGGTCAGGAAGAAGCCCACCCACATGACCCAGTGGTAGCCGTGACGGCCGTTGGCCTTGACGGAGCGGACGCTGTAAACGATGAAAATCACCAGAATGATCACGGCGCAGAGGATCTGGGTCAGGCTGATGAAGCCGTTGAAGGGCAGGTAGCTGGAGTCGTAGCGGGTGCTGTCCAGCACCACCTCCACGGCGTCATAGTACACAAGGAACATCAGGGCCACATGGCCGTCTCTGGGATAATCGTTTTTCATGGGATAGCGCCGGCGGCGGAAGAAAAAGCGCATCAGGATCCAAAACAGCACCAGCATCACCAGAAACTGAATGAAGAAGGTGGCAAAGCGGTACTCGGTGCCGCCGTTTGCGGTGGGGATGCCGGAGGCCAGGGGCAGGTGCTGCAGCGCAGGCGTGTTGACCACGATTTTGCTGCGGCAGGAGGTGTTGAACAGGGCGCTGAGCCGGATGAAGGCGATGCACAGCGCGGCGCCGGGGGCCAGACA
>JBJDXP010000103.1:0-11248 GCA_051866735.1 Candidatus Limivicinus sp.
CGATCTCTCCGATTGGCTGTTTGCCCGCCTTTGCGGTTGCCAGCAGATTGTCAAGAGGAATCTTCTCCGATAGGGTTTCCACGGCTGCGTTGGCGGTTGCCAGGATCGCCGCCTGCTGTGGGGTTGCGCCCTGCCGGGAGGCGTCACTCAGGGTTTGACTGAAGGAATTTACAGCAGCCAGGCCCAAGGAACCGGCGCCGCCGAAGGCCGCAACCCTGGCAATGGAATCCGCCGCGGACATAGCGCCCTGATACAGTACAGAGCCGACTTTTCCCAGGGCACCGTTTTCCCCGTCCTTGCCTTCGATGTTCTCCGCCACTTCTCCGCGCACCGCTCCGGCATAGTTGTTCAACAGCATTCCGGTATTGTAGGGGTCCAGTGTTGAATACCGTCCAGACCGTTGCCCCAATTCTTTGGCATATCCCGCAAGGCCGGAGACGCCGCCCGCCAGGTTTGCGCCGACACTGCCGATGCTGTGGCCCAATCCTGCCAAAAAACCGCCCCCGGCGCTGTCTCTGGCCTGCTGGGTGGTGTTCTGTGTCTCCTGGTAGGACAGATACCGGCTGTAGCTTTCTGCCAGCTCGTCAACCTTCTGCTTTCCGTATTTGCCGAAAAGGCCGGCAGCTTCCCGCTCTGCGTTTTCAATCCGGATCTCACCAGAATTGGGGTTCAAGGTCTCATAGAAGTCGGTATCCCGTCCTGCAATATACCGTTTCAAAGCCTGCTGGTCTTCCTCGGACCAGGATTGCAGCTCCTCCAGGTCCTTTTCCAGCACCGCCCGGTCTTCCTCCTGCCGGGCCTGTTCTTTCCAGTAGTCCATCTGAGAACGCAGGGTCTGTTCCTTTTCATCCCCAGTCGGTTGGAAATTCTCCAGACCGGGAAGACCGTTCAAAAGCATAGACGCCGTTGCTTCCTGCATCGCTTTATTTAGGTTCTGCTTCCGCTCGTCCGACTTTAGATAGTCGTTGTATGCCTTCTCTGCTTCATAAGCCTTGACCTTGGGGCTTTGGGAATGCTCCCTGGCTCTGGCCTTTGTGTCCTGGACAAGGTCGTCACCGGTCAGCTCATCGACGTTCGTTGCCTTCCCACTGCTTTTCGCCGCTTGCTTTGCCTGCCCGCTTTCCACAGAACTTTTCTGCGTTGTTTCGGATGTCTGATTGCTGGGCCATTTTCCGGCAGCCTGAGCCTGCTCCCGGATCTGAGAGGCTTCCGCCATATTCTGCTCTCTAGCAGCGGCGCGTTCTTCAACAATTTTTTTCAGTTGATCTCCCGTCATAATACCACCTCAAATCAGCCCCAGCGCTTCCACATGTCCTCAACCGCGAGAATTTTGCTTTGCGTATCTGTCAGCTCAGGAGTAGGGGCGGGAGTCGGATTTTTGGCAGCGCTGTAAGTCTTCTTCGGTTCCACGTATCCGCCACCGCCGCCACCGCCTGTCAGCAGTGCAATTTGCTCCTCCGTCAGCCCGTACAGCTGCCCCAGAATGGAGTAGTCATTCTTGGTCGCCATCAGCTCGCCCGCTTCCTTCTGCAGCTGGAGCAGCCGGTCCTCGTCAGACTTCGCCGCCTCATACAGTACCTGTGCCCGCTGTAAATCGTTGTCCGCCTGGGCCTTGGCAATGGCAGAAGCGTATTCCTTGGCAAGCAAACTCCGCTGCCGCTCGATCTCCGCGTCCGCCGTCTGCTGGGCGGTCCGAAGCGTGGTCAAATCAGACTGCAGCTGATTGTCCCTGGCAAGTCTGGCCTGGGCCTGGGCACCGCTGGTGAGGCCGTAGGCGTTCATCACCTCATTGTAGCCCTGCTGGGCTTTCTGGGATTCCACATAGGTGCGGTTCAGGTTGGTGTCCGTCTGCCGCTGGTTCGCCTGCTTCTCGGCGTCCAGGTTGGAAACGTTCTGGTCATAGCCCTGCTGCAAAGTCTGCTTCTGGCTTTCCAGATTGCTGTCATACATCTTGTTGATGTATTCCTCATCATTGACCGGCTGATAGGTGGCCGGGGTCGTGGTTTCCGCCATGGTAAATCCTCCTTAAAATAATCCGTAGGGTGTGGAAATTCGCTCAAATGTCGCCGGGATCCTGCTTTTGAGATCCGCGAATGCTTCCCGGTACCGGGCCAGGAACCAGGCGGAAAGAGTGTCGTTCTCGCTGGAGAGCAGCTGGGCTGCCAGATAGTAGGGCAGCACCGCAGCGCACAGTGTATCATCCAGCCAAATCGCCTGCTCAAAGTCAGGGTTCGCGTAATCATCGACATACAGCATCGGCGGAGTAGGCCGCCCGGTGCCGCTGGTGTCGTAGTTGCCAGAGTAGGGATACAGCGCCGGAATGATGGAATTGAGGATGGAGATCGTCCGGAGCTTGTACTCCACGGTATCCACAGTCTCCGTCTTACCCGTGCTCTCGTCCTGCTCGTCCATGAGATGGATCGCCATGTCATAAACCTGTTGTACTGTCAGCATAAAAACCTCCTTATTTCACCATAGAAGAAAACCGTACCTGCTGGTCGAAGGAAAGCACCGTGGCTCTTGCGCCTGGCTCCTCCACGCGAAAGATCAGCTTATAATACACGAACTTCTTCACCTTCAGCCGCACCCGCTGGATCCTGGGCGTGCTGTTCATCTCGAAGGACCAGTGGGCGAACGAGACATTGTTCCAGGAAAACACGTTGGCAGTCAGGAACTTTTCCAGGTACGTTTCCCGCTTGTCCGTGGAGGCCGTCACCGTCAGGGCTGAATGAGACTGGGGCAGCAGGGATACATAGATCCGGCTGGAATACTTCCTGCGGAAGTCCGCACCAAAGTCCATATAGCCGGACTCCCAAAGTGCCTTGATTGGCAGGCTGTCCCCGCCGGTGGTGAGGGAAGCATCCATAGTGGCCCCCTCGTCGAAATACAGCACATCCCGGTCCGTCACGAACACCATTGCCCCAGCGTAGACCATGGCGTTCTTCACATTTTTGCACAGGTCCGATTGGTAGATGCACCAGATCCCGTCGTTGTTGACAGCATACCGGTTCACCAGTACCGTGCCGCTTTCATCGTTCAGGAACACATAATAGGTCTTGTCAAAGTTATCGTCGCAGGTGACAATCCTGCTGATATCCGCGCTTTTCAAGGAGGTGCCCACCTTGTCAGAAATTCGCTTTGCGTAGCGCTCGTCCTGGTAGTAGCTGGAAGTGATCCGCCACTCATAGATCCCATTCTTTGTCACGGTCCGGGGGTAGTTGTTCACGGTCTGGACCTGGCCCAGCACGTCATTGCCGAATTCCCGGTTCGCGGAGCGGAGATAGAAACCGGCAATGGTGCTGCCGTCAACCAGCGTCACGGGCTCATAGCTGATGGTGTAGGTGCCGTCCGGTTTGAACACCAGGAGTTTGCTGTAGTGCCGCCGCAGCCCGGTCACGGGAGAGCCAGACATGTCCACCGCTACCTCATTCATGGCAGGAAAATACAGGGCGGTGACCTCTCCGGACTGGGGAACGCCGGTGTAATAGCACATGTTGGTCCCGTCCCCTGCCACGAAAAGCCGGGTATCCGTAGAGCCGTTGTATGCCTCCACCAGAGGGCAGTTGATGATCCGCATCCGGTTTTCCTCCGCCTCTTCCGCGTCGGTGGTGTAGGTGAATTCCACGTTTCCGACACCCTTCACCGGAGCTGTGGCGAATGTGAAGGTATGGGCCACGGCGTCAAAGCTTCCGGCGGTTTCCACATCCTGGGGTTCGTTGTCAACGGTGACGGACGTAACCCCGATTGCCTCAGCGGGAAGCACGTAGGCTGTGGCCTCGCCGTCGGCGCTGTAGTCGATCCGCCGCAGTGGGGACAGCAGATTCAGGTTTTCCAACGTCGTCCCGCCGCCGGCCGGGGAAGCGCCGGTGATCACCAGTGGCACATAGGGTTCCTCCTCCTGGAAGGTCCCGCCCTTATATACCACCGTCTTGGCGCTGCTCATGACGTAGATCTTTCCGCCGAAGGGGAATATCTTCACTTTGGCATTCTCCACCGATGTCAGGCCCAGAGCTCCGTCCTGGTGGTAGAATACCCGGTGCCCGTCCGCGTCTGTCTCGTCGGTGACGTACATCCACAGCCGGTCCACGCCGCCGGAAAAGTCGCAGATCACCAAATACTCCTGCTCGCTCATATGCCCCGCCCAGCTGGCCAGGATAGGAGCCGGGTCCCGCTCCAGTTCAAAGTCCACACGGCGGATGCCCGGGCGGACCTGCAGGTTGCAGGCGTCGGTAATGAAAAAGTTGACCATCTTGGAGGCCTCTCCCATTTTCAGCTCCGTGTAACCGTCCGCCGCCTCATTGACCCCCAGGAACTTGTCCACGGTGAACATCTTCATGTCAGATGATGCCATTGTCTTCCTCCTCTGTGAATTCATAGATGTAGATTTCCGCCCTGGGGTGGTCCTTGTCGTAGAGGACCCGGCTCCCGTCCCGGCAGCGGATGATCTTCCGGTTATCGTCCTTCAGGATCTTTTCCTTTACCAGGATATCGTCCAGGGACGCATACAGATTCAGGTCATCCACCACCCGCCGGGTCTCGGTGTAGATCCTGTAGACAATATGCACCTTTCCGGAGATCGGCTCCCTGGGTTTCGGAAACAGGAACTTCGCCGCCATGGCAGAGTATTCCGTGTTGGCATGCCCCTGCCGGATAAACTGCTTCTTCCGTTTCCCACACATTGGGCACCTGGGCCCGGTACCGGCAATGGACATGGAATTCTTCTTGGTGCGGGTATCCAGCGGGATCACATATCGCGCCAACAGGTCCAAACAATCACCCCCTAAAAACAAAAAACGCCAAAGCGACCCCATTCGGTCTGCTCTGGCTCATGGCTCTGGCATTTTAATCCATTATTACAAATAAAGCAGAAAATGTACAGTCCTAGTACAACTCTGTCGCCCTTCTCAGTTTCAAATCCTCCAGGCATGTGATCGGCCGCTTTTCGGTGCAAAGCTCCCCCGGCGGGCAGGGGCGGCGTTTATCAACGTCGAATATATAATTGCAACACCGGCCATATTCATATGCCCCGTAAAAATGCAGGCACCCCGCGCAGGGGTGGTCGGCCCCCGCGCGGTTTTCTTCTTGCTTCTGCTCCATAGGCCCTCCTTAAAACGGCAACCCGACTTTGCTATCCAATATGGGAAAATCCGGTTGCATGTATTCCGGAGCGGTATAGCCGCCCTGCCCGGCCCCGCTGTAGCGGCTGATGGCTGCTTCTGCTTCGGGGTAAGCGCTTCCGTAGCCGCTGCCCTGATAGGCCCCGTTACTCTCGGCGCTTTTCTTACTCTCCCCGAAATACACGTTGTCCGCCACAATCTCGGCAGAGCGGCGCTTGTTGCCGTCCTTGTCGGTCCAGTTCCGATTGGTCAGCCGCCCGGACACCACGACCATGCTGCCCTTTCTGAAATACTTGGAGACGAATTCCCCGGTCTGCCGCCAGGCAACACAGTCGAAGAAGTCCGTTTCTTTCTCCCCGCTCTGGTTTTTGAAATCTCGGTCCACTGCAACTGTGAAATTGGCAACGGCAACCCCGCTCCCCGTCCTCTGCAGCTCCGGGTCCCGGG
Source organism: Candidatus Limivicinus sp. (assembly GCA_051866735.1). Classification (GTDB taxonomy): domain Bacteria; phylum Bacillota; class Clostridia; order Oscillospirales; family Oscillospiraceae; genus Limivicinus. The sequence continues at coordinate 5,565 of JBJDXP010000103.1, forward strand.
TCATGCGGCCCATGATTACAATGTGGTTAAGCATCTTCCATTACCTCCTCGTCCATATGTGCCCCGCAGTTGGGGCATATTTCGGCCCCATACTTTTCTTTGTTCGGGTTATTGCACTCATAGCCACATGCAGAGCAGATATAGCTGTCTGCGTTATCGATCCAGTGCGCCATCGTCATTCCTCCTTGTCCATACGGGCGCCGCAATGGTAGCAATAGAGGTTCGGGTTTTGGTATTCGTACAAGCCTTTTGCCACTCTTGCCCCGCATACAGAACATTCGTGCATAGGGGTGTCGTTATCAATCCGGTCAATCCAATGACCACGCACCACTTCCACAGCATCCACAGTTGGAGCTTCTGCAATCACTTGAAGCACTTCATCATAGACCTGAGTTGGATTTGCGCCCACTTGAATTAACGGCATAATTCTACCGGACAGCTTTATTACGGTTTTCCTTGCATCAACCAGCCGCTTTTTTGCCATCGTCAGCCCTCCTCAGCAAGAAGCGCTTCCTTCGCAGCTTCCTTGTCGCTGTAACAGTCGGACACTGGGAACACGGCCAGGGGCAGTTCGGATTCGTTCCGCGTTTCTTCAATGTGGTAATCCAGCAGTTCCTCCAGGTCATCCAGGCCGTAGATACGGGGCGTCAGAATGACCGCGTGCTCAACTTTGGCCAAAAATACATACCCAGAAGACTCGCAGGCGTTGCCGTCCTCGTCTCGTGCAATGACCCACACCGGCATTCCCGGTGTAAACTTCACATCATTTGCCATTTTCAAACCTCCAAACTGATCTGCCCCTCCAGGGGCGTATTATCGACTTCCCTCTGCTTCCGCTCCGGGACTACCTCCCGCATCACCGGCTGCTTGTCCCAAGTCTTATTGAACATCCCGCAGGCCTGCCACCGGCTCGCCCAGTCGGACGCCTCGCTGTGGGTCATGCCGTACACCCGGCATTTGCAGAGTGTACGGTCATGGTATCGGCCCTTGACCAGGTTGCTGCACTCCCGGCAGGCGTGGCTCTCGGTAATCCCGAAGAACTTGTGCATGAGATTGATTTTTCTCAGGGCCATGGCCAATCCTCCATCACATAGCACCAACTTTGTGGAGCGCGTCGCAACTGCTTACAACGAGCCTTGCCGGATTCTACGCATATTGTACAATTTTGCTCAGAAGGTTTATCACAGGCGTGGAAGAAATTTGACAGGTCAAGCGGCTTGTCGTAGATTTTCAGGTTGGAAATGTGCCAGCCATAAAGACTGTCATGGTATGCGTATCTGTGAAGCTGGTAGTATGTACAGCAGGACACTTCCAGAATTTCAGGGGCAAGCTTTCTTTGAAACGCTGGGTACGGAACATCAAACTGCCGGATACTATCACAGGTAAATTCGCCAATAACCACCCCATCCCTCCGAATGTTCGGGGAATCAAACCAGAACCAGCCTTTCGGAGCTTTTGTGCAATAAAAGAAAACCTTGAACGGTGTTGCCAGCTTCGGCATGGTTTTACGGACCTCCAGCGTCTTCTCCCCGGTGACAATCAGCTCACACCAGCAGGGCTGAATACTGATAAGTACAGATTTCATGGTCATTCTCCCTAACTCTTCAAAATGTACATATAAAGCAAACCGCCAGATACACCACCGGCAAGAGCAGAAACGACTAGCACAGCGGATTCATAGCCGCCCATTGCGTCTCCGAAAATGAGGAAAGCCAGAAACGCATATGTCATAAACCACCCGATTGCATACATAAAAAGGAACAGAAAACATGCCATTTTCTGAATCAAACGCTTGATTTTACGTTTCATGGTCATTCTCCTTCCGCTGGCTGCTGGAGCCATTTAATAAACTCGTCCACCAGTTCTTCAATTCTGGATTCGTCCCATTCCTCGAAATCGTCAAGGCCCATGGTTCCCACGGCAAAGGCGGTTTTCACACGTGTGAGGTCAAATATGTAACTATCGCCAATACCAGCCCATTCAGAGAAATAATCAATGAGCGCTTGTCTCTTTTCTGCATCGGACATGGTCCAGATTCGGTCGGCGTTGGTCCTTTGAACCAAGATAACCCCCGTTCCACCACAGCGCTCACACGTTTTTGTCCAGCAAGAATTTCTGTCCCCTCCTCCGATGTAACCACGCCCTTTGCAACCTGGGCATTGGTTTTGTTTCTTTAGCATGTCAGCCCTCCTTCGGCGGTTCCGGCAGGGGCATCCAGTAAGAGATAGGATCGGATGTTTTAACCCAATCCCATGGTCAGGCTCATGGTACCAGTACCCCTTCACGCGGAGCTGCGTCCTCTCGATCAATCTGCCATTCGTTTTATAGGCAACAAGCACCTTTATCTGCTTAACCTTGCATCTTTCCTCGGATGATTGTCTAACCCCTTGGCATCCATTGCCGTCGGTGTTGGCCACATTGCCACTGCATAAGCCAAATCCTTTTGATTCTGGCTTGGTATGTACATTCCTACTGTTTTCTCGCTGTCGTGTGGTCTCGGCGTTGTTGGAGTAGGCCACAATGGCAACTCTGTCCCTTCTGTGCGGGGCATCGACGGCACAAGCCGGAATAACAAACGCTTGGCAGGCGTAGCCGATGCTTTCCAGGTCAGATAGCACCGTGTCGAGCGCCATGCTGACGATTCCAGCAACGTTCTCCCCAACGACCCAAGCGGGCCGGATTTCCGATATAACTCGGAGCATTTCAGGCCAGAGGTAACGGTCATCTTCCTTGCCTCTTCGTTTCCCGGCTGTGGAGAACGGCTGGCAGGGGAATCCGCCGGAAATAATGTCAACTGTTCGTAGTCCTGTTTTTGCGTAAAAATCATCTCCTGTCAATGTGCGAATATCCCTCCATCTGGGAAGCCCGGGCCAGTGCTTTTCCAGGACCGCCCGTGGGTAGTCCGCCCATTCGCATTGTCCAACGGTGCGAAACCCGGCCCATTCCGCCGCCAGATCCAGACCGCCGATACCGGAGAACAGGGAGAGGTGGGTTAAGTTGCTCATACCATCACCCCTTATAATCTTCAAAATACGGGCAGACCCCGAATATGATCTTGTTATTGCACCACCGCTGGAGCAGTCTAACCTCCCTGGGCGCATTCGGCTTGTCGAAAATCATCACATAGGGGTCAAAGCCCATGTCTTTCAGCATATAAATGCGGTACAGGTTTTCCGCCATGGTGGTATCGAAATTGGTCAGCACATAGACGGTGCCCCAACTTCCGTGCTTATTCTTCTTGCCGTATCGCTTCCACAAGTTCAGCCCACGGACTACCCGCTTGGAGTTCTTCATCAAATCCCACGCAAAATGAATCTCTTTGATCTTGATCCGCTTGATTGCGTCAATGTTCTGCGGCGTCAGCAACCGGGCGTCAATCCCCTGGTTGATATCCACCCAGGCCCCGGAATCTGCAAGCTGCCCAAGAAGGTCCATGTGCTCCCGGCAGGCCAGCAAATTCGGGTCCATGAGAACGATATTCTTCTGGCCGGTCCACCACTCGGACAAATCCGCCACCTTTTGGCTCACCCGGCCCTCTTTCCCGGAAACGATGCAGAACGGGCAGGAATTGGGGCAGCCTCTTGTCAGGAATCCGAAAGCGGTATCCTTTGTAAGCTCCGGATAAAGGCTGTAGTCAGGGCACATGTGTTCAATCTCAAACGGCAGAGCATTTTCCAGACCGTAACCTGTGCCGCCCTTGATAATCTCCTTTGCGTTCAAGGGTTCTGGAATATCCGGGGAATACGTCTCGTCAAAGACCTTGCTCATGTAAACCCGGTCATACTCTCCCCAGCCCCACCACCATTCCACGCTGTCCCCATGGGTCTTGTGGTAGGCAGATATCTTCATCAGGGCGAGGTTTGGGTAGTTGTGACCATCCACATCGATCAGGCCGATTTTCATAGGCCATCACCCCCAACGAACAAACTCGGCACCTCGAAATTGCACCACAGCACTTCCGTCCGCTGCTCCGCATTCTGGTTATAAGACTTCCGTTCAATTCTGCTCCACCTGGCCAACTCCCTGTCATACATTTCCGATGGGTAGCCGCTGAGAATGACACTGCCTTTGTGCTGCTTCAGCGCATCAAGGAGATCCAGGTGGTCCTGTTCGGTCATCTCATGGCGGTACTGTTTGCCGCCTCTGGTTTCCAGCAGGTACGGAGGATCTGCGTAGATCAGGACGTTATCATGGTTGAATTTTCGAATCAGATCCAGCGCATTCTGGTTTTCAATCTGGACGTCCTTCAGACGTGCGGCTGCTTCCAATAGATCACTTGGTAAACGGTTCCAACAACTTACGCAGTAAGAACGCTCTCGGGCGTATACATCGATTTTGAATCCGGTTTTCTGGTAAGTCTTAAATCCATGCCCCATCTTTGACCGGATGGCGAATTTGTATGCCCGTTCAAAATCGCTGGATCCCCGATTCTCATGAGCATCGTTGAACACATCCCTGGAATACGGCGTCAGACTAATAAACATTGCCAGCTTCTCCGGCTGCTCCCGAAGCACTCTGAAGAAATTCACGATATCCCCGTCAATATCGTTCACCGTCTCAATGGCGGAGGGCGGCTTGTTGAACAGCACGGCTCCGCTGCCGAAGAACGGTTCCAGGTAGGAACGGTGGGGAGGCATCAGGGACACGATCTGCGCAGCCATACCCCACTTCGCGCCGGGGTAGTTAAGTAACGTGTTCATGTCCTCTCCGCTCCCAACGCCCGTCTGACTTCCTGCATTTTCACGTCCCACCAGGCGGCACGCAGCGGGCAAATGCTGTTGCAGTACGGATCATTCTTGCATGTTCCGCAAGGGTTTTCCTCCGGTGCTTTTGCGTCCACCTTGTCCATAGCTCTCTTATCTTCCGTACGGTCCCAGAAGGAATTACCAGGGCCGTGGGGCTTTGTCGGGTCCAGGCGTTTCAGGTGATAGTTTTTTTGGTAGCCGTTTAGGCTGCACCACTTCACAAAGTCGTCAAAGCTTTCCCAGCCGTGGTCCATCTCGCCTATGCCACCACGCCGCCAATAGTATTCATACAGCGACTTCACCGTTCGCCCTTCGAGGCCATATCGTGCTTTATAACCCGCCATTTCGGTTACTCCTCCCTGTCTGGCCGTTCAGCGTCAAAGGCTTCCGCCTCTGCCCTGGTATGGATATCGCGGGCGGCCAGCCGGTCCATGATTCCACGAACATATCTCCAATCGCAGCCAAATCCAGCAATTTGGGCTTGTTCAAAGGCATATTCCAGTAGATCAGCCGCATCATCGTTCACGGAATACCCTCCCCCTGGAATTACGTACAAGCAGACGTATTGAAACACAATTTTGCAGTCCAAGCTTGTGTAATCGCGGCCCATGTACTTGGTTATCAGGTCAGCGGTAATCCTCTCAACCTGGCAAACCGTACCGGAGCTAACCCCAAGGTACTCCCCATGCTTCAGCCCGATCCTTGCCAAAACATCTTCGCTCGCTTCTCGCGCGCCCGCGCATTCATCATCACCATCATAAATATTGGTATGGTAAGGTATGGTATGGTTAGGTATGGTAGTGGCGTTACATGGCGTTACAGTAACGTTACAGGTGGAGTTACTGTCTGGTGTTACGCCATCGTTACCAGCAGCTTTTTTCTTCGCGCGGTGACGTTCAACACGCTTCCGTGTTTTCTCCCTCTGCTGTTGATCGCATT
>JBJDXP010000104.1:0-2144 GCA_051866735.1 Candidatus Limivicinus sp.
AGGCCGTCACCGGGCAGAGCGCCAGCACCATGCAAAGGATAAGCAGGATGCTTAACAGTCGTTTTTTCATTGTGTTTCCTCTCTTTCCCCCCGCAGGCGCGGGGCTTGCTTTTTCCTTGTCAACTTTATTTCTCCGGCGGCAGAAGGCCGTCCAGCGAAAATTCATAGCGCATGGCAAGCTGCCGGAACAGCTCCTCCATGACCCTTTGGGCAATGCCGCGAATGTCCAGCCCCCGAAGTAAGGCCAGGACCTTTTGCAGCTCCTCCTCCGGCACCTTGTAGCAGCGCAGCGCCAGGGTCAGGAATTTCTCCAGCTTCCGCTCCAGCGGGAACTCCGCCGTGCAGGGATTGGCCATGTACCCGCGCATCAGCCCCGCCGTGCCAAGCTCCAGCTCATAAAAATCCTGCTCCGTCAGTTCGGGCTGATAGGGGCCGAAGATCTGATGCAGCTCCCTGGCCGTGGCGGCCTGGATGCGGGCCAGCGAGCGCGCCTGGGTGTAGACCTCCAGATAGATCTGCCGCAGATTGTCGTTCAGCTCCGTCAGCGTGAGCTGCAGCGCGGTTTCCACCGCGTAGACATACACCGGCGGCAGCGCCTCCCCCGCAACATGTCTGGCCATGCCGAACTGGTTTTCAAACATGAAGTCCACCAGCTCCAGCAAAACGCCGTCCTTGCTCTGGAAAAGATTCTGAAAGCTGCTGGCAGAGACCTGCGCCGCGTTCAGGATCTGCGCCATAGTGGTCTGATGATATCCGTTTTCCAGAAAGAGCTTGACGCAAGACTGCAAAATCCGCTTTTTTGTCCGAAGTCCGTCGCTTCGAATTGCCATTTCTTCATCCCCTGCCGTGTACTTTGGTATATACACCAACAATAACAGAAACGCGTTCCTTTTTCAAGATTTTTCTTTTGAAAAATTGCATAAAATTTCCGTGTTTTTCAGCGTTTTTTCAACGTTCAGCGAGGCAGACGGGCGGCCACACAGGGCCGCCCCTACGGCCTGACTGAAAGGCACTGTAGGGGCCGCCCTGTGTGGCGGCCCGCACAAAGGCTCCCCTTGTCAGGGGAGCTTAAGTGAGGCTCGAAATCTTTGATTTCGCTAAGCCGAACTTACGCCTGTGGTGGGCTGCCCGCAGGGCAGACCGAGGGATTGTCCTTTTTGGTTACGCTGGGCAGGAAAGGCAACCCCTCCGCCTCACTGCGTTCGGCACCTCCCCTTACACAGGGGAGGCTTTGGTGCGCAGGAGGCTTGAAAGACGGGTGGGGGCAAGCCCCGCCCCTACGGCCTGACCGAAACTACGCTGCAATGGCTCCCCTTGTCAGGGGAGCTTAAGTGAGGCTCGAAATCTTTGATTTCGCTAAGCCGAACTTACGCCTGTGGTGGTCGCTGAAAGCGACTGAGGGGTAGTCAAAGGTTGCGGCAAAGCAAACCCCTCCGCCCCCTGCGGGGGCACCTCCCCTTACACAGGGGAGGCATGGGGGGACGCAAAAAGCCTTCCCCTTCGAGGGGAAGGTGGCCCGGAGGGCCGGATGAGGTGCCCTTCCCGGGCGGCCACGCAGGGCCGCCCCTACGGCTCAACCGAAACAACGTTGTAGGGGCCGGCGTCCCCAACGGCCCTTTCCCGTCCATCTGTCATTCTTGTGCGCGAAAAACAGGCGTGGCCATCGCGGTCACGCCTGTTTTCCTGCTTCTTCTCTAAAATTATTTTGTCCTGACGTACTCGTTCATGGGACGGACCATGTACTCATTGTAGGGGAACTGGTCGGTGGTGACGTAGCCGGCAGGGGCGTCGATCAGCTGGGGGATGCGGTTGACCAGCGTGGCGCAGGTCAGCTCCACGGTAGCGGGCTGGTTGACGATGCAGGTGGTCTCCGGCTCGCCGTAAAGGGTCCAGACGTTGGTGTCGAACTCGTCCTTGTTATAGATCTTGCCCACGCACTCGGTCTCGAAGGTGATGCCCTCCTCGGTCTCGGTGGTGACGATGGCGCGCATACCGGTGGCGTCGCCGGCCTTGACCACCATGCCCAGGGTCTCGGACTTCAGGTCCTCCTTGTCGATGCAGGGGATGCACTTCTGGGTCTGGGACTTCACATGCAGGCCCATCTTGCTGCACAGCCAGCCGTTCTGGTTCCACATGTAGGAGGG
>JBJDXP010000105.1:0-2143 GCA_051866735.1 Candidatus Limivicinus sp.
CGCTGCTTTGCCATGTCCAGAATGCCGAAGATATGGCTCAGGTGGCTGTGAACGCCGCCGGTGGACAGCAGACCCATGATGTGCAGGGCCTTGCCATTGGCTTTCGCGTCCTCCATGGCCTTGATATAGACGGGGTTTTCGAAGAATTTGCCGTTTGCGATCTCCTGGCTCATCTTGGGCAGGATCTGGAACACCACGCGGCCTGCGCCGATATTGGTGTGGCCCACCTCGGAGTTGCCCATCTGCCCCTCGGGCAGACCCACGTCCAGCCCGGAGGCGGACAGGGTGGTGCAGGGGTTCTGGGAAAAGAGCCGGTCAAGATTGGGCTTTTTGGCCTGGGCTATGGCGTTGCCGGCCGTGGGAGCCGCCAGACCGTAGCCGTCCAGAATGATAAGAACAGCTTTTTTGCTCATTAAAGTAGAATCTCCGTTCTCTGGATTACATTACTCCTGATTGCTTGCCGCGATGATGGTGGCGAAGTCCACGGGCTTCAGGGAAGCGCCGCCGATCAGGCCGCCGTCGATGTCGGGCTGGGCCAGCAGCTCATAGGCGTTCTTGGCGTTCATGCTGCCGCCGTAGAGAATGCTGACGGCACGGGCGGGACGGGCGCCGTAGATCTTGCGGATCACGGCACGGATGCCCTCGCAGACCTCCTGAGCCTGCTCGGCAGTGGCAGTCTTGCCGGTGCCGATGGCCCAGATGGGCTCATAGGCGATGATGCAGCGGCGCAGCTGGGTGGCGTCGATGCCGTTGAGAGCGGCCTTGACCTGATAGGCCACATACTCCATGGTCAGGTCCATCTCGCGCTGCTCCAGGCTCTCGCCCACGCAGATGATGGGGCTGATGCCCTTGGCCAGCAGAGCCTTGGCCTTGGCGTTGACCAGCATATCGTCCTCGCCGTGGTACTGGCGGCGCTCGGAGTGGCCGACGATGCAGTACTTTGCGCCGATGTCGGCAAGCTGGCTGGCAGAGATCTCACCGGTGTAGGCGCCCTTTTCATACTTGGACACGTCCTGGCCGCCGGCGGCAACCTTGCATTCCTTGCCGGCCTTGATCATGGCGGGGATCATCACGGCGGGGGTGCACAAAACCACTTCGCAGGCGCGGGTCTTGGGCATGTTTTCCTTCAGCTGCTCGATAAAGGGCTTTACCTCGGAGGCCAGCATGTTCATTTTCCAGTTGCCGGCGATAACGGTCTTGCGGTATTTTCTGTTCATTGCAGTTTATCTCCTTTTTTGCTGTGCCCTGCCCTGGGGCGGGGCCGCTTTCTATATATTGATGATTACTTATCCTGCAGGCAGGCCACGCCGGGCAGCTCCTTGCCTTCAAGGAACTCCAGGGATGCGCCGCCGCCGGTGGAAATGTGGGTGATCTTGTCGGCAAAGCCCAGCTTCTCAACAGCCGCTGCGGAGTCGCCGCCGCCCACGATGGTCACAGCGCCGGACTCGGCCAGGGCCTTGGCCATGGCCTTGGTGCCGCCGGCAAACTTGTCAAACTCGAAAACGCCCATAGGTCCGTTCCAGACGATGGTGCCTGCGCCCTTGACGGCCTCGGTAAAGAGCTCCACGGTCTTGGGGCCGATGTCCATGCCCATCAGGTTCTCGGGAATGTTGCCCTCAACCAGAACGGGCTCCGCGTCGGCGGAAAACTCGGCTGCGCAGTAGTTGTCAACAGGCAGGAGGAACTTCACGCCCTTGGCTGCGGCCTTGGCGATCATGTCGTTTGCGTAGTCGATGCGGTCAGCTTCCAGCAGGGAGGTGCCGATCTCAAAGCCCTGGGCCTTCTTGAAGGTGTAGGCCATGCCGCCGCCGATGATGATGGTGTCGGCCTTCTCCAGCAGGTTATTGATGACGTTAATTTTATCGGAGACCTTTGCGCCGCCCAGAACGGCCACGAAGGGGCGCTTGGGATCGTCCAGGGCCTTGCCCATGATGGACAGCTCCTTGTCTACCAGCAGGCCGGAGTAGGCGGGCAGGTAGGCTGCCACGCCGGCGGTGGAGGCGTGAGCTCTGTGCACGGTGCCGAAAGCGTCAGACACGAAGATCTCTGCCATGTCGGCCAGGGCCTTGGCAAAGTCAGCGCCGTTCTTCTCCTCGCGGATGTCGAAGCGCAGGTTCTCCAGCAGCAGGATCTGGCCGGGCTG
>JBJDXP010000106.1:0-2126 GCA_051866735.1 Candidatus Limivicinus sp.
GCGTTGTGAAGCGCTTCGGCCAGGGCCGTACCCCCACCAGCCACGGCGGCGGTCCTGTTCACCGTCACGCCGGTTCCATGGGCTCCAGCACTGATCCTTCCCGTATCTTCCCGGGCAAGAAGCAGGCAGGCCACATGGGCGTGGATCAGGTCACCGTTCAGAACCTGGACATCGTCAAGGTCGACGCTGAGCTGAATATGATCGCAATCCGCGGTGCTATCCCCGGACCCAAGGGCGGAATTGTTTATCTGAAGGATACCGCCAAGACCCAGCCCGTCAAGAAGGGCGAGGCCGCAGGCATCAGCCACAACCCGCAGAAGGCATCTGCCCGTGTCAACCCGCAGAAGGCTTCCGCACGTACCAAGTAAAGAAAGGAGAGCAGCATAAATGCCTAAAGCTAATGTATTCAATATGGCAGGCGAGAAGATCGGCGAGATCGAGCTCTCCGAGGCCATCTTCGGCATCGAGCCGAACAAGAGTGTCCTGCATGATTCCGTCAAGAATCACCTGGCAAACTGCCGTCAGGGCACCCAGAGCGCACTCACCAAGGGTGAGGTTTCCTACACCACCAAGAAGCCCTGGCGCCAGAAGGGCACCGGCCGCGCCCGCGCCGGTTACGCAGGCTCCCCCGTGTGGTACCACGGCGGCGTAGCCTTTGCTCCCAAGCCCCGGGATTACAGCTACACTCTCAACAAGAAGGTCAAGCGCCTGGCCATGAAGTCCGCTCTCTCCGCGAAGGCTGCTGAGGACGAGATCATCGTCATCGACGGTCTGCAGGTGGAAGAGATCAAGACCAAGGCTTTCAAGAGCTTCCTGACCAAGATCGGCGTTGAGGGCAAGGCTCTGGTCGTCACCGAGAACGTGGACGAGAAGGTCGTCAAGTCCGCCCGCAACATCGCCGGCGTCAACACCACCATCGCCACCGTGCTCAGCCCCTATATGATTCTCACCAACGGCAAGATGGTAGTTGACAAGGCTGCCCTCGCCAAGATCGAGGAGGTGTTCGCCTGATGAAGACCGCATATGATATCATCATCCGCCCCATCATCACCGAGCAGTCCATGGAAGACCTGGACATCAAAAAGTACGCATTCGAAGTTGCTAAGGACGCAAACAAGATCGAGATCAAGAAGGCCATCGAGGAGATCTTCGGTGTCACCGTGATCAAGGTCACCACCATCAATGTGAATGGCAAGGCAAAGCGTACCGGCGCATACCCCATGGGTAAGACTGCCTCCTGGAAAAAGGCTGTCGTAAAGCTCAGTGCGGACTCCAAGGACATTGAGCTCTTCGAAGGCATGGTTTAAGGGAGGAATAAAGAATGTCTATCAAAACTTACAGACCTACCACTCCTGCCAGACGTCAGATGACCGTCTCCGGCTTCGACGGTGTTGACAAGCACTGCAAGCCTGAGAAGTCTCTCGTCGAGGTTCTCAAGAAAAATTCCGGCCGCAACAACTACGGCCGCATCACCGTCCGCCACCAGGGCGGCGGCAACCGCCAGAAGTACCGCGTGATCGACTTCAAGCGCGACAAGACCGAGATGAGCGCAAAGGTCATCCGCCTGGAGTACGACCCCAACCGCAGCGCCTTCATCGCTCTCTGCGAGTATGAGGACGGCGAGCGCCGCTACATCCTGGCTCCCGTCGGCCTGAGCGTGGGCGACTCCGTGGTCTCCTCCGCCGCTGCCGACATCAAGCCCGGCAACGCTCTGCCTCTGGCCAACATCCCCGTCGGCACCGTGATCCACAACATCGAGCTCTACCCCGGCAAGGGCGCTCAGTTGGTCCGCAGCGCAGGCGTCGCCGCTCAGCTGATGGCTAAGGAAAACGGCATGGCCACCGTGCGTCTGCCCTCCGGCGAGTACCGCAAGGTCCGCCTGGACTGCATCGCCACCATCGGCCAGGTCGGCAACATCGACCATGCTAACGTCCACATCGGTAAGGCCGGACGCAAGCGTCACATGGGCGTACGTCCCACTGTCCGCGGCTCCGTCATGAACCCCTGTGACCACCCCCACGGCGGTGGTGAGGGCAAGTCCCCTGTCGGCCGTCCCGGCCCTGTAACTCCCTGGGGCAAGCCCGCACTTGGCTACAAGACCCGCAAGACGAAGAACCGCACCGATA
>JBJDXP010000107.1:0-11112 GCA_051866735.1 Candidatus Limivicinus sp.
CGGCGCCATAGCCAAGTGGTAAGGCAGCGGACTGCAAATCCGCGATTCCCCGGTTCAAGTCCGGGTGGCGCCTCCAAAAATCGGCAATCTTCGACAGAAGGTTGCCGATTTTTACTTTTTCCTTCTTCACTATTCACTCTTCACTAAATTCAGGGGCCGATTTTTGGGAAGTAAGAGGTAATAGTGAATAGTGAAAAGGTAAAACACCGCCTTCGGCGTGTGAAATGCGCTGCGGCGCATAGGGGGATTTATTTCATTTCACGTTCCGCGAAGCCGGAACATTTCACAATGCCCGAAGGGCATTATTTCACATTTGCCGTCAGGCAAATATTTCACTAAGGCTCCTCCTGCCAAAGAGCTTTTTGTGTCTTTTTTCAGAGCGTGATCCCGCTTGTCTTTGAATCCGGGCGCTGGTATAATGTCCCTGTCGAAAACGGACTGCGGGAGGGGAAAACCATGGCGTCAAGGACCATGCATCTGGCGATCACTTCCATGCTGCTTGATGATCTCCCGCTGGGAGACAATAAGCGGCTGATGTTCGGCGCGGTGATGCCGGACGCCGCCCGGGGAAAGGAAAGCCATTTTATTGTCCCTGCCTTTGGCGGGGCGATGAACATCTATGATCTGAGCGCCTTTCGCCGCGCCTTCGGCGAAAGGCTCCTGTCGGACGGGCTGTATCTGGGCTATTATCTCCACCTGGTCCAGGACGCAGTGTACCGCCGCTTCATTTACGGCGAGCACCATTGGGACCCGGAGGTGCCCAGCTGCATCCCGAAGCTCCACAACGACTACCGCCTGCTCAACCCCTATATTGTCAGCCGCTGCGGTCTGAAAGCAGAGCCGCCCGTCCCGGCTGGTATCGAGCGGGAGGACATTTTTACCCTCTTTCCCTTTGCCCTTGGGGAGTTTATGGCGGATTTCCGGAGAGATTTTGAACCGTACAGCCAGGGCAGCGTCTTTTTCTTCACCCGGCAGATGGCCGATGCCTATATTCGTCAGGCCGTGGAAATTTGCCGGGAAGAGCTGTCGGCCCTGCAGAGCGGCGGCGGGCACATGGACGAGCTGGCCTTTGCCTGGAAACGGTAAAATTGGTGAAAAGCCTTTTCCCAACGTCTTTTCATCCCGGCCCCTTTGTGATATAATCCAGCTATCGACTGCCAAGGAGAAAAACAGAGATGAAAAAAGCATTAAGAGTGATCGCGCTGGTGCTGGTCGGAATTTTCATGGTCTATGCCATCATGGCCACCCAGCCCAGAAAAGGCAATTATCCCCTGGAAAACCCCATGCGCAGGGATGGCGAGCTGCCCATCCTGATTGCCCACGGCGGCGGCAACAAGGAGTTTCCGGACAACACCCTGGAGGCCTTTTATAACGCCTACAGCGTGGATGAAAACGTGATGATGGAGACGGATGTGAGCATCACCGGCGACGGCGTGCTCATTCTCTCCCACGACACCACCCTGGACCGCAAGACCAACGTGACCGGCGAGATCGCCGACTGGGATTACAGCGAGCTGATGGCCCAAAAGGTGGACTTTGGCTACACGAACCCCACGGAGGACGGCGTACTCAGCGGTGAGCGGGTCCATTTCACCGATGAAAACGGCGTGGAAAAGTACCCCACCGACGTGGAGTACCCGGAGGGCGTGGAGCCCAGGGACGAGAAGGTCTTTCTGGCCACCACGCTGGAAGATCTGCTGGTATGCTTCCCCAATAACCGCATCAATGTGGAGATCAAGCAGTCCGGTGAGCTGGGCTTCAGGGCTCTGGCTGAGGCCGTACGGCTTGTGGAGAAATACGACGCCTTTGACCGGGTGGTGTTTGCCAGCTTCCACGAGGAGATCTACGACGAATATCAGCGTATGCAGGCAGCGGGTGAAGTACCGGAAGAGTTCATGTACTCCCCCGCCTATGACGCCGCCACCAAATTCTTTGTGCTGCAGCTGCTGAAGCTGGATGCGTTTTTCGGCGACGAGCTGTGCGTGTTCCAGTTCCCCATGGAAGAAAAGGGCTTTAACCTGGCCACCGGGAGCTTTACCAACGCCGCCCACAAGCATAATCTGGCGGTCCATTACTGGACCATCAACGACCCGGAGGATATGCGTCTTTTGATTGAGATCGGTGCCGACGGCATCATGACCGATTACCCCCACCGCCTCAAAGCGGTTTACGACAGCTTTGCCGGCTGAAACACCATAGAAAAAGACAGACTCATGGAGAGCATGGGTCTGTCTTTTTCTATGGAATAGCCTCCCCTGTGTAAGGGGAGGTGCCGAACGCAGTGAGGCGGAGGGGTTTGCCTCCCTTGTGTAAAGGGAGGTGGCACGGCGAAGCCGTGACGGAGGGATTGTATTCACTGCCCAGCGTAACCGGAACAGTCAATCCCTCAGCCGCCTCCGGCGGCAGCTCCCTTTACACAAGGGAGCCTTTGATACCCTTCGTTTCTTTCGCAAACCCAACCAGCCACAGGGCCGCGCCGAGGATCAGCACAGCGGCCGGGGCGCGGATCGTATACACGCCCATATAGAACAGCATACCGTACAAGGCCTTCAAAGGCCCGGACGTGATCTGATTCAGGCCCGGGATATACAAAACCGCGGTGATAAAGACCATAGAGAACAGATAGAAGATCAGCAGAGTCACCAAACCGGCGCGTGTCCATTTGGCAGTTTTGCCGGAAAAGGGAGTAAGCGCGGTAAAGCAGCTCAGCCCCTGCATCAGCGCCCAGCCCAGGCCCAGCCAGGCGGCCGGCCGCAGGAAAGCAGCCACCAAAAATTTCGGTCTGTTATCATAGGTTCTCCCGCTGTACGCCATGGCCAGGGGGTAGAGATACAAGTACAGCGCCAGCAGGCCCAGGCCTATCCCCACCGCGATCTGCAGCCGCAGCAGCTTTTTCTTCAAAACGCGCCTTTTCTCCTCCCGGTCCGGCGGGCCGTAGAGCAGCGTGTTCAGGTCTGTCTCCAGCACCTGGGCCAGCCGTTCCAGCATGTCGATATCCGGCCGGGTGCGGCCCAGCTCATAGTTGGACACCGTCTGCCGGGAGACAAAAAGCCTCTCCGCCAGCTCGTCCTGGGTCAGTCCCCTCCCCTGCCGCGCTTCCCTGATGTTCTTTCCCACATCGCGCATCACATTCACCTCATTTTGATTATAATGCGTACTGAGCAAAATGTCACGCAAAGAAGCCTTGCACCGGGTTTCTCCCTTTATAAACGCTTACGGCATTTTCCACTTTAGTACAGCAATTCAATGTAGTATTTTAGTGTGATTCACCAAAATTGGGGCGGCGTTATTGACAAGTCTCACAAAGAAAATTATACTTTGTGGAAAATTGGGAGCCTATTCCCCCCTTCACAGAGGTGAGACCATGGAAGACAGACAGAACCATTCCCTGTACGACCCCAGATTTGAGCACGACGCCTGCGGCATTGGCGCTGTGGTGGACTTAAAGGGCGGGCCCAGCCACCAGACCGTCAGCGACGCCCTCTCCATTGTGGAAAAGCTGCGCCACCGGGCGGGCCGGGACGCCGCCGGAGAGACCGGCGACGGCGTGGGCATTTTGCTTCAGGTGCCCCACGAACTTTTCTCCGCCGTGGGAAAGGAGCGGGGCATTGACCTGGGCGGCCCCCGGGATTACGGCGTGGGCATGTTTTTCCTGCCCCAGGACCGGATCCGCCGCAGCCGCTGCATGAAGCTGTTTGAGATTTTGCTGGGCAAGGAGGGCATGGAGCTGCTGTTCTGGCGGGACGTGCCCACAAGGCCGGAGATTTTGGGGCAGAAGGCCTTGTCCTGTATGCCCTATATCGCCCAGTGCTTTGTCAAGCGGCCGGAGGGCGTGGCCCCGGGGCTGAACTTTGACCGACGGCTGTACATCGTGCGCCGGGAGTTTGAGCAGTCCGTCACTGACACCTACATTGCCTCCCTCTCCTGCCGTACCATCGTATACAAGGGCATGTTCCTTGTGGAGCAACTGCGCCGCTTTTACCCCGATCTGGAGGATGAGCGCTGCGCCTCCGCCCTGGCGCTGGTACACTCCCGTTTCTCCACCAACACCTTCCCCAGCTGGGAGCGGGCCCACCCCAACCGGCTCATTCTCCACAACGGGGAGATCAACACCATTCAGGGCAACATCGACCGCATGCTGGCCCGCGAGGAGACCATGCACTCCAAGCTGCTGGAAAACGACATGGACAAGGTCCTGCCGGTGGTGAACACCGCCGGGTCCGACTCCGCCATGCTGGATAACACCCTGGAGTTTCTCATGTTCTCCGGGATGGAGCTGCCTCTGGCGGTGATGGTCACCATCCCCGAGCCCTGGAACGGCAAGCGGGACATGAGCCGCAGCCGCCGGGACATGTATCACTACTACGCCACCATGATGGAGCCCTGGGACGGCCCCGCCGCCATCCTCTTCTCCGACGGGGACACCGTGGGCGCGGTGCTGGACCGGAACGGTCTGCGTCCGCTGCGCTACTATCTGACCGACGACAAGCGGCTGATCCTCTCCTCCGAGGTGGGCGTTATGGACCTGCCCCCGGAAAAGGTCGTCAAGCGCTCCCGGCTGGAGCCGGGCAGGATGCTGCTGGCGGACATGGTGGAGGGCCGGGTCAAATTTGACGATGAGATCAAGGAGGCCTACTCCCGCTACCACCCCTTCGGCGAGTGGCTGGATCTGGAGCTGGTGAAGCTCTCTGAGCTGCCCACGGCCAAAAAGCGGCTGGAGGAAAATTCCCAGCCGGTGCGGGACCGGCTGTACAAGGCCTTCGGCTGGTCCTATGAGGACGTGAAAAGCTCCGTGCTGGCCATGGCCAAGACCGGCGTGGAGCCCACCCAAGCCATGGGCGCGGATATCCCGCTGGCGGTGCTGTCGGAAAAGCACCAGCCTCTTTTCAACTACTTCAAGCAGATGTTCGCCCAGGTGACCAACCCGCCCATCGACTCTATCCGGGAAAAGACTGTGGTGGACACCACTATCTATGTGGGCACCGACGGCAACCTGCTGGAGGAGCGGGCGGAAAACTGCCGGGTCTTGCAGCTGGACAGCCCCATTCTCACCGGCATGGAGCTGATGAAGATCAAGGCCCTGGATATGCCCGGGCTGAAAAGCTGCGTGATCCCTCTGCTGTACTATAAAAACACCTCTCTGGAGCGGGCTTTGGACATGCTGTTTGTCAGCTGCGACAAGGCCTACCGCAGCGGGGCCAACATTATGATCCTCTCTGACCGGGGCGTGGACGAAAACCACACCGCCATCCCCTCTCTTTTGGCGGTCTCCGCCCTGGAGCAGTATCTGGTGCGCACCAAAAAGCGCACAGCCGTCTCCGTGATCTTAGAGAGCGCGGAGCCCCGGTGCGTACACCACTTCGCCACCCTGCTGGGCTACGGCGCTACCGCCATCTGCCCCTATCTGGTACACGAATGTATCGGCGAGATGATCGGCATGGGCCTTCTGGACCGGGACTACTACGCCGCCGTGGACGCCTATGACCGGGCGGTGCTGGACGGCGTGGTGAAGATCGCCTCCAAGATGGGCATCTCCACCATCCAGTCCTACCGCAGTGCCCAGATCTTTGAGGCCGTGGGCATCAACAAGGACGTGATCGACCGCTATTTCGGCAACACCGTCAGCCGCGTGGGCGGCATCGGCATGCAGGAGATCGCCGACGCGGTGATCTGGCGGCACGACATGGGCTTTGACCCCATGGGCCTGCCCATTGACCCGGCCACCGACAGCCAGGGTATGCACTTTCTGCGCTCCGGCAACGGGGCGGAAGAACATTTGTGGGACCCCATGACCATACTGACCCTGCAAAAGGCAGTAAAGGAAGGCTCTTACGAGGAATACAAGGAATACTCCCGCCTCTCCCGGCACGAGGACACCCCCCACTCCCTGCGGGGCCTGCTGGAATTTGACCGGGAAAAGGTCACGCCGGTGCCCCTTGAGGAAGTGGAGCCGGTGAGCGAGATCGTCAAACGCTTCAAAACCGGGGCCATGTCCTACGGCTCCATCTCCCAGGAGGCCCACGAGTGTCTGGCCCTGGCCATGAACCAGCTGGGCGGCAAATCCAACTCCGGCGAGGGCGGCGAGATGCGTGAGCGCCTGGGCACGGACAAGAACTCCGCCGTAAAGCAGGTGGCCTCCGGCCGCTTTGGCGTCACCAGCGAGTATCTGGTCTCCGCCCAGGAGATTCAGATCAAAATGGCCCAGGGCGCAAAGCCCGGCGAGGGCGGTCATCTGCCCGGCAGCAAGGTCTGGCCCTGGATCGCCCGTACCCGCTGCTCCACCCCCGGCGTGTCCCTGATCTCTCCTCCGCCCCATCACGACATTTACTCCATTGAGGACCTGGCCCAGCTGATCTACGATTTGAAATGCGCCAACAAAAACGCCGCCATCTCCGTGAAGTTAGTCAGCGAGGCGGGCGTGGGCACCATCGCCGCAGGCGTGGCCAAGGCCGGAGCCCAGCTGGTGCTGATCTCCGGCTATAACGGCGGCACCGGCGCCGCGCCCCAAAACTCCATCTACAACGCGGGCCTGCCCTGGGAGCTGGGCCTGGCGGAGGCACACCAGACCCTGATGAAAAACGGCCTGCGCTCCCGGGTCCGGCTGGAGGTGGACGGCAAGCTGATGAACGGCTACGATGTGGCCGTGGCCTGTCTGCTGGGTGCGGAGGAATTTGGCTTTGCCACCGCTCCCCTGATCGCTCTCGGCTGCCGGATGATGCGGCTTTGCAACCGGGACACCTGCCCTCTGGGCATCGCCACCCAGAACCCGGAGCTGAGGAAGAATTTCAGCGGCAAGCCGGAGTATGTGGTTAACTACATGAACTTTGTGGCCCAGGAGCTGCGGGAGATCATGGCCTCTCTGGGCGTGCGCACCGTGGACGAGCTTGTGGGCCGCACGGAGCTGTTAAAATGCCGTCCCCACCAGCGCACCCACCGGGCGGAGCTGGTGGACGTCAGTCCCCTGCTGAGCCGCTCGGAGAGCAGCCCCGTCCGCTTTGACCCCAAGGACGCGGCGGATTTTGAACTGGAATCCACCCTGGACGAGCGGGTGTTTATGAAGCTGCTGAGCGGGAAGAAAAACACTGTCTCCGTGGACGTGTGCTGCACGGATAGGGCCATTGGCACCATTTTCGGCGCGGAGCTGACACGGCGCTTCGGCACATCCCTTTCAGACGACAGCTATGTGATCAACTGCCGGGGCGGCGCGGGCCAGTCCTTCGGTGCCTTCATCCCCAAGGGCCTGACCCTGAATCTTCAGGGCGACAGCAACGACTATCTGGGCAAGGGCCTCTCCGGCGGCAAGATCGCCGTGTACCCGCCCAAACTGGGCTGCGCCGACGGCGAGGACGACGTGATCATCGGCAATGTGGCCCTGTACGGCGCCACCAGCGGCTCCGCCTTTATCCGGGGCCGGGCGGGAGAGCGCTTCTGCGTCAGAAACTCCGGCGCTACCGCCGTGGTGGAGGGCGTGGGCGAGCACGGCTGCGAGTACATGACTGGCGGCAAGGTGGTCATCATCGGCCGTACCGGCAGCAACTTCGCGGCAGGCATGTCCGGCGGCATCGCCTATGTGCTGGACACGGAGCACGACCTGTACCTGCGGGTGAACAAGACCATGGTGGACATTGTTCCCGTCACCGAGGACTACGACATTGCGGAATTGAAAGAGCTTTTGACGCAGCACGTTCAGGCCACTGGCTCTCCCAAGGCCAAGGCGCTGCTGGAGGCTTTCCCGGAAAAAGCCGCCGATTTCAAGAAGATCGTCCCCCGGGACTACATGGTGATGGCCCGGCGGATCGCAAAATACGAGGCAAAGGGCATCAGCCGGGACGAGGCCGAGCTGATGGCCTTCTCCGAAGGAGGGGTGTGACATGATAGACAGCATCAAAGAGCGCCAGGAGGAGAGCGGCCGCTGCATGAACTGCGGCGTACCCTTCTGCCAGTCCGGCATTGTATTTCACGGCAAGCGGCTGGGCTGCCCGCTGCACAACCTGATCCCCGAATGGAACGACATGCTCCGCCGGGAAAACCCGGAGCACGCTTTGTCCAGGCTTTTGAAGGTGAACTGCTTCCCGGAGTTTACAGGTCGCATCTGCCCCGCCTTCTGCCAGAGGGCCTGTGTGCTGGGCGAGCAGGGTGAGCCGGTGCAGATCAAGGCAAACGAGCTGTTCATCATCGAATTTGCCTTTGAAAAGGGCTTTATGCTGCCCCAGCCGCCCCAGTCCCGTTCGGGAAAGACCGCCGCCATCATTGGCGGAGGCCCTGCGGGCATGGCGGCAGCCTGGCACCTAAACCGCCGGGGCCATCTGGTCACGGTGTACGACCAGGGTGCGGAGCCGGGCGGCCAGCTGCTGCAGATCCCCAACAACCAGCTCCCCCCGGAGATCGTGCGCCGCCGTGTGCGCCTGATGGAGGAAGAGGGCGTGGTGTTCAAATGCGGCGTCACCGCAAACGTCGAGGAGCTTTCCGCCCAATACGACACTGTGGTCTGCTGCACCGGGCCCAAGTCCAAAAAGGAATCCCTTGTGGTCCTGGCCATCGCCGAGGGCAAGGAGAAAGCCGCCCAGGCGGACATGGACCTGATGGGCTTTACCAGCATTGAGATATGAAAAAATTGCTGCTTTGACCAAACAAAGCAGCAATTTTTTATCGGCTCAGGGTATAGCCCTTTCCGCCCACATAGCGGGTGCTGTTGAGCAGCAGGAAGGCTGTGGGGTCTATGCCGTACACGGCCTTTTTCACGTTTTCGATCTTGCTGTGGGGCATGACGGTGACGATCACCTTGATGGGCCGGCGCTGATAGCCGGTCTCCCCGTTCAGGAAGGTCAGGCCCACATCCTGATCGTCCAGCAGTGCCCAGCGGATCTCCTCATATCTCTGGGAGAAGATCAGCATCTGGCCCTCCTCTTTGCCGTTTGTCAGCACCCGGTTGACGGTGAAGCTGCACACCAGAATCACCAGCACACCGTACACCGTGTTCAATACGCCCAGCTTCAGCGCCTGGGCGATAAGCACGGCGCCGTCGCAAAGAAACATCACCAGAGACACCGGCACGCCCAGCTTTTTATTCAGCACCACGCCCAGAATGTCAAAGCCGCCGCAGGAGCCATTGCCCAGCAGCACAAGGCCCGTGCCGAAGCCCAGCATGCCACCGGCCAGAAGGCTGCTGATCAGCGGGTCGGCACTGAGTTCGGCCAGGATATCCAGACGCTGAAACAGCTCCAGCAGCACAGGGAAAAGCAGGCTGACAAGCAGGGTTTTGAAGGCAAAATCCCTGCCCACCAAGGCCCAGCCCAGGAGGAAAAGCCCGGCATTGAGCACAAAAACAATGGCCGACACCGGCAGGGGCAGCACCCGGCCGAGAAGGACCGACAGTCCGGTGATCCCGCCGGCCGCCAGGCCCTGGGGCAGAACGATCAGCCCGAAGGCCGCCGCCGTCAGCGCGGTGCCCAGGGCGATCATCAGATAGGAGCGCATTCTTTCCATCAGCT
Source organism: Candidatus Limivicinus sp. (assembly GCA_051866735.1). GTDB lineage: Bacteria > Bacillota > Clostridia > Oscillospirales > Oscillospiraceae > Limivicinus. The sequence goes on from JBJDXP010000107.1 coordinate 9,492, forward strand.
TTTGCATTTTTTCATCACCGGTTCACGATGGTAGCAGTTTTTCTTGCCAAAAACAGTAGTCTATACTACAATTATGGAAGGAAGGTGATAAAAATGTCCGTTCAGATCCCGGAGAAATATTTCGCTGTGTTTTACACCGCAGGCCGGGCGGCGGAGTTCCCCGCCGGGGCCAACGTTTTCATGCAGGGCGACGCCGCGTCGGACCTGTTTCTGATCACCAAAGGACGGGTCCGGGCCTTTTCCCTCTCCCCCGCAGGAAAGGAGACCACCCTTGAAGTGATGGAGGCCGGGCGCATCTTCGGCGAGCTGGCCCTGTTAAACGGAAGCTATCGCAGCGTCTCCATTCAGACTGTGACCGACTGCCAGATCGTCACCGCCCCCACGGAAAAGCTGCTGCCCCTGTGTCTGGATTCGGAGGAGCTGACCATGCTCATATTCCGCCACATGGCGGACACCTGCAACTATCTGACCCACCAGATCAGCCGCCTTGTTCAGTATGACAGCGTGCAGAAGGTGGCGGATCTTCTGCTGTGCGAGTCGGAGAGCCGGGGCTGCGCGGAGCTTCCCTATACTCACCAGGAGATCGCCGATTCCGTGTCCTTAAACCGGGTCACGGTCAGCCGAATTTTGTCTGATTTCAAGGAAAAGGGCTGGATCGACAGCCATTACGGCAGCGTTTCTATCCTCTCTCCCGGCGCTCTGCGCGGCCTTCTCCCGTAAATACTTTCACACGTTATTCATTTACATTGCCGCAAACTGTCCATAAATTTCTCCCCCGTTTGGCAATAATTCTGTTGAATCCACAAAAATGCCCGGCTTTACCAAAATGCTGTTGACAAGCTGGTAATTCGATGGTAATATGCAGTCGAAATTGAATCGCTTAGATAGAGGCGCGGTATTCATCAGTACGCTCCGGCAAGGCCAGGCAGCCGCCGGTTCGGAAAGGGACCACCGCCGAAGGATGGGAAGATTGCCTGATTTTCCTATGCTGGGCCGGCAGAGAAGATTTGCCGGACTGTCACATGTTTTTGTGAAGCGCTATCGATGACTATCCGGAACCCGGCTTGACCGAAGCCAATCCCCGATTTTCCATGGACCGCTTGACAAAGCGGTTCATTTTTTAATACTGATTTTCAATAAAATGAAGACGAAGATTTCCGAGGCAAAATTGTGGCAGACAAGGCGGCGGCTGCAGCGCATAATGGAGATATATGGGCAAAGCCGTCAACGCAGGATGACGCAATTTTGACCGGAAAGATTGTCTGAATTCTATTGAAAAACAGTATCAATATCCCGTCCGGCAGGGAGACGAGAGCCGGAAAGGTTCGTAAAGAGCCAGAAAGAGGTACAAAATGAAGAGGTTTGTTTCCATTCTGATGCTGCTTGCCATGATTTTCGCGCTGACCGCCTGCGGCCAGTCCGCAGCCCCCGCCGAGTCCGAAGCCCCCGCGGAAGCCGCCGTTCCCAGCGGTGTGGAGGACGGCGTGTTTACCGTCGGCATGGAGTGCGCCTATGCCCCCTACAACTGGACGCAGATGGACGACTCCAACGGTGCCGTCCCCATCTCCAATGTCCCCGGCGCCTACGCCAACGGCTACGACGTGATGATTGCCAAGAAGAT
>JBJDXP010000108.1:0-43993 GCA_051866735.1 Candidatus Limivicinus sp.
TCATGCTCTTGTCGTAGCCGATGGCCTCGCCGGTGGACTTCATCTCCGGGGACAGATAGGCGTCCAGCCCGCTGAGCTTGGAGAAGGAGAAGGCAGGCACCTTTACATAGTGGCGCTGCTTTTCCTCGGGGTAGCGGATGTTCAGGCCCTGCTCCTTCAGGCTCTTGCCCAGAATGACCAGGGTGGCGATGTCTGCCAGACTGTAGCCCGTGGCCTTGGACAGGAAGGGAACCGTGCGGGAGGAGCGGGGGTTGACCTCGATAATGAACACGTTCTCGTTTTTATCCACGATGAACTGGATGTTATAAAGGCCGATGATGCCGATGCCCAGACCCAGCTTCTCGGTGTAGTCCAGGATGGTCTCGCGGACCTTCTGGGAGATGCTGAAGGGCGGGTAGACGCTGATGGAGTCGCCGCTGTGGATGCCGGTGCGCTCCACCAGCTCCATGATGCCGGGGACGAAAACGTCCGTCCCGTCGCACACAGCGTCTACCTCCACCTCTTTGCCCTGGATGTATTTGTCCACCAGGACGGGCTTGTCCTCGTCCACCTCAACGGCGGTTTTCAGGTAGTGGCGCAGCTGCTCCTCATCGGCCACGATCTGCATGGCCCTGCCACCCAGAACGAAGCTGGGGCGCACCAGCACCGGGTAGCCGATCTGCTGGGCGGCCTTCACGCCGTCTTCAATGTTGGTGACGGCCCGGCCCTGGGGCTGGGGGATGTTCAGCTCCTCCAGGATCTTTTCAAAGCTGTCCCGGTTCTCCGCCCGCTCGATGGCCTGGCAGTCCGTGCCGATGATCTTTACGCCCCGCTCCATCAGCGGCTGGGCCAGGTTAATGGCGGTCTGCCCGCCCAGGGAGGCGATGACGCCCACGGGCTTTTCCATCAGGACGATGTTCATCACGTCCTCGGCGCAGAGGGGTTCAAAATACAGCTTGTCGGAGCAGGTGTAGTCGGTGGAGACGGTCTCCGGGTTGTTGTTGATGATGATGGCCTCGTAGCCCGCCTTTTTGATGGTGCTGACAGCGTGGACGGTGGAATAGTCGAACTCCACGCCCTGGCCGATGCGGATGGGGCCGGAACCCAGGACCACCACCTTTTTCCGGTCGGACACGATGGATTCGTTCTCCTGCTCGTAGGTGGAGTAGAAATAGGGGATGTAGCTTTCAAACTCCGAGGCGCAGGTGTCGATCATTTTGTAAACCGGCATGATGCCCTTGGCGATGCGCTTTTTATACACATTCAGCTCGCTGGTGTTCCAGAAGTCTGCAATGGCCCTGTCGCAAAAGCCCATGCGCTTTGCGTCGGCCAGCACGGCCATGTCCCAGGGGTGGCGGCGCAGCTCCTCCTCTTCCAGCACGATGTTGCGCAGCTTTTCGATGAACAGCAGGTCGATCTGGGTGGCGTCGGCGATCAGGCCCATGTCCATGCCGTTTCTCAGCAGCTGGGCGATGGCGTAGATCCTGTCGTCGGTGCCCTGGGACACATAGCGCAGCAGCTCGTCGGACTTCATGCTGTCAAATTTCTTCATGTGCAGGTGGTATACGCCGATCTCCAGAGAGCGAATGGCCTTCAGCAGGCTCTCCTCAATGGTGCGGCCCACGCTCATCACCTCGCCGGTGGCCTTCATCTGGGTGCTGAGCCGGTTGTCGGCGGAGGCGAACTTGTCAAAGGGGAAGCGGGGCATTTTGGTGACCACATAGTCCAGGGTGGGCTCAAAGGCGGCGGGGGTGTTGGCGATGGGGATCTCGTCCAGGGTCATGCCCACGCTGATCTTGGCGGACACTCTGGCGATGGGGTAGCCGCTGGCCTTGGAGGCCAGGGCGGAGGAGCGGGAGACGCGGGGGTTGACCTCGATCAGATAGTACTGGAAGGAGTGGGGGTCCAGGGCAAACTGGACGTTGCAGCCGCCCTCGATCTTCAGCGCCCGGATGATGCGCAGGGCGCTGTCCCGCAGCATGTGGTATTCCTTGTTGGTCAGGGTCTGGGAGGGGCAGACCACAATGGAGTCGCCGGTGTGGATGCCCACCGGGTCGATGTTCTCCATGTTGCAGATGGTGATGGCGGTGTCGTTTGCGTCCCGCATCACCTCGTATTCGATCTCCTTGTAGCCCTTGATGCTCTTTTCAATCAGCACCTGATGGACGGGGGACAGGGCCAGGGCGTTTTTCATCAGCTCCCGGAACTCCTGCTCGTCGTTGGCAAAGCCGCCGCCGGTGCCGCCCAGGGTGAAGGCGGGGCGCAGCACCACCGGATAGCCGATGTGCTCCGCGGCCAGCAGGCCCTCTTCCATGCTCTCGGCGATCTCGGAGGGGAGCACCGGCTCGCCCAGACGCTGGCACAGCTCCTTGAACTGCTCCCGGTCCTCGGCCTGCTCAATGCTCTTGCTGCTGGTGCCCAGCAGCTCCACCTGGCATTCCTTCAAAACACCCTTCTTCTCCAGCTGTACGGCCAGGTTCAGGCCGGTCTGTCCGCCGATGCCGGGGACAATGGCGTCGGGGCGCTCGTAGCGCAGGATCTTTGCCACATATTCAAGGGTCAGGGGCTCCATGTACACCTTGTCGGCGATGGAGGTGTCGGTCATGATGGTAGCGGGGTTGGAGTTGCAGAGCACCACCTCGTAACCCTCTTCTTTCAGGGCCAGGCAGGCCTGGGTCCCCGCGTAGTCAAATTCTGCGGCCTGGCCGATGACAATGGGGCCGGAGCCGATCACAAGGATCTTGTGGATATCCGTTCTCTTAGGCATGTTCCTTGGCCTCCTTCATCATGGCAATAAACTGGTCAAACAGATAGGCGCTGTCCTGAGGGCCGGGGGCGCTCTCCGGGTGGTACTGGACGCTGAACACCCTGTCCTTCTCGCACTTTACGCCCTCCACCGTGTTGTCCAGCAGGTTGATGTGGGTTACGGCAAGGCCGGTGCCCTCCAGACTCTTCTCGCTGACGGCGTAGGAGTGGTTCTGGGAAGTGATCTCGATTTTTCCCGTGTCCAGATTCCGCACCGGGTGGTTGCCGCCGCGGTGGCCGAACTTCAGTTTATAGGTCTCCGCGCCGTAGGCCAGGCTGATCATCTGGTGGCCGAGACAGATGCCGAAAATGGGCAGGCGGCCTCTGAGCTCTTTGACCAGCTCGATCACCGGCTGCACATCCTGGGGGTCGCCGGGGCCGTTGGAGAGGAAGAGCCCGTCGGGCTTCATCTTCATTACCTCCTCGGCGGAGGTGTTCCAAGGCACCACGGTCACATTGCAGCCTCTGGCGTTTAAGGAGCGGATGATATTCAGCTTGATGCCGCAGTCCACCGCCACCACGTTGAAGTTGGGGTTGGGTGTGCGGGAGTACCAGCGCTTCTTGCAGCTGACCTTGGCCACGCCGTCCCGTCTCAGGGCGGTGGCGGCCAGGATGCTCATGGCCTCCTCGAGAGGGGTGTCCGCCGCGGTGATGATGGCCTTGCGGCTGCCGATGTCGCGGATGGAGCGGGCCAGCTTTCTGGTGTCCACCCCGTAAATGCCCGGGATGCGGCACTCCTCCATGATCTCGGACAGGGTCTTGGTGTAGCGGAAGTTGGAGGGAGAGTCGTTGTATTCCCGCACCACAAGACCGCCGATGGTAGGGATCCTGGTCTCAAAGTCCTCGTCGGCCATACCGTAGTTGCCGATCAGCGGATAGGTCATCACTACGGTCTGGTAGGTGTATGAGGGGTCGGAGACGATCTCCTGATAGCCCACCATGGAGGTGTTGAACACGATCTCCGTCACCGCGTCCCCCTTGTCGCCGAAGCCGTAGCCGTAATATTCGGCGCCGTCCTCCAGCACCAGCTTCCTGTCAAATTCCTTCAGCATTGTTTATCCCTCCTGATAAGTAAAAATCCCGGCCGGCAAAGCGTTTAAAACGCTCTGCAAAGTCGGGAAGAGAAAAAACGATGATCGGCGCAGCCTGCGAAAAATACGCCTGCTGCGCGGGAAAAAAGGCCGGTCTGTACTCTCTTTGCTGTGCTCATAACCGTCACCATCCATCCGGGCAAAACAAAAGCCCCGCCGGAAACCGGCAGAGCGCAGCAAAGGGCGGCGCGGACTGCCGCGCCGAGACGCTTATAGCTCGATCTTGCCGATATCCCGTATCGTCTTAAAAATCAATTTTGCATAGTTTAACACATCGGTTTTCGCTTGTCAACCGTCAAGTCACCAGTTCGCTGATGCAGCCGGCGGCCACCAGCTCCGCAAAGCAGCGGCGCAGCTCGTCCGGAATGACCTGGGGGATCTGATACCCTCTTTCGGCATAGACCTCCATACGCTGAAAGTCCCCCACAATCACGTCAATGACCGTCTGTTCGCTGAGGCCCTGGGCCACGGAGCGGGCGATATATTCGTCCAGATCCAGCTGAGGGGAGGTGACGATCAGCTCCGCCTCGGGCCAGTAGACCTTCATGGCGGCGTAAACCCGGCGCTCCATAAAGGGCTTGTGTACGCCGATGAGCCTTTCACAGGGCAGACCCAGGGAGCGGAGCTTCTCCCGGGTAAACAGGATGTTTTCCGCTGAATTGCTGGCCTTGTCCTCCAATATCAGGTCCTTTTCCGGCACACCCTGGGCAAGGGCGATCCGGCCGAAGCGGGCGGCCTCGCTCTCTGTCCAGAGCTCCCGGGTGTTCCGGCCCAGACCGCCGGTGAAAAGCACCTTGGGCGCCCAGCCCTGGTGATACAGCTCCGCGCAGCGCAGGGGGATATCGTCGTTGTAGCAGCCAAAGCCCACAATGCAATCGGCTTTGGCCAGTTCCATGTTCATGTGCATGTAGTCCCAGATGGGAAGAAGCCTGTCTTTGATATATGGATCCATGATAAAGCCTCCCCTGCATTTTTCTTTTTTGCGAGCAAAAGAAGTTCACGCTCCGGCGGTCTGGCGCAGCGTTTCCAGATATTTATAGGGCACGTCCAGCCCGCCGGTGCCGGTGCCGATGGAGATGTGCTTTTTGTTGTCCCCGTGAAAGTCGCTGCCGCCGGTTTTGATCAGCCCGTATTCCTCGGCCAGACGGCCCAGATATTTGCTCTGCTCCACGCTGTAGCCGGAGTAGCGGCACTCCATGCCCTGAAGCCCGCTTTCCATGCAGTGTTCGATCAGCTCCCGCAAGCCCGCGTCATCCAGCTTGTACTGGAAGGGGTGAGCCAGAACGGGCACACCGCCGGCCTCGCGGATGATCTCAATGGAGCGCTCGATGCTGAGAAAGTTTCTGGGCAGGTAGTATTTCTGCCCCTTTTCCACATAGCGGTCAAAGGCGTCCCGAATGTCTTTGGCCAGGCCCAGCTCCACCAGCACCTCGGCAAAATGGGGCCGTCCGATCACCGCGCCGAAACGCCGGTGCATCTCCTCATAGCTGACGGGCAGACCGTCTGCCGCCATCAGCTCCGCCATTTTCCGGTTGCGCTCGTCCCGGTCGTGTACCACCCATTCCAGCACAGGGGCCAGCTTGTCCGAATCCGGGTCGATATAATAGCCCAGAATATGCACGGCCCGGCCGTATTTGGTGCTGATCTCGATGCCGGGAACCACCTCCACGCCCAGCGCCTTCCCGGCTTCGGCGGCCTCCGCGTAGCCGGAGATGGTGTCATGGTCGGTGATGGCGATGGCCGAAAGACCGGCTTCCTTGGCCAGCCGGACCGCCTCTGCGGGGCTGGCCGTGCTGTCGGAGGCGGTGGTGTGTACATGCAGGTCGATCCTTTTCATGCTCTCAGCCTCCGCATAAAGTCATTTGCTTCGGCATAGATGCGCTCCGGCTCCTCGCCGATGAAAAACGCCCCGTTTTCATACAAAACCTTTCCATTTACCATGGTCAGGCGCACATTTTCCTTGGAGCCGGCGTAGACCAGATTCTTGCCGATGTTGTTCAGCGGCTGCATATTGGGCCGGTGCAGGTCGATCACCGCCAGGTCCGCCTTCTTGCCGGGGGCGATATCGTCACAGCAGGCAAGGCCCATGGCCCGGGCGCCGCCCACACAGGCCATCTCCAGCACGGTGTCGGCAGGGCAGGCGGAGGCGTCGTTTTCCGCGTACTTCTGCAGGGCCGTGACCAGATACATCTCCCGGAACATGTCCAGGGCGTTGTTGCTGCCGGCTCCGTCAGTGCCGATGGCAAGCTTCACCCCGGCGCGCTGCATACGGGAGATGGGGGCGATGCCGCTGGCAAGCTTCAGGTTGGAGGCGGGGTTGGTGATGGCCCAAAGACCCTTCCGGGCAAAGAGGGCCAGGTCCTCCTCGCTCATCCAGGTGCAGTGAAAGCCCCCGCCGCCATAGCGGAAAAGGCCCACCTTGTCCAGAAGCAGGGGCGGGGTCAGCCCGTAGCGTTCTATGCAGCCGTCAACCTCGCCTTTGGTCTCGGCACAGTGCATGTAGCAGGGGGCCTGATACTTCTCCGCCAGGGAGGCCATGTATTCCATGCGCTCCATGCTGGTGGTGTATTCCGCGTGGATGCCCAGGGCATAGGAGACCAGCTCGTGGAGCTTGTTGAATTTCAGATACTCCCGTTCAATATTCTCTACGTCCGCGTCAAAATTGTTCAGCCCGGAGCAGATCACCGTGCGAAAGCCCGCATCAATGCAGGCCTGGGCGTAATAATCGTTTTTGACATACATGTCAAAGGCGGAGGTGATGCCGCCGGACAGGTACTCCAGAATGCCCAGCTTGGTGAAGCAGTACACCGCCTCGCCGGTGAGCTTGGCCTCGTTGGGCCAGACCTGCTCGCTGAGCCATTTGTCCAGGGGCATATCGTCCGCCAGAGAGCGGAGAAAGGTCATGGCGGTGTGGGTGTGGGCATTTTTAAAGCCGGGGATCAGCAAATCCCCCTTCAGGTCGATCTGCCGCTGAAAGGCAGGCAGATCCTCCGGCGCGGGGCCCACATGGACGATGCTGCCGCCGTCTGTCCACACCTCGTCCTCGGTTATTCTCATCCCGCCGCCAAAGCGGAGGGTTTTTCCGTTATAAAAGCGTATCATTTGTGTTTTCCCCTTTAGTAAACGCTGATTAAATCGGCAAGAGCGGATCGCAAGAAAATTTGCGTTCTGATGATGGCACTTTTTTGCAGGAATACTTTGTGTATTTCAAGAAAAAGTGACGAAATCAGGGCGTAAATTTTCCGCGAGTCGCCGAAGGCGATTTATTCAGCGTTTACGTTTATTTTATAGTTTGGCGCACATCTCGTCGTGGGCGAAAAGCTCCGCCTTGTCGTCCAGGGGCGCAAGCTCCGCCCGGCCGTACTTGCGCTCAAGGGCGGTTTTCAGCATAAAGTCGCAAAATTCCGGATTCTTGGGCAGCAGGGGGCCGTGGCTGTAGGTGCCGAACACGTTTTTATAGTGTACCCCCTCGGTCTTGTCCTCGCCATTGTTGCCGTAACCGGCCAGCACGGTACCCAGGGGCTTTACGCCGCTGCCCAGCCGGGTCTTGCCGCTGTGATTTTCAAAGCCCACCACCACGCTGCCGCCGGCGTCCGGGCCGCACTGGAACTTATAATTGCCGATCATGCGGGTCTTTGAGCCGATGGTGCACAGATCCAGCGCGCCGATGAAGTCACAGCGCTTGCCGTCATAGGTCTCATAGTAGCTGCCCAGCATCTGAAAGCCGCCGCAGATGGTGAGAAAAGTGACCCCGTCCTCAATGGCGGAGATGATCTCCCGGTCCTTGCCCCGGTGCAGATCCTCCAGCAGCACCTGCTGCTCAAAGTCCTGCCCGCCGCCGATAAATACCAGGTCAAAGCCGGAAAGGCTCTTCCCCGCGCCGATGGGGAGCTTGGTGACGCTGGTCTCAATTCCGCGCCATTGCAGGCGCCGGGTCATACACATCACATTGCCCCTGTCGCCATAAAGGTTCAGCACGTCGGGGTACATGTGGCAGATCTTCAGTTCCATTTCCGCTCCTCCTTATTCCCAGAAATCCGCGCCGCCGCAGTGTTTGATCACGACCTGCCGCAGCTCCAGCATGGCGGTGTAGGTGGGCATGATGAATACGGGCAGTTCCTGCTGCTCGATCCATCTGACCAGCTCCTCATAATTTCGCTGCATACTGATGTGCTCGTCGGGGATGCCGGCGTACTTGATGCGTACCCGCATGTCGCCAGCCCGGTCGCCGGAGACGATCACCCGGTCCAGATAGCCGCCCAGAGTGGTCAGCCCCTCAAAATCCGCATCCCAGATCCAGGACACGTCGGTGCCGTCCGCGCCCCGGTCGTTGAGGCAGATGACCAGAATGAATTTTTCTTTGATGTTTTCCAGAAATTCGATCACCTGGTTGCAGCCGGCGGGATTTTTCACCAGCATCATTCTGGTGCCGGCCTTGCCCAGCCTGAACTGCTCCATGCGCCCAAAGCCGCACTGGAAATCCGCCAGGGCCTTCACCGCCGTGTCCGCGTCAAGGCCCATTTCCACCGCTGCGGTGACGGCGCCCACGGCGTTATAGATGTTGTACATGGCGGGCAGATTCACGTTGACAATGCGCTTTGTGCCCTGAATGTCCATGACCACCGTGCTGCCGTCGGCCCGCTGCTCAGTGATGTCGGTGACGGCAAAGTCCGCCTTGTGGCGGCGGTAGCCGCACTTGGGGCAGCGGAAGCCGCCCAGGTGGCCGTAGCTGATATAGTCGTATTCATACTCGGTCTTGCAGCGGATGCAGTGGGTGGCGTCGGAGATCTCGGGCTTGGGCCGGGAGGGGGCCGCGCCCTTATCGATGCCGAAGTAGACCACTTTGTTGGGCAGGTCGTCCGCCAGGGAGGCGGTCAGGGAGCAGTCCGCGTTCAGGCACAGCACTGCCTCCGGCGCGCCCTGCATGGCTACCCGGATGTTTTCCAGTGTGTGGGTCACTTCGCCGTAGCGGTCCAGCTGATCGCGGAAAAGGTTTGTGACCACCACAACCCGGGGCTTCAGCTGGGAAAAGACCGTTCGGGCGGCGGCTTCGTCGCACTCGATCACGGCGTACTCTTTCAGGGGTTTGCCGGTAAGGGTGGCGTTCATCACAAATTCCGTGGTGATGCCGCTGATCAGGTTTGCGCCGGAGCGGTTGGCAAAGTAGTTCAGACCCTTTTCCGAAAAGGCCTGCTCGATCATGCGGGAACTGGTGGTTTTGCCGTTGGTGCCGGTGATGGCGACGCTTTTCACGTCCTTTGCCAGAAGCGCCAGCAGATTGGGGCAGAGCTTCAGCGCCCAGCGGCCGGGCATGGCGGTGCCGCCCCGGTGCAGCAGGCGGGACACAAGGCGCAGGGCCTTGCAGAGGAGAATGGCGAGTATGGCTCTCAGATTCATGGCAGTATACTCCGGAAAAATTAGTATTTATATAATATTATAGCATGCCATTATACCACGCAGAATCACCGGTGGCAAGAAAACAAGCTTTTCTGCAATAAAGAAACTTTTTGCCGTTTCAAGGCGTCATAAAGGCAAAATGGAGCGGTCAGGCTCCCCGGCTCGGAGCGAATCCCCCCTCGTCAACATAGTCATTTTGACTTTGTTGACGAACATAAACAAAACGGAGCAGCCAGGCTGCTCCGTTTTGTTATATGGTTGAGGACAAAATGAAAAAGATGAAAAACTGTTACTTGCGAGTATTATAATACCCGGCAGTTGTTTCATAAAAAACACCCATTGTGTTACAGAAATGTAAAATACAAAATTTATTTTTTAAGTATGTTAGTCAAAGGACAGATTCCACACACAGCCGGCCGGAATATTGCCGGGGTGGGCGGCGATGTAGGGCTCGCCTTCCGGGGCTGGGCTGTACAAAACGAAGTCCTTTGCGCCCATTTCCGCGCCCACGGAGGCTGCGGCGGCAATTTTTTCGCGCTCGTCCATCAGCAGAAGCTCCCGGATCAGGGCGGTCTCCCCATCCAGATAGGCGGCGCAGACGCCGCTGCCCACGGCGAAAAAGCCGCCGCCGTAGGCTTTGCAAAGCCGGTACTGAAATTCAAGGGCGGGATAGGACAGATGCAGGTGAGTCTGCCCCCGCAGAATATTCTCCCGCCAGAGCATATATTCCGTGACGCTGAGGGGCATTACCGGCTCCCGCGCCGCGCAGTCTGCCCGGAGCGTGCTGCGAAACAAAGCGGGCTCCACGCCCAGAAGCTCCCTGTACCAACCATACAGGCTTTCGCTTGCAGGCAGGGTACACACAAAGGCCGCACCCCGGCGAAGGCCTTCGCCCCGGGCGGCCCGGGTCAGGGCAGAGCCGATCCCAAAGCCCCGGCAGCGCTCCTCCACCGCCACGGCGTAGATATACCCGCCGGGAACGGGCGTTTCTTCCCCGTTCAGAAGCTCCATGCCCATGATCACATAGGCGGCGCCCACGATCTCCCCCTTTTGCACCGCCGCAAGGCCGGTCCCCATGTCGGGCAGCAGGCGGAAGAAATCCGCGATCAGCGCAGGGCTGTCCTCAAAGGTCTTTTCCCACAGGCGGCTCAGGGCGGGGATATCCTCCGCCCGGTATTCCCGGATGTCAAAGTCACTCATCTTTCCACCTCGCGGTGTATTTTCTCAGCAGGTATTCCGGCTTATAGGACAGCTTGGAGCGGCGCAGGGACTCAAAGCCCATGTCGTCCTCCCGGTTCATATACACAAGGTCGGGGTATTTTGCCATCAGCATCCGGGTCAGCTCCCGGCAGACCATGGGATAGGCCCCGTTGATATCCGCCTCGGCCTTCTCAAAGTGGACGTTGAAGGTGTCCCGGCAGGCAAGTTCGCCCACGGTAAAGCCCACGATCCGGCCGGAGACCCGGAGGACGCCCCCTTCAAGCCCAAGCTGCTCAAAGGCGGCAAAGGCGCGGATGATGGCGTCGTGCTCATAGGCGATGCTCTCGTCCAGCCGCCCCGCGTTTTCCTCGGACCACAGGTCCAGCATGTCCAGACAGCCGGGGATCAGCTCACGGGTCAGGGGCACAAAATCCCAGTCGTTCTCCGCCTCAAAGCGGTTGCAGTGGTTTTTCTTGCCGTGGAGGGCCTTGCCGGAATAGGTGGAGAGCTTGTCTGCCCGGTAAATGTAGTCCGCGCAGTCCACATCCTCCGTATATTCAAAGCAGCCCGGGTATTCCTCCTCAAGCTGCTGAATATGCTTTTCTGTCAGCCCCCGCAGGCAGAAAGGGTAGCCCTTGAAAGCGGCAAATTCCCGCAGGGCCTCGATGGCCGGACGCAGGGGGCCGGTGCCGATGGGAAAAACAAAGGTAGGCTTGCCCTCGTAGCGCAGCTTGGTGAGCATCCGGCCGCCCAGAGGGCAGATGAGCTGGCGGTAGTGCTTGTCCCAGATATAGATGTTGCCGAAGTTGTAGTCCGCGCTGGGGCTGTTTTCGGCCATGACGATCTCATCCACCCAGGCCTTGTCCCGGAGGGTGACGGTTTTGAATTGTACCATATAATAATTGCCTTTTCAGTAAGTATTCCGGCAGATCTGCCGTATTTTGCTCCGCAGCTCCCGCAGGTCCTCAAAAGCCTCGGGGCGCTTTGCCGGGTCCCGCAGCAGGGCGGAGGGGTGGTAGGTGGCCATATACATGCGGCCGTCCCGCTCAGACCACTGCCCGTGCTCTCTGGTTATGCGAAATTCCGGGTCGATGATCCCCATGGCGGCGATGCGGCCCAGGCAGACAATGATCTTCGGGTCCACCAGCGCGATCTGCCGGCGGAGCCAGCCGGAGCAGGCGTCCTGTTCCCTATCCTGCGGGTCCCGGTTCCGGGGCGGACGGCATTTGACCATGTTGGCAATATACACTTTATTCCGGTCCAGGTCAATGATTTCCAGCATGGTGTCCAGGAGCTTCCCGGCAGGGCCCACAAAAGGCTCGCCCTGCAGATCCTCCTGCTCGCCGGGACCTTCGCCGATAAACATGACCTCGGCATCCTCCCGGCCCACGCCGAAAACCAGATTGTGCCGCGTCTCGCAGAGAGCGCAGGCCCGGCAGCCGGCACATTCGGCCTTTAATTTCTCCCAGCTATCCATGGTTCAGCTCTCCTCAGAATATTTGGCCAGGGACAAAAGCAGCTCCCGCTTGTTGTTCTCCGGATATTCCATTACATAGTCCAGCAGGAATTTGAGCATTTCCCCCAGCTGCCGCCCGTGGATACCCAGAGCCAGCAGATCGTCCCCGGTGACGGCCAGGTGCTTCATGGAAAAGCACTCGCCGCTTTTCAGAACCGCTTTCAGCGCCTTCTGACATTCGCCGCCGTAGAGCGCGTCGCTGCACTGGGCGGCGCAGGTCACGGTGTCCACGCCCTTGCGGGAGAGGAGCCGCTTCCATTCCACGCCGCTGTCCGGCGGGGCCTGCTCCAGAAGGACGGCGCAGTCTGCACAGCAGCGGATGGTGCGGCTGTCCAGCCGGAGGGACAGGAGAAAGTCCGTGGGGCTGCTGATGCAGCCGCTCTGCTGAAGGATGCGGCAGAACGCGGCCCAGCGGGGCAGCGCCTTCCGGGGAAGAGCGGATATGCGCCGGAGCAGAACATCATCCGGAAGGCGGCAGAGCAGATACCGGTCCAAAAGCCCGGCACTGATCAAATTAAAAACCAGTTCGGGCCGTTTGGTCAGCAGGATCTTCTCTATCTCGTCCCGGACTCTCTCCGCGGCCAGAGCGGCGGCCAGCGGCGCTTTTTTGCTAATGGCCGCCCGGGTCTCCGGCTCGATGGCAAAGCCCAGCCGGGCGGAAAAGCGGATGGCCCGGAACATGCGCAGGGCGTCCTCCTCAAAGCGCTTTTCCGGCTCGCCCACACAGCGGATCAGCTTGTTTTTAATGTCGTCCATGCCACCGAAGGGGTCGGACACCAGTCCGTCGGTGTGGACGGCAATGGCGTTCATGGTGAAATCCCGGCGGCTCAGGTCGGCGGTGAGATCGCCCACAAAGCTCACCGAATCCGGGTGGCGGTGGTCCGTATAGCTGCTCTCACTGCGGAAGGTGGTCACCTCTACGCTTCTTGAATTTTCAATCACCGTTACCGTCCCGTGCTTCAGGCCCGTGGGACGGGAATTGGGGAAGATGTCCATCACCTGTTCCGGCAGGGCGCTGGTGCAGATGTCCCAATCCTGGGGCTGCACGCCCAGGATCATGTCCCGCACGCAGCCGCCCACGAGACAGACCGCGTGCCCCCTGGCCTGAAGCGTGATCATAATGTGCTTGACGTGTTTTGGCGGCGTGATCTTTGCCATGGTAAACCACTCCCGGAAATTTATGGTCAATAAAAACCTGTTGCAATGAAACTGACAGGGTATTATAATACCAATGGTATTTTAGCATTTTGAAGGCGCTACATCAATACTCATTTTGGAGCTTGTTTTATGATAAATTTTGATAATTTTCTCTCCCCCGGAAGAAGGGGCCATCTGGTAGGCATAGGCGGCGTGTCCATGTCTTCCCTGGCGGAGGTACTCTGCGGCATGGGCCTGAACATCACCGGCTCGGACATGAACGAGACGCCCAATGTCCGCAATCTGCGGGAGCACGGGATCACGGTCTGCTCCGGCCACCACGCGGAGAATATTACGGACGATGTGGAGTTTGTGGTCCGCACCGCCGCCGTCCATGACGACAACCCGGAGATCGTCGCCGCCCGGGAGAAGGGGATCCCCGTGTTCGAACGGACCCAGGCCTGGGGCGCCATCTCCAAGGATTACGCCAACGCCCTGTGCATCTCCGGCACCCACGGAAAGACCACTACTACCTCCATGTGTACCCATATTCTGATGGCGGCGGACAAGGACCCCACTGTGATGATCGGCGGCACCCTGCCTCTCCTTAACGCCGGGCACCGGGTGGGCCGGGGCAACACCATCATCATGGAGGCCTGCGAGTATTATAACTCCTTCCTGTCCTTCCACCCCACGGTGGCGGTGGTGCTCAATATCGAGGCGGACCATCTGGACTTTTTCAAGGATCTGGAGGATGTGAAGCACTCCTTCCATGAGTTTGCCTGCCGCACCCCGGAGGACGGCTATATTGTGGCGAACGCGGATGACAAGAACACCATGGACGCGGTCAGCGGCACCGGCAGGAAGATCATCACCTTTGGTCTGAGCCGCAATGCGGATGTATATGCGGAGAATATCACCTATCTGGGGGCAAATTCCCACTTTGACGTGATGTACAAAGGAAAAAAGTTCACCGATGTGACCCTCCATGTCCCCGGCGTCCACAACGTGAAAAACGCCCTTGCCGCCACCGCCGCCGCCATCTGCCTGGGCATACGGCCCAACGCGGTGAAATACGGTCTGGCAGGCTTCAACGGCGCGGGCCGACGCTTTGAGTTCAAAGGCAAATACAACGGGGCCGACGTGTACGACGACTATGCCCACCACCCCGGTGAACTGAAGGCCCTGCTGGACACGGTGGAAAAGCTGAACTACAAGCGCAGCATCCTGGTGTTCCAGCCCCATACCTACAGCCGCACCGCCGCCCTGTTCGACGATTTCGTGGAGCAGCTCAAGCGGCCCAATGTGCTGCTTCTGGCGGAGATTTTTGCCGCCCGGGAGCAAAACACCATCGGCATTTCCTCGGCGGCCCTGGCGGCCAGGGTGGACGGGTCCCTGTTTTTCCCCACCTTCCCCGAACTGGAGACAGCCCTTCGCCGCATTGCCCAGCCGGGCGACATTATTCTGACCG
Organism: Candidatus Limivicinus sp.; assembly: GCA_051866735.1. Lineage (GTDB taxonomy): Bacteria > Bacillota > Clostridia > Oscillospirales > Oscillospiraceae > Limivicinus. The sequence continues at coordinate 14,597 of JBJDXP010000108.1, forward strand.
TAGGCGCAGGCGACGTGTATAAAATCGGCGAGAATATCACAAAATAAGACGGGGAAAATATCCAGGCCAAAAAGGCGAGTATTCATAAGACCGTCAACAGCCTCCCTCTGACGAGGGAGGTGGCAAAAATCTTTGATTTTTGACGGAGGGAGAGAAAAGACAGGCTCGCGGTTTATGCGGAGATGTTGATCCGACTGCCAGATGTCTCTCCCTCAGTCAGCTTCGCTGACGGCTCCCTCATCAGAGGGAGCCGAGACAGTAAAAACTCCCGGACCAGAAGGTCCGGGAGTTTTTCGGTTCAGTCTGTTCAGCGCACGTCCTCGTTGACTCTTGTGGGGGGAGTCTCAAGGATCTCCGGGTGCTGGAACATCAGGCGGTAGGCCTGAAGGAACTGGGCGTAATAGTGGCCGTCCACTGTGCGCTCGTCCATGACCATCTTGCAGTCCACATATTTGTGATCCACCATGTTGCCGTGCCGGTCCAGCTCATAGGCATGGCGCTTGGCGCCGAAAGCGATAAAGACGGGCAGGGTGCCGAAATTGTAGATATGGTGGTAGATGGGCCCGATGCGGAGAGAACCCAGATCCGTGATGATCATGGAGCCGTGGAAGGGGCTTGCGTCGGTGAGGGCTTCAGGCAGCCAGCCGAAATAGTCCATAATGCGGAGGATCAGGATGGCAAAGCGGAGCAGGAAACGGGGCAGCCTGGCCAGCGCCTCCGCCACATCCTCGGTATTGTTGTTGCCGTCATTGGCCTTGATCTCGTCGATCTTTTCGTTCATTTTCCGATAGACGTCAAAAATGGTGTCCGTCGGCTCGAACTGGACCTTGATGGTGGTCTCCGGCGCGCCGAGAGCGATGGTGCGCTTTACGGTCATGACAACCTCAATGTTGTTTCTGGCATAGATCCGGCGGCCCACCACAAAGCGGTTGATCCCCGGCAGCATAGCAACGCCCCTTATGTAAGCGGCAATGAGAAAATGGAGAATACCGATACCCTTGTAGCCTTCCACACGGAGCTTGCGCAGGCGGCGGTCCACATCGGTGACCTCAAAGCTCTCCTCGTACTGGTTGCAGGCGTCGTTGCGCACCGGCATGATATACGGCATGAACCGGTTGAAGGCGGGAAGGGAGCGGAGGAGCCTTCCTTCTTTTCTGTCGCCGAACTGGCGTTTATATCTGGCCATATTATCCCTCCTGATATGGTGTTAAGATTTGGTTCCAATTTTTTAAGCATTGTCATTATACAGGCAAACGGGATAGATTACAAGTGGTATTTGCAGGTTTTTGTTTGTTTTTTGTTTAAGATTGCTTTTTCCGGCGGCCGGTTGGACGCGCTGACTTGAAAAGGAAACAGAAATATGGTATGCTGAATAAATAAAGGAGGCGGTCTTGATGCAGCTGCAGGAATCGGGAGAGATGTATCTGGAAACGATACTGATCCTGTCTTTGAAAGGAAAACCGGTGCGTTCCATTGATGTGGTGGAATATATGGGCTACTCCAAGCCCAGCGTCAGCCGGGCCGTGGGACTGCTGAAAAGCGGAGGCTATCTGGAGATGGACAAAAACGGATATCTGACGCTGACGGATGAGGGCCGCCGGGTGGCGGAGCGCACCTATGAGCGCCATCAGCTGCTGACGGAGTTTTTTGTCCACATCGGCGTGGACCCGGAGGTGGCGGCGGAGGACGCCTGCAAAATCGAGCATGTCATCAGCGACGAGACCTTTCAGGCCATCAAAAAACACGCCGGGAAGGAATGACAGGATAAACCTGATCCGCAAAAAAACAAAAGGTGTTGGAGAGAGATCTTCAACACCTTTTTGGCGTTTTTACAGATTCATGGCCAGCATGGTGCCCAATCGGGCCGCAAAGCCCAGAGTGCGGTACATTTCCGCGTCCCCGCCGGAGCTTTACCACTTGTTTTCCACTTTTTCGGCAAAGCCGGGGAAGTCCTTTACCTCAATCACCCGGCCGTCGTCCAGAACGGCTTTTCCGGTGAAGCGGCCGAATACCTGATGCTGGTCGGACTTGATGAGCTTGACGTCGGTGCAGGAGGCCCGGTCCAGCACGGGGACAAAATCCATCTCAAAGCGCCCGTCGTCGGAGGTGAAGGTCCAGGGGGACAGGAAATCCTTCTCGTCCCCGGGGATGTTGAACTTCACCTGACTGAGCTTGTGGGCCTTGCCGTCGTAAAAGAGCATGTTCTCGGTGGCGGCGGAGGTGTCGCCGAAGCCGTAGCCGATGTTCCAGCCGAAGGGCACGCCGTCAACATGGTAAGAGGCGGAGCCCCAGTACCAGGTGTTGTGATAGGTCCATACGCCCCGGCCCCAGTCCAGAACGGCAAAGCTCTCCGCCGGGTCGAACACATAGGTGCGGCTGTCGTAGTAGACCTCACCCTTGGCGCGCATACAGTTGATCTTCTGGTTAAAATAAAAATGGCCCGCCCGGTCGAAGGGGGTGCAGATGACCATGCTCTCCTCAGGCTCCTCCGTCAGCTCAATGGTGGCGTAGAGGGGACCGGCGGGGCCGAAATCGCTCATTCGGGCGGAGAGGATGCGCTTTCCGCTGCCGTCGTTTTTGAAGCCGATGCTGTGGTGGGCGCCGGAATGCTTTACATCGCCCACGGCGGAGGTCTCCGGCATGTGAAGCCTGCCCAGAGGCATAAAGCTCATGGGGCTTTTGGTGATCTCCCAGCCTTCTTCAAAGTTCAGAAGAGAGATGGAGTCCAGTCCCATATAGCCGTTGTCGTCCACGGTGAGGGCCAGCGCGAAGCGGCCGTTATTGATCAAATAGTAGTCCCATTCCTTGATGCGGGTTTTGTTGACCTTGATGCGCTCCCGCTGATAAACGGGCAGGAGCTTTTTGGCGTAGCCCGCCTCGTTCAGGTTGCCCTGTTCGTCCAGCAGGGGGATAGACTCGGTGATCTCATGCTGCATGGCTCATACTCCTTTCCTGATAAGCCGGATGTCCCGCCCCACAAAGGGCAGGCGCAGAAACTCCCCTTTGATGCGGGAGTAGATCTGCGGGGTGTACTTCTTCTGAAGCTCCTCGTCGGAGCAGTTGGTGCTGATAATTATTTTTTTCCCGTTTACCAGCCGGGTATTCAAAAGCGTGTACAGAGCGCTGGTGGAGATAGAGCTGATCATCTCAGTGCCCAGATCGTCCAGGATCATCAGGTCGCAGTCCAGCATACGCCGCACCCTGGCGTTGGCGGCTTCGCCGGCCTCCGCGTCCCGGGAGAATTTCTGGACCTCAAAGGCCTCCAGCGCGGCGGCGGCGGAGTCATAGCAGACGGAATAGCCCTTGTTCGCCACCACCCGGGCGATGCAGGCGGAGAGATAGGTCTTGCCCAGACCGGTGCCGCCCTGAAACAGCAGATTGGCGGAAACGGCGGGGAAATTGTCCGCAAATTTGCGGCAGGCCCCCAGCACCATGGTCATGGTCTCCCGGGGGGAGACGCCGCCAACCGGCGCTGTGTCGTAATAATTCAGATCAAAGCGCTCGAAGCTCTCGTCCCCGTGCTGCAGCAGGGTGCCCAGCTCCTTTGTCAGCTCTTTATTGTACAGCTTTTCCAGACAGGAGCAGACCCCGCCCTCATATACGCCGCTGTCCCGGCACTTGGGGCAGGAATAAATGTCGTCCAGGTATTCCACGGGCCAGCCGTTTTCCACCAGCAGCTCCGCCCGGCGCATCTGGATGTCCAGATTGTCCTTTTCCAAAGCGGCCAGCCGCTCCTTCAGATCCACAGGGTGGGAGATGGTCAGGCGCACAAGCTCCGTCATCTGGCGGCGCATGGTCTCGTCCATACGCTGGATCTCCGGCACCCGGGCGTAGACCAGGCTGAGACGGCGCTGATGCTCCGCCTGATTGTCGCTGCGGATAAGATCAAGTTGTGTTCTGGCCCTGGCCAGAAGCTTGCCGTCGAAAGCCATAAAACGCCCTCCTGTTTAAATTTTGTTGACGATATTTTTCAGCTCGTCCATATCCACGCCGGAAACAGAGCTGCCTTTTCCCTGAACGGGCCGCTTTCTGCCGTCTCCGGCTTCGATCTCCTGGGGCGTGTGGAGCTTTTTCTCGTGCCAGGAGCAGATGATCTTGTTCATGTAGGGCCATTTCAGGGCACCGGTACTGGTGACCGTCCGGTCATAGGCGATGAGGATGGCCTCCGCTTCAAAGCCCATGTTCAGCCAGGAGGAGATATATTTGGCCTCCGTGGGGGTCAGATCCCTGCCGTGGATGCCCAGGACGTTTTTCACCTGATTGACCGACTCCCGCAGGTTTTTCTGCTCACGGATGTAATCCTCGGCCTGCTCCAGGGTGAGGATCTCCCGGTTTGCCCAGCGGTAGGCCTCTTTTTCCACGTTGCGGGGGGAGGGGCGCTTGCCCTCGCCCTTTTCGGCGGCGGTATGGGCGCAGTAATTCAGAAGCTCCAGGATCACTTCGGCGGGCAGGGCCAGATAGTCGTAGATCCCGAAGAGCATTTTCATGTCGCTGCTGTTCAGATTGCGGGCAAAGACCCGCTTGGCCTCATCCAGAATGACGGAGAACTTCTCGTCGGTCCTGGAGCGCAGAACGATATCCTCCGCCGTGTATTCCGGGATGGCGTCCTCCGGGGGCAGCTTTTCCGACGGGGCCGGAACGGCGGCCGCCGGGGCGGAAACCGCCGGCACGCTGCCGGGGCAGAGACCCATGCGGCTCAGCTTTTCCTCCGCGCTGCTGATCTCCCGCAAAGTGCGGCAAAGGTCGTGGGCCGCCTGCTCCGGGTCGGTGCAGCCGGTACGGGTGTAGTATATGTAAAGCAGGGCCACATCGCCGTCGTGGGCGGCGATCAGCTTGTCCGCCGCGGCGGCGGGTATTGCGTTGTTCAAATGGTTTTCAGTCATATCCGGCACCGTGAAAAAACGTTTTTTCCCGTTCAAAAAAACTTCATACTTAATTTTCAGGGGATACACATTATAACATTATTTTTATCTTGTCGCAATAGGCTTGTGTGTGCTATAATAGTACGGTATATAATGCGATAACTATGAGGAGTACGGGAATGATAGAGCTGCTCTCTCCTGCGGGCTCTCCGGAGGCCGTGATCGCTGCCGTGCAGAACGGCGCCGACGCTGTGTACCTGGGCATGGGCGATTTCAACGCCCGCCGGGGCGCGAAAAACTTCACAGACGAGGAATTTGAAAAGGCCGTGCGCTACTGCCGTATCCGCGGCTGCAAGGTATACGTCACCCTGAACACCCTGGTCAACGACCGGGAGATGGAGGCTGCCGTGGACAATGCGCGGCTTGCCTCTGACGCGGGGGCGGACGGGCTGATCGTTCAGGATCTGGGCCTTGTCAGCGCCATACGCCGGGCTCTGCCGGATATTCCCCTCCATGCCAGCACCCAGATGAGTCTGCATAATCTGGCGGGGGTGGAGGCCGCCGCCGAGATGGGATTGACCCGCGCCGTCCTGGCCCGGGAGCTGAGCCTGGAGCAGATCCGGTATATCACCAAGCACGCCTCCATCGAGACCGAGGTCTTTGTCCACGGGGCCCTCTGCTTTTGCCACTCCGGCCAGTGCTATATGTCCAGCCTGATCGGCCGGCGCAGCGGCAACCGGGGCATGTGCGCCCAGCCCTGCCGCATGCAGTACAGCCTGGGCGGCCGGATGGACGACTACCCCCTGTCGTTGAAGGACAACTGCCTGGTGGACCGGCTCCGGGAGCTGGAGGAGGCGGGCGTGGCCTGCCTGAAAATCGAGGGGCGCATGAAGCGGCCCGAATATACGGCCATCGTCACCGATATATACGCCAAGGCCCTGAAGGAAAAGCGCAAGCCCAGCCCTGAAGAGATGGAGATGCTGGAAAAGACCTTCTCCCGCCAGGGCTTCACCCAGGGCTATTTCAACGGCGATAAAAAAGACATGTTCGGCGTCCGGGGCGAGCCGGACAAGGACGCGGAGAAGATATTCTCCACCGCCCGCAAGGGCTATGCCGAGGGCGAGCTTCGCCGGGTCCCGGTACACTTTTACACCGTGTGCGAAAAGGGCGAGCGGATCAAGGCCATCGCCTTTGACAACGACGGGAACAAATCCGTGGCTTTCGGCCCTGTGCCCGAGCGGGCCAAGCGCCAGGGTCTGACGGAGTCCTATCTGGTGGAACAGATGTACAAAACTGGCGGCACCCCCTATTACTGCGTGGAGAACAAGGCCAAGGCTGCGCCGGGGCTGTTTCTCCCGGCCTCTGAGGTCAACGAGCTCAGGCGCAAGCTGATCTCCGACCTGTCGGAGAAGCGGGCCGCGCCGCCTCAGCGCCGGTCCTTCCGCCTGCCGCCTCCGCCGTCAAACGTCCCCGCCATCGCAGACCCGGTGAAGATCTTCCAGGTCCGCACGGCGGAGCAGCTCTCACCGGAGCTGGCGGCGCTGAAGCCGGATTACATCTATGCCCCTGCCATGCTGATGGCGGAGGACTTCAATATCATGCGGCCCTTTATCGACAACGGCGCCGGCGTGGTGGCCGTTCTGCCCCGCATCATCACCGACGACCAGATGAAAACCGTGTATGAAGCACTGGAAAAACTGTTCGATTTCGGTGTGAACGAGGCGCTGGTGGGCAACCTGGGCCATGCGCTGCTGGCAAGACAGGCCGGGATGAAGCTCCGGGCCGATTTTGGGATGAACGCTTTCAATTCCTACTCCATGGCGGTCCTGCAGCAGGCGGGCTTTTTGTCTGCGACGGCCTCCTTTGAGCTGCGCCTGTCCCAGATCAAGGCCATGGCCAAGCCCATCGACACCGAGATCATCGTATATGGCCGCCTGCCGCTGATGGTCTCCGACCAGTGCGTGATCAAAGAGAGCGCCGGCCGCTGCAACTGCCAGACGCCGGGCCAGATGGCCGACCGGATGGGCTCCGTGTTCCCGGTGGTGAAGGAATTCGGCTGCCGCAACGTGATCTACAACGCCCACAAGCTGTACCTGGCCGACAAGAAAGAAGATCTGTACTCTGCGGGGCTTTGGGGCCTGCGGCTGCTGTTCAGCACCGAGAGTCCCAGAGAATGCGTGGAGGTGGCCAAGGGCTATCTGGGCCTTTCCGACTATAAACCCAATGTACTGACCCGCGGGCTGTATTACAGAGGGGTAGACTGAACTTGAATTAAGGGGTAAAAGAAAATGAGCATTGTTCTGGCATCCGCATCTCCCCGGCGCAAGGAGCTTCTGGAGATGCTGGGCGTTACGGATTTGAAGGTCATCCCCGCCACGGGTGAGGAGGTCGCGCCGGAGGGCGCCGGGCCGGAGGAGCTGGTTATGGCCCTCTCCGCCGCCAAGGCCAGTGAGGTGGCCAAGCGCTGCGACAGGGACGATGTGGTGATCGCCGCCGATACCATCGTGTGGCACCACGGCAAGGTCTACGGCAAACCCCATTCCCGTCAGGAGGCCATCGAGATGCTGGAGTCCCTCTCCGGCGACACCCATCAGGTATTCACCGGCGTGACGGTGATGCACAACGGGCATCTGGATATACAGTCCGAGATGAGCCGGGTCAGCTTCCGCCAGCTGAACCGCCAGGAGATCGAGCGCTATGTGGACACCGGCGAGCCCATGGACAAGGCCGGAGCCTACGGCGCCCAGGGCAAGGGCTCGCTCTTCGTCCGCAGCATATACGGGGACTTTTTCAATGTGATGGGCCTGCCGCTGTGCAGACTGGGGGAAATGCTCAATAAACAGGGAGTTGGACTTCTTTGAAAGACTATCTGAAGAAAAACGGAATACGAATGGGGATCATTGTGGCGGCGGTGGTGCTGATCATCAGTCTCAGCAGCGCTGCCCGGGGCGGTCAGATCAGCCTGTTCCACAATGTCTCCGGCGTGCTGCTCTCTCCGGTGCAGAAGGTGGTCAGCTCTGCGGTGAACTGGTTTGACACCATTTACGGCTATCTTTACGAGTATGACTCCCTCATGGCGGAAAACGAGTCTCTGCGAACCCAGCTGGCCGAGGCCCAGCAGTCCGCCCGCGACGGTATCGAGGCCTCAGAGGAAAACCAGCGTCTGCGGGAGCTGCTGAACCTGAGAGAGAAGCACACAGATTATGAGTTTGAGTCCTGCAAGGTGGTTCTCTGGTCCTCCTCCAACTGGTCCCATTCCTTTACCATCAGTAAGGGGGCCAGCAGCGGTATCGAACTGGGCGACCCTGTGGTGACGGAGTATAACGCTGTTGTGGGCCAGATCACGGAGCTGGGCGAAAACTGGGCTACCGTCAGCACGGTCATTGACGTGGACATGAGCCTGGGCGCCTACGCGGGCAACACCGGTGCTTCCGGCATCGTTCTGGGCGAATTTTCCCTGATGAAGGACAAGCTGGCCAAGCTCACCTTCCTGGCCGACGGCGCCCAGATCTTTGTGGGCGACGAGGTGCTGACCTCCGGCTCCGGCGGCGCTTTCCCGGCGGGCCTGGTGATCGGCAAGCTCACCGCCGTGCAGACTGAGGCCGGCGGCCAGATCGAATACGGCCTGGTGGAGCCCCAGTGCGATTTTGACTCCCTGGTACAGGTTTTCGTCATCAAGAGCTTTGAAGTGGTGGAGTAATTTTGAAAGACTTATTGGCAAAAATCAATATCCGCAGGTTTCTGCTGTACGCGCTGTATCTGTTTCTGGTGCTGGTGTTTCAGAACATGGCGCTGACGCAGATCAGGCCGCTGGGCGTATGCCCCTTTATGCTGCCCGCGGCGGTGGTGGCGGTAGGCATGTTTGAAGGGGCCTCATGGGGCGCGATTTTCGGGCTGGTCATGGGCATCTTCGCGGATATGTTCTATGTGGAGAGCACGGTGGGCTTTACCCTGCTGTTTCCCGTGATCGCCTTTGCGGTAGGTTTTGTGTCCCAATTTTTTATCAACAGACGCTTTTTCGCATTCATGGTGGCGGCCGGCGCCGCGCTGCTGCTCACCGGAGTGGCCCAGATGCTGAGAGTACTGGTCCTGGAGGGCTGGTCCTTTTCTCTGCTGTCCACGGTGATATTGCAGACCCTGTGGTCGCTGCCGCCCGCTGTACTGGCTTACTATCCCCCTGCCAAGTGGATAGAGTAAAACTAATTCCTGATTTCAATCTTTAATATCAGCTTGGTCTATTGGCGCAAACCTGCGTTATCGTCACTTGCCATACACAAAGTATGGCGGCGCACCTCTGCCTTGTCTTGCACCAATATCCCTGCGCTGCTGATTCAATCTTTCCATCAGGAATTAGTATAAGCACAAGAAAGGAACCCCAATGAACAAACTTGTCAAATCCGGCAGAGTAGCCATGATCGTTATTTTGCTGATTATAATGCTGGCCGTCTACCTGGTGTTTCTCTATAAGCTCCAGATCATCGAGGGCGAGGAGTATTATAACCAGAGCAACGAGATAAAAACGGAGGAACGCAGAGTCACCGCCTCAAGAGGAAACATCCTTGACCGTTACGGGCGTGTGCTGGTGAGCAACAAGGAGTGCTACAACCTCACCATCGACACGGCCAAGCTCTTTGCCTCTGAGGACCCGAATTCCACCATTCTTGAGTTGATCGAGATGGTGGAGCAGTTCGGCGACACCTATACCGACGATCTGCCCATCACCACGGAGCCGCCCTTTGAATACGACCCGAACATGACGGATATCCAACGTACCATGCTGGAGGCCTATTTCAAGGACGAGACCAGGGTGAAGGAATTCAAAGCAGCCGGCATATCCGAATATCCCAGCGCCGTGGAGCTGTTGAGCTACATGCGCACCCGCTATAACATCGACAACAGCTACTCCGCTGAGGAAATGCGCAAGATCGCGGGCCTGCGCTATTCCATCAACGTCCGCTACTCCATCAACACCGCGGACTATGTGTTTGTCCAGGACGCCAGTATGGAGCTGATCACCTCCATCATGGAAAACAAGCTGGCCGGCATTGAGGTCACCAGAGCCTATGCCCGGGAATACGGCACGGAATATGCCGCCCATCTGCTGGGCTATGTGGGCCTGATGACCCAGGAGGAGTATGAGAAATACTCCCTGCGGGACTACGCCAACGACGCCATGGTGGGTAAGGACGGCGTGGAGTACGCCTTTGAGGACTACCTTCACGGTGAGGACGGCACCGTGGAAGAGACGCGCAATGCCTCCGGCACCATCCTCAGCACGGTGTATACCGAGGAGCCGGTGCCCGGCAACCATGTTTACCTGACCATTGACATCGTCCTGCAGGAGCAGGTGGAACGTATTCTGGATAACGGCATCCGCATTCTGACCCAGGAGCGAATGACCGAAAAGGGCGAGCAGGAGGCCAAGGGCCTGTGGACCTTTGAGGACGGCTTCTGGGAGATCACCGGCGGCGCCGCCGTAGTGGTGAATGTCAAAACCGGCGAGCCTCTCGCCATCGCCAGCTGGCCCACCTATGACGTCTCCACCATCATTGAAAACTATTCGGACCTGATGGAGGCGGAAAACGCGCCCCTGTTCAACCGGGCGCTGATGGGTGCCTACGCCCCCGGCTCCGTATTCAAGCCCTGCACCGCCATCGCGGCCCTGTCTGAGGGCATCGTCAATACCGAAGAACAGATCAAATGCGAAGGCGTATACACCCGCTACGCCTCCGAAGGCTACGCGCCTGAATGCTGGATCTGGAGTTCCATAGCTGGTGAGCACTACACCCACGGCGAGCTGAATGTGACCGGCGCGCTGCTTAACTCCTGCAACTACTTCTTCTACTCCGTAGGCAACTTCCTGGGCATCGACAATCTGGAAAAGTACGCAAGGGACTTCGGCCTGGGCGAATCCACAGGCATTGAACTGGTGGAGACCACGGGCAACATGTCCAGTGAGGACACCCATATGGACTACGCCGGCACCGAGTGGCGTATCGGTGATACGCTGCAGGCCGCCATCGGCCAGTCGGACAGCATTTTCTCTCCGCTGCAGCTGGCGGAATACTGCGCCGCTGTGGCCAACAGCGGAACAAGACACTCTGCGTCCATTCTCAAGTCTGTGCGAAATTACGATTACAGTGAAGAGGTTTTTACCCGGCAGAGTGAAGTCATGAGTACCGTGACCTCCGCCCAGTACAACTGGGACGCGGTCCATGAGGGAATGTTCGAGGTGGCAAACAACTGGCAGAATGAGGGCGTCGCCAAATATTTCATTGACCTGCCCCAGTCCCAGCGCACCGCCGCCAAGACCGGTACGGCCCAGAAGGGCGAGAACATTGTCAACGACGCTATCTTCATCTGCTACGCCCCCTTTGACGACCCCGAGGTGGCTGTGGCCATCGTGGTGGAGCGCGGCAAGGCCGGCGCAAACTGCGCTTTCATGGCCCGCCAGATCCTGGATGTGTATTTCAACATCAAGAGCTACAGCGACTCCTCTGAGGGCGAGATGTCCCTGCTGAAGTAAGGCAGAAAACCAACAAAGCCGCCAGTTTGTGCTGTTTTGAATCAAAATCAGCAAAAAAATTGCAGGGATTCAAATTTTTTGTTGCAGTTTGGGTTTCCAGTGTTTATAATTATTTCACAATATAAGAAACGGGGAAGAGTATGAATATTGCATTGATGGCACACGACAGAAAAAAAGAGCTGATGGTGCAGTTCTGCATCGCATACTGCGGAATCCTGGCTGAGCACTCCCTTTGCGCCACCCATGTTACCGGAAAGCTTGTGTCAGAGGCAACGGGCCTGCCCATCACCCTCTACCTCCACGCGGACCAGGGCGGCGCACAGCAGATCGGCGCCCGCATCTCTTTCAACGAGATCGACCTGGTGCTGTTCTTCTGCGACCCTGCAAACCCCAAAGGCTTTGACGACATCAACAAGATCGAGCGTCTGTGCGACCAGTATCAGATCCCCTTTGCCACCAATGCCGCCACTGCCGAGGTCCTGGTTCAGGGCCTGCGCCGGGGCGATTTGGATTGGCGCAACATCGTCAACCCCCAGAAGAGATAAAATGCCGGAAAGTTAACAACTCGGCGCGGCATTTTCATGCCGCGCCAATTATAATGGAGAGGAATCTATCTATGGCAAAGGTATCACCACGCACGCTGTCAGGCTTTATGGAGCTTCTGCCGCGCCAGCAGATGAAGATGGAGCGCATGATGGAGGTCCTGCGCCGCAGCTATTCGGTCTACGGCTTTACGCCGCTGGACACGCCGGTCATTGAATCGGCGGAGGTGCTGCTGGCCAAGGGCGGCGGCGAGACGGAAAAACAGATCTACCGCTTTACCAAGGGCGACAGCGACCTGGCTCTGCGCTTTGACCTGACTGTACCCCTGGCAAAATATGTGGCCGCCCATTACAGCGAGCTGAGCTTCCCCTTCCGCCGCTACCAGATCGGCAAGGTCTACCGGGGCGAGCGGGCCCAGAGAGGCCGCTTCCGGGAATTTTACCAGGCGGATATCGACATCATCGGCGACGGGAAGCTGGATATCATCAACGAGGCGGAGATCCCCGCCGTCATCTATAACACCTTCACCAAGCTGGGCATCACCAAGTTCAAGATCCGGGTGAACAACCGTAAGATCCTCAACGGCTTCTATGCCATGAACGGCATGAGCGAAAAGGCCGGGGAGATCATGCGCACCGTGGACAAGCTGGACAAGATCGGCGCGGAAAAGGTGCGCCAGCTTCTGATCGACGAGGTGAAAATGCTGCCCTGCAAGGCAGAAAACGTGCTGGACTTCATGGCCATCTGCGGGTCTAACGCCGAAGTCATCGCCCGGCTGGAGTATTACCGGGGCATGGACGAGACCTTCGACCAGGGCCTGGACGAGCTGATCGCCGTCACCCGCTACCTGGGCGAATTCGGCGTGCCCGAGGAGAACTTCGCTATCGACCTGACCATCGCCCGGGGCCTGGACTACTACACCGGCACCGTATACGAGACCATCATGACCGAGCACCCGGAGATCGGCTCTGTCTGCTCCGGCGGCCGCTATGACAACCTGGCGGAGTACTATACCGACAAGCAGCTGCCCGGTGTGGGCATATCTATCGGCCTGACCCGGCTGTTTTATGTGCTCTCCGAGCAGGATCTGCTGTCCGACGACTTCGTCTCCGCTCCCTGCGACGCGCTGGTCATCCCCATGACCGAGGATCTGGGCTTTGCCGTCTCCGCTGCCACAGCCCTCCGCACCGGCGGCGTCCGCACCCAGCTCTACGGCGAAAAGAAAAAATTCAAGGCCAAAATGAGCTATGCCGACAAGCTGGGCGTGCCTTTCGTGGCCCTGGTGGGCGAGGACGAGATCAGCGAGGGCGTCCTCTCCGTGAAGGATATGCGCAGCGGCGAGCAGATCAAGCTCTCCCCGGCTCAGGCGGCGGAGTTTATCCGCGAAGCCGTGGAAAAGCGCAACGAGAGCGCCGTGATTAAAGAGTGATCCCTATTTTTTGAAAGAGAAAAGAGGATAAATATGTTTCAGTCCCGTACCCATACCTGCAATGAGCTCCGCATGGAGAATGTGGGAGAAAAAGTAAAAATTGTCGGCTGGATGGAGAATGTCCGCGAGGTGGGCAGCAACTTCGCCTTCGTGGTCGTCCGCGATTTCTACGGCACCACCCAGGTGGTAGTGGAAAATGCCGAGATGATGGGCATCGTCAAGTCCATCAACAAGGAGTCCACCATCTCCGTGGAGGGCGTGGTGCGCGAGCGCGCCAGCAAAAACCCCAAGCTCCCCACCGGCGACATTGAGGTCGTTCCCGAGAAGATCGAGGTTCTGGGCAAATGCCGCTACAATGAGCTGCCCTTTGAAATCAACCGCAGCCGTGAGGCGGATGAGACCCAGCGCCTGAAATACCGCTATCTGGACCTGAGAAATCCTGCCGTTAAGCAGAACATCATCCTGCGCTGCAACGTGATCGCCGCCCTGCGCCAGGCCATGACGGACCACGGCTTTTTGGAGATCACCACGCCCATCCTGACCGCCTCCTCCCCCGAGGGCGCAAGAGACTATCTGGTCCCGGCCAGAAAGCACCCCGGCAAGTTCTATGCCCTGCCCCAGGCGCCCCAGCAGTTCAAGCAGCTGCTGATGACCGCCGGCTTTGACCGCTATTTCCAGATCGCCCCCTGCTTCCGGGACGAGGACGCCAGAGGCGACCGTTCCCCCGGCGAGTTTTACCAGCTGGATATGGAGATGGCCTTCGCCACCCAGGACGACGTCTTTGCCGTTTTAGAGGACGTGCTGCCCCCCATCTTTGCCAAGTACGGCACCTATGATATCGCCTCCTCCGCCCCCTTTAAGCGCATCCCCTATCTGGAGGCCATGGAGAAATACGGCTCCGATAAGCCGGATCTGCGCATCGACCTGGTGGTGGAGGACATCACCGCTCTGGTGCAGGGCACCGAATTTGGGCCCTTTGCCCCCGGCAACACCGTGAAAGCCATCGTGGTCACCGACTGCGACATGACCAGAAAGAATATCGACAAGCTCTGCGCCGATGTGGAAGTGCAGGCCGGTACCAAACCCTTCTGGTTCAAGGTGGACGAAAAGGGCGAGCTGGCCGGCGGCGTGGCAAAGTTCCTGGCCGACCGGAAGGACAGCATTGTCAGCGCTTTGAACCTGAAGCCCGGCTGCCTTGTGGGCGTGGCCGCAGGGGACAAGGGCACGGCCCAAAAGACCGCCGGCGTCATGCGCAAGATGCTGGGCGCGGCAGTTCCCGGCCATATGGACAAGGAGAGATATGAGTTCTGCTGGATCGTGGACTTCCCCATGTACGAGATCGGCGAGGAGTCCGGCGAGCTGGAGTTCTGCCACAACCCCTTCTCCATGCCCTCCGGCGGACTGGATGTGCTGCTGAAGGCCGAGCGGGGCGAGATCGACCCCCTGACCATCACCGCCGACCAGTACGACCTGGTGTGCAACGGCGTGGAGCTGTCCTCCGGCGCGGTGCGTAACCACGACCCGGAGATCATGATCAAGGCCTTTGAGATGGTGCGTCTGGGCGAGGAGGACGTGAAGAAAAAGTTCCCCGCCATGTACAACGCCTTCTGCTACGGCGCTCCCCCTCACGCGGGCATCGCCCCGGGCGTGGACCGCATGGTCATGCTCCTCTCCGGCGAGGAGAGCATCCGCGAGGTCATTGCCTTCCCCATGAACAAGAACGCCCAGGACGTGATGATGGGCGCACCCTCCACTGTTGAACAGAAGCAGCTGGACGAGCTTCATATTGCTCTGGTGGGAGAGACCGAGGAATAAAACATTTACAGGGGCGGTGGCTTTGCCGCCCCTGTTCAACTGACAGGAGGACGCTATGTTTTCCAGCGTGAAAAGTATGGGCGTCAGCGGCGTGGGCGGCTATATGGTGGCCGTGGAGGTGTATATCTCCAACGGCCTGCCCGGTTTTGAGATCGTGGGCCTGCCCGACGCTGCGGTAAAGGAGGCGCGGGAGCGCGTCCGGGCCGCCATTAAAAACAACGGATACCGCTTTCCCGTCAGCCGCATGACGGTGAATCTGGCCCCGGCGGACAAGAAAAAGGCGGGCACGGTCTATGACCTGCCCATCCTGATCGGCATTTTGTCCGCCACCGGCGACATTGAACGGCCGGGGGAGGACTGCGCCTTTATCGGGGAGCTGTCCCTCACCGGAGAGCTTCGCCCGGTGGCCGGCGCACTGCCCATGGCCATTGCCGCCATGCGCCAGGGGGTAAAGCGGCTCTTTGTCCCGGCGGACAACGCGGATGAGGCCGCCTTCGCCCAGGATATCTCCGTTTTCCCGGTGGAAAATGTAGAGCAGCTCATCAAGCACCTGCGGGGCGAGATCAGCATCCCGCCGGCAGAGCAGCCTGAGCCGGAGCGCTTTGCCCCCGGCATGCCGGATTTTTCCGACGTGAAGGGCCAGGAAAACGTAAAGCGCGCCTTTGAGATCGCCGCCGCGGGCGGGCATAATATTTTAATTGTAGGCCCACCGGGGGCGGGCAAATCCATGATGGCAAAGCGCCTGCCCACCATCCTGCCGGACATGAGCCGGGAGGAGATGATCCAGTCCACGGAGATCCATTCGGTGGCGGGGCTGACCAGCCGCACCCACCCCATCGTATCTCTGCGGCCCTTCCGTGCGCCCCACCACACGGTGTCCGCCATTGGCCTTTCCGGCGGCGGCAGCACGCCCCGGCCCGGGGAGATCAGCCTGGCCCATAACGGCGTACTGTTTCTGGACGAGCTGCCCGAATTTCGAAACGACGCCCTGGAGGTGCTGCGCCAGCCTTTGGAGGACGGGGAAGTCACCGTGTCCCGTGTTTCGGGGACCGTGACCTTTCCCAGCCGCTTTATGCTGGTCTGCGCCATGAACCCCTGCAAGTGCGGCTGGTACGGCCACCCCTCCGGCCGCTGCCGCTGCTCGGAGCGGGATATCCGCCGCTATCACAGCCGGATCTCCGGCCCGCTGCTGGACAGGATCGACATTATTGTGGAGGTCCCGGCCCTGGACTTTGAGGAGCTGAAGCGCCGCGCCCCGGCGGAGAGCTCCGGGGAGATCAAAAAGCGGGTGGACGCGGCCCGAAGCATACAGCGCAGGCGCTATCAGGACGACGGCAGCATGTGCAACGCCCATATCGGCAGCCGGGAACTGCGGGACTTCTGTGCCCTGTCGCCGGAGTGCGAGGAGCTGATGCACGACGCCTTTGACGCCATGGGCCTCTCCGCCCGGAGCTATGACCGCATCCTCCGCGTGGCCCGCACCATCGCGGACCTGGAGGGGGAAAAGGACATCGGCGTGTCCCACATCGCCGAGGCCATACAGTACAGAACCTACGATTTCAGGGAGAACGACAGATGAACGACATTATATTACTCAAGCTGGGCGAGATCGTGCTCAAGGGTCTCAACCGGAAATCCTTTGAACAGAAGCTGATGAGCAATGTGCGCCGCAGGCTGGAGCCTATCGGCAAGTTCCGGGTCTACTGCCTCCAGTCCACGGTGTATGTGGAAGCGGAGGAGGACGGCGCGGACATGGACACCGCCTTCGAGGCGCTGAAAAAGGTCTTCGGCGTCATTAAACTGAGCCGGGCCGCCGCCTGTGAAAAGGACAAGGACGCCATTGCCGCCCTTGCCATAGAATATCTCCGTGAGGACATGGAGCGGGTCAGAAGCTTCAAGGTGGAGTCCAAGCGCAGTGACAAGAGCTTCCCCATGACCAGCATTGAGCTGAGCCAGTATGTGGGCGGCCTGCTGGCGGAGGCCTATCCCAATGTGCAGGTGGATGTGCATGAGCCGGAGCTCACCGTCCATCTGGAGGTCCGGGACCTGGCCGCCTATGTCCACGCCACCCCCGTGCCCGGCGCAGGCGGAATGCCCGTGGGCTCCAACGGCGTGGCGGTGACGCTGCTCTCCGGCGGTATCGACAGCCCGGTGTCCACCTATATGATCGCAAAGCGGGGCGTGCGCCTGATCCCGGTGCACTTCTTCTCCTTCCCCTACACCTCCCAGCAGGCAAAGGACAAGGTGGTGGACTTAGGGCGCCAACTCACCGAATACTGCGGCAGAATGACCCTTGAAGTGGTGCCTTTTACCCATATCCAGGAGGAGATCCGGGACAAGTGCCCGGAGGAGTATTTTACGCTCATCATGCGCCGCTTTATGATGCGCATTGCCAAGCGCATTGCGGACGCCAACGGCGCAAAGGCCGTGGTCACCGGCGAAAATCTGGGCCAGGTGGCCAGCCAGACCATGGAGGCCATGGCCTCCACCCAGGCGGTCATCGACATGCCTGTGCTCCAGCCCCTCATCGGCATGGACAAGGAGGAGATCGTGACCCTGGCCCGGAAGATCGGCACCTTTGAGACCTCCATTTTGCCCTATGAGGACTGCTGCACTGTGTTTACCCCCAGGCATCCCCGTACCCACCCCAAGCTGAAAGATGTGGAAGCGGCGGAAAGTGCGCTGGATATGGACGCTTTGGTGGACGAGGCGGTAAAGGGTATAGAAAGGATCAGGCTTGACCATGAGTAAAGCATACGATACGGAAATACTTTCCGTGGGTACAGAGCTGCTCTTGGGTCATGTGACCAATACCGACGCCCGGGACATCTCCGAAATGCTGTCCAAAATCGGCGTCAACGTGCGCTATCACACCGTGGTAGGGGACAACCCCCAGCGGCTGGAGGACTGCGTGAAGGTGGCAAAGGAGCGGGCGGATATCATCATCACCACCGGCGGCCTGGGCCCCACCTGCGACGATCTGACCAAGCAGATCCTGGCCAGAGCCTTCGGCCTGGAGCTGGTACGGAACGAGGCGGAGTATCAGGGCCTGTACGAGTATATCCAGACCGGAAAAATGTTCACCCCCAACAACTTCCAGCAGGCCATGCTGCCGGAGGGCTGCACGGTATTTCACAACGAATGGGGCACCGCCCCGGGCTGCGCCTTTGAAAAGGACGGGAAAACGGTCATCATGCTCCCCGGCCCGCCCAAGGAGTGCAACGCCATGTTCCGCGCCTGCGTCATCCCCTATCTGCAAAAGTTTGCCGACGGGGAGATCGTCTCCCATTCCCTGCGCATTTTCGGCCTGGGGGAGAGCACGGTGGACCAGATGTTCCGGGACGAGATGAACGCCATGACCAATCCCTCCATGGCCCCCTACGCCAAGGAGTGCGACTGCCTTCTGCAGGTGACCGCCAAGGCGGAGACCCGGGAAGAGGCGGAGGAGATGCTGGAGCCTGTTATCGCCCATGTGAAAGAAAAGCTGGGCGAATATGTATACGGCATGGACGTGGAGTGCGTGGAAGAGGCGGTGATCGGCCTGCTGCGGGAAAAGCACATGCGCTTTTCCGCGGCGGAGAGCTGCACCGGCGGCGACATTGCCGGCCGCTTCACCGAGATCCCCGGCGCCAGCGAGTTTTTCCTGGGCGGCGTGGTGACTTACACCAACGAAGCCAAGGCAAAGCTTCTGGGCATTGACCCGGCCCTGATCGGGGAAAAGGGCGCTGTCAGCTATGAGGTGGCAAAGGAGATGGCCGAGCGTGTGCGCACTTTGCTGGGCAGCGACATCGGCGTAGGCGTCACCGGCCTCGCCGGCCCTGACGGGGACGGCGTACACGAGGTGGGCACGGTGTTTGTCTCCCTGGCCACAGCGGAGCAGACCTGGGTCAAGGAACTGCACATGGGCACTTTCCGCACCCGCAGCTTCATCCGCCGCATGGCCGGAAACCATGTCTACGACATGATGCGCCGTTACCTGACCGGGCTGAATGTCATATAAGTAATAAATGTCATTCTGACACGAAGAATCCCGTAAACAGAAGCAGAACCTTCTGAATACGGGATTCTTCGTCGTTTCACTCCTCAGAATGACAGTAATTTTTCGCTGCCACAGGCGGGCGATTCATGAATCGCCCCTACGAATGGGTTTTGGGGTACGGTCGTAGGGGCGCATCACGATGCGCCCGAAAAAAGGCTCCCCTTGTCAGGGGAGCTGGCTGCCCGGAGGGCAGACTGAGGGGTAGTCAAAGGCCGCGATGAGGCAAACCCCTCCGCCTCACTGCGTTCGGCACCTCCCCTGTTAGGGGAGGCTTGAAGGGCGCGGCAGATGCCTTCCCCATTCCCCTCTGTCATTCTGAGCGAAGCGAAGAATCCCGTAAACAGAAGTTGAACCTTCTGAATACGGGATTCTTCGTTGTTTCACTCCTCAGAATGACAGTGATTTTTCGCTTACGCAAAAAGGCTCCCCTTGTCAGGGGAGCTTAAGTGAGGCTCGAAATATTCGATTTCGCTAAGCCAAACTTACGCCTGTGGTGGTCACGGCAAAGCCGTGACTGAGGGGCAGTCAAAGGTAGGGGGATCGTGAAAAGTGAATAGGTGTGGTGTCGCCTGGGGCGACAAATTTTAATCCGGCCGCTTTGCGGTCACCTCACTTCTTCACTCTTCACTATTCACTGTTCCTACCCCCGACCGGGGGAGGCGGCCCCCGGAATGACAATTCTTTTTTTATACATCCAAAGCACAGAGGCCTTCAAAACTCTCCCGCTTTACGGCCAGGTACTCGCTCTCCTCAGTCAGCATCAGCACCGGCGGGCGGGGGACGCGGTTATAGTTGGAGGCCATGGAGTAGTTGTAGGCCCCGGTGGTGCACACGGCGATATGTTCGCCCCGGCAGGTGTCCTCCGGCAGGGAAACCGCCGGCTGGATGATATCGCCGCTTTCGCAGCAGCGGCCCACCAGATCAAAGACCGCCTCTTTGCCGCCGTCCTTTTCCGCGTGGTACACGGTGTACCGGGAGCCGTACAGGGCGTAGCGGGGGTTGTCGCTCATGCCGCCGTCCACGGCCACATAGCGCTTGTAGCCGGGGATGCGCTTGACGGAGCTGACGGTGTACAAGGTCATGCCCGCGTCCGCCACGATGCTCCGCCCCGGCTCCATCAGCACCCGGGGCAGGGGAAAGGCGTACTTTTCGCACTGCTCCCGCAGCCGCTGGGCCACCTCGGCAATGCGGGCCGGGATGTCCGGCTCCTTCTCGCTCTCCAGATAGCGGGTGCCGTAGCCGCCGCCCAGATTCAGCTCCTGCAGCGTATAGCCCAGCTCGTCCCGGATCTGCGCCATGAAGCGGACCATGATATCCACAGTGCGCTGGAAAACGTCCTCCTCAAAGACCTGGGAGCCCACATGGCAGTGTACGCCCCGGACCTGAAGGTTTTCCAGGCCGATGGCCTGGGCGATAAAGTCCTTTGCCTGGCCGGTCTCCACTGCCACACCGAACTTGGAATCCACCATGCCGGTGTTCACCGCGTCGTAGGTGTGGGGATCAATGCCCGGCGTGATGCGCAGCAGCACCTTCTGCTTTATGCCCTGCTGCCCGGCCTCCCGGTTCAGCGCCAACAGCTCCTCCTCGTTGTCCACCACGAAAACGCCCACGCCGGCGCGGACGGCGTAGCGGATGTCGCTGTCTGTCTTGGCATTGCCGTGAAAAACAATGCGCTCCGGCGGAAAGCCGGCGCTGAGGGCGGTGAAGATCTCCCCGGCGGAGACCGTGTCCACACCCATGCCCTCCTGGGCCATGATGCGGTACATCTGTTTGAAGGACGCCGCCTTGCTGGCGTACAGGGGCAGGGAATCCCCGCCGAAGCTGCTGCGGAAGGCCTGAAGGTACATGCGGCAGTTGCGCCGTATGCGCCCTTCGTCCATCAGGTAAAGGGGCGTGCCGTATTGTTCCGCAAGGCGCGCCACATCGTGGCCGGCAAAAGTCAGGCGGCTGCCCTCCCGGCCGATATTGTCTGAAAGCATGTTCTCTCTCTCCGTTTCTCCGTTTACCGGGTGATTATACTTTGTTCCATCTGCTTTGTCAATGTAATGCGGTGAATTTTAAAAGAGAAACTTAAAAAATTGAAAGGGAATACAGGCTTGACAAAGCAGGGACAGCTGTGTATACTAACCGTACTAACATAAATAATACAGTTAACACGGAGGTGTTAAGGTGATCAATATCAATTTCCGGGACCCGCGGCCCATCTATGAGCAGGTGCGGGACAGCTTCCGGCAGCTGATCCTCTCCGGCGTCTTGCCGGCAGGATATAAGATGCCCTCGGTGCGTGAGCTGGCCGCCCAGCTCACCATCAACCCCAATACCATACAGCGGGCCTACCGGGAGCTGGAGACAGAGGGCTATATCTGCTCCGTCCCCGGCCGGGGCAGCTTTGTCAGCAAGACGGACGCCGCCGTGGAGCAGAGAAAGGCGGAGCTGCTGGAGAAATTCAACGCCCTTGTCAAGGAGCTGCGGCTCATGGGCGTGACGGACGGGGAGCTTATAGCGCTCCTGAGAGGAGGAAACGAGCAATGATCCAGGTAAATAAGCTGATAAAGACCTTTGACGGCTTCCGGGCTCTGGACGGGCTGGATATCCATGTGCCCAAAGGCGCGGTATACGGCCTGGTAGGGCCCAACGGCGCGGGCAAATCCACGGTCATCCGCCACCTGGCGGGGATCTACCGGCAGGATTCCGGCGAGGTGCTGATCGACGGACAGCCGGTGTATGAAAACCCGGGGATCAAGGGCCGCATTGCCTACATACCCGACGACATCTTCTATTATACCCAGGCCACCATCAACGACATGATGAAGTTTTATCGCAGCGTGTACCCCCGCTTCAGCCCGGAGCGCTTTGAAAAGCTGGCGGGGCTGTTTAACTTAGACAGGAAACAGCCCATGCGTAAGCTGAGCAAGGGCATGCAGAAACAGGCGGCCTTCTGGCTGGCCATGTCCCAGTGCCCGGAGGTGGTGATCCTGGACGAGCCGGTGGACGGTCTGGACCCGGTGATGCGCCGGCAGGTCTGGAGCGCGCTGCTCTCGGACGTGGCGGAGAACGGCACCACCGTGCTGGTCTCCTCCCACAACCTGCGGGAGCTGGAGGATGTGTGCGACCATGTGGGCATCATGAACCACGGCAGAATGCTGGTGGAGCGGAGCCTTTCCGCCCTTCAGGACAACATCGTGAAGATCCAGCTGGCCTTTGCCGACGGCGGCAGGCTGCCGGAGGGGCTGGAGATTTTGCACAGCTCCTCCACCGGCCGCTTGCAACAGCTGATTTTGCGGGGCAGCGCGGAGGAGCTGACGGCCAAACTCTCCGCCGCAGGGCCCCTGTTTTTAGATGTGGTCCCGCTGAACCTGGAGGAGATCTTCATTTACGAGCTGGGAGGTGCTGACCATGAAGTCAAAGATATCATTATATAATAAGGGCGTGTCCCTGAACCTGCTGAAGCGCTACTGGCCGCTGTGGGCCGGCTATTTTGTGCTGCTTCTGCTGGTGACGCCCGTGGCACTGTCCGGCAAGGTGGACCGTCTGGCCACGGGCGAGATGCTGAACTACACCCTTCTGAGCACCGGCGTGAACGTGGTGTATATCTCCATGGTGGTGGGGGTGCTCTCGGCCATGGCCATGTTCAGCTACCTCTATTCCACCAAAAGCTGCGGCATGATGAATATGCTGCCCATCCGGCGGGAGACTATGTTTATTACCGCTTTTCTCACCGGCCTTGTGCCGATGCTTACCGCCGATGTGCTGGTGATGCTCATCACCGCCCTGTTTTACGGCGGAAGGCTGGTGTATTTCAAAACCCTGCTGCTGTGGCTGGCCATGGCGGTTATGGGCAATGTCAGCTTTTACGGCTTTGCGGTGTTCTGCGCCGTGCTCACCGGCAACCTGGTGGTGCTGCCGGTGCTGTATCTGGTGCTGAACCTGACGGTCTATGTGGCGGAGAGAGCGGTCCGGTATTTGCTCAGCACTTTTGTCTATGGCATGAACGCTTCAAGCTGTTCGCTGATTATCCTCTCGCCCATCATACAGCTGCTCCATTTTCTGGATGTGGATGCGGTAAGCTATGTAGACGCCGATGGCGTCCTGCGGCAGGTGGCAAACGCCTACCAGGTGAGCGGTCTGGGCGCTCTGGGGATCTACTGCGCTGCCGGGCTTATCAGCGCGGCGCTGGCCCTGCTGATCTACCGCAAACGGCAGATGGAGCGGGCCACGGATGTGGTGGCAGTGCCGGTCCTAAAGCCGGTGTTCAAGTACTGCATGACCTTCGGCACCGCGGTGGTGCTGGCCTTTGTGATCTATGACTGGCTGGTTCCCGGCAATGTGAGCGGCATGGCGGCCGCCCTGCTGGTGCTGGCTCTGCTGCTGGCGGGGGCGGTGATCGGCTACTACGCGGCGGAGATGCTGATGCAGAAGACCCTGAAGGTCTTTCCCGGCAAGTGGAAGGGCTGCCTGGTCAGCTGCCTCATTTTAGCGGTGCTGACCATGGCCTGGGAGTTTGACCTCTTCGGCTATGAGCGCCGCGTCCCGGAGGCGGAACAGGTGTCCTATGCGTGGCTTATGCAAAACGGCACCTATCTGACGGAAGAGGAGAACCTTCAGGCCCTTACGGCGCTGCACCAGCGCTTTGTGGACAACAAGGCGGAAAACGAGAGCGCGGATGAGCGCTTTACCGTCACCATCCAGTACACCCTGAAAAACGGAAAAATCGTGGACCGGGAATACCCGGTCCGGTACGACCAGGAGACGCTGAACGAGCCGGATTCGGACATCCGCCGGTATGAGGCGCTGGAGAATGTGACTGAGGCCCGGGCAAGCCGCATTGTGCCCTCCTTCCCGGTGACGGTAACCAATGTGAGTTACGGGGACATCTATGCGAGCTACCGTGATGAGAATGGCAATTACCAGGGGGAGAGCCTGAGCCTGACCGACGAGCAGGCCTTCGCCCTGTACCAGTGCCTTCTGAAGGATCTGGAGGCGGGCACGGCCGGCAGGTACTGGATCGGAGACAGCGACGGGTATCTGGACACGGTGTCCAATATTGAGCTCAACCTGGAATTTGTCACCGGCACAGGCGAGAACCAGAAATGGAGCTATGTATACGAAACGCTGTGCCTGGACGAGGAAAACACCATGAACTGGATCCGGGAGAACACGGACTTTACCGTGCTGACCCAGCGGGATCTCCGGATCGAAGAGGGCGAAAATGAGCTTGCCGCGGAGGGCATAATCCGGATAGGATAATATAATTCAAGAAGATGAACAGTTTGACAAATCGGAATTTACCGGGGCGTTACGAATTTGCGCCGAACCAAAGCCTCCCTCTGACGAGGGAGGTGTCAAAAATCTTTGATTTTTGACGGAGGGAGAGATAAGAAAGGCTGGTGGTGTATGCGAAGATATTGATCCGACCGTCAGGTGTCTCTCCCTCAGTCAGCTTCGCTCGACCACCACAGGCGTAAGTTCGGCTTAGCGAAATCGAAGATTTCGAGCCTCACTTAAGCTCCCTCATCAGAGGGAGCCTTGGGCTGTAGACGTCACCCTCATCATTTCCTGTACTCAAGCCGAAAACAAATTCCGATTTGTAGATTTGTTTTGCTCTATGTGATCTCATAACCAGATGAAACACAAGAACAGCCACGGCAGAGCAAACTGCTGTGACTGTTCACTGTCTTATGAACACCGCACTTTTGATACAGGCTTTTTCAACAAATAAACATAATCAATTGAGGTTATCCAGCTTTTCGCTGATCTCGCCCAGGGCTCTGCGGATGGCGGCAAGCTCGGAGCTGACCGGGTCGGCAACGCTGATCTGGTCCACCTCGCCCACATAGTTGACCTTGCGCCCATCGACCTTCACCACCCGGGCCGGTACGCCCACGGCGGTGCTGTTGGGCGGGATCTCGCTCAACACCACGGAGTTTGCGGCAATGCGGCTGTTGTCCCCCACTTTAAAGGGGCCCAGAACCTTTGCGCCCGTGCCGATCAGCACGTTGTTTCCGATGGTGGGGTGGCGCTTGCCCACGTCCTTGCCGGTGCCGCCCAGGGTCACGCCATGATAGATCAGGCAGTCGTCGCCGATCTCGGCGGTCTCGCCGATGACGATGCCCATGCCGTGGTCGATGACCAGCCGTTTGCCGATCTTCGCGCCGGGGTGGATCTCAATACCGGTGCGGTGGCGGCTGCGCTGGGAGATCAGCCGGGCCATAAATTTCAGCCCATGCTCATAACACCAGTGGGCTTTCCTGTGGCTCCTCACGGCTCTCACGCCGGGGTACAGCAGCAGAATCTCAAGGGCGCTGCGGGCAGCCGGGTCCCTGGACTTATAGGCCTGAACGATTTCTTTTAAGTTGTTAAACATCCTCTTATCCCTTCCTGTCGTATATAGTTTATGCGGCAGGAGGAACATCGGCGAATCAGGTAAACCATAAACCGCTCCGAACGAAATCAATTCCTACTAAAAAAATAGGACAAAAGGATTATACACGATAAGCAAACATCTGTCAACAGGGTAGTAAAGGCTTAGTTTATGATTTTCCCGTCGGCAGAGATGACCTTCACCTCACAGGGGATGGATTTGCCGCTGGCCAGGAGGGCGCGCATCACAGCCTTTTCCAGACCGCCGCAGCAGGGGACCTGCATCCGGGCCAGGGTGATGCTTTTGATGTCGTTGGCGGCAAAGATCTCCGCCAGCTTTTCCGCGTAGTCCGTCTGGTCCAGCTTGGGACAGCCGATCAGGCAGACGCGGCCCCGGATAAAGTCCTGGTGGAAGCTTCCGTAAGCATAGGCCGTGCAGTCCGCCGCAATCAGCAGATCGGCCCCGCTAAAGAAGGGGGCGTTGACCGGCACAAGCTTGATCTGTACGGGCCACTGGCGCAGACAGCTTGCCGCAGGCGCTGCGGCAGGCTCCGGCATGTTCCGGGCGATAGCCTTAACTGCGGCTCCCGGGCAGCCGGTGTTCCCGGCGTTTTTCTTCGCGGCCAGCACCGCCGCCTCGTTATAGGCCGGGGCCTCCCGCTCCTCAAAGGAGATGGCGTTTTCCGGGCAGGCGGGCAGACAGTCGCCCAGGCCGTCACAGTAATCCTCCCGCATGAGTTTGGCCTTGCCATTTACCAGGCCGATGGCGCCCTCATGGCAGGCCCGGACGCACAGTCCGCAGCCGCTGCATTTTTCCTCATCTATTTTAATTATCCTTCTGAACATGTTGTCAGGCTCCTTTCTTTTGCTGTCTTGCTCATTGTACCGTCTGCGCCGGGTTTTACCTGTTGCGATTTCAACACTTTTGCTCAATGGAAAAATGTTAAATTCGCGCTGGAATCTTCCTGTCCCTTTACACCGGGCGGTGTGGGAGATATAATGTGAAAAAAACCAGGAGGCGAGCTATGCTCTCATTTGAAAACGACTACAACGCCGGGGCCCATCCGCTGGTGCTCAAGGCCTTAATGGACACCAATCTGATCAAAGAGCCGGGCTACGGCAACGACGATTTCTGCCGCAGCGCGGCGGAGAAGATCCGTGCGGCCTGCGCCTGCCCGGAGGCGGAGGTCTACTTCATCTCCGGCGGCACTCAGACCAATCAGGTGGTGATCTCTTCCCTGCTCCGCTCCTATGAGGGGGTGCTCTCCGCCGTCAGCGGCCATGTGAACGGCCACGAGGCCGGAGCGATCGAGTATTCCGGCCACAAGGTGCTGACCCTGCCCCAGCACGAGGGCAAAATCGACCCGGCTGAGCTGGAGGCCTGGATCAAAAGCTTTTACGCCGACGAGAGCCATGAGCACATGGTCTTTCCCGGTATGGTCTACATCTCCCACCCCACGGAATACGGGACTTTGTACAGCAAGGCGGAGCTGGAGAACCTGTCCCAGGTCTGCCGCCGCTATGCTCTGCCCCTGTTTCTGGACGGGGCCCGGCTGGGCTACGGCCTGATGAGCCGGGAAACAGACCTGCGCCTGGAAGATATTGCCCGTCTGTGTGACGTATTCTACATTGGCGGCACCAAGGTGGGCGCCCTCTGCGGCGAGGCCCTGGTGTTCACCCACAAAAATGCCCCTGCACATTTCCCTACGCTCATCAAGCAGCGGGGGGCCATGCTGGCCAAGGGGCGGCTGCTGGGCGTGCAGTTTGACGCGCTGTTTACCGACGGGCTGTATTTTGCCATCGGCAGTCATGCCATAGAAAAGGCGGAGCGGCTGAAAGAGATGTTCCGGCAGCGGGGCTATGCCTTTTATCTGGACTCCCCCACCAATCAGCAGTTTATCGTCCTGCGTAACGAAAAAGCGGAGGAGCTGCGGCAGCATGTGCGCTTTACGGTCTGGGAAAAGCCGGACGATAAGCACACCGTGGCCCGCTTCTGCACCAGCTGGGCCACCACCGACGAGGAGCTGGACCAGCTGGAAAAGCTGATATAACAAAAAGTCATCCTGAGGAGCGACGCGACGAAGGATCCCGCAGACAGAGCATTGACCTTCTGTTTACGGGATCCTTCGCTGTGCTCAGGATGACACATTATCAATCAACTTCAGTTTTTCTTCTCTGGTAAGCCGTTTGATGTGCCATTCCCGGCTCATGGCGGCCTCTTTGCTTTCGCACTCCTCGAAATATACCAGCTCTGCCGGAAGTCTGGCCCGGGTGTATTTGGAGGCGACGCCGCTATTGTGGGCTTTCAGCCGCTTTTCCAGGTCGTTGGTCCAGCCGGTGTACAGGCTGCCGTCCCGGCAGCGGAGCATATAGACATAGTTCATCGCTGCACTTGCCGCACATTCTTTTCAAATTTCGACCGGGGGCCCATGACCTCGTGGCCGCAGCCGCAGCAGCGCAGCTTGAAGTCCGCCCCGATGCGCAGCACCTGCCACTGCTTGCTGCCGCAGGGGTGGGCTTTTTTCATGGTGAGGATGTCTCCAACCTGAATGTCCATTACTTTTTCACCTCGTCCCAGTAGCGCTTGGCGGCCTGTTCGGTCTTGTTGTCGCCGTATTCATAGTATTTTGCGTTCCTGATCTCGTCGGGCAGATACTGCTGCTTCACCCAGTGGCCGTTGAAATCGTGGGGATATTTGTAGCCCTGCTCCCGCTCAAAGCCGGTGCCGTCGGCGTGGACGTTCTGCAGCTCTCTGGGGATGCTGCCGGTGCGGCCGGAGCGCACATCGGCCAGAGCCCGGTCGATGGCCATGCAGGCGGAGTTGGATTTGGGCGCGGTGGCCAGCAGCAGGCAGGCCTCCGCCAGGGGGAGCCTGGCCTCCGGAAGGCCCAATTGCAGAGCGGAATCCACACAGGCCTTCACGATGGGCACGGCCTGGGGATAGGCAAGGCCGATGTCCTCGCTGGCGGAGCAGAGAATGCGGCGGCAGGCGCCCACAAGATCCCCCACCTCCAGCAGCCTTGCCAGGTAGTGCATGGCGGCGTCCGGGTCCGAGCCGCGAAGAGATTTCATCAGTGCGGAGAGGATGTCAAAATGGTCGTCCCCGTCCCGGTCATAGCGCATGGCGCTGCGCTGGGAGATGGCCTTGGCGTCGGCCAGGCTGATGCTGCCCTTGTCTCCCGCGGCGGAAAACAGCAGCTCCACGGAGTTCATGGCTTTTCGCACGTCCCCGCCGCAGGAGGCGGCGATGTGCCGCAGCACCCCCGGCTCAAGGCTGAGAGGGCTCTCCCGCCGGGCATTCATAATGTCGATGGCCCGCTGAACCGCGCTCTCCGCCTCCTTCGCCGTGACAGGCTTGAACTCAAACACCGTGGAGCGGCTGAGAATGGCGTTGAACACGCAGAAATAGGGGTTTTCCGTGGTGGAGGCAATGAGGGTGATCCGCCCGTCCTCGATAAATTCCAGCAGGGATTGCTGCTGTTTTTTGTTGAAATACTGGATCTCGTCCAGATAGAGCAGCACGCCGCCGGGGGTCAGCATGGTGTCAAGCTCGGCGATGATCTGCTTGATATCGGCAATGCCGGCGGTGGTGGCGTTGAGCTTTCGCAAGGTGCGGTTGGTGCGCTCGGCGATAATGCGGGCCACGGTGGTCTTGCCGGTGCCGGAGGGGCCGTAGAAGATCATGTTGGGGATCTGCCCGCTCTCCACAATGCGGCGCAGCATCCCGTCCCGGCCCAGAATATGGCGCTGGCCCACCACATCGTCCAAGGATTTGGGTCTTATCTCGTCTGCCAACGGCTTGTACATGGGCCGCCCTCCGTTC
>JBJDXP010000109.1:0-2105 GCA_051866735.1 Candidatus Limivicinus sp.
GTCCCGTCCACATTGGTGAAGATGTCGATGAAGAACGCCTTGCAGGTCGTCTTGTCGCCCCAGCTCCAATTCCAAGGCACCCTCTCATCGATGGCTTTCTCTTGGATCATCTTCGTCACGAGCTGGCTGATTGTCATAATCTGTCCCATACTGTGTATATGCTTTTATTGTTTGTTCTTCTCTTTGTCCGGATCGTAAATCGTCTCGCGGAACCTCTCAAGCAGGCGCTGCCGCTTGGCCTCATCCTCCGGCTGGGTGATCTGCCCGATACGCTGGCCGTACTGTGGAGTCTCTGTGCGGGACGCCGCGCTTCCACCTCCTCCATGCGGAGTCGGGATCTGGCCGTAGCCACGTTTGAGTGGGAAGAGACCTGCGTAGTTCGATGCGATGCTCTGGTCGATAATCATCTGGGCCACCTTGGGATTGCCCTCTGAGAGGTTCTGCAGCAGGGTGAGACATTTGCGCACTCCGAGCTCGGTCTTGTACCGTTCCCTACGCAGGATCTTGTACTCAAGCCACTGCCGCATCAGTCCCTGCCAAGGCTCATCCACCGTAGCGAGCCACCTTTCGAGGTCCAATTTTGACCTCCCAGTGTGCTTTTCTTTTTGCGCGGAACTTTTTTCTTTTTTGGACTTCGAAGAAGTCTTTACGGTTTGTTCGGAGTTCGAGGTCTTCGAACCTGCGTTTTTTCTTTTATTAATTTCTATATTATTGTTTATGTTTATATTATCTTTATATAAGGTATCGGTCGTTTGACTTGGTGCATCTTGCACCATCGTTGTGGCTTTATGCACCAACTCTGAATTTTGAGTTGTGTCACTGTGCACCAACGTTGTTGCAGCCTGCCCCAACTCCGACTCAAGTTTGAAGAGGATCCGTCCCGACAGAGGGAGTACCTGATAGACTCCATGCAGGAAGCTCTCCGGACGTTTGTAGGCGATGAGCTCATACTCGGCCAGACGGAGCCGTTCCCGGCGGATGGTGTAACGGGAGAGCTTGGTGTTCTTCTCGATGTCAGAGAGTGGGATTTCCATCTCGCTCGGCCATCCTGCCTTGTTGAAGATATGCATCAGGCCATACCAGAGAGCGATCGAACTGGGAGTCATCCTGCTCTGTGGCAGGAGCTCGTGGAAGCGGTTGATTTCTGCGATATAGTTCATTTTACTTTGTATTTTTGAATTATCATCTCGAACTCGGACTTGGACTCCGAAGGCTTAACAGAGGACATCGGCGTGAGCTCCAGCCCCTGAAACTCCAGCAGATCGCTCTTGCGGATACGCACACCTCCCCGGTCTGTGTAGCAGCGCCTCAAGCGGCCCTCACTGCACAGACGGTCTATCTGACGCAGGCTCTTACCGAGGAAGTAAGCAGCCTCCTTGCGTGTCATCAGGACATCCACATCGTAGAGCGAGCCGGACTCGACACTGCGCAGCAGGTTCAGCTTCTGCTGCAGATCGTCTATCGATCGCTGGATGTCGCTCAGTATGTCTTTCATATCCATTGCCTCGAAAAATTTGATTTACGAGTGCAAAGGTCTTCACTTGAACAACACGCAACAAGACGTCCCGCCTCCCGACTGGGGAGGTTTGTCTTTGTAAGATGCTATGAGTCAATCAGAAAAAATTTCATCATTTTTGAATCCCTCCTTTTTGAGCCGGTCAATGAAGACCGTCCGGCGGGTATTCCGGGCGAGGATCCTGCGGCGCTCGTTGTGGCAGTCGGTGTCGTAAGGCAGGCCCACCGTGCGGGAGAACTCCCGGACGATGGAGGAGAAGGATGCCTTGACTCCGTTCTCGGTGATGATGTCGAGATTGTCGAGGGCGATGAGAAGTTCGTAGAGCTCGGATTTCTTGCCGGTCCATTTGAGAGGTGACCGGGCCACCGGCTGGAGAGGGGTGAAGAGTTCAGGATTGGTCAGGCGCAGATCGTTCTGGCGGATGCAGAGATTGAGCAGGCGCTTCGCCCGGCGAAGGTAAGGACTCAGGCTGCGTTCTTTTTTTTGCTCGGCAGGCTCTCTTCCAGAAGGCCAAGGGCCTCATCGAGGCTCTGCGCGATGGCGAGGTATCCGGACTCGCTGTAGAGGACGGAATGGACGATCGCTTTGA
>JBJDXP010000110.1:0-2102 GCA_051866735.1 Candidatus Limivicinus sp.
TTGTGGAGATGGTCATGCTGCTGATCTGCTTCTTCGGCTGCAAGGAGCATCTGGGTGAGGATGCCTCCGGCTTGGTGAAGGTCCAGACGGTCCCCCTGAAGATCGCCCTTCCCGCCCTGCTGAAGAACAAGTACTTCTACCTGCAGGCCCTGCTGTTCCTGTTCCTGTACATCAATACCGTCTCCGTAGGCGCTACCACCTACTACTTCTGCAACATCGTGCTGGGCAACCTGGCCGTGCTGACGCTGACCTCCACCGCCCAGACCATTCCCGCCATCATCGCCAACTTCGTCAACCCCAGCCTGGTCAAGCGCTTCGGCAAGCGGAAGGTCATGCTCGTGGGCTGCGCCCTGATGGCTCTGGGCCGGTTCATTGTTGGCGCGGCAGGCGCCAGCGTTCCCCTGGTCATGGTGGGCATCGCCATCCAGGGCTTCGGCATGGGCCCCGTCATGTCCGGCGTCTTCGCCATGACCGCCGATGTTGTGGACTACGGCGAATGGAAGACCGGCGTCCGCTCCGAGGGCCTGGTCAACAGCTGCACCTCCTTCGGCATGAAGGTGGGCATCGGCATCGGCTCCTCCCTGTGTACCTGGGTCCTGGCCGCCGGCGGCTATGACGGCACTGCCGCGGTTCAGAGCGCTTCCGCTGTTGCGGCAATCCGTTTCGGCTTCGGCTACCTGGGCGCCATCCTGTCCGTTATCTGCCTGATCCTGGTCCTGCTGATGAACATCGACAAGCACATCGTTCAGATCCAGGCCGATCTGGAAGCCAAGAAGGGATAAGTAAGAACTATGGGAGCGCACAGCGGCCGCGGCAGGCGGGGTTGTGCGCTCCTTTTTTGGAAGGAGTGCCAGTATATGTCAAAAACAAGTGATCTGATTCGGATCAATTTTCGGAAGGGCGACGACATCCGTGATGCCGGCCTGACCACCCCGGAGGATATCCTCCGCTATGACGATATTGCCTACGGCCCGGATCCCAAATGGCAGTCCCTGGATGTTTACCGCCCCAAAGCGGCGGAGGGAAAGAAGCTTCCTGTCATTGTCAGCGTCCACGGTGGCGGCTGGGTCTACGGCGACAAGGAGCGCTACCAGTTCTACTGCATGAATCTGGCCCAGCGGGGCTTCGCGGTGGTGAACTTCACCTACCGGCTGGCGCCGGAATATCCCTATCCCGCTTCCCTGGAGGACACCAATCTGGTGTTCCATTGGGTGCTGTCCCATGGGGAGGCATACGGCTTCGACCTGGACCACGTCTTCGCTGTGGGAGACTCCGCCGGCGGCCACAACCTGGGCCTGTACGTGGGGATCTGCACCAATCCCGGCTATGCTGCGAAATATGATTTCCAGCCTCCGAAGGGCTTTGTTCCCACTGCCATTGCGCTGAACTGCGGCGCCTATGTCATCGACCTGAGCGAAAACGGCTCCGACGAAACCACCAAGCTGCTGATGGCAGATTTCCTCCCCGGAAAGGGCACCGCCGAAGAGCTGGAGCGGATCGCGGTGCCGAATCATGTGACGGCCAGCTTCCCGCCCACCTTCCTGATGACCTGCACCGGGGATTTCCTGAAGGATCAGGCGCCCATACTGGCGGCAAAGCTGGCCCAATGCGACGTACCCTTCGTGTACCGGTATTACGGGGACGCGGACCATGTATTGGGCCATGTGTTCCACTGCAATATCAAGATGGAGTATGCAAAGCTGTGCAATGACGAGGAGTGCGGCTTCTTTAAGCGGTTCTGCTGAAGCAAGCTGTTTAGAAAAAAGAACGTTCCACGCAGAGCGGATGCAAAAGGATTGGTTTCCCTGCGGGATAAAAAGAAAACCATTCGGTAAAGCAGTAAATGATCGTTTATCGCAGCAATCCGCGTAGGGGCGACCCTTGCGGTCGCCCGCTGGGTAGAGATTACGGATTTGCCGAAATCGGTGGGAAAACGTACCCATTACCGCCGGGCGACCGCAAGGGTCGCCCCTACGCGGAAGGTGTCCGTTATTTCGATAAACGATCATTTACAGCAGGAAAGAACCGAGCGGGTCAGGGCAAAAACGACTACCGCCGCACCGAACACGCATTCGCTGCGGGCCGTGCCCGCACAAATGATC
>JBJDXP010000111.1:0-2093 GCA_051866735.1 Candidatus Limivicinus sp.
CTGTCCCCGGAGATGAAGTCCACCGGCGAGGCCATCGGCTACGACAAGAGCATGACCAGAGCCCTGTTCAAGGCCCTGCAGGCCTCGGGCATGAACGTGATGAATTACGGCACGGTCTTTGTCACCGTGGCCGACTGCGACAAGGAAGAGGCCCTGCCCCTGGTCCGCCGCTTCTACAACATGGGCTTCAACATTGAGGCCACCAGAGGCACGGCGGAATTTCTCAAAGCCCACGGCATCCGCACAAGAGTGCGCCGGAAGATCAGCGAGGGCTACACGGAAATTCTGGACAGCATCCGTCAGGGCTATGTGACCTATGTGATCAACACCCGGGACGTCAGCGACCACGACCTGCTGTCCGACGGCCACGCCATCCGCCAGTGCGCGGTGGAAAACAACGTCAGCGTCTTTACCGCTCTGGATACCGTGCGCGTTCTGCTGGACGTGCTGGAGGAGACCACCCTGGGCATCTCCACCATCGACGCCTGAACTTCAAAACTCATCTTCCAAAAGGGAGGCTCCCGTACCGGGAAGCCTCCCTTTTTTACTTTCTGTAATTTTGACGTAAAATGTCAAAAAATAAAATTTGATTAAAGGAAGTTCCCGCGCTTTCGCTCAAGCTCTTTACCACAGGCCGAAACACTTCAATTTTTTGTTGAAACGGCGCTTTGAGTTTGTTATGATTATCACAACCAACAGGGCAAAGACCTGAAAACACACTTATTATAGAGAAAGGAAGAAAAACTATGGGTAAGCTTAACGGAAAAGTCGCCATTGTCACCGCATCCACCAGAGGTATCGGCTATGCCTGCGTGGAGACCCTGGCCCAGGCCGGCGCAAGAGTATACATGGCCTGCCGCAATCTGGAAGTGGGCAACGAAAAGACCGCAGCCCTCAACGCCAGAGGTCTGGATGTCAAGACCGTCTACTTTGAGGCCTATGACAAAGAGAGCATCATCAACATGATCGACACGGTTGCCGAGCAAGAAGGCCGCATCGACATTCTGGTCAACAACTTCGGCGGCACCAGCCCCCTGCAGGACAAGACCATCTTCGACACCGACTACGAGGCCTTTGCCCGCTATGTGGACGCCCACTTCTCCACCGTTTTCCTGGCCTCCCAGAGAGTTCTGGAGAAAGCCATGATCGCCCAGAAGTCCGGCGCCATCATTAACATCGGCTCCGTCGCCGGTCTGACCCCCGACACCAGCCAACTGGCCTACGGCACCTCCAAGGCCGGCATCATCCACATGAGCAAGATGATCGCTGTTCACGCCGCCATGTACAACGTGACCTGCAACGTGGTCTGCCCCGGCATGACCGCCACGGAGGCCGTGAAGAACAACCTGTCCCCCGAGTTCCAGGAGTTCTTCCTCAAGCACACCCCCATCCGCAGAATGGGCGAGCCCCAGGAGATCGCGGACGCAGTTCTGTACCTTGCCGACGCGGAGTTCACCACCGGCCAGGTCATCGCCGTCCACGGCGGCTTCGGCATCCCCACGCCTGTCTACGGCGACATGCTGATGATGAAGAACAAGAGATAAAGTACGCACAATATTAAAAACACCCTGCCGGAAAAGGCAGGGTGTTTATAAAGCAGTTAACAGTCACGGCCGTTTGTCCTGCCGTGACTGTTGTTGTATTCTTTTCTGTTGTGTGATAGTATGAGACCAAACAGACCAGCATGCCGGAATTTGGCGCACTGACATAGGGGCGCTCATGGTTTCCCCTTGAGTAAACGCTGAATAAATCGCCTGCGGCGACTCCCGGAAAATTTGTGCCCTGATTTCGTCACTTTTTCTTGAAATACACAAAGTATTCCTGCAAAAAAGTGCCATCATCAGAACGCAAATTTTCTCGCGATCCGCTCTTGCCGATTTAATCATCGTTTACTTGAGGGGAAGGCTTTGGAATGCCTCAAATCCCGATTTGCCGAACAGTTAAGGGTATACTTTTGTACGCCGTTCGATGCCGAGCGTAGTGTGCGATTTCGCACCGCACCAAAGCCTCCCTCTGATGAGGGAGGTGTCAAAAATCTTTGATTTTTGACGGAGGGAGAGAAAATGAAAGACTATAATAAAGAGAATATCCCT
>JBJDXP010000112.1:0-2090 GCA_051866735.1 Candidatus Limivicinus sp.
CATCGTTGACACCGGTCTGATCGAACACGCCGGTGGACACATAGGAGGAATCCCACACGCCGTCCTTTTCGGCGTTGGTCAGATCGTACTTGTAGATGGTCAGGGAGCCGCTTCTGGATTCGTCGATGGGGGCATCCTCCAGCTCGGCAGCAGACACAGAAAAAGGAATAGAAAGAGCCATCATGACGGCAAGGCCCATTGCAAAAAGCTTTTTGAAAGATTTCATAGTAATTGTCCTCTCTTGAAGTCATTTTGTTTTTGTTTGTGGCATGAAAATAGCCAGAGGATGATCTCTGGCAAAAATGTGGGAGTGTTTCATTTACGATCTCCTTTTACGAAGAATAGAAAAAACAAGGCCGGAGGAACAGGCAAAAGCCGGAATCAGTACAAACATGGGGAACAATCGAAGCCCGGTAGAACCAGTCTTGGGAAGTGTATAGGTCCTGGTATTTACCACTCGCAGGCTGACAGTCATATTGTCTGCGGCAAGTTCTCCCTCAAAGGCAGTTCCATCCAGAAGATTGTATCCATCTGGGGCTTTGGTTTCCGTCAGACGGTACTGCAGTCCCGGATAGAGGTTGTCCCATTCCAGAATACCGTCTGCCCCGGTGGTCAGGCTCCCGTCCGTTACATCGGGATTGGAGCAACCGCCCCGGACGATGCTTTCGGAGTAGGTTACGGGATACCACAGAGAACCCTCCGCACTCCATTCCAGCCGGAAGGTGGCTCCCGCCAGAGGGCTTCCAGTAATGTCGATCTTCTCCACAGTAACCTTGCCGGTGCGCAGGGCGTTGACGAACGATACTTCGGCAATCTCTCCCTGTTTTACGGTGACAGTCTGGGGATTCTCATTTTTGCATTCAAACAGGCTGTCCTCCGGCAGCAATTCCTCCACAGTATAGGTTCCGGGCAGCAGATTCCCGGTCAGAATAATGCCGTCCTCGTCGGTGGCAAAGGGAGAGCCGTCCAGAACCTTTCCTTCGGCATCCGTGATCTTGAACTGCCAGCCCTCCACAGAGCCGCCGCCCTCCACGGTCTTGGTGATTTTCAGCCTGCCGTACTGGACATTGGTGAAGGTGATGGACACATCTTCATGGGGCTTGATTTCAAACTTGTGGATAGTTTCATCTACCATCCAGTATTCGTCCTCAAAGCGCCCGTGTTCGTCGCCGGTTTCCTTCGCCCAATAGGTGCCGGGGTCAAGGTAATAGCCCGCCTTACCGTCTGCATTGGTGATAAGAGTGCCGACTTTCTGGGTGCAGGCTTCATCCGAATATACGGTGATATGCCAGCCCTCCACCGATTCGCCGGTGTTGGTCTTTTTGTAGAACCAAGCCAAGCCCTGTTCCTTGTTGAGCCAGGTATCTACGGTGGTTTCACCGGCTTTCACGGTCACATCGTGGAAGCCCAGCTCTGTGAGCCAATAATTGTCCTCCGTGGGCAGCTCCACAACCGTGTACCGTCCCAACGGAAGATTATCCGTGCAGGCGTAGCCATTGTCATCGGTGGTGAAGTCTCCGTAGGAGTTGCCCTCAGAATCTCTCACCCGGAAAGTCCAGCCGCCAAGCTGATTGCCGGTGTTGGTGGTCTTGCGGATTTCGATGCGTCCGTAATGGGTGTTTGTGAAAGTGACTTCTGCGGTTTGACCAACTACAACCGTTACAGATTTCACGGCGGTGTCAAATTCCCAATAGGGGTCATCTGTGGGAATCTCTTTCGCATAATAGGTTCCCTTTTGCAAGCCCGAAACCGTTACCGTGCCATCTGCCCCAGTAGTAAAGGGAGAGCCAGCCACGGCGTTGGTGCAATCGGCATCCGTATACAGCCCGATCTGCCAGCCACTCAGGTTTGCACCCGTGTTCGTGGACTTAATCAGCTTCACGCTGCCGGTGTTCAGCTTGTTTGTGAAGCTGACTGTCGCGGTGCCGCCTGCGGTTACAGTTACCGTCTGTGGGTTGGTGCTGGAGCAGTAGTAAAGGGCATTGATTGCGCTGTCCGTGTGCCCGATTTCCTTGACATAGTAGGTGCCGGGGGTAAGCCCGGTGACGGAAATCTTACCGCTGGTGTTGGTGCTGTGCGGCCCCGAAACC
>JBJDXP010000113.1:0-10803 GCA_051866735.1 Candidatus Limivicinus sp.
CATTCTCGTACTCCTTGGGGAGCTGGCCGAAGAACACGGACTGGCTGACCTTCACAAAGGAGGCCAGGGTCAGAACGCTGGTGATCAGCGCGATGATGGTGACCAGCAAAAAGCCGATATTGCCGGATTCCACAGCCTTTTCATAGGTGGCCTGATAGATCATCCACTTGGAGGCAAAGCCGTTGAAGGGCGGAATGCCGCTGATGGAGAAGGCGCCGATGAGGAAGAGGACCGTGGTCCAGGGCATTTTCTTTGAAAGGCCGCCCAACCGGTCCAGATCGGTGGTGCCGGTCTGATGAAGCACAGCGCCGGCGGCAAGGAACAGCAGGCCCTTGAACAGGGTGTGGTTCATTGCGTGGTAGAGGCCGGCGGAGATGCCCAGGGCGGTGCACAGGCCCACAGCCGTCAGCACATAGCCGATCTGGGAGATGCTGTGGAAGGCCAGCAGACGCTTGAAGTCGTGCTGAGCCAGCGCCATGGTCACGCAGATGAACATGCTCAGGCAGCCGAAGAACACCAGCATGAACTGAACGGTTCCCAGGCCCATGCTCTGGAACAGGAAGTAGCTGAGACGGATGATGCCGTAGATGCCGGACTTGGTGAGCACGCCGGAGATCAGCACCGAGATGGAGGCGGGAGCCGCGCCGTGGGCGTCCGCCGCCAGGGGGTGGAAGGGTACAATGAAGGCCTTGGTGCCAAAGCCGATGAACAGCAGTGCAAAGGCAAGCTTTGTGGCGTTGTTCAGGTTGCCGGGGATCAGCGCGGACAGCTGGGCAAAGTTCAGGGTATGTACCTGGGCGTAGAGCATGATGGTGCCCACCAGGATGCAGGTGGAGCCCATGGAGCCGACCACCAGATACTTGAACGCCGCTTCCAGCGCGCCCTTGGCCGTATTCCGGAAAGCGGTAAGCGCCACTGCCGCGAAGGTGAGGATCTCCACCATGATGAACATGTTGAAGATATCGCCGGAGAGGACAAGACCCATAACGCCGCCGGAGAGCATGAGAAACAGCGTGTAATACTCACGCACATTGTGGTCGTGGCTCATATACTGGATGGAGTATATGCAGGAGACGAGCACAGCGGTGGCAACCAGCAGGCCGAAGAACAGGCTCAGGGCATCCACCTCAAGGGCGATGCCGATGGCATAGCCGCCGGCAGGGGCTCTGCCGCCCATCCAGTAGGCGATGATCTCGCCGTTGATCATCACAGGCTTTACCAGCGCCGCCAGGAAGCAGAAGGACGCTGTGACCGCCAGCAGGGCGAGAATATTTCTCACGGCCTTGTTTCTGCCCAGCATCACGATCAGGAAGGCGCCCAGGAAAAGCACCATGATGGAATAGATGGGGAAGTGCTGATAGCTTAACATACTCATCCTCTCAGCCTCCTTATCTCCCTGGTGTCAAGGGTGCCGTACTGCTCCTCAAGCTTGATCACCAGCGCCAGGGACATCGCCGTAACACAGGCGCCGATAACGATGCTGGTGAGCGTGAGGGCCTGGGGAATGGGGTCAACGAAGAAACTGTTCGGGTTAAGTTCGCTCC
Source organism: Candidatus Limivicinus sp. (assembly GCA_051866735.1). Classification (GTDB taxonomy): domain Bacteria; phylum Bacillota; class Clostridia; order Oscillospirales; family Oscillospiraceae; genus Limivicinus. The sequence goes on from JBJDXP010000113.1 coordinate 1,545, forward strand.
AGGTAAAAATTGGGGCGGTGCCGCCGGGGTTGAACCCGATGCTGATGATCAGCAGGTTCACGCCGTAGTCCGCGATGGACAGGCCGATAACGGTCTTGACCAGGTTATATTTGGTGACCACGGTGTAAAAGCCCAGGCAGATCAGAAAGAAGGCCACGATGTAATTCATTAATATCATATCGTCTTACCTCACTTTTTGTAGTCCACATCTATGCTGTTCAGCACGCCCAGCATAATGAGTGATAAGGATCCGATACCGGTAATGACCTTGATTCCCACCGTTACATTCATCCAGAAAATCGTTCCGGAGCTGTACAGGTCGCCCTGATTTCCCACCGTGTAGAGTACGTTCTGGCAAAACTGTGCGCCCACAGCCACGCCCAGCATGGCAAGCGCCACATACATGGTGGAGGCAAAGCCCTCCGCCTCATGCAGCAGACCGAAGCTCACCGCTTTTGTGGTTCTCTCATAGCCGTGGCCCAGATACATCAGGATGACCACTGCCGTCATAAGTACGCCGCCCTGGAAGCCGCCGCCCGGGGAGAGATGACCGTGGAGGATCAGGTAGAGGATATAGACCAGCGTCAGCGGAAGGATGGTATCGCAGCCGCATCTCTGTATCACGCGCTTGATCTGAATGTTGTTATTCTTCACCCTTGCCGCCCTCCTTCTCTTTCTTTTCCTTATGCGTAAAGAGAATGACCATACTGCCGGCCACGGCGGTTATCAGGATAAACGCCTCGCCCATGGTGTCGTAGCCACGGAAGTCGAAAACGATGGAGGTGACGTCGTTTACGGCATGAGTCTTCTCCAGGTTCTGCTGGATAATGGCGGCCGCGGCGCCGTCGGCAGTGCTGTCGTCATAGGATGAGGGGTCCTGGCGCAGCTCATATACAGAGACTGTGGCGTTCTGCCCGTCATAGGTGCGGGGCATGGCCGCCATGGTGACGCAGGCGTAAATGCCCGCCACCATAAATACCGCCAGGCAAACCCAAGTCAGAAATTTTTTCATTTATCGTCCCCTCCTCTGATCTTTTTCAGCGTGACGATGAGGATCAGCGGGCTGAGGGCCGCGCCCACAGCCGCTTCGGAGATGGCCACATCCGGTGCCTGGAGCAACAGGAACTCCGCCGCGGCAAAAATGCCGGTGGCGCCCAGGGCGATGATGGAGGACAGGAGTTTATCAAAATGCACGGCCAGAACCGCGGAGATAACCATACCCGCAAGGATCAGGACATTGAGTACAACAACAAGCTCACTCATCGAAATCCCTCCTGTAATCATCTGTTTCCATCCGCTTTTCCGGGCGGATGCCCGCCTGATACGCGCCCTTGGCAATGGCGTGGGCGCCCACAGGGTTGGTGGTGAGGACCAGGGCCGCGATAACGCCCACCTTCACGGCAGTGGAAGGACTGCCCATGATAAAGATGGCGTAGAGCAGTGCGCCCAGGCACACGCCGATGACGCCCATGGTGGTGATGCAGGTGCTGGCCTGCATACGGCTGAAGGTATCGGGCATTTTCATCACGCCGATGGTGCCGGCCAGCGCGAAAAACGCACCCACGGCGATCAGAACATCAATGATTATCCTCAGCATGATACAGCCACCTCCCTTTGTCCAGATAACGGCCTACCAGCATGGTGTTGATAATGCCGAGCATTGCGCTGATGATGGAGATATCCAAATAGATGCCTCTGCCGCTGTAAAGAGAAAACAGCACCATGGCCAGAGAGATCAGAATATCTGCGCTGTCGGCGGCCACCATTCTGTCTGCCGCCGTGGGGCCCTTGATGAAACGGTAGAAGTTCATCAAGGCAAGGGCTGCGAAAAATATTGCAAAAATCATCAGGTCTGTCATTCCCATACCCTCCTGAGCCATTTTTCCAAAGTGCCTTTGATGGCGTCGCCGGCTTCTTTGCCGCTGGGCTTCTGCACGTCGATCCAATGGATGTAGTAATAAGTCTGCCCGTCCTCCTCGGCGATGTCCATGGTGATGGTGCCGGGCGTCAGGGTGATGGAATTGGCCAGCGCGGCCTGGGCATAATCGCCTTTCAGATCAACAGGGACCTTGACAATGCCGGGGTTTACCTTCTTGCAGCCGCCATAGCAGCGCTTGGCCATGTCCCAGTTTGCCTTGAACAGCTCCACCATGAACACGCCCAGCCAGTAAAACAGGGCGATGAGAAGTCTCAGCGGGTTAAACAGCCAGAAAGACCTTTCATGGATGAAGAAGCGGGCTGAAAACAGCGCCACCGCAAGGCTCACTACCGCTCCCGCCGCCAGCTCCTGGGCCGAGAAGGACCAGGTGAGCAGGATCCAGAAGGCATAGGAGACGATAAAGGTGGACACTACTGCGGGAAATCTCGTTTTTTGCAAGAGAGATCCTCTCCTTCCTTTATTTATAAACTTCAGTTATTCGACTTTTAAACTCTCCACATAGAATTCGCGGCCGGCGGTCATTTTTACCGCCGTGCTCCGGCAGGCGGGGCAGCAGGCGTTTTTTCTGTCCGCCTCCCCCTCGTAGCCGCAGTCCAGGCACCGGAAGCGGGCCGGGATGCTCTCCATGGTCAGCGCCGCCTTTTCCGCCGGGGTACCGGCGGCGGCGATGGGGAAAAACTCCCGGAGACAGTCCGGCACGATGCCGGAAAACTCGCCCACTTTGAGCTTGATCTCCAATACCCGGGCAAAGCCCTGTTTCTCTGCTTCGTCGTTTACAATGTCGATAATTCCTTTTGCGATCGCAAGCTCGTGCATCTCTTACCGGTCCAGGCAGCTGAAGCAGGGGTCGATGCTCGCGATGATCAGTCCCGCATCCGCGACGGTGTTGTTTCTCAGCATGAAGGGGATTGTGGGGGTATTTTTATAAGAGGGGACGTGGATGCTGACCCGGTGGTTATTCAGCCCGCCGTTGCCCACCACCATGTGGCTGAGCTGGCCGCGGGGCGCCTCGTGCCGGGCCACAGCCTGGCCTTCCTGGATCTTGGGCAGCTTGTTGCCCAGGTTGATGGGGCCTTCCGGCAGCATTTCCAGGGCCTGGCGGATGATTTTGATGCTCTCGTAGCACTCCAGGGCGCGAACCACCACGCGGGCGAACACGTCGCCGCTGTCCACCACGGGCACGTCAAAGTCAAAGTCCTCATAGGAGGAGTAGGGCGCGTCCTTGCGCACGTCGATCTTTACGCCGGAGGCTCTGGCATGGGGGCCAACAGCGCCCATGCGGATGGCGTCCTCTTTAGGCAGCACGCCCACGCCCTTGGTGCGCATGGCGATGGTCTTGTCGGTGAGGGCGATCTCGGTGATCCGGTCCAGGGGGGCCTTCAGCTTGTCGCAGGCGTCCAGGATCTCCCGGCGAAGCTCGTCGCTGATGTCCCGTCTTGCGCCGCCGATGGTCACCATGGCGTAGTTGACGCGGTTGCCGGTCATCTTCTCCAGCAGGTCCATGACCAGCTCACGCTCGTCCCAGATGTGCATGAACATGCTGTCGTGGCCGATGATGTGGCAGGCGATGCCCAGCCACAGGAAATGGGAGTGCAGACGCTCCAGCTCTGCGGTGATCACGCGGATGTACTCGCCTCTCTTGGGCACATCCACGCCGTTGATGGTCTCCACAGCCATGGCGTAGGCAAACGCGTGGGAGTGGGAGCAGATACCGCAGACCCGCTCCACCAGAACCAGGGTCTGGATGGCGTTTCTCTCGGTGGCCAGCTTTTCAATGCCGCGATGGTTATATCCGACGAAAACCTCGGCCTCCTTGATCACCTCGCCCTCGGTATAGAGCTTTGCGTGTACAGGCTCCTCCAGGGCGGGATGGTAGGGTCCGATGGGAATGATATAGCTCATCTTATGCCTCCTCCTTCTTTACATTTTTCTCAACAAGCTCTTTCAGGGGCGTGACCATGATCTGGCCCTTGCCCTGGGTCTCCAGCATATCCTCCGGCAGGAACAGACGCTGGGAAACGTCCAGCCCCTCGAACTCAATGCCGAAAAGCTCGTTCAGCTCTCTCTCCGGCCAGGTGGCGGCGGTGTCGTAGATCTCCCCAACAGAGGGCACCTTCATCTCGCCTACCACATGGTAGGACTCGATGGCCGGGTCCACCGCGTAGTCCCATGAGATGTCCATCCGGCCTTCCTTGTCGATGAAGGCATGGATCATCACAAGGTAGACCCCTGCTTTCCTCATGCGCTCTGCAACGGGTACGATCTGATCTTTGCTGATGTCGATTCTTTTGTACTCCTGCATTCAATTCACCTCTTATTTTGATCCTTCTTATTTTTTACTTTATCAACAAATCCGCGGAAGCTGGGCTCCCGTGAGTTTTTGCAGTATTCTGCTGCCGCCGAAGGCGGTATTCATTACAAGCTTTCCCGGATACCGGGCGCTGACGCTGCCGATGACGGCGGCGTTTTCCCCCTCGGGCAGGCGCTTCATGGCGGCCAGGGCCTTTTCCGCGTCTTCCGGGGCCACAATGCAGAGCAGCTTGCCCTCGTTTGCGCAGTAAAGCGGGTCAAGCCCCAGCAGTTCGCAGGCGGCCTGCACCTGGGGCCGGACGGGGATCTTCTCTTCCCCGATCTCTATGCCCAGGCCGCTGCCCTCCACAAATTCGTTTAATGTAGTGGCCACGCCGCCTCTTGTGGGGTCCCGGAGTACCCGCACTTTGGCTCCGCTGGACAGTACCGCCTCCGCAAGGGCGTTCAGCGGCGCGCAGTCGGAGCGGGTCTCCCCCTGCATCATGCCGTTTCTGGCCAGCATTACGGCAGTGCCGTGGTCGCCCACCGTGCCGGAGACGAGCACCTTGTCGCCCTCTCTTATGGCTTTGGGACTGAGTCCCGGGTATTTCAGCACGCCGATACCGGCGGTGTTGATGTAAATTTTGTCTCCCCGGCCCTTTTCCACCACCTTGGTGTCGCCGGTGACCACCTGCACCCCTGCCTTTTTGCAGGCGGCGCTGATGGAACCGATCACTTTTTCCAGCGCTTCGACCGGGAATCCCTCTTCAAGAATGAAGGAACAGCTTAAAAACTTGGGCACCCCGCCGCACATGGCGATGTCGTTCACCGTGCCGCAGACGGAGAGCTTGCCGATATCCCCGCCGGGGAAGAAAATGGGGTCCACCACAAAGCTGTCTGTAGAGAAGACCAGCTTTTCCGCCCCTTCCAGCACCGCGCCGTCCCCCAGCTCGCTTAAGGCCGGGTTATCCAGTGCCGGCAGGATCATGCTCTCGATGAGCCGGGAGGTCTTTTTCCCTCCGCTGCCGTAGTCCAGTGTGATTATCTCGTCCATTTCTGCCTCATTCTACCGACTGGTATTTATACACCGCGGCGCAGGCCCCCTCGGAGGAGACCATGCAGGGCCCCACCGGGTCCTCCGGCGTACAGCGTTTTCCGAACATGGGGCACCGGGCCGGGCTGATCCTGCCGCAGATCACATCTCCGCAGCGGCAGGCGCTTTGGACCTTTTCTTCCCCATATTGGATGGAGAACTTTTTCTCCGCGTCATAATCCGAAAACTCCGCCTTAAAGCCCAGGCCGCTGTTTTCGATCCGGCCAAGGCCCCGCCACAGGTCTGCCCGGGGTTCCAGGCAGCGGTCGATCATGTTTTGGGCCAGTACATTTCCCGTGGGGGACACGGCCCGTTTGTACTGGTTTTCCACCCGGGGCCTGCCCTCCGCGATCTGCCGCAGCAGCAGGTAGACGGAAAGGAGAATGTCCTCCGGCTCAAAGCCCGCGATGACCGCCGGCATCCGGTATTCCTCCGTCAGGAAGGCGAAGCCCTTCTCCCCGATGATGGTCCCCACATGGCCGGGGCACAAAAAGCCCTGAACCTTGAAGTCCTCTGTTTTCATCAGCGCCCGGAGGGCCGGTTCCACGGTTTTCAGCATGGACAGGACGGAAAAGTTTTTCACGCCCTCCTCCTTCGCCGTCAGCACGGCGGCGGCGGTGCCGGGGGCCGTGGTCTCAAAGCCCACGCCCAGAAACACCACTTCCCTGTCCGGGTTTTCCTTTGCGTACTCCACCGCGTCCACCGGGGAATACACCACTAAGAGCTTTGCCCCCAGGGCCCTTCTCCGCTGCAAGCTGTCGCCGGGCCTGCTGCCCGGGACCCTGACCATGTCGCCGTAGGTGGCGATGGTGATCTCCGGCCGCGTAGCCAGCTCCAGCACCGCGTCGATCACCTGGGGCGGCGTGACGCAGACCGGGCAGCCCGGGCCGGACAGCAGCTTCACCTTTTCCGGCAGCATGGACTTGATGCCCGATTTGGCAATGGCCATGGTGTGGGTGCCGCAGACCTCCATCAGCCGGGTCTCCCCCAGCGGCAAGGCCTCTATGGCGGCTAAAAGCTTCCGTACCTCAGAGGACATCCCTGACCTCCTCCCAGGCCGCAATATCCTCCAGCGCCTGCTCCTCCGGCAGACGCTCAATGGCAAAGCCCGCGTGGACGATCACATAATCCCCGATTTTGGGTTCCGGGATAAAGTCCACCCGGAGCTTTCGCTGCATCCCCATGGACTCGCCCACGGCGTTTTTGCCGTCTATCTCAATGATTTTCAGTGGAACTGCCAGACACATGCTTTAACTCTTTTCTGCGCAGTGCTGCGCGATCATCAGCTGCCCCAGGGATATTCCCTCGTCGTTGGTGGACACCCTGCGGTGGTGCCAGACCCGAAAGCCCAGCGTTTCCAGCGCCTTGGGCAGCCTTTTCATGATGTACATATTCTGAAAACTGCCGCCGGAGAGCACCACATCGTTTATTCCGCTCTTTTTGCGGGCGGCCACGCACTGTTCCGCAGCCATGCGGATCAGCGTATTCATAAAACGGGCGGCTATACGGCCGGTCTCCGTTTCCCGCTCCCTGTCATCGACCATGGAGCGGATCATGGGCCGCCAGTCAAAGCGGAGAGGCTCGCCTTCGAAGACAACAGGGTATTCGCCCTCATCCTCCAGGGCCGCCGCCTCCAGAAGCACGGCTCCCTGCCCCTCATAGGAGCAGCGCCTTTTGATGTCCAAAATGGCCGCCGCGCCGTCAAACAGCCGGCCCATGCCGGAGGACAGGGGGCAATTCAGCCCTTTCTCCAGCATCCGCGCGTATACCGCGCTGTTTTCTATGTTGGAAACATCACAGCCCGCCTGATAAAGCAGGGAGAAGGCCACCCGGTCGGTCTCCTTCACCGCCCGGTCGCCGCCGGGCAGGGGGATGGGCCTGATGCTGCCGAAGCGTTCAAAGCCCTTGTAGTCTCCGATCAGGCACTCCCCGCCCCAGATGGTGCCGTCGCTGCCGTAGCCGGTGCCGTCCCAAATCAGGCCGATGATCGGCCCGGTTAGTCCGTTGTCGGCCATGCAGGAGGCCATATGGGCGTGGTGGTGCTGAACCTGTATCACTTGGATATTGTCCCGCACTCCCCGCTCCTCCGCGTAAGCGGTGGACAGGTAGTCCGGGTGCATGTCGCAGGCGATAATCCTGGGTTCAATGTCAAAAAGCCGCTGAAAATGGGCGATCTGCTGCCGGTAATTTTCAAAGGTCTCCATGTTTTTCAAATCACCTATATGCTGACTTGGAAAAACATAGTCCCCTTTGGAAAGGCAGAAGCTGGCCTTCTGCTCGGCGCCGCAGGCCAATACCATGCCCCGGCTCCCCGGCACCTTTACCGGGAAAGGCACATAGCCCCTGGACCTTCTGGCGTGGTACTCCCCGCCGTCCAGCACCCAGCACAGGGAGTCGTCGCAGCGGGTCTGGATCTCCCGGTCATGGAGGAGAAAACCGTCCGCAATGCCCCGGAGCTTCTCCACCGCCTCGTCGTTTTTAAACATGATGGGCGTGTCGGAGAGGTTTGCGCTGGTCATGATCAGCATGTCGATATCGTCGCCGAAAAGCAGGTAGTGCAGCGGGGTATAGGGCAGCATCACGCCCACAGTGCGGTTTTCGCTGATATGATATAGCCCGGGCTGGCGCTTTTCCAGCAGCACGATGGGGCGGCGAAACCCGGTGAGGATCGCTTCTTCCGCCGGGGACACAAAGCAGATCTGCTTTGCTGTCTCCGCGTCCCGGCACATGATGGCAAAGGGCTTTTCGTCCCGCTGCTTGCGGCGGCGGAGGGTCTTTGCGATCTCCTCATCATCGCAGCGGCAGGCCAGATGCATCCCGCCCAGGCCCTTGACGGCGATGATCTTCCCGTCCTTCAGAGCCTCTCTTGTCCGTTCAATGGCGTCGCCGGGCTGCTCCCGGCCCTCCGCGTCCAGAAAGAAAACTCTCGGCCCGCAGTCCGGACAGCAGTCCGGCTGGGCGTGGTAGCGGCGGTTTTCAATGTCGTGATATTCCCTGTCGCAGTCCGGGCACATGGGAAATTCACTCATGGAGGTCTTGGCCCGGTCATAGGGCACGTCTTTGATAATGGTAAAACGGGGACCGCAGTTGGTGCAGTTGATAAAGGGGTAGCGGTAGCGCCGGTCCTTTTTGTCCCGCAGCTCCCGCAGGCAGTCGTCACAGATGCAGATGTCCGGGGAAATGAGGGTATTGCGAAATTCCTCGGTCTTGCTTTGGCGGATCTGAAAATCCGTAAACCCGGCAAGCTCGTCGGTATAGCGGATGTCCATGCTCTCGATCACGGCCAGCTTGGGCGCTCTCAGCGGCAGTTCCGCCGCGAAACGCGCCAGCGTTTCCCGCTGGCCCTCCAGCTCCAGCTCCACACCGGAGGAGGTATTCTTAATAAAGCCGCACAGCCCGTACTGGCTCACCAGCCGGTGGATAAAAGGCCGGAAGCCCACGCCCTGAACGATGCCGTGTATGCTGATCAAAGCTCTTTCCAAGCCCTGCGCTCCTTCGTTCGTTAAATAACAGACAATATTATAATTCCTCTTGCGCTCAGTTGCAAGGGATTTTTTCCGTTTTTTGAAGTATTTATGAAAAGACAACATTATTATATAGCCGCTGCCGGGTATTGGCAAGAAAAGTTCATAATTTATCACAATTTGTTTTGCCGGCGCGGAAGCTGCTAAAAAAAGCAGCGAAGGTCTCTGCATATCTCATGCAGAGGCCTTCGCTGATTTCAGTTCAAACCGATGATATTAGATCACGCTCAGGATGTGGCGGGCCACATGGACGCCGCTGGCGGAGGCGTGGGACAGGGAGTGGGTGACGCCGGAGCAGTCGCCGATGACATAGAGGCCCTTGCTGCTGGTCTCCAGATTCTTGTCGATCTCCACTTCCATGTTGTAGAACTTGACCTCCACGCCGTAGAGCAGGGTGTCGTCGTTGGCGGTGCC
>JBJDXP010000114.1:0-2067 GCA_051866735.1 Candidatus Limivicinus sp.
CCCGTTCTTCTTCCTCTTTTGCGAAGGAGTACATGGGTTCTTCAGCAATCTCCCTGTGGATGCCGCAGGCGAGGCGGTAGCCGCTGATGAAACTGTGGAGCGTGGCGGCGCTGTGTAGATCGTCCTCCATGTCCACCAGCTTCAGCAGGAGCTTCCTGTCCTCCTTCGCCAGCCGGGAAGATAACTCCTTGTGTGTCCGGTCGATCTCGTCAGCGAGTTCCTGTATTGACCGGGGCGTTGATTCGAACTGCCTTTGCAGTGCTTTCATGTAGTCGTGCATATCAGCAGCCTCCTGCTCACCGCGCCTGCGGGAACTTATGCGGCTCCGCTACGCACTGGTACAGCACGGCTCCACAGCGGCGGCAGATCAGGTATTGCAGACGGTTGCCCATCAGTCCGTGCTTTTTGAAAGTCACCAGCGCATCGCCATGCTGCCAGCCGATACCGATATCCTCGCCGCCGCAGTACAGGCACCGCTTCACCGGAAGTTGATCCAACATAGTCGTTCCTCCTTGGTCTCTGTTTTTGCAAACACACAATACCGGAAGAACAGACAGATAGCCAATGAAAGATTCAGCCCCGGCACTTTTTCTACGAAAGCAACAATTTCATTTGTGCTCTGTGCATCACCACGGACTCCGCATCTGCGGCCCATGGTCATGACTCAGCTTCTGGCCCATGGCCAGCTTCTTCAGCGCCTCTCGACGGAGCTGCTTGCTCTCCGTCCAGACAGGCGGTGCGGGCAAAGGGGGAAGGTCGGCAGTGTTCTCCATCGACCTGCCCAAGCGCATCAAGTCGTTTGCCAGCTCACCCATCCAGCCTTCATCCGGCTCCGGCGTGGCAGGCCGGAATCCGACTGCCTGTCGGTAGGCAAATAACTTCTCCAGATTTTCTTTGAGGAAGGTTTCATCGTGAAGGCTGCTGTCCCTGCACTTCCTGCCGTTGGGACAGGTGAATGTGATGTGCTTCCGGTTATCGCTCCAGCTGACTTCGTAGCCTTCGATCTCCATGTTCTCGATGAAGCTCTCCCGGTCATCGGCGTACTCCAGCGCTTCGTTGATGGCCTGGATCAGGTCCAGCTTCCAGCTCTCGCCCCGCAGTCCGGCCTGATACTCTCCGGGCCGCATCTGCTTTTTCTTCACGTGCTTCTTCGGCGCTTCCAGCACGTTCAGTCCGTGTGCGATACAGATCTGGTCGTTGACCTGCCTATGCCGCTGAAGGTCTGCTGCGTTCTGATGGAGCTTTCTGCCGTTGGCACAGCTCACGCTGTTGACCACCAGATGGTTGTGCAGATGCCCAGTGTCAATATGAGTAGCAACGATCACCTCGAAGTCAGGGAACTGTTTTTGCGCGAACTCCACGCCGATGGCATTGACTTGCTGGGGCGTCAGGTGATCTTCTGCGGCGAAGGACTGCACGAAGTGATAGAACTGTCTGCCGTCCGTTTTCTGGAACCGCCTCTTGGTCGTCATCATTTCCAGATAGGAAGACTGTGCAACGCAGTTGTGGCCTGTGACCAGCCACTGGTCGCCCAGCATCGTTTTCCTTTCCTGGGTCACATATTTCATCACGTTGACCATCGTTCCCGCCGTCTGCTTTTTGTTGCGTACCGCAGTGAAGGTAGCCATCACTCCACCTCCTTGCTGATGCGGGCCAGCTTCTGACATAGGTCGGCGTAGCTGTCGATGAGCTCGTCGCTTCGGAGAATCTGGAGCCGCCCCATGTTGGCCAGCGTGGTGAGCTGATTCAGATTCCTGCCCTGGGCTTTCAGCTCGGTCAGGATCTCATCCAGCCCGTCCACCCGAACGATCTCCTTGCCCAGTGCGCAGGTGACGATGTAGTCTGTCACAGTCATCCCAGCCCGCTTCGCCAACCGCTGGATCTCAGCCTTGTCTTTCGGCGTCATCCGTGCGGTGATGATCGCCGTTTTTTTCTTCTGCATTTGACTCCTTTCTCCCCTTTAGGGGCAGGGGGGATGCCGGGGCCTGCCCCGGCGAGTGCGTCCGGCGTATAGCCGGACGCTATGCTTGCCCCACCCGAAGGTGGGCAACGCTCTCCCGCACCCCC
>JBJDXP010000115.1:0-2064 GCA_051866735.1 Candidatus Limivicinus sp.
CCCGGTTTCTGACCACCGCCTGCCACAACTTCCGCCTTTCTTTTGATAAGCAAATCTTGCTGTATGCCCAGCGCCCGGATGCCACCGCAGTCCTGCCCATAGAAGGGCGGCAGGGCTGGAACCAGCGGTTTGGGCGGTGGGTCAATCGCGGCTCCAAGGGTATTGCCATTCTGGACAGCGATAGCAATGGCCAGGCGCGAATCAAATACTACTTTGACATTGCCGACACCCACGAGGGGCGGCGTCCCCGCCCGGTTCCCATCTGGACAGTTCGCCCGGAGCAGGAACAGGCAATCATGGAGACGCTGGAAAACAGCTTCGGCGCACTGGGGAACAAGGGAAATCTGGGTACTGCCCTTCTTTCAGCAGCTTCCAATGTCATGGAGGACAACTTTCAGGACTATCTGGCACAGCTCATTTATTATAAGGAAGGTAGCTTCCTGGAGCCGCTGGATGAGGAATCGCTGGAAGCCATCTTCAAGCCCTTGCTGCAAAACAGCATCGGGTATATGCTGCTGGTGCGCTGCGGCATTGACCCCAATGCGTACTTCCAACGGGAGGATTTCAGCTATATCAGCGGTTTCAATACCTTGCAGACCATCAATGCTTTAGGAACTGCCACCAGTGACATTTCCCAGATGTGTCTATCGGAAATCGCCCGCACGGTGATGCCCTTGCAGCAGCAAATTCGCACATTTGAAGAACCTGCCCAAAAGGAGTATGCTGTAGTTGAAAACCAACCGGAAAGGAGCATGAACCATGACACAGATCACATATACGAGGCAGGGCGATTATCTGCTTCCCAACCTTCTCCCGCCCCAGGAACCCCGGATTCCCCTTGGGAAGTACGCATTGATGCGCCGCAGATTTCTCCAGCAGAACCGGAAAGTGACCTATACGAACCTTCTGACCACAGGGCAGCTCCACAGTCACCTGATGGAGATCGAGGACACAGCCCGGAATCGGATAGAGCAGATCGTCAACCAGATGGCGAAGGCGGCGGGGGTGACGGAGGAACTGAAAGCCACCGATCAGATGAAATGGGTGGGGCTGATGAACAACTTCCGCTCAGCAGCGGAGGAGCAGATTCTGCAGGAACTGATTTACGCATAGATGGTATTATCCCGCCGCCCAGTTTCGAGGAGCAAATCTCCTTTTTGGGCGGCGGTTATCTTGCGCCGGAGCCGGAGGGCGAACAGCAAACCTTCTTCTCCCAGCCCCAGCTACCCCAGCAGGTCATTGATGAAGCCCTTTGCATTGGTTTCAATGACAGAAACAGCCGCCTGATTATCTGCGCTTACTTCATGAAAGACAAGCCGCTGGAAGACAATGCTGCTTTTCTGCAAAAAAGCTACGGCACCAACGGCGCGGGACTTTTCATCCATGACCGGGAGTATGCCATCTGGTATGATGCGGATGGTATTCGGATTGCCACCGGGCGCACCGTCCAAAAGCGGTATGCCACCCTGGTCACATGGGAACAGGCGGCAAAGCGCATCCGGGAGCTGCTGGATTTAGGGCGGTATATGCCCCAGAGCGAGCTTGACCGGGTGCAGGACTTTGAGCGCATGGAGCTGGCAAAGTCCCTGATCTATGCCAGACGGGAATTCAGCGACGAAGCCAGAGACGCCGGGTATCTCCCCCTGACCACGCTGACCTATTCCGCCAAGGGTGGTTTCCCGGAAATTGAAAAGCAGATGCAGCGCCTTCTGGAAGATCGTGATACCCTCAGCCAGCTTGTAGACGAATGGACATTGTTCGCTGCTGTCCATGAAAAAGACCACAGTCTCCTGCGCAGCCGCTGGTATGACCCCGTTACACTTCTGCGCAGGCTGGAAGATTTACAACGAGAACCCTATATTTTCACCGCCGCCGATGGGTATGACCCACAGCGGCGTTTTTTCATTTCCGACGATGAAATAGACCGTATCCTGCGTGGCTCCGAGAGAAGCTATGAATCCCGTCTGGATACTTTCTCCTTTTTCAGCCGGAACGCCGATGCCAAAGAACGGGAGCGGTTTCTGAAACAGCAGCATGGCGAGTACAGCGGCTATCATGGTGGGA
>JBJDXP010000116.1:0-2038 GCA_051866735.1 Candidatus Limivicinus sp.
AACATGAGCAGCCTCTACTATGAGCTGTTCGGAAGGAGACCAAAATGGAAAAAAGGACATGGAAGATTACACTGGCTGATGGCACATCCCTCGACGGCCTCGACCTCAACGGGAACAACTTCATCAGCTCCGCCGCCGTCACCGAGGACACCTTCGCCGGCAAGCTCTCCAGCGTGACCATCGAGGGGCCCGACGGCACCCAGACCTATGAGGACATGAAGCTGGTCCAGATCAGCAAGGTCGGCAAGAGCTACTGGTTTATCCTGGCCGAAAAGACGGCCGAGGAGAAGCAGAAGGAGCTCGTCACCGCTGCTCTGGCCACCAACGTCAGCAGCATCACCGACCTCCAGCTTGCTCTGGCTGAGGTCTATGAAATGATCATCGGAGGTATTTAATTATGGCTAAAGTTTACGCAGCCCTCATCAAGAAGGGCCTCAAAACCATCGACGACGTGCCCGAAAATCTGCGCGACGAAGTCCGCGCACTCCTGGAGGAGTAAGATGATCCGGCGCTTCAGATCCTGGCTCAGAAAGGTGGTGAATAACATGGCCGTCATCTACGTCGCCCTGATCGTAAAGGGCAAGCGTACCTTCGACAGCGTCCCCGACCTGATCAAGCCCCAGGTCAAGGAGATGCTGATCGACCTGGAACTGGCTGATCTCGTCACTGAGTAAAGCCCACAACGCCCCCACGGGGACCTCCGTGGGGGCACAATTCTAAGTAAATAAAAACAAGGAAGGTACACAAGTATGAAAACTGGAATTTGCACAACAGTGGGAGTCGTGGGCGGCTTCATCGCCAGCCTTTTTGGGGGCTGGGACGCAGCTCTGACCACGCTCCTGATCTTCATGGGCGTGGACTACGTCACCGGCCTCATCGTCGCCGGCGTGTTCCACAAGTCCCAGAAGTCCGCAGACGGTGCCCTGGAGAGTCGCGCCGGCTGGAAGGGCCTATGCCGTAAAGGCACGACTCTCCTGGTGGTGCTGGTAGCCTGCCGCCTCGATCTGGTCACGGGCTCCACGTTCATCAGAGACGCGACGATCATCGCCTTCATCGCCAACGAAACGCTCAGCATTATCGAGAACGCCGGCCTGATGGGCGTGCCTATCCCTGCCATCGTGGTGAAAGCCATTGACATCCTGAAGCAGAAGGCAGAGAACGACGCCAACACCAGCCCCGGCAAGGAGTAAGCCATGAAGGCGACAGGGTCCTCCACCGAGAGGACCATCTGGAACTACTTCCTCGTCAAAGGCTTCAGCCCGGCCGGTGTGGCCGGGCTGATGGGCAACCTCTACGCCGAGAGCGGGCTCAATCCGACAAACCTCCAGAACACCTACGAGAAGCGCCTGGGCCTCACGGACGCCGAGTACACGGCCGCCGTGGACTCCGGGAGCTACTCCAACTTCGTCCGTGACAGCGCCGGCTACGGCCTCGCGCAGTGGACATACTGGAGCCGCAAGGAGGCCATGCTCAACTACGCCCGGAAAACCGGCGCGTCCATCGGCGACCTGATGATGCAGCTCGACTTCATGTTCCAGGAGCTGAAGGGCTATGTGGCCGTCTTCCAGGTGCTCCGGACTGCCCGGACTGTGAAGGAGGCCTCCGACATCGTGCTGACCAAGTACGAGCGCCCGGCCGACATGAGCAGCGCCGTCAAAGTAAAGCGGGCCGGCTTCGGCCAGGCATACTACGACGCCTATGCAGCCGCTACAACTACCTCAGAAAAGGAGGAGATCACCATGGGCAACAGCCCCCTCGTGACATACACCAACATCACCAAGAACAAGACCAGCCCCCGCAATCACGCCATCGACACCATCACGATCCACTGCATCGTGGGCCAGTGGACGGCAAAGCAGGGCTGCGACTACTTCGCCACTACCGACCGCGAGTGCTCCGCCAACTATGTCGTCGGCAAAGATGGCTCCATCGGTCTGTCCGTCGATGAGGCGGATCGCTCCTGGTGCACTTCCAGTCGCGAGAACGACAACCGCGCCATCACCATCGAAGTCGCCAGCGACACCGAGCACCCCTACGC
>JBJDXP010000117.1:0-2029 GCA_051866735.1 Candidatus Limivicinus sp.
GTATAATTAAGGTTCTGATATCCCGCCGGATACTTCCCGGTGACCGCCCTGTATTTCTCCGCGCTCATCCTGCCGGTATTGTAGGCAAGGTCTGGATTCTTGGCCTTCCACAGTGCCGCCATGTTGTTGGCCGTCTCCTGCCCATACAGGGAAGCATAGCCGGAAAAGTCCCCGTAGGCCGCCAGGGTCTGGGCGGTGTTCAGGTCTCTGGTGTAGCCGTTGTTGTACTCGTTGAGCAGGGCCTGTGCCCGCTGGTAGTCGTTGTCCGCGATGGCGGAGGACACATTGGCCTGGTACTGCCGCTCCAGCTCCGCGATCCCCCTGTCTGCCTCTGTCATCGCGTCGGCCTGAGCCGTGCGCAGATTGCCCATGTCCCGCTGGTATGCGCTGTTCTGGGCCAGCGCCGCCTGGGAGGCCGTGCCGCTGTTCAGCCCCGCGCCCGCCGCCTGCATATTGAAATTCCGGCGGTTTCTCTCGTACTGGGCGGACAGATCGTTGGCCTGCTGCTGGTACTGGCCCGGCAGCTTGTCCCGCGCCGCCTCCGCCTCCGCCTGGCCGGCCCCTACCGTTCTGTTTCAGTCGGGAAATGGATGCAATTTTTCCCACCCCCAGTTGAACTGGGGGGTTTATTGGCGCTAAAGCGCCAAAAATGCCCCCTGATGCGGAGAAATCCGCATCAGGGGGCACTCTTTGGTTATAAGATTAATTCAATTATTATTTGCCTTAAAAGGCCATTTTCTGCTTATTCATTTAAATTTTGCTCAGGATATGTTCCTCAAACTCCCGTGGCAGACGTACATTGTACTTGTCCACATACCATGCCAATAAAGTGGGCCAATAATAGTCGCCGTCCTGCATCACCCGGTCCGACATGGGAATGCGTTCACCGGTAAATACATCTTTTGGAAGAGACAAACTGATAAAGTACACCTCGCCGTTGAGTAAATACCGGATGATCTCTTCCTTATGGGGATAAGGCCTGCTCTCTATCGAATCGGCCAGTTTCGGTAAATCAAGACCGGGTTCCAATTCAGCAAAACTTATTAATTCCACGTTTTAGTCCTCCCTTGGTTTAAATTCTTTCCATCCTTCCGGAGTCCATTTTTCAGTTGCTGCTTCCAGCAGTCGCTTTGCTTCTTTATTATTATCCGCTACAATAACATAACCCATGGGGTGTATGAATACTGCTTTTGTCGGTGCAAGAACATTTACGCCCATCTCATCAGCTAATTTCTGCGCAGGCCCATCCTCATATTTACCCGCTTCGCAGGAAAACAGACGAATTGGGCCGCCACTATATTTTCCGCTTTCAATAATACGCGCTGCCAAAAACTTTGCGTCAAAATCCTGTACATTTTCTCCTGTAACCGGATCAACAAAGCCAAACGATATTGCATCCGCATGACACAGAATGTCTTCATAACCATCCAGCGGCGGAACTTTTTGGAGATTGGTGTATAGATCGTCTCTGTTGCTCACGAATCGCAAAGAGAGGCTTATCATTTTATCTTTGCTTATATTATAATCTGCCTCCTTAGCTTTTTCAAGCGAATCGAGTTGATTTGAAGCATCTCTATTAGCGCTTTGGATTCCGTTTGTTCCGAGGGTTTCCGGAGATACGTCATAGCCCATTGCGGCGGCGTAGTCGCCGAAGGCTTTCAGGGTTTGGAAGTCGTTCAGGGCGCGGAGGTTTGGGTTGCCGAACTCCTTGAACCGCTTCAGGGCAAGCTGGTAGTCCCCGGCACGGAGGGCGGCGGTGATCTCCGTTTGGTACTGCTGCTGCCTCGCCGCCGCGGCGGGGTCCGTATTGGCTGTCGTGTTCGTTGCCTGTTTGGCGGCGGCATTGTTTTGTTCTGTCCCCGGCAGTGCGTCCTGAGCCTGCACCTCCTCCAAGCTCTGCGCCTCAGTCTGGGCTTGGGCCTCGGTCTGGATCTGAGCTTGGGTTTGGGCCTCAGCCTGGGTCTGCGTCAGGGCCTGTGCTTGTGTCGGTGCCTCAGCCTGGGTCTGCACCGGTGTCTGTATCAGCGGT
>JBJDXP010000118.1:0-10266 GCA_051866735.1 Candidatus Limivicinus sp.
TATCCCGACGCGGAGATCAATCCGCTCGGCGATTGGACCGGCGGCACCGATGTGGACACCGGCGCGACCAACCGGAAGCTCGGCAGCGATATGGCTGACTCCGTGACCGGCGGTGGCCTGCACGGCAAAGACCTGTCCAAGGCCGATGTATCCGTCAACATTCACGCCTTCCTGAAGGCCCAGCGCACCGGTGCTCCCGTGGAGCTCTGCTGTGCCATCGGCGACGATACCGTGGACGGGCTTCCGTTCCATGAGATCGTGGAGGAAGCGCGGAACTACATTCTCTCCATCGGCGGATTCGAGAAGTTCGCTGAATGGGGCCTGTATTGAGGTGACGCTATGGCAAAGACGACAACCGAGATGAAGTTGGTCCCCATCGACAAGCTCATCCCTTATGTGAATAACGCACGAACCCACTCGCCGGAGCAGATCAACAAGCTCCGGTCTTCTTTACGGGAATTTGGCTTCGTCAACCCCGTGATCATCGACCAAAACTACAACGTGGTCGCCGGTCACGGTCGCCTGATGGCTGCGCGGGAGGAAGGCTTCACCGAGGTGCCCTGCGTGCTGGTGGACTACCTGACCGAGGCGCAGCGCAAGGCCTACATTCTTGCGGATAACCGCTATGCCGAGGACGCGGGCTGGGACGAGGAAATGCTGCGCGTCGAGATCGAAGCCCTGCAGGAGCAGGCGTTTGACCTGTCTTTGACCGGTTTTGACGCTGACGAGCTGGCCGACCTGTTCGCGGACGATACCGAAGAGACGAAGGATGATGACTTCGACCTCTCTGCCGCGCTGGAGAAGGCTTCCTTCGTGGAACCCGGCGACATCTGGACCGTGGGCAAACACCGCCTGCTCTGCGGCGATGCCACCAAAGCCCAGGACGTCCAGAAGCTGATGGACGGCAAACGCGCCAATCTGATTGTAACGGACCCTCCCTACGGCGTCTCCTTCAAGAGCGCCAGCGGCCTGACGATCCAGAACGACTCCATCAAGGATGAGGAGTTTTACAGCTTCCTGCTGGCAGCCTTTCAAGGCATGGCGGACGTGCTGGAAAAAGGCGGTGCCGCCTACATCTTCCACGCCGACACCGAGGGGCTTAACTTCCGCAGGGCCTTCATCGATGCCGGTTTCCATCTGGCCGGTGTCTGTATCTGGGTGAAGAACTCGCTGGTGCTGGGCCGCTCGGATTACCAGTGGCAGCATGAGCCCGTCCTCTACGGCTTCCTGCAAAACGGAAAGCACCCGTGGTATTCCGACCGAAAGCAAACCACGATCTGGAACTATGACAAGCCCAAGCGCAACGAGAACCACCCGACCAGCAAGCCTCTGGATCTGCTGGCCTACCCGATCACCAACTCCTCGCAGGAGAACAGTATCGTGATCGACACCTTTGGCGGTTCCGGTTCCACCATGATGGCCTGTGAGCAGACCGGGCGCATCTGCTACATGATGGAGCTCGATCCCAAGTACGCCTCCGTCATCCTCCGGCGCTACGTCGAGGACTTCGGCGGTGCCGATCAGGTGTATGTGGAGCGGGATGGCAGGAAGCTCATGTATGCCGATCTGGTCAAGGAGGTGGAGCACGGTGGATAAGCCCAAGCTGTATGTGTGCTCATTTTCTGGTGGAAAAGATTCGACCGCCATGCTGCTCCGCCTGTTGGAAGAAGGCATGCCGGTCGATATCATTTTGTTCTGTGATACAGGTTTGGAATTTCCACAGCTCTACCGGCATGTGGACAAGGTTGAGCACGATATTGGTCGGGAGATTACTCGCGTGAAGGCCCCTCATGACTTCGAATACTACTTTGCAGAGGTCAAGGTCAAGCGCAAGGAAAACACGACCTATGCCAGAAAATATGGGCTGGAACGTGATGGGTACGGCTGGGCTGGTCCGAAAATGCGGTGGTGTACAGAAGAACTGAAGACCCTGCCAAGAGAAAGATTTCTCCGCTCCCTCCGTGAGCAATATGATGTCATAGAGTATGTAGGCCTTGCTGCTGATGAAGGATACAGAATGGAGCGGAAATGTAATCAACGCAAGAGTTGTCAACACCCACTCATCGATTGGGGAATGACGGAAGCTGACTGCCTTCGATACTGCAGGGAACACGGATATAATTGGGAGGGCCTATATGACAAGATGGATCGGGTATCCTGCTGGTGTTGCCCTCTCCAGTCATTGAAAGAGCTGCGGGTCCTCTACCGGGAGTTCCCGGAGCAATGGGAGCAGTTGAAACGCTGGGATTCCATGACGTGGCGGCCTTTCCGAGCAGATTACTCCGTTGCACAGCTTGAGAAACGCTTTGATTTTGAAGAGGAATGGCAAAACGCCGGGAAGCCTCTCAGAACCAAGGCGTTTTTTACTGCCCTGAAGGAACATCTGAATGCTAATTCTGGCAGCGACGAGCAGGTTGAACCTTGCAAAAAGGGAGCGAACTGACTATCAATCGTCCGTTTCGCTCCCGCCAGTTTTGATTTTTCCGTGTATTTCTTCGAACTCGTCCACTCGGCGCTTAATAAGCTGCTCGATTTCTTTATTCTTTGTCCGTCCTTCGTATTCGGCGATAAAACCGAGTTTATCCAACAATAGTTGAGGGATTCTGAGGGTATATCGCGGCAAATTGTCCTTCATAGCATCGGCACTCCCTTGACGCAAGATTGACTAAATTATATCGTCAGACTATAATCTTGCGTAGAAATGGCGAAACTATGACGCAGTAGTGACGCAATCTATTTGGAGGAGTGATTGGCATGAAGGTAGCGGTAGTGGGTTCCAGGAATCTGCGAGTAGATGACCTTGGAAAATATCTGCCGGATGGCGTAACGGAAATCGTCAGTGGTGGAGCAAGAGGCGTGGACACCAGCGCAAGAGAGTATGCCCTTGCCCACGACATTAAACTGACGGAATTTTTGCCGGAATACGATCAATACGGACGTAGCGCCCCGCTTCATCGCAATATTACCATCATTGAATACGCCGACCTCGTCCTCGCGTTTTGGGACGGAAACTCGCGTGGGACAAAGCACGTTATAGACAACTGCAAGCGGCTCGGCATACCCGTCAAGGTGTTTGTTCCACAACAGGAGTGATTTGGGACGTCTGTTGGAGAAACTCAAGGCAATCCTGTAATATGCACAATGCCTTTGGTCGGCGCTTGTGTAAAAGGTAGAATGTCAGAACAGGCCTGAAATATGCGGTCTTTTCGAGAGAAATGACTTGCTATTTCAGGCCTTTAGAGTGATTAATACACTACCCGAAGCGAACTGGCCTACGGGAACACAAACGCCAAATCGGAGGTACATTACCATGACAAACATCAAACTCGCAACCGAAAACAGAAAGGCTGTCGCCCAGCGACTGGCCGAGATCATTGGCGGGACTTCCCGTTACACCAAGATGCCCAGATGCGCCTACGAGGTCGGACCCTACTTCATCGAGAAGGACGGCACGGTCACGGTTCCTGAAGATGCTGACCTGCAGCCATTCCTGACGCTGGCTGAGGAAGGCCTGCTGGAGCCCTTCGAAATCGAGGCCGAGGTACCGGCACAGGAGGCCGACACGGCGGGCACGGAGGCGCAGGACGCCGTATCCGTGCCCACCACCGAGAACACGGAGGCAGCCGAGGAAGAGACCGGCGGTGCCGAGGACGGCCTGACGATCAGCATGCCGATGGACGACTTCAACCCAGACAGTCTCGACCGCCTGCAGAAGCTGGTGGACAGCAAGGCAAGTCTGATCACGAAGGCAGTGGATGCGGCGCGCCTGACGATCCGCACGACGGACAGCAAGGTCGAGTTCCCTTGGTGGGACCGCAGGCCGGAGCCGGAAGAGACACAGGCCTACATGAGCCTGATTGCAGCTCTCAGCCAGATGGCCAAGGAGGCCACGCGGGTCACCGCCACTGAGACCGAGGTAGAAAGCGAAAAGTATGCCTTCCGCTGCTTCCTCCTGCGGCTGGGCTTCATCGGCGCGGAACACAAGGCTGAGCGGAAAATCCTGCTGAAGAATCTCTCTGGCAGCGCAGCCTTCCCCAATCAGGAAAAGGCCGATGCCTTCAGCGCGGCGCAGAAGGAAAAACGCGAAGCCGCCAAGGCGGCCACCATGGAGGGACCTACCAGCACCGCAGACGGCGGCGAGGGCTGCGGGGAGGTGACGGCATGAACTTCCCATTGAGAGAAACGGTCGAACGGCTCCGCCAGGAATACCCTGCGGGGACCCGTGTGGAGCTTGTCCTCATGGACGACTGCCAAGCCCCGCCTGTCGGAACACACGGAACCGTCCTTGGCGTGGACGATACGGGCAGCCTTCTGATGAAGTGGGACAACGGGAGCAGGCTGAACGTGGTCTGCGGCGAGGACATCGTGAAAAAGCTGGATTCTGTCACCACCATCTATTCCAAGCTGGTTTCCAGCGAAAAAATCTGCTAGGACGGCGTGTCTTAACCGCCATAACATACACAAAACCGGCCCCGAAAGATTGTGTAGTATATACTCAGAATTGACTTGCTATATCCTCCAGTTAGAGCGAATATGTCACTACCGAAAGGGAAAACACACCAAAACGAAAACGGAGGATACCACCATGACAGAGAAAACAGCACGCCAGATTGAGAGCCTTAAGAACCAGACCATCGGGGTTGAGATCGAGATGAACAGCATCACGAGGGAAAAGGCAGCGCAGATTGCCGCCGACTTCTTCGGAACGGGCAGAAGCCAGAACACGGCGAGCCGCAACGGATACAGCACCTGGTCGGCTTGGGACGGCGACGGGCGCGAGTGGAAATTCCAGAAGGACGTTTCCATTGCGGGACCGGACAGCGAAAAGTGCGAACTGGTGACGCCCATCCTCCACTACGAGGACATCGAAACCCTGCAGGAGCTTATCCGCCAGCTCCGCCACGCAGGCGCGAAGAGCGATGCTAGCCGGGGATGCGGGGTACACATCCACATTGGGGCGAACGGACACACAGCGCAGACGCTGCGCAACCTGGCAAACATTATGGCAAGCCACGAGAGTTTGATTGCCGAGGCGCTTGACCTCGACCACCGCCGCATGAGCCGCTACTGCCGGACGGTTGACCCCAGGTTCCTGGAGCAGGTCAACAAGAAGAAGCCCACCACGATGACGCAGCTTGCTGACATCTGGTACACCAGCCACGGCGCGAACTACGGACGCGACCAACACTATAACGACAGCCGCTACCATATGCTTAACTACCACGCGACCTTCACCAAAGGCACGGTCGAGTTCCGGCTCTTCCAGTTCGATGCGCCGACCGCCGACCGCCGGGGCGGGCTTCATGCGGGACAGCTTAAGAGCTATATCCAGCTTTGCCTCGCACTCAGCCAGATGGCAAAGGAAGTCAAGACGGCAAGCCCCAAGCCCCAGCAGAACGAGAATCCGAAATATGCGATGCGGACCTGGCTCCTGCGGCTGGGATTCATCGGAGATGAGTTTGCGACCGCAAGGGACATCCTTACCAGACGCTTAAGCGGAGACGCCGCCTTCCGCAACGGCAGAGCCGCTTGAAGGACCCGCAGGAGGTAGCCTCCTGCCACCTTACCCCGACCGCGAAAGCGGTCTTAAGGTGGTAGAAGGGTATCCCCTTCGGAAAGGACAGATTCAGAATGAAAAAACGATGCTACATCGCCTATGGCAGCAACCTCAACATGGAGCAGATGGCCCTCCGCTGTCCGCGCGCTACCATCCTTGGAACGGCGGAGCTTAAGGGCTGGGAGCTTCTATTTAAGGGAAGCAAGACCGGCGCCTATCTCACCATCGAGGAGCGTGACGGCGGCTTGGTTCCCGTCGTGATCTGGGAGGTGACGGAATCGGACGAGGCCGCGCTGGACCGATACGAGGGCTTCCCGTCCTTCTACTACAAGAAGGAGTTGCGGCTCCAGTATAAGGACATCCGAACGGGCGGGCGCAGGACGGTGGACGCTTTCGCCTACATCATGTACGAGAACAGGCCCATCGGCATCCCGTCCGATTTCTACATGAGAACCTGCCTTGAAGGATACGACGCCTTCTTCTTCGACAGAAAAGTGCTGGCAGCGGCTTATGATAAATGCAGGGAGGCGGTCGAAAATGAAGGATAATGTAAGACAGATCAGGGTGTGTCCGCTGTGCGGCAGGTCTTATGGGGAAGCCCCGGCACTCTCCCGCACAGACAACGAGACGCTCATCTGCCCGGACTGCGGAACGCGGCAGGCTCTGGAGAGCATCGGCATCGATGCGGAGGAACGGGAGAAAATCATCTCCATCATCCACCAGTCATACCGCCCGTAAGATACACAATTGCCAGCCAGAATCTTTGTGTAGATTATGGCGGTAGACAGCGCATAATTAACTTGCTATATCTCCGATTTAGAGCGAATATGTCACTACCGAAAGGGAAAACACACTAAACGGAGGGCAAGAATATGGAAAAGGCGCAGGTTGGAATGAAGGTCAAGGCTTACACGGGACGCTGCGTAGGAATACTGATCCAGAGCACGACCTGGGAGGGCGAGATCATCAAGGTCAACAAGAAGAGCATCCGGGTTCGCCTGACCGAAAGCACCAGCAGGTTCGGCAGCAGGACCACCAGCCATTGGGAGGATCTCAACACCGAGAAGACCTTCCGCTTTGTGAAGACGTTGAGCAGTGGCAAGGACTGGTACAAGAGCGAGGGCGGCCTTTACGGCGGCATCGAGATTGGCTGAAAAGCAGGAAACAGAAACCAAGAAGGAGCGGAGCCGACAGGCTCTGTTCCTCGTATATGACAAAGGTCGCACCAGGAATGGCGGCGGCTATTTTTTATGCCATCAGGGAGGTGTTGACGCGCATGGCAATAAGAAAACTGAAGAAATACAAGCCTACGAAGTTCAAGGCGAAGGACTCCCACTATGACAAGGATGCCGCCGATTATGCGGTCATGTTCATCGAGTCCCTCTGCCATACCAAAGGCACATGGGCGGGAAAGCCCTTTGAACTGATCGACTGGCAGGAGCAGATCATCCGCGACCTGTTCGGCATACTGAAGCCTAACGGGTACCGGCAGTTCAACACGGCTTATGTGGAGATACCGAAGAAAATGGGAAAAAGCGAACTGGCCGCTGCGGTGGCGCTGCTGCTTACCTGCGGCGATGGAGAGGAACGCGCCGAGGTGTACGGCTGCGCTGCTGACCGCCAGCAGGCCGCCATCGTATTCGACGTAGCCGCCGACATGGTGCGGATGTGTCCGGCGCTCTCACGGCGCGTGAAGATCCTCGCTTCCCAGAAGCGGATCATCTACAAGCCCACCAACAGCTTCTACCAGGTGCTGTCGGCGGAGGCCTACTCGAAGCATGGCTTCAACATCCACGGCGTCGTGTTCGACGAGCTGCACACACAGCCCAACCGTAAGCTCTTTGATGTCATGACCAAGGGCTCCGGCGATGCCCGCATGCAGCCGCTGTACTTCCTTATTACAACAGCAGGCACGGACACCCACTCCATTTGCTACGAGACACACCAAAAGGCCAAGGACATCCTCGAAGGCCGGAAGATCGACCCGACCTTCTACCCGGTGATCTACGGTGCAGATGAGTCCGAGGACTGGACCGACCCGAAGGTTTGGAGGAAAGCCAACCCCTCCCTCGGCATCACAGTGGGCATCGACAAGGTGAAGGCCGCCTGCGAGTCAGCGCGGCAGAATCCCGGCGAGGAGAATGCCTTCCGGCAGCTACGGCTGAACCAGTGGGTCAAGCAGGCTGTTCGCTGGATGCCGATGGAAAAATGGGACGCCTGCGCCTTCGCGGTGAATGAAGGTGATCTGGAGGGTCGGGTCTGCTATGGCGGACTCGACCTCTCGTCTACCACCGACATCACAGCGTTCGTGCTCGTGTTCCCACCCACCGACGAGGAGGACCGGTATGTGGTCCTCCCGTACTTCTGGATTCCGGAGGATTCGATGGATCTGCGCGTCCGGCGCGATCATGTTCCCTATGAGGTCTGGGAGCGCCAAGGGTACCTGATGACCACCGAAGGCAACGTGATCCATTACGGCTATATCGAAAAGTTCATCGAGCGTCTGGGCGAAAAGTTCAACATACGGGAGATCGCCTTCGACCGCTGGGGCGCGATCCAGATGGTCCAGAACTTGGAGGGCATGGGCTTTACCGTCGTGCCCTTCGGTCAGGGCTTCAAGGACATGTCCCCGCCGACGAAGGAGCTCATGAAGCTGGTGCTGGAAAAGCGGATCGCTCACGGCGGGCATCCGGTCCTGCGTTGGATGATGGACAACATTTATATCCGAACGGACCCTGCTGGCAACATCAAAGCCGACAAGGAACGTTCCACCGAGAAGATCGACGGCGCGGTCGCCACCATCATGGCGCTGGACCGGGCGATCCGCTGCGGCAATGTATCCACTGCCTCTGTTTATGATGACAGAGGCATTTTGTTTATCTGAAAGGATGGTGACGAATATGGGAATTTTGAGTGGCCTGTTCCATTCCCGCGATAAGCCTACCAACGCGACCTCCGGCAGCAGCTACCGCTTCTTCCTTGGTGGCAGCACCTCTGGCAAGGCCGTGACAGAGCGCTCCGCCATGCAGATGACCGCCGTATACTCGTGCGTCAGGATTCTGGCGGAGGCCATCGCTGGGCTTCCACTTCATCTGTATACCTATAAGGAGGACGGCGGCAAGGAAAAAGCCATCGGGCATCCGCTGTATCTGCTGCTGCACGACGAGCCGAATCCAGAGATGAGCTCCTTCGTCTTCCGGGAAACACTCATGACGCACCTGCTCCTGTGGGGAAACGCCTACGCGCAGATCATCCGAAACGGCAAGGGCGAGGTCGTGGCACTCTACCCGCTCATGCCCAACCGCATGACGGTGGACCGGGATTCTTCCGGTCAGCTCTTCTACAGCTACCAGATGAACAATTCCGACGCGCCGACCATGAAGGCAGGAACTGTGATCCTGAAGCCTTCAGACGTGCTGCACATCCCCGGCCTCGGCTTTGACGGGCTCGTCGGCTATAGCCCGATTGCAATGGCGAAAAACGCTATCGGGCTTGCGATCGCCACCGAGGAATACGGTGCGAAGTTCTTCGCAAACGGCGCGACACCGGGCGGCCTGCTGGAATACCCCGGCACCGTGAAGGACCCGGACCGCGTGCGCGAGAGCTGGAACAAGGGCTTCTCCGGCAGCCAGAATGCCGGGAAGGTCGCCATTTTAGAGGAAGGCATGAAATACACGCCGATCTCCATCGCGCCGGAGCAGGCGCAGTTCTTAGAGACGCGCAAGTTCCAAATCAATGAAATCGCTCGAATTTTCCGGGTGCCGCCCCACATGGTCGGCGATCTGGAGAAGTCGAGCTTTTCTAATATTGAGCAGCAGTCGCTGGAGTTTGTGAAGTACACGCTGGACCCGTGGGTGGTGCGCTGGGAACAATCCCTATCCCGTGCCCTTTTCACGCCGGAAGAAAAGAAACAGTACTTCTTCAAATTCAATGTGGAAGGTCTGCTGCGCGGCGATTATCAGAGCCGCATGAACGGTTACGCCACCGCGAGGCAGAACGGCTGGATGTCCGCCAACGACATCCGGGAGCTGGAAAACCTCGACCGCATCCCTGCGGAGGAAGGCGGCGATTTGTACCTCATCAATGGCAATATGCTCCCGCTCGTCCACGCCGGAGCTTTTGCAGATATCGATTCGGGAAAGGAGGAATCGAAACCCGATGAACAATCCGAAGAAGTTTTGGAAGTGGAGAAATCAGGCCGACGGAGAACCGGAAGCAAGGGTTCTTGAGCTGTACGGCACCATCGCTTCCGAGAGCTGGTTTGACGATGACGTCACACCGCAGATGTTCAAGGATGAGCTGTTCTCCGGCGAGGGCGACGTGGTCATCTATCTGAACAGCCCCGGCGGCGACTGCATCGCGGCCAGCCAGATCTACACGATGCTCATGGATTATACCGGCAACGTCACCATCAAGATCGACGGCATTGCGGCCTCTGCTGCGTCCGTCATTGCGATGGCGGGCACATCCGTCCTGATGGCTCCCACGAGCCTCATGATGATCCATAATCCCATGACCTCAGCCTTTGGCAGCAAGGTCGAGATGGAAAAGGCCATCGAAATGCTGGAGGAGGTCAAGGAGAGCATCGTCAACGCCTACGAGCTCCGGACCAGGCTGTCCCGCTCACGGATCTCGCACCTCATGGATAGTGAGACATGGATGAACGCGAAACGGGCCATCGAGCTCGGCTTTGCGGACGGCATGCTCAC
>JBJDXP010000119.1:0-41622 GCA_051866735.1 Candidatus Limivicinus sp.
TGCCCGACGAGGACGCCTCTGAGCCCTCCGAGGCCGCCAGCTTCTCCCTGCTGCGCGAGCAGCTGGAAGAGGTGCTGGACACCCTGGCCCCCCGGGAAAAGAAGGTTCTTGAGCTGCGCTTCGGCATCGTGGACGGCCGCACCCGCACCCTGGAAGAGGTGGGCAAGGAGTTCAATGTCACCCGTGAGCGTATCCGCCAGATCGAGGCCAAGGCCCTGCGCAAGCTCCGCCACCCCAGCCGCTCCAAGAAGCTGAGAGATTTCCTCAACTAACACCATGTCCCCCCAAGGCCTGCTTTGGGGGGACAATACATACAGGAGAGAGAGATATGGAATACGATTTTACCACCGTTCTGGACCGGGCGGGGCACGACTGCACCGCCGCGGATATCATTCCGTTCGACGGCTTCACCGTGGACGAGGGCTTTTCCGTCATTCCCATGTGGATCGCGGACATGAGCTTTCCCGTGGCGCCTCCGATTTTAAAGGCCATGCAGAATCGGCTGGACTTCCCTTTTCTGGGCTATTTTCCGCTGTCCGATGAATATTACGACAGCATCATCCGCTGGCAGAGCCGCCGCAACGGCGTTACGGAGCTGAAAAAGGAGCATATCGGCTATGAAAACGGGGTTCTGGGCGGCGTCAGCTCCGCCGTGCAGGCCTTTACCAACCCCGGCGACAGGATTTTGATCCACTCCCCCACCTATGTGGGCTTCACCCACACCATGGAGGACACCGGCAGAGTCATTGTCCACAGCCAGCTGAAGCGGGACGAAAAGGGCGTCTGGCGCATGGACTATGAAGACATGGACGCAAAGCTCAAAGCGCATAACATCCATTTTGCCGTCTTCTGCTCTCCCCACAACCCTTGCGGAAGAGTATGGGAGCGCTGGGAGATTGAAAAGGCCATGGCGGTCTACGCCGCCAACGACTGCGTTGTTGTCTCCGACGAGATCTGGTCCGACATCATCATGCCGGGGCACAAACACGTCCCCACCCAGTCCGTGTCCGAGGACGCCCGGCAGCGCACCATCGCCCTCTACGCCCCCAGCAAGACCTTCTCTCTGGCCGGTCTGATCGGCTCCTACCACATTGTGTACAACCCCTATCTCCGCTCCCGTCTGGAGCGCCGGGGAGACATGAGCCATTACAACAGCTGCAATGTGCTGTCCATGCACGCCCTGATCGCCGCTTACAGCCCGGAGGGCGAGGAATGGGCCGGGCAGATGGTGGACGTGGTGGACAAAAACTTTGACTACGCCTGCGGCTTTATCCGCGAAAACTTCCCCGGCGTCCGGGTAATGCGGCCGGAGGGTACATACATGCTGTTTTTAGACGTGAGCGAGTGGCTCCGCGACCACGGCCTTACACTGCATGAGCTTCTGGGCCGGGGCGTCCGCTGCGGCGTCATCTGGCAGGACGGGGAGGCTTTCATTTACCCCGACTCTATCCGCATGAATCTGGCCCTGCCGCTGAGCCAGCTTCAAAAGGCCATGGAGCGGCTGAAAAAATACGCGTTACTATGACAAGCTTACTTTTACCTTTAATTTATCTGGCGTTTATCAGTCTGGGCCTGCCCGACGCCCTTTTGGGCTCCGCCTGGCCCAGCATGTATACGGAGCTGAATGTCCCCCTGTCCAGCGCGGGGCTGATCTCCATGATCATCGCCGCCGGCACCGTGGTCTCCAGCCTGATGAGCGAGCGAATGACCCGCCGCTTCGGTCCCGGAAAGGTGACCGCCTTCAGCGTGGGGCTTACCGCGGTGTCTCTGGGCGGCTTTGCCCTCAGCGGGTCTTACTGGCAGCTGTGCCTGCTGGCCGTGCCCTACGGCCTGGGCGCAGGCAGCGTGGACGCCTGTCTGAATAACTATGTGGCCCTGCACTACGCCAGCCGCCACATGAGCTGGCTGCACTGTATGTGGGGCATCGGCGCCTCCGTAGGCCCTCACATTATGGGCCGGGCCATCACCGCCGGGCAGAGCTGGCACGCGGGCTACGGCTATATTGCCGTTTTGCAGATCGTGCTCACTTTTGTTTTGCTGATGAGCCTGCCCATATGGAAACAGCGCACAGACGGCGGGGCGCAAAGCCGCCCCATGGCGCCTGTTACCTTGCGTCAGGCTCTGTTCATCCGGGGCGTCCGGGAGGTTCTGACCTGCTTTTTCTGCTACTGCGCCCTGGAGCAGACGGCGGGGCTGTGGGCCAGCAGCTATCTGGTACTGAAAAACGGCCTGCCGGCGGAAAAGGCGGCAAGTCTTGCGGCGCTGTACTATATGGGACTCACCGTCGGGCGGGCCCTGGGCGGCTTTCTCACCTTTCGCCTGAATGACCGTGCCATGATACGCACCGGCTTTGTCCTGATCCTGCTGGGTCTGGTCTGCATCCCGCTGGGCGGCAGCGCCACTCTTGTGGGCCTGGTGATTATGGGCCTTGGCAGCGCCCCCATCTATCCCTGCCTGATCCACTCCACCCCTGGCTTTTTCGGCGCGGGCAATTCCCAGGCCATCATCGGCATGCAGATGGCCTCGGCCTATGTGGGCACCTGCCTGATGCCGCCCCTTTTCGGGCTCATCGCCCAGACGGTCAGCGTGGCGCTTTATCCTCTGTTTCTGTTTGTTTTCCTGGCGCTGATGTTCATCTCCTTTGAAAAGCTGCTGAGATCTTGCCAATAAAACAAAACGGCCCACCCAGCTGCAATGGCAATGGAAGACCCCGCATAGGCACTGCGGGGTCTTTTTTTGTGCCCGGGTATAAATTTTTCCCCGCTGTGTCCGGTTCGTGTCCAAAATGTGAATTTTAAGCCCCCCGCCTGCCGAAACTATTGACAAAGGCAAAGGCGAATGGTATATTAGCACTCGAAAGCAAAGAGTGCCAACAGTCGTTGGCCGTGAGTGCTAAAATGCGAAACGGCAGGTCAGAAAATGGCGATCAGCGAGAGGAAAAAGAAAATACTCGCCGCAGTGGTGGATGAATACATCCGCACCGCAGAGCCGGTGGGCAGCAAGGTCATTGCCCAAAATGCCGGTCTGGGCTGTTCCTCCGCCACCATCCGCAACGAGCTTGCGGAGCTGGTGAACATGGGCTACCTTGAGCAGCCCCACACCTCTGCCGGCCGGGTGCCCACCCCCATGGGCTACCGGATGTACGTCAACGAGCTGATGGAAAAGCAGAAGCTCTCCCTGGAGGAGACGGAGGAGATCAACCGCCGCCTGAACGCAAAACTCCAGCAGCTGGACGATGCCATAAGCGACATCGGCCGCCTGGCCTCCCAGCTCACCGATTATCCCGCGCTGGCCCTCACCGCCCAGAGCACCGTCACCATCAAGCGTTTTGATCTGATCTATGTGGACGCCAACACCTTCATCATCGTGGTGATGCTTTCCAACAACAGCGTCAAAAACAAATTAGTGCATCTGCCCATCTCCGTGGACCAGAGCATGGTGCAGAAGCTCTCCACCCTCTTCAACGCCAGCTTCACCGGCATCGATGACGAGCAGATCACCCCGCTGCTGATCAGCTCCACCGAGCGGGCCGCGGACGACACCATGGGGATCACCTCCGTGATCGCCGCCTTTGCCATCGAGGTGCTGACGGAAGCCAACACCCCCTCCGCCTTCATCACCGGCGAAAACCGGCTTCTGAGCCAGCCCGAATACCGGGATCCGGACAAGGCCCACCGCCTGATGAGCTATCTCTCCGGCGGCGGTCACATCCTCCCCGCGGCGGACAGTCTGGACGGCAGCGAGGTAAGGGTGTTCATCGGGCCGGAAAACGTGGCGGAGGAGCTGAAAGACTCCAGCGTGGTGATCGCGACCTATGACGCGGGGGACAATACCAAAGGCCTGATCGGCGTGGTCGGCCCCACCAGGATGGATTACTCCACCGTGGCCGCCAAGCTGGGCTTTCTCGCCTCTCAGCTCTCCAAGCGTCTGGGCGGCGGCGAGTCTCCGCCGGAGGGTTTGCACAACAAACTGATAATCAAGGGAGATGATACCAATGAGCGAAGATAAAAAGACCCCTGAATCCCAGCAGGAACCGGAGCTGAAGGAAGAGGCCAAGGCCGAAGCGAAAAAGGCCGAAGAAAAGCCCTCCGATAAAAAGCAGGACAAGAAGGAGAGCAAGGCGGCTGAGGAGAAAAAGGAGGAGCAGAGCAGCCCCGCCGAGGAGCTGAAAGGCGCAAACGACCGCTATCTCCGGCTGCTGGCCGAGTATGACAACTACCGCAAGCGCAGCCAGAAGGAAAAGGACAGCCTGTACGCCGACATCAAGTCCGACACGGTGGCAAAGTTCCTTCCGGTCTACGATAACCTGGTCCGTGCCCTTGCCCAGAGCACCGAGGACGAGGCCTACCGCCGGGGCGTGGAAATGATCATGACCCAGTTCAACACCACGCTGGAAAAACTGGGCGCTACCAGGATCGAGAGCCTGGGCCAGAAGTTCGATCCCAGCCTGCACAACGCGGTCATGCATGTGGAGGATGAGGAAAAGGGCGAAAACGAGATCGTGGAAGTCTTCCAGGAGGGCTTCATGATGGGCGAAAAAGTCATCCGTTTCGCCATGGTCAAAGTAGCAAACTGACACGGCTGAGCCGTTTTAGTTGATAGATTTGTAAAAAAGATTCTGATATACAGGAGGAAATAACAATGGGTAAAATCATAGGAATAGATCTTGGTACCACTAACAGCTGCGTAGCCGTCATGGAAGGCGGCGAGGCTGTCGTCATCGCCAACGCCGAGGGCGCCCGTACCACTCCCTCCGTCGTTGCTTTCGCAAAGAACGGCGAGCGTATGGTAGGCCAGGTGGCAAAGCGCCAGGCCATCACCAACCCCGACCGCACCATCTCCTCCATCAAGCGCGAGATGGGCTCCAACTACAAAGTCACCGTTGACAACAAGGCATACACCCCCCAGGAGATCTCCGCCATGATCCTTCAGAAGCTGAAGGCCGACGCCGAGGCCTATCTGGGCCAGACCGTCACCGAGGCGGTCATCACCGTTCCCGCCTACTTCACCGACGCACAGCGCCAGGCCACCAAGGACGCCGGCCGCATCGCCGGTCTGGACGTAAAGCGCATCATCAACGAGCCCACCGCGGCTGCTCTGGCCTACGGTCTGGACAAGGAGACCGATCAGAAGATCATGGTCTACGACCTGGGCGGCGGCACCTTCGATGTCTCCGTTCTGGAGATCGGCGACGGCGTTATCGAAGTTCTGGCTACCGCCGGCAACAACCGGCTGGGCGGCGACGACTTTGACGCCTGCATCACCAAGTACCTGGTGGACGAGTTCAAAAAGGCCGAGGGCGTGGACCTGAGCGGCGACAAGGTTGCCATGCAGCGTCTGCGCGAGGCCGCTGAAAAGGCCAAGATCGAGCTGAGCGGCGTCACCACCTCCAACATCAACCTGCCCTACATCACCGCCGACGCCACCGGCCCCAAGCACCTGGACGTGACCCTGACCCGGGCAAAGTTCAACGAGCTGACCCACCACCTGGTGGAAAAGACCATGGGTCCTGTAAAGCAGGCTCTGTCCGACTCCGGCCTCCAGCCCAGCGAGATCAACAAGGTCCTGCTGGTAGGCGGCTCCAGCCGTATCCCCGCCGTTCAGGACATGGTCAAGTCCCTCATCGGCAAGGAAGGCTTCAAGGGCATCAACCCCGACGAGTGCGTGGCCATCGGCGCTGCCATCCAGGGCGGCGTTCTGGGCGGCGACGTGGAAGGCATCCTGCTGCTGGATGTAACGCCTCTGTCCCTGGGCATTGAGACCCTGGGCGGCGTCTGCACCAAGCTCATCGAGCGCAACACCACCATCCCCACCAAGAAGAGCCAGATCTTCTCCACCGCCGCTGACAACCAGACCTCCGTTGAGGTCAACGTTCTCCAGGGCGAGCGCGAGATGGCCCAGTACAACAAGAGCCTGGGCCGCTTCCATCTGGACGGCATCGCCCCGGCCCGCCGCGGCGTTCCTCAGATCGAAGTCACCTTCGATATCGACGCCAACGGCATCGTCAACGTCTCCGCAAAGGATCTGGGCACCGGCAAGGAGCAGCACATCACCATCACCTCCTCCACCAACATGTCCAAGGAGGACATCGACAAGGCCGTCAAGGAGGCCGAGATGTACGCCGCCGAGGACGCAAAGCGCAAGGAAGAGATCGACACCCGCAACCAGGGCGACCAGATGGTCTACCAGACCGAAAAGACCCTGAACGAGATGGGCGACAAGCTTGACCCCGCCGACAAGAGCGAGGTGGAGAGTAAGCTCTCCGCACTGAAATCCGCTCTCACCGGCACCGACACCGCCGCCATCAAGAGCGCTACCGAGGAGCTGACCCAGGCTTTCTACAAGGTCTCCGAGAAGATGTACCAGGCAGCCGGCGGCGCCCAGGGCGCGGGCTTTGACCCCAGCCAGGCCGCAGGCGGCCCCAACCCCGGCGGCAACGGCGGCCAGGATTACTATGACGCCGACTACACCGTGGTCGACGACGACAAGAAGTGATCCCCCTTCTTCCCTGAAAAAACACCCATTGAGGCGGCGGATTCTTTCCCCGCCTCATGGCGCGTATTTAAGGAGTTGACCATATGGCAGAAAAAAGAGATTATTACGAGGTGCTGGGCCTGCAGAAGGGCGCCTCGGCAGAGGAAATAAAGAAAGCATACCGGAAGCTTGCCAAGGAGAATCACCCTGACCTGCACCCGGGCGACAAGGCCTGCGAGGAGCGCTTCAAGGAGATCAACGAGGCATACGAGATCTTATCTGACGACGACAAGCGCGCCAAGTACGACCAGTACGGCCACGCGGCCTTCGACCCCAACGCCGGCTTCGGCGCGGGCGGCTTCGGCGGTTTCGGTGACTTCGGCGGCTTTGGTGATATTTTCGGCGATATCTTCGGCTTCGGCGGCGGAAGCGCCAGAAGCGCCAACGCCCCCCGCAAGGGCGATAACGTCCGCGCCTCCGTGAACATAAGCTTTGAAGAGGCCGCCTTCGGCTGCAAGAAGGACGTGACCGTGGCCCGGGTGGAGCAGTGTTCCGACTGCAAGGGCAGCGGCTGTGAACCGGGCACCACGCCCGAGGTCTGCCCGGATTGCAAGGGCAGCGGCACCGTCCGCACCACCCAGCGCACCCCCTTTGGCTATACCCAGTCCACCTCCGCCTGTCCTAAGTGCAAAGGCACCGGCAAGATCATCCACCAGCCCTGCCGTACCTGCCGGGGCATGGGCAATGTGCGCCGCCAGCACAAGATCAACGTGAACATCCCCGCCGGTATCGACGATGGGCAGACCATCTCCCTGCGGGGCCAGGGCAGCGCCGGGGCAAACGGCGGGCCTCAGGGCGATCTGTTGGTGACGGTCATCGTCCGTCCCGACTCCCGCTTTGAGCGGGACGGGAACTCCGTTCTGCTGGAGCAGGAGGTCAGCTACGCCCAGGCTGTTTTAGGCGCGGAGATCGAGGTTCCCACCCTGGACGGCAAGGTAAAGCTCACCATCCCCGAGGGCACCCAGACCGGCACGGTATTCCGCCTCAAAGGCAAGGGCATCCCCTACCTGCGCGGCAGCGGCCGGGGCGACCAGTTTGTCTCCGTCAAGGTAGCGGTCCCCAAGAATCTGACCTCTTCCCAGAAAGAGCTGCTGCGCCAGTTCGCCGCCTCCATGGGCGAGCTGGACGGGGCTTCCAGGGGCATTTTCGGCAAGAAAAAGAAATAAAGATCATCGACCGCCTGAAAAGGCGGTCAATTTTTACGCAGAATTTACAATTTTCTGATGTTGTATCTTTCACCAGCGCTGTATTATACTGTTGGTAAAGGATGTGAGAATATTGATCTTTTGTGTTGAAGACGACGCGGGCATCCGCGAATTGATGGTATATACATTAAACGCCTCCGGTTTTGAAGCCGTGGGCTTTCCCGACGGGGCGGCCCTTTTCCATGCGCTGGAGAATCAGAAGCCCCAGCTGATCATGCTGGACATCATGCTGCCCAGTGAGGACGGCATATCTATTCTGAAAAAACTCCGCAGCCGCAATGCGACGGAGCGTATCCCCGTCATCATGGCCACCGCCAAGGGCACCGAGTATGACAAGGTCATCGCCCTTGATTTAGGGGCGGATGACTACCTGGCCAAGCCCTTCGGCATGATGGAGATGGTGTCCCGGGTCAAGGCGGTGCTGCGCCGCTGTGATCCCGGCGCCACAAAGCCGGTGCTCCGCTGCGGCGATCTGGAGCTGAACCCCGGCGAACACACCGTAACGGTACAGGGTCAGCGCATCCAGCTCACCCTGAAGGAATATGAGCTGCTGCAAAAATTCATGGCAAACCCCGGTCTGGTGTTCACCAGAGAGCAGCTGCTCAGCTCCATCTGGGGCACGGACTTCATCGGTGAGACCCGCACGGTGGACGTCCATATCGGCACATTGCGCACAAAGCTGGGCCCCTGCGGCTCCTGCATTGAGACTGTCCGGGGCGTGGGCTACCGCCTTGGCAGCAAAAATTAAGCAAATAAGGTTTCCTGCCGCCGGTGACGCTGCACCGGCGGCTTTATTATTATGCGGAGGGGACATTTTCTCCGCATAAGCGGAGCATGACACAAGATAGTCACACTTTTTCCCTTGAATAATACAGCGGAAAACAGTATAATGGTGAAAACGGGCGGCAGGCTTCTGCCGCAGGGACAAAATAAAAAATGTGAGGTACGATCATGAAAAAAACTATTGCTGTTCTGATGGCGGTCGTCATGCTGATCGGTATGGTAGGGATCCTTGCGGGCTGCGGCGATAAGGCCCCGGCAGAGGACAATTCCGACAAGCTGACCGTGGCCGTCGTGGTTGCCGGCAAGTTCGGCGACCGTTCCTTCTATGACTCCTCCAAGGAGGGCCTGGACCGCCTGGTGGCTGACCACGGCGTGAACCCCGTGACCATCGAGTGCAACAACGAAAACCACGACATTCAGATGAAGAACGCCGCCGAGAACGCCGACGTGGTGGTCTGCGTGGGCTGGGAGTTCTACAACATTGAGACCATCGCCCCCGACTATCCCGACGTAAAGTGGATCTGGATCGACAACGCCACCTCCGCTCCCGTGGACAACATTCTGAACATCACCTACGCCCAGAACGAGGGCTCCTTCCTGGCCGGCTACATTGCCGCCGCCATGTCTGCGTCCGGTGTGGTGGGCGCTGTGGGCGGCGAGGACGCCGACACCATCAACGACTTCATCGTTGGCTACGAGCAGGGCGCAAAGTACTACGCCGATGAAAACGGCAAGGCCGTCACCGTGGTGAAGAACTACTCCAACACCTATGACGATCCTGCCGTGGGCAAGGACTGCGCCATCGCCCTCAACGACCAGGGCGCGGACGTGATCTTCCAGATCGCTTCCGCCTGCGGCGACGGTGTGTTTGAGGCGGCCAAGGAGCGCGGCTTCTACGCCATCGGTGTGGACAGCGACCAGAAGTTCATTGACCCCGAGGTCATCATCTGCTCCATGAAGAAGGAAGTGGGCGGCTCCATCTATGACGCCGTCTCCGCCCTCATCGGCGGCGACACCTCCCGCTGGGGCAGCACCTGGGTCGCCGACATGTCCTCCGGCTATGTGGGCATCGGCTACGGCGAGGAAGGCTCCACCCAGCAGATCCCTGACGACGTGAAGGCCGCGGTGGAAGAGCTGGCCGGAAAGATCGTCTCCGGCGAGATCATTGTGGACAGCACCCGCTGATCCGCGTAAAGAAAAGATTCTCAGCGGCGTGGCCTGAAAAGTCACGCCGCTAACTACATATGATCGCGAGGGATCACATTGCAGGAACTTGCAGTACAATTCAAGCACATCAGCATGGAGTTTCCCGGCGTGCTGGCCAATGACGACGTCTCCCTGGAGATCCGCCGGGGCGAGGTCTTCGCTCTGGTGGGCGAGAACGGCGCGGGTAAAACCACCCTGATGAACATTCTCTACGGCATCAACGAGCCCACCGACGGCGAGGTATACATAGACGGCAAAAAGGTGGAGCATTTCAGCCCCAAAAACGCCATCTCCCTGGGCGTGGGCATGGTGCATCAGCATTTCATGCTGGTGCCCTCCTTCACTGTGGCCCAGAACATCGTGATGAGCAAAGAGCCGCGGAAGCTGGGCTTTTTGTTTGACAACAAGGCCGCCGAGCAAAAGACCCGGGAGCTGGTGGACAATTACGGCCTGGTTGTGGATCCCTCCGCCGTGGTGCAGGAGATCAGCGTGGGTCTTCAGCAGCGGGTGGAGATCCTGAAAACCCTGTACCGGGGCGCGGATATCCTGATTCTGGACGAACCCACCGCCGTGCTGACCCCCCAGGAGACGGATGAGCTTTTCGCCGTCATCCGCCGGGTGGTCAAAGAACACGGGATGACCGTCATCATCATCACCCACAAGCTCTATGAGGTCATGGCCATATCCGACCGGGTGGGCGTTATGCGCAAGGGCCGCCTGATCGGCGTTGCCGACACCTGCGACATGGACGAAAAGAAGCTGGCCTCCATGATGGTGGGCCGCCCCGTGCTCTATGACCAACTGGAAAAGACCGGCGTTCCCGGCGAGGAGCGGATCAAAGTGGATGATCTCCATGTGCTGGACAACCGGGGCCTTCCCGCGGTGGACGGGCTCTCCCTGTCCGTCCGGGCCGGGGAGGTATTGGGCATCGCCGCCATTGAGGGCAACGGCCAGAGCGAGCTTTTAGAGGCCATCACCGGTATGCGCCCCATAGAGAGCGGCCAGATCTCCATCTGCGGCCAGAGCATCCGGGGAAAGGACCCAGGCGAGATCCGCAAGCTGGGCCTGGCCCACATCCCGGAGGACCGGCTGGCCACCGGCGTCAGCCGGGACGCCAGCGTTACCGACAACCTGATCGTGGGCCGGCACAGAGAAAAGGCGTTTAACCGCTTCGGCTTCCACCAGCGGACCTCCACCATAGAGCGCTATGCCCAGCAGGTGTATGACAATTTTGACATTCGCGGCGCGGGACTGGAGGTCAACGTGGGCTCCATGTCCGGCGGCAATATGCAGAAAGTGGTGGTGGCCAGGGAGTTTTCCTTTGACACGCCGGTTCTGATCATCGCCCAGCCCACCCGGGGCGTGGACGTGGGCGCGATCGAGTTTATCCACTCCCGCATCATCGAAAAGCGCAACGCGGGCTGTGCCATTTTGCTCTGCTCCGCCGACCTGGACGAGGTGTTCCGCCTCTCCGACAGGATCATCACCATGTACGAGGGGCACATCACCGGGCATTTTAAGGCTTCCGAGATCAGTAAGGAAGAGATCGGCTACTACATGACCGGCGACCGCTCGGGAGAGGAGGCAGTCTATGAAAAATAAT
This sequence comes from Candidatus Limivicinus sp., assembly GCA_051866735.1. Taxonomy (GTDB): domain Bacteria; phylum Bacillota; class Clostridia; order Oscillospirales; family Oscillospiraceae; genus Limivicinus. Next base: position 11,332 of record JBJDXP010000119.1, read on the forward strand.
CCTCTGCTGAAAAAGCTGAACCTGCGCTATCTGGTGTCCCTGCTCATCAGCATCGTTCTGGCCTTTATCATCGGCGCAGGGATCCTGGCCCTCTCCGGCTTCAGCCCGCTGAAGGCCTACGGGGCCATGCTCAGCGGCGCGTTCGACAGCGCAAGGCATGTGGGCGACTTTCTGGAATACGCCATGGTGCTGTGCATCTGCGGCCTGGCCTGCGTGCTGGGCGCACGGGTGGGCATCTTCAACGTAGGCGGCGAGGGGCAGCTCCTTTTAGGCGCCATCTTCGCCTGCCAGGTGGGCATCTGGCTGGATGGGGTTAGCCCCTGGATCGTCATTCCCGCGGCGGCTCTGGCCGCTATGATCGTCGGCGGCTTTTGCGCCTTCATCCCCGGCGTTTTGAAGGTGAAGGTGAAGGTCAACGAGGTCATCACCACCATCATGCTCAACACCATCGCCGCCTATCTGTGCCAGTATCTGGCCAAAGGCCCCTGGAAGAACGCCAACAAGAACATGGTGGCCGCCACCGAGCAGTTAAACGCCCAGTACTGGTTCGGAAACGTCATTCCCCGCTCCAGCCTCAGCACCGCCATTTTCGCCGCGGCAATCATCGCCTTTATCGTCTGGTATGTGATGCAGAAGACCTCCCGGGGCTTTGAAATGCGGCTCACCGGCCAAAATCCCCGCTTTGCCCGCTTTTCCGGCATCCGCACCGACCGGCTGGTGATCCTCTGCATGGTGATCTCCGGCGCCATGTGCGGCCTGGTGGGCATGTTCCGGGTCTACGGCGCGGAGCACCTCTACCGGGACAGCGTCAGCCGGGACTACTACTTTGAGGCCCTTATGGTGGCCATGATCGCCCAGTACAAGCCGGTGACGGTGATCTTCCTGTCCCTGTTCTTCGCTGTTTTGAAGATCGGGGCCCAGGGCATGGAGCTGATCGGCGTCCCCTCGCAGATCTATCTGATCATTCAGACCGTGATCATCTTCTTCATGGCGGCTGAGAGCGGCATTTCCGCCTCTCTACAGGCCTCCGCCCAGAAGCGGAAGGCAAGGCTCGCCGCCAAAGCCCGTCAGAAAGGAGATGTGCAGCATGGATGATTTTCTGAATATTCTGGGCAGCGTTTTTTCCGCCGGCACCTTCAATGAGATGCTGCGCCGGGCCACCCCCGTGGCGCTGGCCGCCATCGGCGGCTCCCTGACAGAGCACGCGGGCATCATGAACATCGGCATGGACGGCATGATCCTCATGGGCGCTTTCTTCGGCGTGCTGGGCAGCGCCCTGCTGTCCTCCGCCTGGGGCGGCATCGGCATGGTGCTGGTCCTGGGGGTGCTGGTGGGCCTGTTCTTCGCCCTGTTCGTGGTGAAATTCCGCTCAGACGAGTTTATCATCGGCTGCGCGCTGAACACCTTCGCCCTGGGGCTGACCACCTATCTCTCCCGCGCCATTTTCGGCACCAGCGGCGCCAAGGGCTACCCCTCCCTGCCCACGGTGGACATCCCCTTTCTGGACAGCATCCCCTTTCTCGGGGAAGTGCTGAACCACCACTCCCTGTTTGTCTATCTCACCTGGCTGCTGGTTTTTGTGCTCTGGGTCTTTATCTATAAGACGCCCTACGGCTTCTGGCTCCGTGCCTCCGGCGAAAAGCCGGACACTCTGCGCACCGCCGGCATCGACCCGGACAAAATGAAGTGGATCGCCAGTGTGCTCTGCGGTATTCTCTGCGGCCTGGCGGGGGCGCACCTGTCTCTGGGCTACTTAAACGGCACCTTTGCCGAAAACATGAGCAATTCCCGGGGTTACATCGCCTTTGCCTGTGTGATCTTCGGCGCGGCCAACCCCTCCAAGGCCTATCTGGCGGCGCTGATGTTCGGCTTCTTTGACGCCATCGGTCTCCGGCTTCAGGACTATGTCAGCTCCGATCTCACCGGCATTATTCCCTACGCCATCACCATCATTATGATGGTCTATGTGGTCATCCGGGGCCAGCAGAAGAAAAAGCACGCCGCAAAGCGGCTGCCCGATCCCGCCTTAAAAACCTGAGTTATTCCAGAAAAGCCCGCTTCCGGAAGCGGGCTTTTTGCTGCCTTTTTGGGCAAATTTTTGGTCAAGGTGCAAAAATCTGCTCTCTCAGTTTTATGGAATTGTCACAAGAGACGAATTTACAATCAGGCCCTTGACTTCTGCGGAAAAATGACTACAATACGGATTTCAAGCAATATCCCCAAGGAGGAACAATCATGACAAGAGACATGACCACAGGTTCTCCGCTCCGCCGTATTCTGGCCTTCTGCGCTCCGCTTCTGATCGGAAACCTGTTTCAACAGTTTTATAATCTGGCCGACAGCATCATCGTCGGCCGTCTGCTGGGCGTCAACGCCTTCGCTGCCGTGGGCTCCACGGGGGCGCTGAGCTTTCTGGTGCTGGGCTTTGCCCTGGGCATCTGCTCCGGCTTCGCCATCCCCGTCGCCCAGAGCTTCGGTGCGGGAGACACGCAGGCTGTCCGCAGCCGCTCCGGCCAGCTGGTCTGGCTGGGTCTTTTCTTCTCCCTGCTCATCACCGCTCTCACCTATTTTGGCACCGGACCGCTGCTCCGTATTACCAACACGCCGGAAAGCATCTATGACGAGGCCTACCGTTACATCTTCATCGTCTTTATGGGCTCCGGTGCAACCATCCTTTACAATCTGGCCTCCGGCGTGCTCCGCGCCCTGGGCGACAGCCGCACGCCCCTGCTGTTTCTTATCGTAGCCGTATTCATCAACGTGCTGCTGGACATTCTGTTCATGTCCAGCTTCGGCATGGGCGTTGAAGGCGCGGCTTTTGCCACCATCATCTCCCAGGCCATTTCCGGCATCGCCTGTCTGGTGTATATCAAGGGGAAGGTGCCCGTGCTGCACATCAGTAAGGACGACCTGAAGCCCAACTTCCGCCGCATGGGCTATATCGCCTCCATCGGCGTACCCATGGGCCTGCAGTTTTCCATCACCGCCGTGGGCTCCATCATTTTGCAGAGCGCGGTGAACACCCTGGGCGCTTCCGCTGTGGCGGCAGTATCCGCCGGCTCCAAGGTACACAACATCGTCGCCGCGCCGTTGGAGACCGTGGGCATCACCATGGCCACCTACTGCGGGCAGAACCTGGGGGCCGCCAAGCTCAGCCGCATCCGCAGCGGCATCCGCTCCATCACCGTGGTTTCCCTGTTCTACTGCCTGCTGGCACTGGCCGTCAACACCTTTGCCGGTACCGCCATTGCCCAGCTCTTCCTGGACGCCTCGGAGACCGCCATTCTGACCGATGTCCACCGTTATCTGACCATCAGCGGTCTCGCCTACCCCTTCCTCGCCATCATCTTTATCTTCCGCAACGGGCTGCAGGGCATGGGCTTTTCCAACTCTGCAATGTTTGCCGGCCTTGCCGAGCTGGTGGCCCGGACGCTGGTGGCCTTCGGCTTTGTGGGGCGCTACGGCTTCGGCGCGGTGTGCTTTGCCCATCCTCTGGCCTGGCTCTTCGCCGATGTGATTTTGCTGTCCCTCTATCACAGCAAGCTGAAATATTTAAAGCAGCTCCTGCCCCCGGAAGAGCCCTTCGCTCTGCCGTCCAAGGCCCTTGCGGCGCACGCACATTAAATGAAAAAATGACGCTGAAAAAATTCAGCGTCATTTTTTACTGCTGATCCGGTGCGGCCGGTCGCTTGTCTTTAGGGTCTCTGGAGCACATCCCGGCTGAGGATCTCCTCCTTGCGGCGGAGCAGGTCGTCGTCAAAAAGGGCGGCCTCCAGCTTGTCCTCGCCGATGCGGTCGATGGCCATGCCAAGGCGCTCCTTGGGGTAGGCATTCTCCTTGAACCAGAGCATGGTCTTTTCCAGCAGTGGCAGGATCTCCTCCTCGCTGACCAGGCGGGAGAGGGGCGTGCCCATACGGGTGCGCTTGCCCCAGGTGCCGCCCACATAGATCTGGTACATGGTCTTGGTGTCGTGGGACACGGCCTTGAAGGGGCACTTTCCGGTGCAGACGCCGCAGGTCTTGCAGATCGTGTCGTCAATGTGGAGCTTGCCATCCACAAGCTTTGCCGCCTTCATGGGGCAGTTCTTCTCGATCTGGCACACCGCGCAGCCACGGCATTTTTCCGCGTCAAAGGCGGGGACCTTGTGCCCCTCCACGCCGAAGTCGTTCAGACTGGGCTTCATGCAGCTGTTGGGGCAGCCTCCCACGGCGATTTTAAATTTGTGGGGCAGCTTTACATGGTCCCAGCCCAGATAATAGTCCTCGTGGATCTTTCTTGCCAGCTCCTGGGTGTCGTAATTGCCGTATACGCAGGTGGTGCCCTTGCAGGCCGTCACCGGGCGGACCTTGCCGCCGGTGCCGCCGAAGCGCATACCGTGGTCGGCAGCAAATTGCCGCGCTTCGGGGATTTTTTCAAAGGGGATCCCGGGGATCTCCACCGCCAGGCGGCTGGTGCAGATCAGCTTGCCGTTGCCGTAGGTGTTGGCGATCTCCGCCATGTCCTTGAAATTCTCCGCGGTGAACACGGTTCCCGGGGCTACGATCCTGCCGGAAAACAGCTCTGTCCCACGGTTTAAGAGAAAGCCCTGGGCCTTTACCGCTGTAATATCAGCTGCTTTGAGTTTTGCCATAAAATCCTCCGTCCTTTCCTTCATGTATTCAGTATTATACCAAAGCGTCGAATCATATACAAGATTTTCCGCCGGGTAAATAGGTTGAAATTGTTTTTTCGATTTGCTGTGCAAAAGTACTTGTAAAAATTTATGTTTTTACTATAATAATGACTGCTGAATAAACCGCAAAGCGGTTTATTCGCGCGGCTTATGCCGCGAAATTTCATAAAAGCGGCATTTTAAACCGTTTTTATGAAATTCAGTCATTGTTACAATGCGTATTTTCCTTGGCGTGGCGCACCACGCTAAGGAAAGGTGCAAGGGTTTTGTGCTTATTTGCGCAAAACCCTTGCACTTGAACAAAGCCATTTGGCCTTGAAAGCTGTTGCTTTCAAGGCTTGCAGCTTTGTTCATTACGCATTATAATAGGAGAAAATATGGATTAAGGAGATGACTGAAATGCTGCCGGAAAAGAGTCTCGCCTGGGGGCAGAGTAAGAGTTGTATCAGGGAGCTTGCGGCCTACGGCACCGCCCGCAAGGCGGAGATCGGGAAGGACAAGGTCTTTGATTTCAGTATTGGCAATCCCAGCGTGCCTGCGCCGGACTGTGTGGCAGAGGCTATTTCTGCGTTGCTGAAGGAAGACAGCCTGGAGCTCCACGGCTACACCCCCGCATCGGGCCGGATGAGCTTTCGCAACGCCATTGCGGAGGACCTGAACCGTCGGTATCAGGCGGGGGTCAGCGCCGACATGATCTACGTGACCTGCGGCGCGGCGGCGGGCCTCTCCTCCTGCACCCACGGGCTGCTTCTGCCCGGAGAGGAGGCTGTGACCTTTGCGCCCTTCTTCCCGGAATATACGGTGTTCACCGAGGCGGCGGGCGGCAAGTTGGTGTCCGTTCTCCCCGCCGAAGGGCTTCAGCCGGATATGGCGGCTTTTGAGGCGGCCCTGAACGAAAAGACCAAACTGGTGATCATCAACACGCCCAATAACCCCTCCGGCGTGGTCCTCTCGGCAGAGAGCCTGCAGAGCATCGGCGATATCTTGCGCCGGGCGGAGGAAAAGTACGGCCATACCATCTACCTTGTCTCCGACGAGCCCTACCGGGAGCTGGTCTACGACGGGGTACAGGCCCCCTGTGTGATGTATTTTTACGATGACACCATCATCTGCTACTCCTTCAGCAAGTCCCTGTCCCTCCCCGGCGAGCGCGTGGGCTATCTGGCCGTGAGCAGCCGCATGGCGGAGAAAGAGAAGGTGTTCGCCTCCATCGCCGGGGCCGCCCGCGCCTGCGGCTATGTGAACGCCCCCAGCATGATGCAGCGGGTGATCGAAAAGTGCCTGGGGCAGACAGCGGATATCTCCCAGTACAAGCAGAGCCGGGACCTGCTCTACGGCGGACTTACCGCCCTGGGCTTTGACTGCGTAAAGCCCGACGGGGCCTTTTATCTCTTTATGAAGACCCCGGAGCCGGACGCCAAAGCCTTCAGCGAGAGAGCCAAGAAGTTTGAGCTTCTGCTGGTGCCCAGCGACGATTTTGGCCTGCCCGGCTATGTGCGGATCGCCTACTGCGTCTCCCCCGAGATGATCCAGCGCTCCATGCCCGCCTTCAAACAGCTGGCGGAGGAGTACGGGCTGTAAAAAACGAATAAGCCTAAAGGCCAAAACGAAGCCACCCCATTTCAAACGGGGTGGCTTCGTTCTTATGGTACAAGCCGGGATCGCCTTTGTCCGGCAAATCGGAAGTTATTTTTCTTTCAGATTCTATGCAAATACCACGTTTTCTCACCTTCAAAGCCGTAGTATTTTTCATCAATAACCCATATGCCATCAATTAACCGAAGCACAAATTTGTGTTTCATCTTAAGCGCTTTCCCATAGTGTATGATGACGCTCGCCATACTTTCCTTTCGCATAGTAAATTCTGCTGAAAATTCTCCGCTGTTCGCATAATAATACTCACCTGGATTGCCGAAGCTGCCTGCATATCCACGTGACCTGAGTTTTTCACTCACCCTTCCATCAATAATATGTTCAAAGCGTGTGCTGTATTCATCCATCAGTTCATCCCATTTTGGATGAACCTGGTGACGAGGAATATTCAGTGCAGGCTTTTCTTTTTCCATTGCTTCGTTACGAACGAATATTTCCTGTTCAAGCAAATCTAATTCCTTCAACAGGTCAAGCAATAGCGGTGCAAGTTTATCCATCATATTTTCATATTTTTTTGGCGTGCTTTTCAATATAATATTCATTTCAATTACCTCATCATAGTCCGATTTGCCAGCTTATTTCGCACCCTGTTCCCGGACTATTTATATCATCAGCCCGTATTTTTTCACCAGGGGCAGCAGCTTTTCCTCGGGCAGGCTGCCGTCGTACAGGGCCCGGCCCTGATAGATGCGCAGGGCCTGTTCCAGAAGCTCTTCGTCCTCGCAGCGGATGCACAGGGGCTTTGTCAGCATACAGCGGCAGTCGGACAAGTTGTCCAGCTCCTCCGCCTCTTCGATGGACAGGGTGATCAGCTCCCCTTCCTCTTCCAGCGCGTCGCTGAGCCGGTCCTCCAGCTTCTCGTCGCAGGGCAGGGCTTCGCCGCAGGCCACAGCAGGGTCCAACAGGAATACCCGCTCCTCAGTGGCGCAGGGCAGCAGCTCCGGATGCAGCGGCGCGGGAGCGGCAGGCTTCAGGCCCTTCAGCTTCTCCGCCAGGGCGGCGATATGGCCCTCGTCGGTGCCGCAGCAGCCACCGAAGATGCACACGCCCGCTTCCGCCATCTCTCCGGCCAGAGCGGCAAACTCCGCCGGCGGGCAGTCGTACACCGTCTCCCCGTCAAGAACTTGGGGAAGGCCCGCGTTGGGCTTTGCAATTAAGGGGACGCAAGCATATTCCCTCAGCCGTTTGAGCTGCACCAGCATCTCTTTGGGTCCGGTGGAGCAGTTCAGGCCAAAGGCGTCCGCCCCCATGCCCTGCAAAATCACCAGGGCGGCGGTCACATCCGTGCCGCTGAGGGTGCGCCCACGCTCATCGCAGGTGAAGGAGACAAAGACCGGCTTCCGGCTGACGCTTTTTACCGCCAGCAGCGCCGCCCGGGCCTCCGCCACGGTCATCATGGTCTCGATAACAAACAGGTCCACCCCAGCCTCTTCCAGGGCCGCCGCCTGCTCGGTGTAGACGTCCACCAGCTCCTCAAAGCTGGTCTCACCCAAGGGGTAGAGGAACAGTCCGGTGGGGGCAATATCCCCGGCCACCCAGGCCCGGCCATCCGCCGCCTGCTTTGACAGTTCGGCCAGGCGCAGGTTAACCTCTCTGACCTTGCCCAGCAGCCCGTGGCTCTCCAGCTTCACCCGGTTCGCGCCGAAGGTGGGGGTGTAGATCACCCGGCTGCCCTTCTCCACATACTCCCGCTGCACCCGGACGATCACCTCCGGGTTCTCCAGGATCCACTGCTCCGCGCATTTGCCGCCGGTATAGCCCCGCTTCTGCAGCTGGGTGCCGGTGGCGCCGTCCAATAACAGGGGAAATCTCAGTTCCATCGTTCATCCTCCTCGCCAAACAGCATGTGCTCCGGGTAGAGCCGGTTAAAGGCCTGATTGCCCGAAAGCTCAAGGTATTGGCATTTTTCTTTTATTTTCAACAGTTGATTTCGCTTTTCCCCGTCCAGTAGGGCCTGGGCGGCCCCGGCCAGGGCGCTGTTTCCTATGCTCACCGTTTTGTCCTTCAGGCAGTCCGGCAGCATACCGATGGCGGCGGCGCTGTGCGGGTCCAGATGTACGCCGAAGCCCCCCGCCAGATAGAGCCGATCCACTTTTTCCGGGCTGATCCCCGCCGTCTCTGTCAGCACGGCGATGCCCGCCGCCACCGCCGCTTTGGCCAGCTGGAGCTGCCGCACATCGGCGGCGCTGAGATAGACCGAATCGGTAAGATGAAAGACCCCGTTGCCGTTTTCATCCTCGGAAAGCCAGCGTTCAAAGCCCGCCGGGGCCTCATCCGGAGGCAGGAGCCGCCCGGTCTCGTCCACGATCTCCAGTTCCAGCAGCATAGCCAGCAGGTCCAGCAGCCCGGAGCCGCAGATCCCCTTCGCCTCTCCGCCGCCAATAACCTGAAATTCCGGGCCGCCCTCTTCCCAGCGCACCCGGCTTACGGCTCCGCCCGCGCTGGCCATGCCGCAGCTGATCCCGGCCCCCTCAAAGGCCGGGCCGGAGGCCACGGCGCAGCAGAGAAAACCGTCCCTGCCGCCCAGGGCCATCTCTCCGTTGGTGCCCACGTCCAGAAACAGGGAACATTCGTCCTTCTCAAATAGTCCGGAGGCCAGAAGCCCCGCTGTGATGTCGCCGCCCACATAGCCGGCCACGCAGGGCGCGCAGTACAGCGCCCCGTCTTTTTCCCGAAAAACCTCTCCGCTGTCAAACAGGCTCAGGGGCTTAAAGGGAGCTGCGGCAATACTCACCGGGGAAAGGCCAATAAAGATGTGCTCCATCACCGTATTTCCGGCGAGGAAAAATTCGTCGATCTTCGCTCCCCGGCTCAGCTCCTCCGCCATGCGGAATACCTGCTCCCGGATCAGCCCGGAGAGCCGTTCAAGGCCGTCCTCGTGCTCCATGATGAACTGACAACGGGTGATCACATCTGCCCCGTAGGGCGCCTGGGCGTTCCAGGCGCTTTTCACGCCCAGCTCCCGGCCGTCCCGCAGATCAAAGAGCTTCACCGCAACGGTGGTGGTGCCGATATCCACGGCGGCCCCCAGGCCCTCCCGGGCCTGAACACTTCGGGCCGTCGCCGCGGACTCCGTACAGATCACGCCGCCGCTGTTTTCTTCGATAATGACCCGGCAGTCCTCCGCCGGCGTGCGGCAGGCCAGCACCTCCCGGCCGTCGCCCAGCCGGACTTTGCACTTTCCGCATGTCCCATTGCCGCCGCAGGCGGCGCTGACCGGAAACCCGCCCCGGCGCAGGAGCTCCAGCAGGTTCTCCCCGGGCAGGGCCTCCAGCGCTCTGGTACCGCCGCCGTATTCCACCAAAATCCTTGACATTGTCTTTCCCTTTTCCTATAATTGCTTTAGTATTTTATAGTGTTAAATTACCCTGCGTGCGCCGCTTTGTCAAGCCGATTTTACCGGAAAGTAAACGGTGATTAAATCGGCAAGAGCGGATCGCGAGAAAATTTGCGTTCTGATGATGGCACTTTTTTGCAGGAATACTTGGTGTATTGCAAGAAAAAGTGACGAAATCAGAGCGAAAATTTTCCGGGAGACGCCGAAGGCGATTTATTCAGCGTTTACGAAAGGAGCTTTGTCCATGGAAATGCTGCTCTCTCTCGCCCGGCAGGCCGGTTTTTCCCATGGTGCAGAGCTGGACGCGACGGTGCTTAAGCCATTGACCGAGGTAAGGGACATGTGCTCCGCCGACCGCTGCCGCAGCTACGGGAAGAGCTGGAGCTGTCCCCCGGCCTGCGGCAGTATTGAATACGCGGCCCGGCGCATCAGCCAATACCGCCGGGGCCTGATCGTCCAGACCACCGGGGAGCTGGAGGACGAATTTGACCTGCAGGCCATCGCCGCCATTGAGGCGCGGCACAAGAAGGCCTTTCTGAATCTGGCCCGACAGGCCAGGCTGCTCTTTCCCGGCTGCCTGCCCTTATCCTCCGGCGCCTGCTCCCTCTGCCGCAAATGCACCTATCCGGACAGGCCCTGCCGCTTTCCCGGCAAGAGGCTGTCCTCCATGGAGGCCTACGGCCTGCTGGTCAGCGACGTGTGCCAGAAGTCGGGGCTCCCCTATTATTACGGCCCCAAAACCATCACATTCACCGCCTGTATTCTGACAGATTAAATAAAGGAAGGGATCACCATGGCCACACCGAAAGAAATATTTCTGGAGCTTCTGAAGCCCGACGGGCAGCCGGAGCGGCAGCTTGTGCAGTATGAAGCCATACAGATGATGCTGCCCGACCCCATCAACGCCTATCTGCGGGGCAACCGCAAGCCCGGCACCGTCAGCGTTGACCGCTGGGGCACCACCATCCTGTTCCCGGCCGACGCGCCGGGAGCCACGCCCCACATCACAAAGGAGAACAAGGTCTGCCCGGACATCACCCGCTGGCGGGAGTTTGTCCACGCGCCGGACCTGGAGGCCAACTGTCAGGAGGGCTGGGAGGAGTGCCTTGAACGCAGCCGCGCCCTGGCCGGGGAGGAAAAGCTCACCGCCGGCTTTATGGGCACCGGTATTTTCGAGCAGTGCCACTTCCTTATGGGCTTTGAGGACACCCTGGCCAACCTCTATGAGCACCCCCAGGAGATGCACGAGCTGATCGACTACATCACCGACTACCGCATCAACTATGTCAATATGCTCATCGACCGGCTCCACCCGGACGCCATCTTCTCCCACGACGACTGGGGGACCAAGGAGTCCCTGTTCATGAGCCCGGAGATGTGGCGGGAGTTTTTCAAGGAGCCTTACCGCCGTTTCTACGGCGCTATCCGCTCCCGGGGCGTCATCGCCATCCACCACGCGGACTCCTATCTTGTGCCCATCGTGGAGGACATGGTGGAGATCGGCATTCAGGTCTGGCAGGGCGTCCTGCCGGAGAACAACATCCCCGCCCTTCAGGAGCAGCTGAAGGGCCGGATGGTGCTCATGGGCGGCATCGGCGCCGCCATCGATAGGCCGGACTCCCCGGAGGAGGAGATCCGCAGCTATGTTAGAGACACGCTGGAGACCTGCTGCCCCGGCGGGCATTTCATCCCCTGCATCACCTACGGTATATCCGGTACCGTATTCCCCCATGTGGATCCCGTTATCAACAGCGAGATCGAAAAATATAACGGCGAGCTGCACATGCCCAGGCAGAAGACCCCGCCTGTGCCCCGCCGCCGGGTGGCCAACCTGGCCGCGCCGGCCGTTCAAGCGGAAGCGGATGAGGGCTCCGCCCAACTTATGGACAAGATCTCCGCCGCATTGTGCAAGGGGCAGAAGAAAAAGCTCCTCCAGCTCTGTCAGGAGGCGCTGGGCAGCGGTATCCCCGCCCAGAGCATTCTGTCCGGCGGTCTGGTACAGGGCATGACCAAGCTGGGCGACGATTTCAGCGCAGGCCGCGCCTTTGTGCCCGAAATGCTGATGGCCGCCCGCTGCATGAACGCCGCCACCGAATTGTTAAAGCCCCTCCTTGTGGGAGAGGCGAAAGACCCCGCCGGCCGGGTCTGTCTGGGCACAGTCCGGGGCGATCTGCACGACATCGGCAAGAATCTGGTGAAAATCATGATGGAGGGCAGCGGCCTTGAGGTCATCGACCTGGGCGTGGATGTGGCCCCCGAGACCTTTGTCAGCACCGCAAAGGAGCAAAACTGCCAGATCATCGCCTGTTCCTCCCTGCTGACCACCTGCATGAACGAGATGCGGGGCGTGGTATCCCTTGCCGAGAGCGAGGGCATCCGGGACAAAGTAAAAATTCTGGTAGGCGGCGCGCCCATCACCCAGAGCTTCTGCGAGGAGATCGGCGCTGACGCTTACACCGACGACGCCGCCCAGGCCGCCCGCAAGGCGCTGGAACTGCTGGGCGCATGAACGGAGGGGCATTATGCTGACACTTGGCTTTATCGGCACCGGCAACATGGGCGGTGCGCTGGCCCAGGCCGCGGTCAAAAACGAAAATAACCGGCTGCTGCTGGCAAACCGGCACCCTGAGAAGGCTCAGCGGCTCCGGGAGAAGATCGGCGGGGAGCTGACGGACAGCCGGGGCGCGGCAGCAGAGGCGGACTATATTTTTCTGGGCGTGAAGCCCCAGATGCTGGAAGCCCTGTTTGCGGAGATAAGAGACACCCTTTCCGCCAGATCTGACCGCTTCGTGCTGGTGAGCATGGCGGCGGGCACTTCCATGGAGAAGGTACAGCGCCTTGCGGGCGGAGATTATCCGGTGATCCGCATCATGCCCAACACGCCGGTCTCCATCGGTGAAGGGATGATCCTTTACGCCTGCAGCGACAACGTGACGCCGGAGGAGGAACAGCTTTTCCTCAGCGCTATGGCGGCGGCCGGGCGCTTCTCCCCGCTGGAAGAAAAGCGCATTGACGCCGGTTCCGCCGTTTCCGGCTGCGGCCCCGCCTTTGTGGATCTGTTTATCGAGGCCCTGGCCGACGGCGGTGTGGCCTGTGGCCTGCCCAGAGCCCAGGCGCTGGAATTTGCCGCACAGATGACGGCAGGCTCCGCCCGGCTGATTCTGGAGAGCGGAAAGCACCCCGGCGAGCTGAAAGACGCGGTCTGCTCCCCCGGCGGCACCACCATTCAGGGCGTCCGCGCCCTGGAGGAGGCGGGCTTCCGGGCTGCCGTCATGGACGCCGTCATTGCCGCCTATGAGAAAAATTTTAAATTGTAAAGGGAAAAGGAAAAGCCTGCCGGCGGCAGGCTTTTCCTTTGAGACTGTCAAAAAACTATGCTTCAGTCGTCGACAACTGAGTCGCGGGGGAGCGCGAGGGGGGAAGACCCGCCTCGCGTTACAATAACCCGCCGCAAAAAAGCTTGAAATTTCAAGCTTTTTGGGCGAAGCAGCGTTTTGAAAAATTCAAAACGCTCGGCGGTTGAAGCGGTCAAAAAAGTCCTGCCAGGACTTTTTTGACAAGCTGAAAGGAAAAGCCTGCCGTCGGCAGGCTTTTCCTTTATTGTTAGTGGGCTGAGCTTCTTTCCGCTCATGCCAAATCTTCCTTTTCTTCCAGAAGCCTTATGGCCTCCGCGTATTTTTTCACCCTTGCCAGGGCTTTTTCGTCGATCTGGCCGGCGTCCAACCGGCTCAAGTCGCTGTTGTGCCGCAGATCCGCCAGCTTGACCTTCCTGGCCACCGGGTTTTTCCCGATGGCTTTTACATATTCCATATAGGGCACAGCCTCGTCATGGGTCAGCAGAGCCAGCGCCTCCATTACTGTCCTGGAAAAGCCCATCCCCGCAATATCTTCCAGACTGACGTCTGTGTCCTCCGCTACATCGTGCAGCAGTGCGGTGATCGTGCTGTCTTCGTCCTCCATCTGCTCCGCCAGATGGAAGGGGTGGAACACATAGGGAAGCCCGCTCTTGTCCGTTTGCCCCTTATGGGCCTCAAAGCACAGCTTCAGCGCCTTTTTCGTATTCTCCGTATAGATCATTTCGCATCACCTTTTTTATTTTACCAAAAGCAGTGTGTCTGTGCAAGCGCCGCCCTGTAAGTTGACAGAAAAGGGCGGAATCTTTATAATATTGTCCGTAATTCGTTGAAAGCAGGTACAGACCATGGAAAAGATCATCTTAGACTGCGACCCGGGCCACGACGACGCGGCGGCGATCATTCTGGCCGCAAAAAGTCCGAAAATCGAGCTGCTGGGCATTACCGTTGTGGCCGGGAACCAGACGCTGGAAAAGACGCTGCGAAACGCCCTGAACGTGGTGCAGTGGCTGGGTGTGGACGTGCCGGTATACAGCGGCTGTGACCGCCCGCTGGTCCGGGAGAAGGTCACTGCCGGAGATATCCACGGCAAGACCGGCCTGGACGGCCCGGTGTTCCCGCCCCTGGTGCGTGTGCCGGAGCCGGAGCACGCCGTCAATTTCATCATTCGCCGCCTGATGGCCTCCGACGGGGAGATCACCATGGTCACCACCGGCCCCATGACCAATTTGGCCATGGCTCTGCGTTTAGAGCCCAGGATCGCGGAAAAAATCAAGCGCATCGTGCTGATGGGCGGCGCTTACACCAACGGGAACGTCACCCCGGCGGCAGAGTTCAACATCTTTGCCGATGCGGAGGCGGCCCACATCTGCTTTACCTGCGGCTGCCCTGTCACCATGATGGGACTGGATGTGACCCGCAAAGTCCTGTGCACGCCAGAAGTGGTGGAGCGAATGAAAAAGGTTGGCAACCGGGCCTCCGCACTCTTTGTGGACATGATGGGCCACTTCTGCAAAACCCAGAAGGCGCTTTTCGGCTGGGACGGCGCGCCGCTCCACGACCCGGTGACCATCGCCAGCCTGATCGACCCGGCGCTTGTGACCACAAAACCCATGAATGTGCGGATCGAGATGCGCAGCGAGCAGTCCTACGGCCGCACCAACTGCGATTATTTCGGCTACTGCAAGCTGCCGTCCACCGCGGATGTGGCCATTGACATCAACGTACAGCGCTTCTGGGACATCTTTGAAGAAGGCCTGCGCAATTACGATTATCCTATTTTATAAGAAATCCCTCCTGTCAGTCGCGGGGGATCGCGGGCGGGGAAACCCCGCCCCTACGGCCTTGCACCAGACTGCCGATGATGTTGTAGGGGCGACCCTTGCGACGTGAAGCCAGTCCCTTCAGGGAAGGTGGCCCGGAGGGCCGGATGAGGTGGCGTCCCCGGGCGGCCACACATAGGGCCGCCTCTACGGTCCGACTGAGACAGAAGCCTGCCGGTGCAAGAAACTGCCCGTTGATCATTTTTGACCAACGGGCAGCTTTTTTCTTTTGCCGGAGCGTTTACTTATGGGGCCAGCGGTTGGTTTCGTACCGCGTCAACAAAAAGCGCAGTCAGTCCGATATAGCCGGCCAGAACCAGCGCGATCAGCGACAGCAGCACAATACAGGCCACGCGCAGCGCCCGCCTTTCACGCAGGGTTTTGCAGGTCAGCACCAGGCCAACGACCGCAGCCGCAAGCAGCAAAGCCGCGGTCCCCAGCGTCATACGTTTGTCTCCTTCTTATAGAGGCTATCCTCTGCGCGCAGCAAGTCGATCACGTCGGTGAACCGGCGCAGCTCAGCCAAAAATTTCCGGCGCAGTTCTTCCACCTTAGCATTACTGCTCCCAAGTTCAAAGAGCTTGCGCCCGGTCTGCACGGCCAGGTGCATCTTTCCGTTCCGCAGGAAAGACAGATAGACCGTGCCGCCGCTCTTGTCCGCCAAGGAGAGGATATTTTCCATCATATGCGGCGTGAGGATGCGGTACGCTTCCCGCGGATCATCCGCCCTGATACAGAAGCGCTTGCCAAACTGCTCGTTATCCACCGTCACATTGCTTTTCAGGCTTCTGCGGTCTTTTTTGGTCCGCTCGGAGAGATATACCTGGCCAGCCAGCTCCTGGCCGAAGTCGCAGGTGAGCCACTGTCCCTTAAAGACCATATCCTGGCGCGTCATCGTGTGTCCCTCTTCGTCGGTCTCCTCTGTCTTGTCCATCAGCTCCACATCACCCAGTTCCATGTTCAGCCCATTGTAGACCGCCTTGATATGATCGCTGCCATCCACGCTGTTGTAGGAGAAGGGAAACTCCATGGGGACAGGGTTTATTTTGCCCCAAGGGTTATACTCCACCGCATCGCCCAGTACCTCTTTCAGCACGCCGCTGACGACCTGTTCGCTGAGGAGCTTTTTGGCCACACCGGCGCTTTTGCCCCACAGATACCCGCCCACCAGCAGGAGCGCCAGAAAGAAGATCGCCAGAGGAATCTTTTTCAGGCAGAACATCAGGATCATCGCCGCGCCGGCGCCGTAGATCAGAACGTTGGCAAAGGTCTCTTTGGCGCGGGCGGAGTTGATGGCGGCCTCCAGCTGCTCATTCGTCATTATCTGCTTTTCTTCCATCATCATCGCTTCCTTTCTCAAATCTGCCCCGCAAAAAGGCTGTGTTTTTACCGCAGGAAGTTCAATCAGCCGAAGTAGTCGCCCCAACCTTCGTCATCGTCGACGTAATCGCCCCAGCCGTCGTCAGGGTCTGACCAGGGATCGTAGTCATCGTAATAATAGTCGTCATAATCCCAGCCCGCGTCATTGGACTCCATATATTCGCCGGAATCGCTGTCGATGTAGCCGTCAGAGCCGTAGCCGATGAACACGTTTTCATAGCCGTTCCAGTACCAGATATCGCCGTCCTCGTCGTACCAGTAATAGGCCGTTCCATAGTCGCCGCTGTCGCCGGAGTAGCCGGGCTGCTCGGGACGGGCCTTCGGCGCGGTACTCCAACCGGTGTTGAGGGAAATCGTGTCAAGAATATTATCGCAGATATCCATGTAGTTCTGGATACGGCTCTCCACGCCGACGGTGACTGCAACCAGTACATAGCCGATCGGGCCGTAAAAGCGCACCTCCATGCGGGCGCGCACGGGCTGAGCCAGATTGCCGGTTGAGAAGATCGAACCGTCAAGCCACATATAGCCGGTGATGCTGTAGTAGTCGCCCTTGTCCTCAAAATTGGAACTGATGGCTTTGATGAGATAGTTGCCGTACATGGTGTTCATATAATCATCCAGCAGCTGCACCATACAGGCCTCTGCGGTGGCGGCGCCCTTTTCCAGGTAGGAGTCATCACCGGAGTAAGGCTGGAAAGAGATCACAATGTTGGTGTAATAGTCGTCCGTGCCGTCTTCCATGACTGCATTGAGGCTCACGGCGCTGCGCATATTTTGCTGCGGGCCTGCAGTCATCTGGATGGGATAGTTGATGGAGACATAAGTAAAGTCGCCCGAGAAGTATGCGGTCTCGGTGAGTTCATCCTCCGGCGTGGGGAGAAGCAAGACGGTGTCCGTTGGCAGGAGCAAGTTGTCTTCATCGTCCATCAGATTGCCTTCGCCAGCCTGCCTGAGGGTAGTCATCTCTTTGCCATTCTCCTGGCAGAGCGTGATGGAGTCCACCCCCGCCGTAACATAGCCGGGGCCGATCTCCTCACCGTAAAGGTTGATGGCAGACCATTCGCAGCTGTCATTGATGATAAAATAGAGCGGCTGGTTTTCCACCTTCCAGTTGCCGGTATAGCCGGAAATGTCGGGCAGCTGCTCGACCACTTCCTCCGGTTCGGCGGGCGTTTCCTCCGGTTCGTTGCTGCTGACATCAGCATTACTGCCGCCGCAGGCCGCCATGCTCAGGCACATCACCAGCGCCAGCAAAAGACTGATAAGCTTTTTCCAGTTTTTCATGTTCGTTTACTCCTCTCGTTTCATGGGGGAATTGTGTTCCTGCTCCGCCATGGACAGTATTTCATCGTGGCTCAGTTCCACATTGCCGAAGCGGACAAAAATACCGTTGGTCACGGCACTGTTCCACACCTGGGGGGCGGCCAGGGGCCGGAAACGAATTTTGTCAAGATACGGCTTCATGTCCAGCAGCAGACGGCTGCCGGAAACGTAATCAACCTGCAGGATGAACCCATCCAGGGGTTTGACCGCTGAAATATATCTCCGTTTCACGCAAATCCTCCTTCCAAAAAACCACCGTACAAAATTGTACAGTGGTTTTTAAGAATTGAACATTAACCAAAGGTTAGGTCTTTTGTAAAGCCAGCCCGGCAAGCTGCTTTCTCTTGGTTCGGGTGTCGCCCTCGATATGGAGCTTGGAATAGATCTGATTCACATACTGCTTGACGCTGCCTTCGGAGAGGAAGAGCCTTTCCGCAATCTCGCGGTTGGAAAGCCGCTGCGCCATCAGCTCCACGATCTCAAATTCCCGCTGCGTCAGCGCATCGAACGCGCTGGGGCGGGTGTTTGCCGCTTTTCGCGCTCTGGCCGCTTCGCCCAGCTCGATGATCTTCCCGATCAGGTCGCTCTTGATTTCCCGGGCCAGAATCGGCTGCAAGCGGTCGTAGTTCTCCACAAAGGGCATCACAAAGCCGTCCGGCGCGGCGTCGGAAAGGGCCCTGGAGAGCCATTGGTGGGCTTCCTCGGGTTTTCCCAGCATCTCATAGGCCGCCGCGGTCTGAATACGGATATGCAGTGCGACCAGCGCATAGTGCATGGCTTCGCACACGGCCAGCTGGCCCCCGCTGCGTCCGATCACCTTGGTACAGGCGCCCTGGGCGAGATACACCTGATTTTCGATCATTTCCATCATGGGCTTGCCCGGCGCGAGAAAATTGATTGTGGAAAGCTGATGCTCCGCAAAAACAGAGGGAATTTTGTCCGTCTCCCCCAGCAGCGCGTGATAATAGGCGCTGGCAGCGTTCCAGATGTTCAGCCATGCGGCGTTGTGATGACGCAGCAGCTCCTCCCGGCGTTCCTCAAAGGAATAGCGCTGCTCCATATCCATATGCAGGGAGAGCCGCCGCGCCAAAAAATCACAGCACAGGGCCATGTTCTCCTGCCCGTTGCCCTCGATCTGGGCATAGGCGCTTTCCAGCTCGATGTGCGCGTCCGTGAAACGGCCCTGCATGAACGCGGCCTCCGCCCGCATGATTTTTTCCGCACCCTGCCCGTGGCCGTCGGTGATTTTATAGTAGTGGGGCATACACTCGTCCATCTCGGCAAGCTCGCTTTGCAGCTCGCCCGGCGCGCGGTAAAACATCATCAGAACGGAGGGTGAGCCGAAGGTCCAGCCGCCGCTTTTCCGGATGCTGATGGCCAGGCGGGACATCTGACTGCTGGCACTGCGGTGCAGACGGCTCATGGCGCTGATGTCATTGTAGCAGAGGAAGCTCATAATGAGGTCGCACTCGCCCAGCAGATTGCCCCGTTCTTCCGCCGGCAGCTCCGGATGCTCCTCAATGGCAGTCAGCAGCAGTGCCTTTAACTCCAGCATCTTCGGGATCTGCCGCCAGTTGAACATACTGCGCATCAGCACCAGAATCGACAGAGGATGCGCCTTCAGCACGGCCGCGGGGCACGCCGCAATATCGGCGAGCACGGCCTGCGGATCAAGGGAGGAGAGCAGAATGCCCGCGTCTTTTTGGATGACGCGCAGCAAGGCGTCGTAATTTCCGCTCCGCCGGTAAGAGGCTATGGCGTGCAGATACTGTCCGCCGTTTTCGTACCACGATCCGAAGCGTTCCAGATAGAACGACTGTTTTTCCTTTTCCAGCATCCGGAATCTGCGCTCGGCACATTCCTTCATCATGTGGTGGAAGCGGAAAGTCACGCCGTCCGGCAGACATTTGACAAATGCGTTTTGCTCCGTCAACACGGAAAGCAGCTTTTCTGCATCGGCGTCCCCTGTGACAAAGCGCGCCATTTCCACGGTAAACTCATCGGCAAGCCCCATGACCGCCAGAAACTCCTGCTGCTTCTCCGGAAGCGGGTCGATCATGGCCGCGGTGAAGGTGGAATAGATGTCGGAGTTGCGGTCGGGCAGCGCGCCGCGCTCGGAGAGCGTCCGCAGGTTCAGATATACGGCGGAAAACCAACCCTCGCTGGAATAGAGCAGGGCTTCCACCTGCGCGTCGGAAAGCTCGGTGCCGCAGCGGCGCGCATAAATGGCAAGCTCTGTGTGGTTGAGCCGCAGCTGTTCTGTGCCGATCCGGTAAACCTTGCCCCCCAGCCGGACAGTTTCCGCGGCGGGCAGAAAACGGTCCCGGCTGGCAACGATCAGGTGACCGTTAGCCGGCAGTCGATTTGCCAGGGTGCAGAGAAAATCGGAAACGCGGCTGTCCGTCAACAGATGAAAATCGTCAATAAAGATGTAGCAGGCAGTTTCTCCCGCCAGTTCATGGCAGAGATCATCTGCAAGCAGTCCCCCTCCGGCGGCGTCCGTGGGGCAGGTATAGTCCCGCAGGAAGTCAAAACCTGCCCGAACAAAGGCGTTCTGCGTGCTTTTCCAGAAGATCTCAAGGTTGTCGGAATATACGCTGATGCGGATGACATTGATCGCTTCCGCTTTGGCGCGCTGCTCCAGATACCAGTTCACTGCCGTTGTTTTGCCATAGCCCATAGGTGCCACCACCGTGGTCAGGGCGCAGCGGGAGATGGGCCGCAGACTCTCCTGCAATCGCTCGGATATGTAGATGGTATTCAGGTTCCATTTCGGTTTTGGCATGGTGTTCGCCTCCGGCTGATTCTGTTTTATTCAGCGTTTACTTTACGCGGATCATACGGCTTTTTTGCCTCCGGTATTGCCCGGGACCTCCCGAAACGGGATGCTTTCCGTATGGAGAGATAACTCCTGATCCAACAAAATACATTATATACGAATAACCGCAGTTTTCAAGAACCTGATATCCATTGCTCCTGAACCTTTCGGTCCGTATTGGGAAAAACGCGGGATGTCCACCGCAGCAGCACCCGGTCAATTCTCCACCTGGTGCAGGCCAGCTTACCTCTTTGTGGGGGACAAGCAGCCGGTATCGGGGCAGGATTTCTTTTTTAATCCCCATGCTGTTTGCCCCCTGATTTAACCAGATTGTACCTGTTATCTGCCTGGGAACAATATTGATCGTTGCGTCAGACCCAAAGCGCATTTTTCCGCCGGTCTTTTTCGGAATCTTTCCTCCCCGGAGCATCTGTTGTATCCGAAAACAGGCACAATTTTATCTCTTTGTCCGTTATTTTTTTCCTCAAGCATATTCTTCCCTTGTCTGCAAACAATATCAAAGCAGAGATTTTCAGACAAAGGAGAAAGATATATGAAAGCAACCGGTATCGTCCGAAGAATTGATGATCTGGGCCGTGTTGTTATCCCCAAGGAGATCCGCCGCACCATGCGCATCCGCGAGGGCGACCCGCTGGAGATATTCACGGATAAGGACGGCGAGCTTATTTTCAAAAAATACTCGCCCATTGGCGAGCTGTCGGACTTTGCCGCGCAGATCTGCGACAGTCTGCGCAAGTCCACCGACGGCATCGCGGCGGTCTGTGACCGGGACGCGGTCATCGCCATCGCAGGTGGAGCCAAGAAGGAGCTTCTGGACAAGCCCATCAGCGCCCAGCTCAGCGACATCATGGACAACCGCTCCCCCTACCGCCAGGAGAGCGGCGGCAGCAATCTGCCCGTCTCCGCCGCAGATGAAAAGTACTGCATTTCCGTGGCCGCGCCCGTCATCTCCGAGGGCGACGTGATGGGCTGCGTGCTTTTCATCACGCCCAGAAACAGCCCTCCGGGCACCGAGGTGGAGTACAAGCTGGCCCAGACCGTCTCCGCCTTTTTGGGCAAGCAGATGGAGAGCTGAACAGGCAAAGGATCCCGTAAACAGGGCAAAAGCTCTGCTTAAGTAAACGATGATTAAATCGGCAAGAGCGGATCGCGAGAAAATTTGTGTTCTGATGATGGCACTTTTTTGCAGAAATACTTTGTGTATTTCAAGAAAAAGTGATGAAATCAGGGCGCAAATTTTCCGGGAGTCGCCGCAGGCGATTTATTCAGCGTTTACTTAAGGGATCCTTTACTGTATTCTTAATACTTACGGTTATATACCTTTTTCACGTCCTCCCGGCCGCGCCACATGATCAGGTAGCAGGGCAGCAGGCCGGCGGCGCTGACAAGGGTCACGCAGAGGCGGTAATCCATTACCTCGCCCAGGGCCCCCACGGCCAGGGTCAGCAGCGTGGGCACCAGGGCATAGAGCATATTGAAAACCGCGTTTACCTTGGCGCGCATATTGTCGGGCAGGTAGTTCTGCACGCTGCTGGCTCTCAGCGTGGCGCTGTTGATGCCCAGAAAGCCGCAGATTCCCCGGTTTACCAGCATCAGCGGGAAGCCCAGCCAGAGCAGCACCGTGTCCATGATGTTATAGGTCACATAGACCAGATAAGCCAGGGAAAAGCGCTTTTCCGGCGGAATTTCGAACTTGTAGTGCACAAGGCCGCCTATAGTGCGGCCGATAAACTCTGCCGTGGTGAACAGGGCGTACATGGTCAGGTTCAGGCCCGGCGCGGTGCGGAACCAGGCCCGGATCAGCGGCTCCGTGGCCTGGCTGATGCCCTGGGTGATGGGCATATAGCCGTAGATACGCAGCAGGCCCTTTTCCTTTTTCAGGTACCGGAAGCCCTCTTTGAAATCCCCGATATAATCGCCGAAGGAGAATTTTTCGCCGGGCTTTGTGTGTTCCTCCACCCTGATCTGGGTCTCCACCGAGGCCGCCGCGGCCAGCAGCAGTCCCTCGCCGATGCAGAGTACCCCCAGACCCAGCCGGGTATACAGAATGCTGGCCACCGGGGTCATGACCATGGTGACAGTGGGGTAGAGCATACCGGAAACGGTATAGCCCTTCTGGGCAAAGCCCTCGGGGATCAGATTGGGGTACAGACTTTCATAGGCCAGGTTATACACCGAGCCGATGCTGCCGCAGGCAAGGGAAAAGAGCAGGTACAGCGGCAGGCTGAACGAATGCTTCAGCAGATACAGACCGAAAAGCAGGTAGATCACCGCGCTGAGATAGTCCAGCCCCACGATCACCGGCTTGCGGCGGAAATTGTCCAGATAGGGGGAGAGCAGCACCGGCAGAATGATCCCCGGCAGGGAGGAGGCCGCGGCAAAAAGGGCCATCATCAGCGTGCTGCCTGTGTTGTCAAACACCACAAAGCTCAGGGCAAAGCCCATGGCCACGCCGCCGATGGCGCTGATCACGGTGCCCAGGGTGATGATGGTGAAATTTTTGGTCCAAAGGGTATTTTTCATGTTTCTCACGCTCCGCGGCAATCATTATACCGCCCGGAGTAAGCAAGAATAAAGCCCCTTGTTTTGAGAAAATTTTATTGGATCATCCATTTTTATCCCATATATTTTCTTGTTAAGAGGAAAATTCCTTAAAAAGCCTGTAGGCCTCCTTATAGCGGCGCTCCGCTTCCAGCAGCTCCAGCATATAAGGCAGGTGAAAGCGGACGAAGCCCAGGGGCATGGTCTGCCGCAGGAAGGCAAAGCAATCGCTCATCTCCCGGGCGTATTCCTCCTCCCGGAGATAGTCCGGATGCAGCAGACGGTATTCCACCAAAGCCAGCATCTTTTCCTCGGCGTCCGGCCGGTAGCTGTCCTCCTGAAGCGCCGCCCTGCCCCGGGCTACGGCCCCAAGGGCCTCCTCCCGGCGGCCCAGCTTCTCCAGGGCGATGGCCAGCTTGTGATAATACAGGGCGTCCCGGCGGGAGACCGTCTGCAGCAGGGCATAGGCCCGCTCCGTCTCCCCCAGCTCCAGATAAGTGCTGCCCAGATTGTAGTCAATGGTACTGACACGCTGTTCGTCGCCCAGCACCAGCGCGATCTTTTTCGCCGCACGGTAGCTCTCTGCCATCAGCTCTGTCTGCCGGGTGTCGGAATAGCAGTTGCCCAAAAACAGTCTGGCGTCACACATCAGCCAGATATTTCCCTCCCGGGCGGCCAGGTCATAAGCCCGGCTCAGCAGCTCGATGGCCTCCAGATAGCGGCCCTGATAATACCGGCAGCGGCCCACCGCGCAGCAGTAAAAATCTGTGGGGGCCAGGCGCAGCAGCTCCCCGGCGGTGTCCTCCCCATTGACCTGTAGCCGCAGCAGCAGGTAGAGCGGATATTGCCGCCGGTCCATGCAGGAGACGAACTCCGCAAGCTCCGGGGACAGGCGGTTCTCCCAGACATCCAGCAGCAGCATGGCGTCCAGCATAAAGGGAGAGCGCATAAGCCTTTCCCGCTGTCGTTGGAGCGTCTCCGGGCTGCTCATTTTCCCGCTGAACAGCTCTTCGTACAGCTGCTCCACCGTCTCCCCCGCCTCTTTGAGAAAGGCCTCGTCCGTCTCGTATTCGATCCCCAGGCGGTGAAGCAGGGGCAGCAGGATATCCTCCCCGGCCTCCGCCTTTCCCTGCTCGATTTTGGACAGATAAGACACCACGCAGATCCCCTTGCACAGTCCCTCCTGCGACAGATTCTGCCGCAGCCGTTCCCTGCGGATCAGCGTTCCCACAAAATTCTCCATCTTCCGGCCTCTTTCCTGTTTTTTTCTGATTATACCCCACTGAGCTGGGGCTGTACAAGAAAATTTTCCTCCGGCTATTCCGGGGAAAAAAGGCAAAAAAGTATTGACTTTTCAGGAAAAAAGGCTATAATTATATGGCCTGTCCAGATGAGCAGGCTTCCTTGCTCCCGCCAAGAGCGGGGGCCAACAGACCAAAAGGAGGTGCAACCATGGCAAAAGCAAGCGAAAAGTATGAAGTAATGTACATCATCAACCCCAACTTCACTGAGGAGCAGACCGCTGCAGTCGTTGAGAAGTTCAAGGCACTTGTTGAAGCAAATGGTACTCTTGAAGAGATGGAGGAGATGGGTAAGCGCAAGCTCGCTTACGAGATCAACTACATTTCCGAGGGCTACTATGTGCTGATGAAGTTCACCAGCGGACCCGACTTCCCCGCCGAGCTGGACCGTATTCTCGGTATCACCGACGGCATTCTGCGTCGCCTGATCACCCTGCGTGCAGAGTAAGGAGCGACAAGTATGCTGAATCACATCACCATTATGGGCCGTCTGACCCGTGACCCGGAGCTCAGATACACCCAGTCCCAGACGCCTGTGGCCTCTTTCACCCTCGCTGTTGACCGCGATTTCGGCAGCCGCGACGGCGGAGAGAAGCAGACCGATTTTATCGACTGCGTCGCATGGCGTTCCACCGCCGAATTTGTCAGCAAGTATTTCCAGAAGGGCAGCATGGCCGTGGTTTCCGGCCGCCTGCAGATCCGCGACTGGACCGACCGCGAGGGCGGCAAGCGCCGCAGCGCAGAGGTCGTTGTTGACAACATCTACTTCGGCGAGAGCCGTCGCCGCGACAGCAGCGAGGGCAGCAGCTACGACAGCCGCAGCAGCTATTCCAGCTACGAAGCGCCCAGGAGCGCGAGCCCCGCTCCCTCCTCCCCCTTCTCCGATCTGGATGACGGCGACGGCGAGCTGCCGTTCTAAATTTTTTGATAGGAGGATACCGCTTTGGCTTTCGATAAGAACAACCCCAAGAATCGCAAGCGCAGAAAAGTTTGCCAGTTCTGTGTGGATAAGGCCACGTCCATCGACTATAAGGACACCGCAAAGCTTCGCCGCTACATGTCCGAGCGCAGCAAGATCCTGCCCCGCCGTACTACCGGTGTTTGCGCCATGCATCAGCGTGAGCTCACCGAGGCAATCAAGAGAGCACGTCAGATCGCTCTCCTGCCCTACGTGACCGACTGATAAGTAAAAACTATGCCCGTGCCTTTCGGCACGGGCATTTTTTCATTATCAGGGGTCGGAACGGTAATAAACGGTGCACTCGGTTCTCAGCCCGCCTGCCTCGGCGTAAATCTTCACGCCGCCCTGGGGTATTTCCGCAATACACGTTACGGTGCATTTTTTGGGGTCATCCGGGTCGGGCGTGACCTCCAGCACCTCCGGGTTTTCGCTGCCCCAGACCACATCCACATTCTGCCCCGACGGCAGGATGACCAGGTTCAGCGGTACCTCTTCGTTTAATTTCAGGGAAAATTCCGTCAGCGGCGTGCCATAATAGCGCACGGTCAGGGATTCTACCGCAGGCGGGGCCGGGCTTTCAGCGGTCTCCGGCTCCCCGGACTGTACAGCCGGGGCCTGATCTCTCTGGTTTTCCTCCTGCTCCTGGAGCCGGTCGGTTAACATCTCTGCCTCCGCTTCGGCCATGTCGCCGCCGATGCAGAAGCGGTTCACATAGTCGGCAAAATCCTGGTCCTCCACCACATAGCGGCTGCCCTTATACTGGATGTCCAGCATGTTCTCGTCGTCGGCGGAGTAGCCGCTGATTTTGGCGCTGCTGCCGTCCTGAAAAACAGCCGAGATGAAATAGATGGGCGTCATGCCCTCATATTCATTGCTCTTTACGGTCTTTCCCAGCCGGGAGAGCCTTGCGGACATCAGTTCCTCCAGCTGATCACTATTCATCTGCCGGATGAAGGGCTCGGACAGGCGCAGATCCACAGACTCCGCCGAGACCACCGGGTTTGTTTTGGTATCGAAGCGCAGGCCCGCCGGGTCGGTGAGAAAGCACAGGGCCAGCACCACGATCAGCACCACCGCCGCAGCCGTCAGCCAGAGGGCGGGTTTTTTGTCGTTCAAAATACTTTTGATCCGCTGCTTTACGCCCACCTCGCCAAAGGCCACCGGGCACACGGCGGCGGGGTGACGGGGCACGCTGCATTGGAGCAGTGCGCTTGCGTAGGCCTTCCTGATTCCGCTCTTTTCCCGGAGCACCCGCTCGTCGCAGGCAAGCTCCATATCCCGGCAGAGCAGAATATAGGCGATCCACAGCAGGGGGTTGAACCAGTAGACCGCCAGCAGCAAAAAGGCCAGCGGCTTGGTCAGGTTGTCCCGGCGGCGGATATGAGCCTCTTCATGGGCGATCACCAGCTCCATGCTTCCCTCATCCATGCCCAAGGGCAGGTAGATGCGGGGTTTGAATATACCCAGCACAAAGGGCGAGTCCACCCTGTGGCAGAGGCGGATATTGCTTCGCAGGGGCACAGACTCCGCCACCCGCCGCCGGAGCCTGAGCCAGCTCACCGCGCTGTACAAAAGCAGGACAGCCAGTCCGGCAAGCCAAAGGACTGACGCGGCAAAGATCAGAATCTGCATGGGGTTGGCACTGGCCCAGGGCTCCGGCGTGAAGGAGGCCGCCACCACAGGATTTACCGCACTGTCCAGGGCGGAAATGCCGCTGTTGACGGTGGGGGTAGGGTCGAGCATGATGTTCTCGCTGACCGTAACCGCGTTGGGCACCAGACTGAACACGCTCTGCAGCCGCACCGGCAGCGCCAGGCGCAATCCCACCAGCCCCCACAGGGCGCAGCGGAACTTTTTCGGCGCCTTTTTCAGCAGCAGCCGGGCCAGCAGCACCGCGAAAACCAGCCAGCCGGCGGAAATGCTGTTATTCAGCAGCTTAATAAACAGACTTTCCATGCTTATTCCTCCTCAAAGCGATCGATCATCTGCCGAAGCTGAGATACCTCCTCCGGTTTCAGCTTGCTGTGCCGGGTGAAGGCCGCGATAAAGGCGGGCAGGGAGCCTTCAAAGGTCTTTTCCACCAGCTCGTCGATCTCGGCGGCCTGTACCTCCTCCTTGGACACAAGGGAGGTAACCACCGCGTCCTCGCTCCGGATCACGCCCCGCTCGCAGAGCCGCTTGATGACCGTATATGTGGTGGCCTTGCTCCAGCCCAGCCGCTCCTTGCAGAGCTTGACCAGTGCCGTGCTCTTCACCGGCTCGTTTTCCCACAGGATCAGGCAGAAGCGGTATTCACTTTCAAATACTTTGGGTGTTGACATTGTACACCTCCTTATCAAAATAGGTCGAATGATTTAGACCACTTTTAGTCTAATCCATTCGACCTGTTTTGTCAAGCATTATTTTTTTGCGTCACAGGTAGCCATAGAGGCCCCGGACGGAGACCTCGCCGTAGGCGATGTTTCCTTTTGTGCCGTCGGGGTATTCCACCAGGAGGGAATAGTCGTCAGCTATGCCCAGGGCTTTTGCCGGGCGATCCCCGACCAGTACCTCCCGGCCCGTATTGACGCAGAGAGCCCGGTATTCTTCCAGAAAGGCGTTTTTATCGGCCTTCCATGCGGCGTAAAGTTCATCCAGCTGTCCTATCAGCTCCCGGGCCAGGGCCTCCGGCTCCGTCTTTTTCCCGCTGTGCAGGAAAAGGGAGCCCGCCACCTGCCGAAGCTCTTCCGGAAATTCCTCCGTATTCACATTCACGCCGATGCCCAGCACCAGAAACAGTCCGTTTTGATCGGTGCTGGCCTCGGTCAGGATGCCGCAGAGCTTTTTCCCGCCCAGCACCACGTCGTTGGGCCATTTGATGCCGCAGCGAAGGCCGCAGACCTGTTTGACCGCCCGGCACACCGCCACCGCCGCCGAGGGGGTGATGCTGATGGCCTCCTCCGCCGAACAGCCGGGGCGCAGCAGCATGGACAGGTACAGCCCGCCGGGCGGGGAGAGAAAGGCGCGGCCCTTTCTGCCCCGGCCCGCGCTCTGGGCGGCGGCGATGTACACCGTGCCGTCCGGCGCGCCCTGGGCCGCCAGCTGCTTGATCCTTGTGTTGGTGGAGTCCACCAGATTCTGAAAAAAGACCGGGGCCTGCCGCTCGATGCCGTAAAGCTCCATTTTACTCTCCCGCCAGACGGAGAAAATCCGCCAGGGCCCGGGGAGAGCCTGCGGCGATATCCGTCTTTGTGCCGTCAAAGGGCAGAGGGCTGCCGTCTGTTCTGCAGCAGCGTCCCCCGGCTTCATTGACCAGAAGCATCCCCGCCGCGTAGTCCCAGAGGGAGACGGACAGCTCAAAATACGCTCCTGCCCGGCCTGCCGCCACGCTGCACAGGTCCAGCTCCGCCGAGCCCTGCCGGCGCAGGTCCAGGCCGGCTCTGTTCACCTTCTCCGCCAGGGAGAAGGTCCTTCCCCAGAGGCTTGAATCATAGGGCGCGGTGCCGAAGCAGACCACACTCTCGCTCAGCGGCACATCGTCCACATGGATCTGCCGGCCGTTCAAGTACGCGCCCTGCCCGGCCACGGCGCTGAACATCTCGTCCACATAGGGGTTATACACCGCCGAGGCGCAGAGCTTTCCCCTTTCCGCGTAAGCCACGGATATGCAGCTGTGGTTGAAGCCCCGGACAAAATTCATGGTGCCGTCGATGGGGTCGATGATGAAAAGCTGCTCCGCGTCCAGGCTGTCCTGCTCGTTCATCTCCTCGCAGAAGAAATGGGCCTCCGGCGCGGCCTTGCGCAGAAGCGCCATCAAAAGGGTCTGCACCTTCCGGTCATACTCCGTCACCACGTCCCGGCGGCCGCTTTTCTTCTCCGCCATAACGCCGTGGGCGTGCATCACAAGCTCCGCCGCCTGCCGCTCCGCGGCGATAATGACAGAACACATTTCCTGATAAAATTCCGTTTTCATCACTTAACACCTCTACATCGATCAGGCCCAGAGGGCCATAGCCAGGGTCCCTGCCGCCATCAGGCACAGGCCCACAACGGCCTTGGGCTTGAGCTTTTCCTTGAACACCACATAGGCAAACAGCACCGTCAGCAGGATGCTCATCTTGTCGATGGGCACCACCACGCTGACCACGCCGTTCTGGATGGCGTAGTAGTAGCAGAGCCAGGAGGCACCGGTGGCCACGCCGGAGAGGGCGATGAACACCAGCTCCTTTTTGTCCACGGTCTTTACCTCATGGGCCTTGCCCCTGGCAAAGACGATGAGCCAGGCCATAACGAGCACCACGCCGGTGCGGATGGCCGTGCCCAGGTTGGATTCCACGCCGGATATGCCGATTTTGGCCAGGATGCTGGTGGCGGAGGCGAACACGGCGGACAGCACCGCGTAGATAAACCAGCCCTTTCCGCTCTCCTTGTGCTGCACGTCCTTTTTCTCGATCATCATAAAGACGCCCACCGCGATCAGCGCGGTGCCCGCCAGCTTTACCGGCAGATTGTTGGTCTCGTTAAAGATGATGATGGCCAGCAGCACGGTCAATATGGTGCTGGATTTGTCGATAGGCACCACCTTGTTCACGTCGCCCAGGGACAGGGCCTTAAAATAGCAGATCCAGGACGCGCCGGTGGCCAGGCCCGAGAGGATGAGGAAGGTCAGGGACCTTGCCCCGATCTGCCCGATGGTCCCGGCGGAGCCCACCACCAACACCATCAGCCAGGAAAAGACCAGGACCACCACTGTGCGCAGGGCCGTCGCCACGTCGGAGTCCGTCTTCCGGATGCCGCATTTTGCCAGTATGGACGTCAACGCCGCGAACACGGCGGACAAAACTGCCATGAGAAGCCACATAATGTATCGCTCTTTTCTATTGATAATGTTTTGTCTGTATTATATCCCCTGTCTCTTCTTCTGTAAAGCGAAAAAACCCCGCCAGACGCGCGGCGTTCCCTAATGCAGCTGCTCTTGTATTCTATTCTGTTAAGTGATAGCATGAAACCAAACGGATCCGCAGATTGAAAGTTGACGCACTGAGGCGGAAACACTCATGGCTTCCCCTTGAGTAAACGCTGAATAATTCGACAAAATGAAAAGTACATGAAACATGAAGTGAGA
>JBJDXP010000120.1:0-1940 GCA_051866735.1 Candidatus Limivicinus sp.
CGTGAACACCTGATGGGCATAGTCACGGCGCATGGCCGCAAACAGCCGCCTGCCGGTTGCGCTGGGGATTATCCAGACTGGCTCGAAAAGCAGCGATTCCTTCGGGTGAATATTCCGGCGCTTCAAACGCCAGGAATACCCGCCAGCACAGCTCCAGCGCCACCGGGATTTCCTCTCTGGTGAGCCTGCGGACAGGATACGGCTCCATGGTTCGGGTTAGGCTGTAAAGCGCCATATCCAAAACCTTGCCGTTTTTCACGGCGTTGTTTTTCATCAGTCCCTCGAAGGTAAATCCCGCCTTCTCCGGTGCCCGCCGGGAGCCGGTGTTGTAGGCGAAGGGCTCGGCATAGATACGCAGGATATCGGTCGTATCAAAGACAATCCCGCAGAGCTGCCGGATAGCCTCCGTCATAATGCCCCTGCCCCAGTATTCCTCCGCCAGATAATAGCCCAGCTCTGCCGTCTGCCGGTGGATATTGCTCTGCCGGAAAGCGCCAATGCTGCCAATGGCATGGTCGTTCTGCGTGATGGCATAGGCAAAGGTGCCGGTGTCGTCCGCAGAGAGCATTGCCGAGATGTAGTCACGGGCGTTCTGCTCTGTATAGGGATAGGGAAGTCCGTCCCGCAGATTGTTCAGAATCTTCTTGTTATTCAGCGCTGCTGCCAGATCCGCTGCGTCCGACAGTCGCCATTTTCTCAAAGTAAAGCTCATGTATACCACTCCTTCCATGTCACCGGGTTTGCCATACTCAATCTGAAAGTCCCGCTGTAATGGCGTTCTCCACGGCTTTGCGAATGACCTTACTGGAGCAGGTTGCGCCGCTGACGGCATCCACTGCCGTGGTCTGCTCCTGCACCATCTGGTCAAGAATCGCTTCCGCCGGCGTGCCTCTTCCGTTTTCGTGCTCCAAAAGTTCAATGCTTTCCATCCGGTGATCCCGGACAGTAACCTGAACCCGTGCCCGGACAACGCCGGTGTCACACTGGCCTTCATATACGCCGTCTTCTACCTTTTTCAGGTCGATTTCTTCAAAGGTAAGCGCATCCACCTTCGCCTTATAGTCTCCGATGGATTTGAGGTAAAGTCCACCCGCAAAAAGGGTAATGACCAGTAGTGCCGATATTACAATCAGAACTGCTTTTTTACGATGATTCATAACTGCTCCTCTCTGTACCATTGTAAAACTGCGGCAATGTTTTCCGAACTGACATAGCTTTCATCCCTGCTCAGCAGCTCCAGCATTCGTTCCTCCTGGGCGGAGCGCTGCTTCTGGGAAGCAAGCCCCTTGGTAAGCATGGAGATCATCAGCTTGTCCATCCCCTTCAGCCTGCTGCGGTCAATGCCGCCCTGAAGGGTAAACAGGGGAATGCCCTCCGGAATGGAGGTGACCTTTCGAACCTGGTCGGTCAGTGTGCCGGTATCACACAGTCCGACGGCGCAGACAGCACAGATGTCAAAACGGCGTGCAGCTTTGGCATAGCCTTTGACATCCGCAAACGCGGCGAGATCATTCTTTTCACTGTCCAGATGCCACGGCCCAACCAGTTCGACGCTCTGCTGCACAGGCGCTTCCGGCTTTTCCGCCTCGTTCCCGCTGGGGGAGGAGCTGCCGCTCTGCGGTTTCTCCTCAGTTCCTTCTGTGTCGTTTGCTTCCGTATGGGGTTCCTGCGGACTCTGTTCGGGTTCCGGTGCTTTGCCGCAGGCTGCCATACACAGGCAGATAATCACTGTCAGAAGCAGTGCGATGATTCTTTTCATATCAAAACGATCTCCTTTTCTATTAGGCGCTACCTATCGTTCGGTAAGTAGCGTCTTGAAAATGAAGCGGCCATGCCCAAGCGGACCAGCCGCGGTGTTCTGTAAGTAGAAAGCTATCCTGCTCTGCAAACTGAAAGTTTCAAGTGCTGGCAAATATAAATTTATCTCCCTAAAACAAATC
>JBJDXP010000121.1:0-40625 GCA_051866735.1 Candidatus Limivicinus sp.
CTGTTCACGGGATTCTTCGCTTACGCTCAGAATGACCGGGCCATTTTAGACCCTTGCTGTCATTCTGAGGAGCACAGCGACGAAGAATCCCGTATTCTGCGGCTTCGCATTCTGTTCACGGGACCCTTCGTTCGGCTCAGAATGACAGCGTTTTACAATGGGAAAGAGCAAGGGTCGCTGTTCCCGCAAATCGGAAAAAAGGCTTGATTATTTGGAATGAATGTGATAGATTATCTCTGTTAATGCGTTGATGGGGAAAATAGCGCACCCCAAGGCCGTCAGAGAGCGGAGGTCACCGGCTGAAAGCCCCCGCAGGTCCTTGCGCGCTTGGTTCGCCCCGGAGCTCCGGCCAATTCCCGGCGCGTGGGACCCGTTATCGTCCCTCAAAGTGCGGCTCTTGCCGAATTTGGGTGGTACCGCGGAAGCATGGCTTTCGTCCCTTTGGGGACGGAGGCTTTATTTTTTTGTTGAGGAGAAGAAAAATGAAAGAATTGATGCAGAGGCTGAGAGAGGCCTCCCTCAAGGCCATAACCGAAGCACAGGATATGGAGCTGCTGGAGACGCTGCGCGTGAAATATCTGGGCAAGAAGGGCGAACTGACCGCCATTCTGCGCCAGATGGGCCAGCTCTCCGCCCAGGAGCGCCCCGCCATGGGCCAGCTGGCAAACCAGCTGAGAAGCGACATTGAAAACGCCATCGAGGCGCGCAAAACCGAGCTTTCCGCCGCGCTGCTGGAGAAAAAGCTGCGGGACGAGGCACTGGACGTGAGCCTGCCCGGCGAGAAGCAGCCCATCGGCCACAAGCACCCCATGTACAACGTCCTTGACCAGATCAAGGAGATCTTCATCGGCATGGGCTTTGAGATCGTGGATGGCCCGGAAGTGGAGCTGGCCGACTATAACTTCACCAAGCTGAACATTGACGAGGGCCACCCCTCCCGTGAGTGGACCGACACCTTCTATTTCACCGAGGACAGTTCCATTCTGCTGCGCACCCAGACCTCTCCCATGCAGATCCACGCCATGGAGACCAGAGAGCTGCCCATCCGCATCATAGCCCCCGGCCGGGTCTACCGCAAGGACGAGGTGGACGCCACCCATTCTCCCATGTTCCACCAGATCGAGGGCATGGTGATCGACAAGGGCGTGACCATGTCCGACCTGAAAGCCACGCTGAACCTGGTGGTGGAGAAAATCTACGGCAAGGGCACCGTCACCCGCTTCCGCCCCCACCATTTCCCCTTCACCGAGCCCAGCTGTGAGATGGACATCCAGTGCCACAAGTGCGGCGGCAAGGGCTGCCCCACCTGCAAGGGCGAGGGCTGGATCGAGGTGCTGGGCGCCGGCATGGTGCACCCCAAGGTGCTGGCCGGCTGCGGCATCGACCCGGACGTGTACTCCGGCTGGGCCTTCGGTATGGGCCTGGAGCGTCTGGCCATGGGCGAGTATAAGATCACCGACCTGCGTCTCATCTTTGAAAACGACGTCCGGTTCCTGGAGCAGTTCTGAGGAGGATAAAGGAAATGAAACTTTCAAGAAAATGGCTGAATGAGTTTGTTGATCTGCCCCTGGAAGAAATCGACGACAAGGCCTTTGCCGAGGCCATGACCATCTCCGGCTCCAAGGTGGAGATCACCGAGGACCTGAGCCAGAAAATGAAAAATGTAAAGGTGGGCAAGATCCTGTCCATCGAAAAGCACCCCAACTCTGACCACATGCTGGTGACCCAGATCGACGTGGGAGAGGCAGAGCCTGTCCAGATCTGCACCGGCGCCTGGAACGTGCATGTGGGGGATCTGATCCCCGCTGCCCTGCACAACTCCCTGCTCCCCGGCGGCGTGAAGATCACCAAGGGGAAGCTCCGCGGCGTGCCCTCCAACGGTATGCTCTGCTCCATCAAAGAACTGGACGTGACCACCCACGATTTCCCCTACGCGGAGATCAAGGCCGCCGCCATCCTGGGCGACTATCACCCCATCGACCCGGCCAAGCCCTCCATCTCCCCGGACATCAAGGCCGGAGACAAGATTTTCGGCAAGGTCATTGCGGCGGAAGTGAAGAGCGTGGAGAACGGGGGCGTGAATCTGTGGAAGTGCGCCCTTGCGCCTGAGGCGGAGGTCATCACCGACTGCCAGAACCTGCATGAAGGGGACCTGGTGGCCTATGACACCGCCAAGAACCACATCTGCACCTTAGAGGACCTGCACGCAAAGCAGGAGGAGTTCCCCCACTGCATCCCCGACGGCATCTTCATCCTCCACGAGGACGTGAAGCCCGGCGACGATGTGGCATCTTTCCTGGGTCTGGACGACCATGTGGTGGAGTTTGAGATCACCCCCAACCGTCCGGATTGCCTGTGCATGATCGGCCTGGCCCGTGAGGCCGCCGTCACCTTCGGCAAGGAGCTGAAGCTCCACACCCCGGTGGTGCAGGCCAAAGCCGGAGGCGATGTGAGCACCATGGCCAAGATCGTCATTGAGGAGCCGGAGCTATGCCCCCGCTACACCGCCCGCATGGTGAAAAACGTGAAGATCGCCTCCTCTCCCGAGTGGATGAAGGAGCGCATCCGCAACGCGGGTATGCGTCCCATCAATAATATTGTTGACATCACCAACTACGTCATGCTGGAGTACGGCCAGCCCATGCACGCCTTCGATTTCAGCTGCGTGGGCGAGGGCGAGGTCCATGTGCGTCTGGCAAAGCCCGGCGAGACCATCCGCACCCTGGACGGCAACGAGCGTGCCCTGACGACCAGCATGCTCTGCATCTGCGATAAGGAAAAGCCCATCGGCGTGGCCGGCGTTATGGGCGGCGAGAACAGCGAGATCGTGGGCGACACCGCCATGGTCCTGTTCGAGAGCGCCAACTTCAACGGCACCTCCATCCGCCGCACCGCCACCGCTCTGGGTATGCGCACCGACGCCTCCTCCCGCTACGAGAAGGGTCTGGACCCCCAGAACACCTATAAGGCCGTGCAGCGCGCCTGCGAGCTGATCGAGCTGCTGGGCGCAGGCGAGGTGGTGGAAGGCGTCATCGACGTGGTGCCCAAGGAAATCAAAGAGACCACCGTAAAGCTGGAGCCGGAGAAGATCAACGCCCTGCTGGGTACCGACATTGACGAAGATACCATGCGGAAGATCCTCCTTGACCTGGGCTTCACTCTGGAGGGAGACGTCATCCATGTGCCCTCCTGGCGCGGCGACGTGGAGCACTACTCCGACATTGCCGAGGAGGTTGCCCGCTTCTACGGCTATAACGAGATCCCCACCCGCTTCACCGGGGCCATCAGCACCTGCGGCGGCTTCACTGCCGAGCAGCAGTGCGAGCGGCACATCGGCCAGGTCTGCCGCAGTCTGGGACTGGACGAGATCATCACCTACTCCTTCATCAGCCCCACCTACTATGACAAGATCCGTATGCCCGCGGACAGCCCCATGAGAGACAGCCTGCGCATTTTGAATCCTCTGGGCGAGGACACCTCCATCATGCGCACCACCGTTCTGCCCTCCATGCTGGAGATTCTGACCCGCAACTACAACTACCGCAATAAAGAGGCCCGCCTGTACGAGATCGGCCGCATTTACCTGAAAAAGCCCGACGGCACCGCTAACGAGCCCAGGATCGTCTCTCTGGGCGCCTACGGCCCGAAAATGAACTTCTTCGTGCTGAAAGGCTGGGTGGAAGAGCTGCTGGAGAGCCTGGACATCGGTGACCTGCGCTTTACCGCGGAGCGGGAGAACCCCTCCTACCACCCCGGCCGCTGTGCCAGAGTGTACGCCGGTGAGACGGAGGTCGGCGTGCTGGGCCAGATCCACCCGGAGGTGGCGAAAAACTACGGCGTGGACGCGGAGCTTTACTGCGCGGAGCTGCGCTTTGACGCACTGTTTGCCCTTAAGGGCGGCATTCCCGTGTATAAGCCCCTGCCCAAGTTCCCCGCCGTCACCCGCGACATCGCCGTGGTCTGCGACGCGGACATCCCCGTGGGCGACATGATCCGCTGCATCACGGCAAACGGCGGCAAGTACCTCTGCGGCTGCGACATTTTCGACGTCTACACCGGCCACCACATCGCCGAGGGCAAGAAGTCTGTGGCCTTCTCCCTGACCATGCGGGCTGAGGACCAGACCCTGACCGACGACCACGCAGAGGAGACCGTGAAGGCCGTGCTGGACGCCCTCAAGGCTGAATTTGGGGCTGTAATGCGCTGATTTTACGGGATTTTTCCCCACCTTTACGGCGAAATTAAGAATTTTTAAGGTGTTTGTTCACATTTTCGACTTTACTTGACATTTTAATCTGCTATAATATGGTCAGTTAAAATTGTGCAAGGAGGGGACATCATGGAGGATGCAACAAGAAAATTCGCCGCGCTGGACAGTAAGGCCGAGATGAAAGAGATCCTGTCGTCCGTGTATAACTCCCTCATGGTCAAGGGCTACAACCCCATCAACCAGATCGTGGGCTATATACTCTCGGAGGATCCGACCTACATCACAAACTACAACAACGCCCGCACGCTCATCACCCGGATCGACCGGGACGAGCTGATGCAGGAGCTGGTCAGGACCTATCTGGAAAAGAAATAAGCGCAAAGAAAAACGACAAAAGCCGCCGGGAACTTCCCGGCGGCTTTTTCCCGTCAAACTGTCATTCTGAGGAGGAGCGGCAGGCGGGCGGCCACGCAGGGCCGCCCCTACGGTCCGACCGAAACAGCGTTGTAGGGGCGACCCTTGCGACGCGAAGCTAGTCCCTTTAGGGACGGTCGCCCGCACAAAGGCTCCCCTTGTCAGGGGAGCTGGCACGGCAAAGCCGTGACTGAGGGGTAGTCAAAGGTAGCAGTGAGGTAAACCCCTCTGCCCCCTGCGGGGGCACCTCCCCTGTTAGGGGAGGCATAAAGTAAGAGGTAATCGTGAAAAGTGAATAGGTAATGTTGAGAAAGACCTGTGGAACATTGGCCGGTAACAATGCGGTACTCGAAAACAGAGAAATATTTGTCCCCCTTTCTGCATATACATGGTATAGGGGGTGAGAACATGCCATATGAGGAGATCAA
Source organism: Candidatus Limivicinus sp. (assembly GCA_051866735.1). Taxonomy (GTDB): domain Bacteria; phylum Bacillota; class Clostridia; order Oscillospirales; family Oscillospiraceae; genus Limivicinus. The sequence continues at coordinate 5,053 of JBJDXP010000121.1, forward strand.
AAAGGTACAGCAGCGCCCGCACAGCCTGAATCTGGAGGGCCGGGAAAAGATGAGCATCACCGGAGTGGACGATGTGTCCGGCTTTGATGAGAACACCATCGTGCTCACCACGTCTCAGGGCGACCTGAACATCCACGGCCAGGGCCTGCACATTGACAGGATCGACCTGGATGCCGGGGAGCTGGAGCTGCGGGGCAAAATTCAGGAGCTGAGCTACGATGAGCCTGCCCGCTCCGGCTCGCTGTGGTCAAGGCTGTTCGGCTGAGATGGAGATCAGCCTTGGCTTGCAGGCCATCAGACTTCTGCTGGCCCTGCTCCTGGGCCTTGGCACAGGACTGCTGTACGACCTGCTGCGCCCTCTGCGCCGCGCTGCCGGTATGATCGCCGCCGCCGGGCTGGACGCTTTGTTCTGCCTTCTCACCGGGGCGGGGATCTTTCTCTTCGCCATGAGCGCAGGGGACGGGAAGCTGGGCCAGTGGGAGCTGTGCGCGGCGCTGCTGGGATTTCTGGCCTGGCTCCACCTGCTCAGCCCTGTTGTCTTTCCAATTTTTGAGAAAATCCGCCGGGTTTTGGCCGCCGCACTGGCGCTGTGCAAAAAAAGTTTAAAAATTTTTTTACATTTTGCAAAATTTTTCTTCCAAAAACTTCATTAATGTTTTATATTAAAGGGTAAAGAAGTGTATGCAGAATAAGGGGACCATTGTTCGTATCGTGCTTGTGGCGCTGATGACTTACGCGCTGCTGCACTTTGCCGCTGCAAGGGCGCAGCTGGAGCAGACCCGGCAGCTGGCCGGGGTCCTGGCGGCGGAGCAGGAGAGTCTGGCGGCGGAGAACCGGCGGATCACCGGGCTGCTGGAAGCAGGGTACGATGACGGGACCATGGAGGCAATGGCCCGGGAACGGCTGGGCCTTGTGATGCCGGGCGAAACGGTTTTTTACTTTACGAAAGACAGAGAGGTTCAAACAGATGGCACTGGAAGTTGGAGCGGTAGTTGAAGGCAAGGTGACAGGGATCACCAAGTTCGGCGCGTTTGTGGCGCTGCCGGAGGGGAAGAGCGGGCTTGTTCATATTTCGGAGGTGGCGAACGCCTTTGTCTCCGATGTGCACGACCATGTACAGATGGGACAGACGGTAAAGGTGCGCATTCTCAGCATCAGCCCCGAGGGCAAGATCAATCTTTCCATTAAGAAAGCGGAGGACAGGCCGGCGCAGCCGAGAGAACAGCCTTTCCGCAGAGCGCCGCAGCAGCAGCGGCAGGAGCAGCCCCAGCGGCCCGCCCCGGTCCGAACCGCCGCCGACCCACCTTCCGACGATCAGGCCTTTGAGGACAGGCTGAAAAAATTCATGCAGGAGTCGGACAGCCGCATTGCTGATAACCGCATGTATTCCGACCGCCCGCGCCGCAGAGGCAGGAGATAAAACATACTGACCAAAAAGGAGAAAAAGGCATGAAAAATTACAGCGAGCTATACCACAGCAAACTTACCACCGCTGATGAGCTTGCTTCCCGCGTGGAGAGCGGATGGACCCTGGGCATGGACGCGGCCCTGGCCCAGACCCCGGCCATCATGTCCGCCCTGGCAGAGCGGGCAGGCAGGGATGAACTCAGCGGCGTAAAGGTGCAGACCCTTCTGGATGTCTATCCTTTCGAATTCTATGCCGAAAACGTCCTTTCCGGAAAACTCAACGGCGTTTCCTGGTTTTCCAGCGGCGGTGCGCGCAAGGCCGTGAACGGGGGATATGCTGACTTCATTCCCTCCTACTACCGGGATATCCCCGGCCTGATCCGCAGCTTTTACGAATACGACGCCTTCTGCGTCTCCGTGTCCCCTATGGACAAGCACGGCTATTTCAGCCTGGCGACCACCAGCTCTTACAGCCAGGCCATGCTGAGCAAGGCAAGACGGGTATTCGTTGAGGTGAACAAATACCAGCCCCGGGCTGTCTGCGGCATGCAGATCCACATCAGCCAGGTGGACGCCATCGTGGAGCACGACGCGCCCCTGCCCGAGTTGCCGCCGGTGAAGCTGGACGAGGTGAGCGTCACTATCGGCAACCTGATCGCCGAGCAGATCCCCGACGGGGCCTGCATCCAGCTGGGTATCGGCGCCATCCCTGATGCCACCGGCATGGCCCTGAAGGCAAAGCACGACCTGGGTATCCACACCGAGATGTTCACTGATTCCATGGTGGAGCTGATCGCCTGCGGCGCGGTGAACAACAGCAAAAAGCAGATCCACCCGGGCAAGAGCGTCACCACCTTTGCCTACGGCTCCAAGCGGATCTACGATTATATCGACGACAACCCGGCCATCGAAATTCTGCCGGTGGACTATGTGAACGACCCCAACGTCATCTGCCAGAACGACAATATGATCTCCATCAACGCCGCCCTGGAGGTGGATTTGTGGGGCCAGGTCTGCGCGGAGAGCGTGGGGACAAAGCACATGTCCGGCTCCGGTGGCCAGATCGACTATGTGCGCGGCGCCTGCCAGTCCAAAGGCGGCAAGAGCTTTATCGCCTTCAGCTCCACGGCAAAGGGCGGGACCATCAGCAAAATCAAGCCCATCCTGACTCCCGGCGCGGTATGCACCACCAGCAAGAACGACGTGGACTATATCGTCACCGAGTACGGTCTGGCCCACCTGAGAGGGCGGAGCCTTTCAGAGCGGGCAAAGCAGCTCATCGCCATCGCCCACCCGGATTTCCGGGACGAATTGACCTTTGAGGCCAAAAAGCGGGGCATCATGATTTAACGCCGAACTGGATGAAACCGAAAAATCTCCCCGGCACGAACGTGCCGGGGAGATTTATTCGTTCAGGTCTTGCGGTACAGGATGTAGCCGCATTTGCACTTAATATGGATTTTTCCCTTGCCCCTGGGTACGCGCAGCATGACGCCGCAGCCGGGACACTTGAAAAAGCAAAAATCTTTGCGCTGGGCGCGGCGCTCCTTGGCGGCCTGACAGTTATGCCGCTGCTTTTGACGCAGGGCCAGGTAGGCGTTGTTCTCCGCCTCCCGCTGTCCCAACCGGCGGGAAAAGGCACGGACAAAGCTGAAAATCAGCATCATCAGACCAAGCCAGGTGAATATAAGGCTGAAAACCCCTTTGAGTATATTGGCCGTCAGCACCGACAGCAGCATGCAGACCAGTCCCATCCAAAAAAGGGCCTTGGAAAACTCGTCCATGCCCTGCCGCCCGGAAAATATTCTGCTCAGTTTTTCTCTCATGCCTTGCTCCAAATACTTTTTTGTTTATTCTAAGTTCGCAGGAGGGAAGTGTCAATAGACTTCACTGAAAGTTTACAAAACGCTCACTCCGCGGTCATGGAGAGAACATAGAAAGACTTGAACCTTTGTGCCGAAGGTGATAGAATATAACCGAATTTCACAATGGAGGATTATGAGCATGATTGCAATTGGCAGCGACCACGGCGGATTCGCCCTGAAACAGGAGATCATGGCCCATCTGGAGAAGCGGGGCCTGGAATATAAGGACTATGGCACCTACAGCGAGGAAAGCTGTGACTATCCCGTGTACGGTAAGGCGGTGGCCAAAGCCGTGGCGGCAGGGGAGTGCGAGAGAGGGATCATCATCTGCGGCACCGGCATCGGCATCTCCATCACCGCAAACAAGGTGCCCGGCATTCGGGCCGCGCTGTGCGGCGACTGCTTCTCCGCCAAAGCTACCCGCGAGCATAACGACGCCAACATTCTGGCGCTGGGGGCCAGAGTTACCGGGCCCGGTCTGGCTTTGCAGATCGTGGACACCTTCCTGGATACCCCCTTCTCCGGTGACGAAAGGCACATGCGCCGCATCTCCATGATCGAAGACTGATTCTAATTCCCGGGAGGGAGTATTTTGGCAAAATACACGGAGTTTTACAAAGGGCGCCGAAAGCGCCGGAATTATGTCTTTATCCCCGCGGCGATCCTCATCGGTATTCTGGCCTTCGCGGTAGTCATGTTTTACGGTGTGCAGAAATACGCTGTCATCACCAAGGACGCGGTGAACGTGAAGCTGCCCGGCATGGACGAGGAAGAGACCACCATCGACGAGCAGGGCAACGAGGTCAAGGTGTTTGACCAGGTGGACGCCCAGATCGTCTTTGAAGATCCGGACTATTCCGATATCCAGGCCACTGCCGGGGAGGACGTGGGCCCCATCCGGGCGATTTTTGTCCCCGCGGAGGAGATCGACAAGGAAAAGCTGGAGGAATATGCCGGCCGTCTCAACCAGGGCAATGCTCTGGTGCTGGAGATGAAACCCCGGTCCGGACGGCTGATGTGGACTACCAACTCTTCTGTGGCCCAGAACTACAACCTGAATACTGCCAACACGGTGGATGTGGCCAGCCTGATCGCCGGTCTGCGGGAGTTGAAGCCGGACATCTACCTGGCAGCCCAGATCAGCTGCTGCCTGGACGAGCTGTTTGCCTCTTTCAGTACCACTGTCACCCTGAAAAACAGCTATGGCGCGGACTACAGGGATGATAACGGCACCTGGCTGGACGCCTACAATACCAATCTGCGGACCTACATTGTGGAGCTTTGCCGCGAGCTGTACGACATGGGCTTTGACGAGGTGATCCTGGCCGACGTGGCCCACCCCATCATCCCGGAGCCGGAGGCGGGGCAGGAAAAGCAGCAGCTCACCTATACCCGGGACATGTCCACCACCCCCAGCCCCATGAACGCGGTCTGCGGCTTTGCCATCAGCGTGGCGGATCAGCTGTCAGACAGGGACGGGCTTTTGTCCATTTACTGCGACTCCGCCTATGCTCTGGTGCGGACCTATGTGGCCAACGGCCAGAACGCGCCGCTGTTTATGAAGCTCTATGACCGGGTGTATATGAGGACGGACAAATACGCATACAGCTATAACATGACCGATATCCAGCCCAGCGTCACCATCGGCGAGGCAAAATTCCGCTTTGTGCCCGTGGTGGAGAACTACCTGCCGGAAAACAGCGCAGAGGTCTCCTGGGTCCTGATCGACACAGAGGACGATTGAAAAAACACAGAAAAGAGTACCCACAGAAAGCACAGTTGAACTTTCTGTGGGTGTTTTTAATGGGAATTAAAAAGGCCCGAGGACAAATTCCGTAAAATTCCGGCCCTCGTCGGCGCACATGCTGCGTATGTATTCATAGGTGAATTTATCCCGGTTGTTCCATCGGCTGAGCGTATCCGCGCCGCAGTCCACGGTGTCCATCCGGCCGGCAAAATAGGCCAGGTTTATATCCGAATAGGCTCTGGCCAGCGCATCCGCGCCGCGCCCCTGTCCAAGACGGGCCATGGCCTTGCGGTAGGAGCTGTCCCAGAAAAAGCCGGCGGAGTAATCCTGGAAATTCAGCAGCTCCGGATTATCCAGCCCCTGCGACACGGCCCAGGCGGCCACGTCCACGACCTCGGTGCGGTAGTATGCCCTGTCCCCGGTGACAACCAGCAGTCCGTATTGGTTGGGCGTTACGGCCAGAGAGGAGGTGGCGATTTCCGTCAGGCCGCTTTCGATCTGCGAGATGTGCTGAATGTGCATATGTCCGCTGAGATTGCAGATCACGCCGTACTTTTCGAACAGAGCACCCAGCAGACGGCCGTTGCCGATGACAAAGCCGCCCCGGAACAGGCTGTTGTGCTGAAAAAGATTCTGATGACTGACGGCCACCACCTTTGCCCCGGCCTCCGTGGCGCATTTCAGCTGCTCATCGATCCAGTTCAGTGTGCTGTCATCAAGGAAACCCGGCTCGTCCTGCGTATTCACGTCCACCATCAATACACGAAGCTCCGGCGTGACCTCTGTAATATAGCTCAGGCTGTCCCCGTCCCGGGAAAGGGCCTGGCTGAAGCCCAGATCTGCGTAGATCTCTTCAAATTCCTTCATGCTCACGCTGTCTGCACTGGTATAACCGTCGCCGGTGAAGGCGGCGGCCTTGGCATTGTACAGATCGTGGTTGCCGGGGATGACCAGCACCGGTATGCCCGCGTCCGCCACACGGCGGAGCTTTTCCGCAAGCATCAGGTGGCTTTCACGCTCGCCGTTGAAGCTCAGATCGCCGGAAAGAATGAGGGCGTCCGGGGCGCTCTCGATGATTTGTGATACAAAAGCCTCGGTCAGCTCCTCAATGTATTTCATCGTTTTGCCGTCCGCGTTCCCGATCATTTTCGTATAGTACGCACCGTTGTCGTAAAGCTGAGGGGCAAGGTAGTGCAGATCGGTGGCCACGGCCAGCCTTATCCCTTCTTCCGGAAGGAAGGGAGCCTCCGGCTCTGCGTTTTCCCGCACCAGGACAAAGCCCAGGGCAATAACAAGAACAACAGCCAGCAGCGCCAGGAATACGCGGTATATCTTCATGTTCTCACCTTGCAGTATATTTGTGGATAGTTTAACACAACGGAAGCCTGTAAGCAAGAATCAGCGTTGTCAAATTTCCTCAGGATGTGTTCCCGGGGAAAAAAGCACCCATAGAGCCTGCTTTCGCATACTCTATGGGTGTTTTCAACAGAGATATTCTTTACTTTGTGCCGAAAATGCGGTCGCCCGCGTCGCCCAGGCCGGGAACGATGTAGCCGTGCTCGTTTAGATGGTCGTCCAGAGCGGCCACAAAGATATCCACGTCCGGGTGGTCCTTCTGCATACGCTCAACGCCCTCGGGCGCGCCGATGATGCTCATCAGCTTGATGTGCTTCACGCCGTCGTCCTTCAAAAACTGGATGGCTGCGGAGGCGGAACCGCCGGTGGCCAGCATGGGGTCCACAACGATAACGTCTCTCTCCTGAATGTCGGGGGGCATTTTGAAGTAGTACTTCACCGGCTCCAGGGTCTGGGGGTCGCGGAACAGGCCCACATGGCCCACCTTCACGTTGGGCATCATGCTCACCATCCCGTCCACCATGCCAAGACCGGCGCGGAGAATGGGGACCACGGCCAGCTTCTTGCCGGCGATGCGGTGACATTTGGCGACGGCCACGGGGGTTTTGACATCCACCTCTTCCATCGGCAGGTCACGAGTGGCTTCATAGCACATCAGCATAGCGATCTCGGAGATCAGCTCGCGAAACTCCTTCACGCTGGTGCGCTCGTCTCTCAGAATGGACAGCTTGTGCTGGATAAGGGGATGGTCAAATACGCATACTTTGCTCATATTTTGTCTCCTTTATATGAAAATATTAAGTATTGGCATGTTGCTCCGCGTTCAGCCGCTCCTGCCGCTCCCGCTCTGCCTGGGACAGACGGAGATACACCGGCAGCAGACTGTCCGCGTTTCCCGGCTCCTTGTCCATGGCCGCCATGGCCACGCCCCAGGCGTCCTGCCAGAGCAGATTCTCCGGGGCCACGCGGCAGGGGATACCCTGGGCGTCGAAGAAGGCTTTGGTGATGGCCGCCCCGTCGCCCACCAGGAACACCGGTGCGTCCAGCTTCTTCACATCCTCCGCCAGCTCCGCAAGGGCGATAGGCCTGTCCGGGCAGAGCCTTTGGGGCCGCCCGTCCCTGATTTCAAACAGGGCATTATACACCTGGCTGCGCCGGGCGTCCATCACCGGGCAGACAACACCTCCGGCGGCCAGACCGTGCCAGGCCATGGCCTCCAGCGTGGAGACGCCCACACAGGGCTTGTCCCCGGCCCAGGCCAGACCCTTCACCGTGGAAACGCCGATCCGGATCCCGGTAAAGGATCCGGGGCCGTGGGCCACGGCGATCAGGTCCACATCCCGGAGCGTAAGCTCCGCGTTTTTCAGCATATCCTCCGCCATGGGCAGCAGCGTGCGGCTGTGGGTCAGGCCGCTGCACTGGCTGTACTGGCTGACAAGGTGACCGTCCCGGCAGAGGGCCACGGAGGCAGCCTTCGCCGAGGATTCAAAGGCAAGGATCAGCATGTTTTGGCCTCCTCAATGGTGATCTTTCGCTCCGTATCGGAGAGCTTTTCAATGCGCACGGTGATCTCGTCGCCGAAAAAGGCGTCCTGCACCTTCTCGCTCCACTCCACGGCACAGACCGCGCCCCGGTTCAGATAGTCCTCCCAGCCGATGTCGAACAGCTCGTCCGCGTCGGACAGGCGGTACATGTCGAAATGGATCAGCTCCCGCTGGCCCAGATATTCGTTTACTATGGTAAAGGTAGGGCTGGACACCCGGCAGTCCAGACCCATGCCCCGGGCCATGCCCCGGACAAAGGCGGTCTTGCCCGCGCCCAGATCCCCGTACATGGCGACCACCGTGCCGCCGGGGAGAGAGGCGGCAAATTCACTGCCGATGCGCTCCGTCTCCTGCTCGCTATTGCTGATAAAGGTCAAATTATCCGCTCCCTGCTCTTAGACAAAAAATTTATACATTGTTCATTAGCCGGGGATATTATACCACCGGCAAGGCCATTGCGTAAAGAGCAATTATGTGATAAAATATGCCCCGTATGAAAATCGCATTTTGTCGATATCACAGCTTTTTCTCCGAAAGGCGGTGCTTGTCATAAAGAAAATCACTCCTTACATAAAAACCTTTTTCCAAAGAGCAGATATTTTCATTTTGTGTGTATGTCTGATTTGCGCCTGCCTGAGCGTCTACATGGTGCATGTGACTACGATTGGTCTTGCCGCGCAGAACTATGCAGGCATCAATCCCACAAAAATGGTGATTATTCAGGTGGCCTCGGTGGTCCTGGGCCTGGGCGCTTTCGTCGTGTTCACTATTGTGGATGCGGATATTCTGGGCCGGCAATGGAAGTTTCTGTGCGTGGTCATTGTGCTGCTGCTGGTGGCGCTGATGCTTTTCGGCTCTGACGACGGCACCGGCAACAAGAGCTGGATCCGCTTTGCCGGTATCGGTATTCAGCCCTCGGAGGTTATCAAGGTCCTGTATATTATTCTGTCCGCAAAGCTGATGTCCTATCTGAAAGAGCACAAGGATATCAATGCCTTTCCCTCCGTGGTGCAGATGGCGGGCCTGTTTTTCATCATCTTTGCGCTGTTCATGGTGGTCTCCTCTGACCTGGGCAACGCCATCATCCTGTTTGCCATCTTTCTGGTCATGTTCTTCTTCCTGGGCGTCAGGCTGTACTGGTTTGCCCTGGGCGGCGCGGCCATTGCGGCCATGATCCCTCTGCTGTGGAACTTCCTGCTGAAAGACTACCAGAAGAAGCGCCTTGTGGCGCCCTACGACCCCTCCGTTGACCCTTCGGGCTACGGCATCACCTGGCAGACCAAGCAGAGCCAGCTGACCCTGGCCTCGGGGCGGCTCACCGGCGTGGAGGAGGGGCATACCGCCACGGCCTTCACCGGCAAACACACCGACTTTATCTTTGCCAGCATCGGCGAGCACTGGGGTATGATCGGCTGCCTGATCGTTATTACCCTGCTGGTGATCATTATCGTCCATTGCTTCCGGGTGGGCATCCACTCCGGCCGGACCTTCGATATGCTGCTCTGCGTGGGCGTGGGCACGGCTATCGCTTTCCAGACCTTTATCAACATCGGCATGTGCATCGGCATCACCCCGGTTATCGGCATCACGCTGCCCTTCTTCAGCTATGGCGGCTCGTCCATGGCCACGCTGTTCGCGGCGGTGGGCCTGGTTTCGGGTGTAAAATATAAGCCAAAACCAGAGCATTTTGCATTACTATATTGAAAAAAGCGGCCATTGGCCGCTTTTTTTCAAGGCGTCGACAAAGTCCGACGCCTTGAAAACTTATTCAGGAGTATTCTGAAATACTCCTGAATAAGCATAGATCAAACGCCGAAAGGGGATTCCCGTCCCCTCTCCGCGCTCTCCCCATGCAATTCTATACACTGCCGATAGCTTTGTCTTCAGTCTGAAAAAAGCGGCCATTGGCCGCTTTTTTTCGTTCTGGGAGGAGATAAGAAAAAATTAAGAATTGCACCATTAAAGCCCAAACAGGGCATTTATTCTGACAAATGTGAATTTGTTCGAACTAATTTTCTAAAATAATGCTTAAAATTTTGAAATAATGCCGAAATTCATAACAAATCTTAAGAATTTGTGCCTTGAAAAGAACGGAAAGCGATGCTATGCTGAAGCCGCGTGATGAACGTAAAACCTATTTTCAATTCTGATCAAGGAGGATTTATTCATGAAGAAACGTCTTTTTGCGGTGCTGCTTGTCCTTGCACTGGCTGCTACAGTGTTTTCCGCCACTGCTTTTGCTGACAAAACGGCGGAATATACACAAGAGATCGAAGTGACAGCAGACGGGGAGAGCTACAAATGCAGTGTAAAAGCACAGGTGAGCGTACTGCCTGATGACGCTGAACTGGCAGGGCTCAGCCTGCTGGAGGCAAAGGACGCTGTTCAGGCTGAGGGTAAGTTTACACTTATCCTGAATGCGGCAGAGAGTTTTTCCATTGCCTCTGTAAAAGGCACGACAGGGGAAGAGACGCTGGACTTTACCGCCGGCGAGGACGGACATTATAGCCTGGAGCTTCCCAACACGACCGATGCTCAGGTGAGCGGTATTCTGGTGAGCCTTACCCATACCTGCGTACCCACTGACGTGGCAGAAGTTCCCGCCACCTGCACGGAGGATGGTACGTCTGCGGGCAGCGTCTGCTCTGTCTGCGGCCATGTGATTTCCGGCTGTGAAGTGATTTCGGCGCAGGGCCATACAGAGGTGAAGGACCCAGCCAAAGCGCCCACCTGCACGGAGGACGGTCTGACGGAAGGAAGCCACTGCTCTGTCTGTGAGGAAGTGCTTGTCGCCCAGGAGATCATTCCCGCCCAGGGCCATACCGCCGTCAAGGACGAGGCTGTCGCACCGACCTGCACGGAGGATGGCCTGACGGAAGGAAGCCACTGCTCTGCCTGCGGTGAAGTGCTCACCGTTCAGGAGAAGGTTCCGGCCATTGGCCATAACTACGGCGAGTGGGCTGACGCCAAGGATGGCAAAACCCATAAGCGTGTCTGCGCAAACGACCCCAGCCATGTGGATACGGAGGAACATAAGTTTGGCAAGTGGGTTGTGACTACCGAGGCAACCCAGACCACAGACGGCTCCAAATACCATGTCTGCGATGTATGCGGCTATAAGGCTACGGCTAAGATCCCTGCGGGAAACACCAAACCCCAGACCGGCGATGAGAACAATGTGCTGTTTTACACGGTTTTACTGCTCACGGCAGTGACTGGTATTGTCGTTACCGCCGGCTATGCCCGGAAAAAGGCAGAGTAAACATAGCTAAGCGTAAACACGAATCAGACCGCCTGAGTTGCATCAGGCGGTCTTTCTTTACGGGAAAGGGAACAAAAGATATTCTTCCGCGTCTGAAAAAACGAAATAAAACCGCGGCAGGCGGGTTATAATCTCCCCAAAGGCGCTTTCTTCAGAATTATTAAGGCTTTCCGGGCGCCTTGTTTATTGATTATTCAAAAAATAGGATTATAATATCTGCTGAATAAAACGATTCTCGCCATCAAAGAGAAGAAAGGCATGGAATATGCATAAGGAAAAAAACAATAAGCGCCTGTTTTTCAGCGCGTTTCTGACGCTGCTGGGGGTCTTTGCCATTGCCGCTATCGCCCTGTACTGCGTATATATGCTGTGGGAAAAGGCTCCGGATGTGGAGCCGGAGGCGCCCAAGGCCATATCGGCCGAAAAAGATACAGACAGTGAGGTCGAAGCGGTCAGCCCTGACCGGCAGCAGGATAGCTATACCATCCTGCTGGTAGGCAATGACGACGGCAACGGCAACACCGACACCATTATCGTGGGCAGGCTTGACACGGTGAATCATACCATGGACTTTGTGAGCATTCCCCGGGACACCCTTGTCAATCTGGACTGGAACGTGAGAAAGATCAACGCGGTCTACGCCGGCACCGCCAACTCCGGCGGCGTGGCCATCGACGGGCTGAAAGCTCAGATCAGAAACCTGATCGGCTTCAATGTGGACTGCTACGCGGTGATCGACCTGAACGTGTTTGTGGACGTGGTGGATCTGATGGGCGGCATCTGGTTTGACGTGCCCCAGGCCATGCACTATGAAGACCCGGGCCAGAACCTGTACATCCATATCGATCAGGGCTATCAGTGCCTGAACGGCCAGCAGGCCATGGGCGTGGTACGCTACCGCAGCGGCTACGCCAACGGCGATCTGGGCCGCATCGAGACGCAGCAGAAGTTTTTGAAGGCCGCTGCCTCCCAGTTTATCAGCCTGGGGAATATCCCCAACATCTCCCAGGTGGTCAGCCTGCTGGCAAAGAATATGGACACCGACCTGTCTGCCGCCAACATCGCCTTTTTCCTGCGGCAGGCCCTGATGTGCAGCAGCGAGAACGTGAATTTCCACACCATGCCCAATACCCCGGACATGGTTTATGGCCTGAGCTACACCTTCGTGGAGCTTGAACCCTGGCTGGAGATGATCAACCAGTGCCTGAACCCCTACAACGCCACGGTGACGGCGGCCAATCTGGACGTGGTCTATAAATCCGGCGGGACGGTTTTAAGCACCAGCGGAAACCTGCGGGGCGCCTGGTATTACAGCGCCGTGCCCACCACCAGCGCCGCTCCGGAGCCGGAACCTTCGGCCACACCGGAGCCGGAACCGGTGGAACCTCCCGCGGAGAGCGAAAGCCCTGAGATAACGCCTGTCCCGCCGGAGACTTCGCCGGAGCCTGAACCGCCGGAGACCTCCGATTCACCGGAGACACCAGTGGTTCCCGAGACGCCTCCCCCAGAAGAAGGCGGAGAGGTTATTGTCATCGGATAACAGAAAATGGCCGCCGAAAGGCGGCCATTACCATTAACCCATTGCGGAAAACTTCTGCTTTACCTGCTGGATGCTCTGGGGCTGGGCCTGCTGGGTGGTGTACCAGCCGTGGTCGGACATCTGCTTGTAGATGCTGTTTTCCATGCACAGCGCGTCGTTCAGGGCGGTGCTGAAGGCCTGGTGTACGTTGGGGGTGGCGGACTCGATGGAGCCGTGCATATACAGGTCGCACACGCCCTTGGTGGTGAGCAGAATGCCCTCCATAATGTCTTTGTCGTTCATGGCGTTTCCTCCTTAGATCAGATTGTAAAACTGGGTGAACAGCTGCTGATTGGAATTGACCAGCTGCTGGGCCTGCTGGCGCAGAACAGGGTCGGAGAGCTGATTGGCCGCGGTGCGGCACTGGTTCATCAGATACTGGGTGTGCTCAAGGGCGTCTTCAATATAGAGCAGTTCTTTGGGACTCATTTTTTATCACCTCGAGCTTATTGTCTGCAAATCAAGGCCGAAAAACCGGACCAAATGCTGTATGGCAGATTTGGCAAAAAACCATTTTTGACATTACAGGGAAAGCATGGTAAGATAAAAATCAAAGAACAGAGCGTTTTGCTTTTTGTGTATGACTGAAAAAGGAAGGGAAAAGCGATGACTTATGTGATCAGTGTGCTGGTCGGACTGGTATGGGGATTTCTGGCGGCGCTGTTAAATGCTTTTGTGACAAAAAAATGCATAGCAAAACAGAGCACCAACGCCATTATGGCTTCCAATCTCATCCACATGCTTGTGGATGTGGCGGCGCTGGCGGCGGTGTTCCTGGTGCGCAATGTGCCCTGGCTGAATTTCGCCGTGACCATCGTGGCCACAGCGGCGGCCCTGTCCATCACCACCATTGTGTTCACCTTTAAGCTTGCCGCGAAAAAAGAGGACTGAAACCATGAAAAAGCTGTGTTTCATGCTGGCGGCCGTGCTGATTCTGGCGCTGCTGAGCGGCTGCGCGTTCACAGATAAACTGGGCCAGATAGACTTGCCCGAACCGCCCGGCACGGAAAAAGAGACCGCCGCGCCCACCCCGGACCCGGCGGAGGCGGCAGCCGAGCAGGCCAGGCAGGAGGAGCTGAACGCCCGGCGGGCAGAGGCGCTTGCCGAAGCGGAGCGCCTGAGAAGCGGGTATTTTTACGATGAGGCCATCGCGGCGCTGTCTGATGAGGGAATATATGACGAGAGTGTGGAGGCGGCGCTGGCGGCTATTCGCGCGGAGAAAGACAGTCTTGTGGACTATACCGGCGATGTGCCCCATATTTTCTTCCACAGCCTGATCGTCTATCCCGAGCTGGTGTTCACCGACAAAGTCACCCCCATGGGCGGCTACAATTCCGGCTTTTCCGAAAAGGCGGAGCTGGAAAAGATCCTGCCCCAGCTCTATGAGAGGGGCTATGTGCTTTATGATCTGGATGCGCTGTGGGAGATGACGGACAGCGGCATGCAGCGAAAGCCCATCCTTCTGCCACCGGGGAAAACGCCCCTGATCCTGTCTGTGGACGATGTGGCCTACGCCTACGGTGACGGCTTTGCCCAGCAGCTCTTCGTGGATGAAAACGGCGAGCTGATGTACCGGGTGAATAACCCCCAGGGCGGCGTGGACATTGTGCCGGATGGGGACGTGATGGGCGTGGTGGATGCCTTTGTGGAGCAGCACCCGGACTTTTCCTACCGGGGGCACAAGGGCACCATCGCCCTGACCGGCTTCCAGGGCGCTTTCGGCTATGACTACGACGAGCCGGAGCAGGCCGAACAGATCCGCACCGTCTCTGCCGCACTGAAGGAGGACGGCTGGAACTTTGCCAGCCACAGCTATACCCACAACCGGGTCAACAACTACTACGGCCCGGGCTGCTCCGTGGAAAAAATCAGCTACGACATCAACAAGTGGGTGGACCATGTGGTGCCCTGCATCGGGGAGACCCGGCTCTTTATCGCGCCCTTTGGCTACCGGGTGCAGCAGCCCGCCCTGCAGTGTATTCTGGACGCGGGCTTTGAAATCTACTGCACCGTGGACAGCAAGGTATATAACGAACTGAACCCGGACTACGCCCTCATGTCCCGCATCGAGATCGGCGGTTATTCCATGACCTATTACCGGGATACATTAAACGAACTGTTTTTCGATGTAGACAGCGTTTTTGACGCTGCCGGACGCCCGCCGGTGGTGGGGTAAAACACATAAAAACTGCCGCAGGTTAGCAGGGTGTTACGACTTTGTGCCGAACCAAAGCCTCCCTCTGACGAGGGAGGTGGCAAAAATCTTTGATTTTTGACGGAGGGAGAGAAAAGAAAGCCTGGCAGTGTATGTGAAGATACTGATTTGGCCGTCAGGTGTCTCTCCCTCAGTCAGCTTCGCTGACAGCTCCCTCATCAGAGGGAGCCTTGGGCTGTAGACACGACCCCTCATCATTTCCTTCACTCAGGCAAAAAACAAATTCAAGTTTGCCGGTCCATTTAATCAAATCATACGGCTTCAATTTATGCAAGAACAGCCACCGCAGTGGGAACTGCGGTGGCTGTCAACTGTTTTACAAACTGCCGCAGGTTTCCCTGCGGCAGTTTTTGCGTATGTTTCTGATTTGCGCTTAGACAACGCCCTGGGCCATCATGGCCTCGGCCACCTTCAGGAAGCCGGCCACATTGGCGCCCACCATCAGGTCGCCGGGACGGCCGCATTCCACGGAGGCGTCGTAGCAGGCCTTGTAGATGTTCTTCATGATGCCGTGCAGCTTCTCGTCCACTTCCTCGAAGCTCCAGCTCATGCGGATGGAGTTCTGGCTCATCTCCAGGCCGGAGGTGGCCACGCCGCCGGCGTTGGAGGCCTTGCCGGGGCTGTAGAGCAGGCCGTTGCCCTGTACCAGGGCGATGGCTTCGGGGGTCAGCGGCATGTTTGCGCCCTCAAACACGGCAATGCAGCCGTTGGCGATCAGGGCCTTGGCACCCTCGGCGTCCATCTCGTTCTGGGAGGCGCAGGGCATGGCGATGTCGCACTTCACGTTCCAGATGCTGCGGCAACCCTCGTGATATTCGGAGCCGGGGACCTCGTCCGCGTACACGCTGATGCGGGCGCGGCGGCGCTGCTTGATGTCGAAGAGCTTCTTCAGGTCGATGCCGTTGGGGTCATAGACATAGCCCTGGGAGTCGCTCATGGCCACGACCTTGCCGCCCAGCTGGGTGCATTTCTCCGCGGCGTACTGGGCCACGTTGCCGGAGCCGGAGACCACTACGGTCTTGCCCTCGTAGCTCTCGCCCTTCAGGTGCTTCAGGGCTTCCGCGGCGAAGTAGCACAGGCCGTAGCCGGTGGCCTGGGTGCGGGCCAGGGAGCCGCCGAAGGTCAGGCCCTTGCCAGTGAGGACGCCGCCGTCGAAGCGGTCGACAATGCGTTTATACTGGCCGAACATATAGCCTATCTCACGGGCGCCCACGCCGATGTCGCCGGCGGGGGTGTCGGTGAACTGGCCGATATGCCGGTAAAGCTCGGTCATGAAGCTCTGACAGAAGCGCATGACCTCGCCGTCAGACTTGCCTTTGGGGTCAAAGTCGGAGCCGCCCTTGCCGCCGCCCATGGGCAGGGTGGTAAGGGAGTTTTTCAGGATCTGCTCGAAACCCAGGAATTTGATTACGGAGAGGTTGACGGAGGGATGGAAACGGAGACCGCCCTTGTATGGGCCGATTGCGGAATTGTACTGTACACGATAACCACGGTTCACACGGGTATTGCCGTTGTCGTCCACCCAGGGAACACGGAACTCCACGACACGCTCCGGCTCAACGAAACGCTCGATAAGGCCCGATTTTTCCCATTCAGGGTGTTTGTCGACTACAAGCTCCAGAGATTCAAAAACCTCCAGAACCGCCTGAAGAAATTCCGGCTCGTGACTGTCACGGCGCTGGACCTCTTCATACACTCTTTTCAGGTACTCGTTTTGCAGCATAGTGACCTCCTTATGAATTTTTTTGTCCGGGTTTGACTGACTATATTATACTACAGGGCAGGCCAATTAACAAGGGTTAAAAAAATATCGAAAAAGTCTTTATTTCTTGCTTTTTTCCCGCTTGTACGTTATTCTTTTCTGGAGGTGAACAAATATGGTTATCAAAAGAGATTTTTGCGGCGAGGAAGAATACCTCATTGACGCCGGGCTGCTGCAGGTGAGTGTCATGGCTCTGGGCGCCACGGTCACGGGCATTGTGCTGGATGGCCGGCCCCTTGCCCTGCGATACGGCACGGTCCGGGAGTATCTTGAGGGGACGGCGTACATCGGCGCGCTGGTGGGCCGGTACGCAAACCGCATCGGCGGCGCGGCCTTTGACCTGAACGGCAGACATTATACACTGACGAAAAATGAAGGGGAAAACCAGCTCCACGGCGGGCCCAAGGCCTTTGACCGGCGCCGCTGGCGGGCGGAGATCGTAGATGAAAACAGCGTCCGTTTCAGCCTTTTCTCCCCCGACGGGGACAACGGTTTTCCGGGGAATCTGCACGCCGCTGTGACCTACAGCGTCTCGGGCGGCACGCTGCGGCTGGATTTTGAGGGGGAGAGCGACGCGGACACGCTGTATGCCCCCACCACCCATATGTATTTCAATTTAGACGGCGCGGACAGCATATTGGACACGGTGTTTCAGATCAACTGCGCCGGCTGGCTGGAGACAGGCGAGGGACTGATCCCCACAGGAAGGATATGTCCGGCGGAGGGCAGATTTGACTTCTCTTCCCCCCGGCCCCTGGGCGGAGATTTCGACCACTGCTTTGTCCTCCGCGGTGAGGAGGCCTGCACGGCCAGGGCCGGGGAGGTGACCATGGGCGTCCGGACGGACTATCCCGCCATTCAGCTCTACACCGGCGGTGGCCTGGGCGCGCCCTTCGGCAAAAACCGGGGCTTTGCCGTCGAACCGGAATTTTACCCGGACAGCCCCAACCACCCTGAGTTCCCGTCCCCCGTCCTGCGCGCGGGAGAGCACTTCCACAAATATGTGGAGTATTGTTTCCGTACCGTCTGAACCACAAAAAGAGCCGCTCCTTTCGGAACAGCTCATCATTTGTTGTCATCCATATGGTCAAGAGCGAAAACAATGCACTGGTTAATGAGTTCGTTCCTGCTGATGTCGGCCTGGGCAGCACATTTGTCCAACTGCTGCAAAAGGTCAACGCTTATTCTGATGGAAATGACTTCCTCGCACTCCTCTTGCAATGATTGTATTCCATATGTTATGATTTGTATGTATTCAAAAAATGATGCTAAAATTAGAATACATAAAGCAAAATAAAACGGAGGGAGAAAGATGATCGGTTCTGGGCTGAAAAAACTGGCAAAAGAAAACGGCATGAAAATTGCCGGCGGCTATGCCTACGGCAGCTTTCGGGGTTATGACTGCGCGTTTTCCGAGGGGGCAGGGTATAAGCTGTTGGTGGTCAGCACAAGACTGCCGGACACTATTCAGGAACAGGCGCTGCAGGCGGACTGCGAAGGCAGAAATCTTCAAAAAGAATTCCGCGTGCAGGAACTGTACATTGGCAAGGAGGGGATCGCTGTCAATTTCCTGGATAACCCGGGCACAATGAAGCGCATGATCGCCTTCTGCGACTGGTTTTTCCCGCTGCTTGCGCAGTATTCCGCCACGCCGGCCGGCGTCTGCCCGGAGTGCGGTATGCCCATCAGCGGCGAAGGCAAATGGATGCTGACAAACGGCATCGCCCGGCACATGCACGAGAGCTGCGGGGCCAAAATGCAGGAGAGAATTTCCCACGAAGAGACCAGGGCGGCGGAAGAGGACACCGGCAGCTACGGCGCAGGATTTTTGGGCGCGCTGCTGGGCAGCCTGATCGGCGCGATCCCCTGGGCGCTGCTGTATCTGGCAGGGCGTATCGCCGCGGTGCTGGGGCTGCTGATCGGCTGGCTGGGCGAAAAGGGCTACTGCAAGCTGGGCGGTAAAAACGGAAAAGCCAAGGCGCTCATTCTCATCGTCACAGCCATAATCAGCGTGTGCGTGGGTAATTTTCTGGGAGAATGGCTAAGCGCGGCAAAATATATCTTTCAGGGCGAGGCCTACGGTCTTGGCTATGGAGATATTCTGCCGCTGATGTTTGCCCTTCTCGCCGAGGACGCGGAGTACCGCGCCATAATGCTGAAAAATATTCTTATGGGCCTGTTCTTCGCTGCCCTGGGCATTTTCGCCATCATCAGAAACTCCATCAAAGCCGCTTCCGGCAGCAAGTTCCGGGAGCTGCCCTGATAAATACATAAGGGAAAAAACCGCTGCCGGAAAGGCAACGGTTTTTTTACCAGAAATAAGCCTTAAGAAAATCGTAAGCTTTTCTCAAGCAAGGCATCATAAAATCGGCACGAATATATGATATAATCCTCACGAGAGGAGGTCTGCCCATGAACGAAAAGATACTTGTGGTGGATGACGAACGGGAAATCGGCGAGTTGGTGGCGCTGTACCTGAAAAATGAGGGGTACACGGTCTTTACCGTTGAAAACGCTGCTGGTGCGCTGGACTGCGCGGCACGGGAGGAACTGAGCCTTGCCCTGCTGGATGTGATGCTGCCGGATATGGACGGGTTTGAACTTTGCCGCAGGATCAGGGGAAAACATATGTTCCCCATTATTATGCTTACGGCCAGGGTAGAAGCGGGTGACAAGATCACCGGCCTTACTTTGGGCGCGGATGATTATGTCACAAAGCCTTTCAACCCGCTGGAGCTGGTGGCCCGGGTAAAGACCCAGCTTCGGCGTTACACCCGTTATAATGTGGGGAGCGCTGCCGCGGAAACACCGGCGGAGCATGATTTTGCAGGACTGTACATTTGCCGCGACAGCCATAAATGCAGTCTCAACGGCGCTGAGCTTAACCTGACGCCGCTGGAATTTGACATCCTATGGTATCTCTGTGAGAACCGGGGCCGGGTGGTGTCCTCGGAGGAACTGTTTGAGGCGGTCTGGGGCGAAAAATATCTGGATAACAACAATACGGTCATGTCCCACATTGCCCGCCTGCGGGAAAAGATGAAAGAGCCTGCCCGCCGGCCCCGGCTCATCAAGACTGTCTGGGGGGTGGGCTATACCATTGAGTAAAGAAAAGGTTTCAAAATGGTGGAGCCGGCGGGGCAGCAAGCTCTCCCGGCAGCTTGTTGTGCAGTATTTTCTGTCGCTGGCGGTGTACGCCGCAGGCGTGTGCGTGCTGGTGCTCCTGTGCTGGGGCTTTTTCAGCAGCTTCCTATGGCAGCCGGATGACCTGTTCTATCGGATATTGTGCTTTATCAGGGACTACCTCCTGTTCTTTCTTGGTCTGGCTTTTATGGCGGGCTGGACGGGGATCACCTATATCTTCCTGTCAAAGCCCCTGCGTTATCTGGACGAGCTGACCGCCGCGTCAAAGCAGCTGGCAAGCCCGTCAGAGGAGCCTATTATACTGTCCGGAGCCCTTTCGGAGGTACAGAATGAGCTGAATCTGACCAGGGAGAAGGCTTTGCGGGACGCGGCGGCGGCCCGTGAGGCGGAGCAGCGGAAAAACGATCTGGTGGTCTATCTGGCCCATGATTTGAAGACCCCGCTGACCAGTGTGATCGGTTATTTGAGCCTGCTGCGGGACGAGCCGGAGATCTCCCCGGCGCTGCGGGAAAAATACACCGGCGTGGCGCTGGCCAAGGCGGAGCGTTTGGAGGAACTGATCAACGAGTTTTTTGACATCACCCGCTTCAATCTCACTTCCCTCCGTCTTGAGCGGGAGAACGTGAATCTGACAAGGCTTTTGGAGCAGACCACTTTTGAGTTTATGCCGCTTCTGGAGGAAAAGGAACTGAGCTGGGAGCTGGAGCTGGAAAACGGCGTGATGCTTCTGTGCGACGGAGATAAGCTGGCCAGGGTTTTTGACAACCTGCTGCGCAACGCTGTCAATTACAGCTACGCCGGGACAAAGATCGGCGTCAGCCTGAAACAGCAGGGAGACAGAGTTACCGTGCAGGTGAAAAACCGGGGCAAAACCATCCCGCCGGAAAAGCTGAGCCGCATTTTTGAACAGTTTTTCCGGCTGGATTCCTCCCGCTCCAGCATAACCGGCGGCGCGGGGCTGGGTCTTGCCATAGCAAAGGAGATCGTAGAGCTGCACAGCGGCCGTATCCGGGCGGAAAGCGCGGAGGAGAACATCTGCTTCACCGTGGAGCTTCCGGTAAGATAATCTCAAGAATTTTTCAGGAGAAACATAAGAATACCCAAAGGAAATCCGAAAACATCCGCATCCCCGCTCTGGTACCATAAAGGTACCGGGGCGGGGATGCTTTTTCCTTTTCTGACGCTCGCCGCCGGAAGGAGGACAGCCATGACAAGAAAAAGACTGACCCAGCGCTTTCCCTGGCTGCTGCCGCTGCGAAGAAAGCAGAGAATATTCTGTTTTTACCAGAAAATGCGATTTGACAGAAACCGCTATGCAGCGGCGCGGCGCGAAACTGCGCTGCCGTATCAGGTGTTTGAGACCCGCTGCCCCATGATCAACCGGCAGACGGGCTTTGACCTGCAATTTCAGGAGAACAAGGTGTTCAATCTGAAACTTGCCGCAAAGAAGCTGGACGGACTGCTGATCCGCCCCGGAGAGACCTTCTCCTTCTGGCAGGCGGTACGGGGAGCGGACCGGGAGACGCCCTATAAAGAGGGGCTGGCCGAGGTCAACGGCAGGCTTACCACCCAGCAGGGCGGCGGATTGTGTATGCTCAGCAACCTGCTTTTCTGGCTGCTGCTGCACACGCCGCTGACCGTCCTTGAACGGCACGGGCACAACGTGAAGGACTTTCCCGAACCGCCCAGTGACGCGCCCCTGGGCGTGGACGCCACGGTGGCGGAGGGCTGGCTGGATCTGAAGGTGAGAAACGACACGGAAAGCACATGGCAGCTGATGATCGGTTTTGACAAAGAACATATTATCGGGCGGATATATACAGACCGGGATACGGGAGACCAGTATAAGGTGGTAAACGAAAACCTGTGCTACACCCGGGAGGGCGGACGGATCTATGAGGAAGTGGAGGTAGTCAGAAAACGCTGTGCTGCGTCCGGCGTGGTGACGGAAAGGAAAGGCCTGTACAAAAACCGCTGTGCCATCGGCTATCAACTTCCCCCGGAAACAGAGATAAAGGAGAGAGAACAATGAAAAACATCCTTGTGATCTTCGGCGGCTGCTCCAGTGAATACGGCGTGTCACTCCAGTCCGCCGCCGGCGTGCTGAACGCCATGGACAGAGAAAAATACACGCCGGTGATGCTGGGCATCTCGAGGGATGGGGCTTGGTATCACTATACCGGCAGCCTGGAGGATATTTCCGCAGACCGCTGGCTGCAGGCCGGCCGCTGCACGCCCGTTCTGCTCTCTCCCAAACGGGAGGGGCGGCGGCTGATGCTGCGCCGGGGGGACCGGCTGGAGGAGATCGGGATCGACGCGGCCTTCCCCGTGCTCCACGGAAAAAACGGCGAGGACGGCACGGTGCAGGGCATGCTGGAGCTGCTGGATATCCCTGTGGTGGGCTGCGGCAGCCTGGCCTCCGCGCTGTGCATGGACAAGGACCGGGCGCACAAGCTGGCGGCTCTGGCCGGAGCGGAAGTGCCCCGCTCACTGCTGCTGGAAAGAGAATTTGACCGGGAAACAGCGCAGAAAGCGGCTCGGGATATGGGCTACCCCCTGTTTGTCAAGCCGGTAAAGGCCGGCTCCTCCTACGGCGTGAGCAGAGTGGAGCGGGAAAGCGATCTGGCCGAGGCGCTGTCCCTGGCCTTTGCCCATGACAGCCGGGTGCTCATAGAGCAGGCCGTCCCTGGCAGGGAGCTGGGCTGCGCGGTGATGGGAAATTCCCGGCTTGTCTGCGGGGAACCGGACGAGATCGAGCTTTTTGGCGGCTTTTTCGATTTTCAGGAGAAATACAATCTCATCCGCTCCCGCATTCACGTTCCCGCCCGCATATCTCCGGAAAAGGCGGAGGAGGCAAAAAGCCTTGCCAAGCGCATATACCGGGCGTTGGACTGCCGGGGCTTTGCCCGGGTGGACATGTTTCTGCGGCCGGACGGACGCCTCGTTTTCAACGAAGTCAACACCATCCCCGGTTTTACGGAGCACAGCCGCTTTCCGGGCATGATGCGGGCGGCGGGGATGAACCTGACCCAGGTGATCGACCTGGCAATCGAACTGGCGGTGGAGCCATGAGCCTGCGGGAACGGCTGACAGACTATTCCCTGGGGAATGACCTGCGCCTTTACTGGAAGCTGTTTTACCGCCGGGGACGGACGAAGAGCAGACTCCGTGCCGATTTGCTCACCTTTTTCCTGAACCGCATGGCCCACAGGCGGGGCGGCTACATCGGGCGCGGCGCTCAGATCGCCGCCATCCCCTCGCTGCCCCACGGTCTGCACGGGATCTACATCTCCCGCTACGCCAAAATCGGCCGGGGCTGCCGGATCTACCAGAATGTGACCATCGGCGAGGTGGGCGGAAAGGCGCCGGAAATCGGGGAAAACTGCCTGATCGGCGCCGGGGCCTGCATCGTGGGCGGCGTGCGCATCGGCAGTAATGTAAAAATCGGCGCGGGAGCGGTGGTAGCCCAAAACATACCGGACAACAGCACCGTGGTGTCTCCTGCGCCGAGAGTGATCGTAAAGGGATAAAAAATGAGTGGAGAAGGGAAAACAGGACGGGCCTGGATAGAACTGGACCGTGCCGCGCTGGAACACAATGTAAACGCGCTGAGCGCACTGCTTCCCCCGAGCTGCGCGCTGATGCCCGCCCTGAAGGCAAACGCCTACGGCCACGGAGCCGTGCCGGTGGCAAAGGAGCTGAATCGTCTGGGTGTGCAGGCTTTTTGCGTGGCAGCGGCCACTGAGGGAGCAGAGCTGCGGAAAGCGGGCATAGAGGGGGAGATCCTGGTGCTGGGCTATACCCACCCGGCGCTGTTCCCCCTGCTGAGGGACTGTACACTGAGTCAGACCGTGACCGACTGCGCCTATGCGGAAGAACTGAGCCGCTTCGGACAGAGGCTAAGGGTGCATATCGGGATCGACACCGGTATGCACCGGCTGGGGGTGGGTTGGCAGGATGCGGAAGACCTTGCCCGGATATGCCGCATGGAGGGACTTCAGGTGGAGGGGGCATTCAGCCATCTCTGCACCGGAGACAGGGAATATTCTCTTGTCCAGGCGGGGCGGCTTTTTCAGGCGGTGGGCCGGCTCCGGGCTTCGGGACAGCTCATCCCCAAAGCGCATATTTTAAGCAGCGGCGCACTGCTGCATTTTCCGGAGCTGGGAGGGGACTATGCCAGAGCGGGCATCGCCCTCTACGGTTTAATGAGCAGCCGGGAGGAGGCGGAGAACTGCCGGGCAGAGCTTCACCCGGTGCTGTCGCTGAAAGCCAGAGTGGCTTCGGTGCGGTGCATCGCCCCGGGGGAGGGGGCGGGCTATGCACTGGCCTTTCGCGCCCGGCGGGAGACAAAGCTTGCCGCGTTGAGCATCGGTTACGCCGACGGGCTGCCCCGCAGCTTATCCAACGGTGTGGGACGAGTGCTTATCCGGGGCCGGGAAGCCCCCATTGCCGGGCTTATCTGCATGGACCAGACGCTGGTGGACGCAACCGATGTTCCGGACCTCAGACCGGGAGACGAGGCGGTGATCATCGGCTCTTCCGGGACAAAAAAACGCTCCGCCTATGATGTGGCGGAGCAGGCAGGGACCATAACCAATGAGATCCTCAGCCGTCTTGGCGGCAGACTTGAGCGGATCCTGGTGTGAATGGACCGGAAATACGGTGCAGAACGGGCGGCCTGTTTAGGCCGCCCGCAGATTTGTGTTTTTATTCCAGCTCTTCCAGCTGGCGGATGAACAGGGCGCTCTCCCCGTCGGAGGGGATGAGGAAGCCGGTGCGGGGGGAGACGGTGAAGGCCTCCACCGCGGGGCCGTCCATCAGGCAGGAGCGCTTGAACTGCTGGGTGAAGAGACGGGTGCAGTAGCTCTTGAGCCAGCGGATCAGCTCCTCGTCGGTAAACTCCTCGTGATAGGCGATCTTGGCCAGACGCAGGGTCTTTTTCGGGTCAAAGCCGCAGATCAGCATCTTGTGGGTGAAGAAGTCCTGCAGGCTGTAGGAGCCCACAGCGTCTTCGCTCTTCTGCTCGATCTTGTCGTCGTGGATGGGCAGCAGCTCGGGGGTGACAGGGCAGTCCAGCACGTCCCACAGGGCGGCGGCCAGGGTCTTGTCCTCGGTGCGCTCGGCGATGAAGCGCAGGTTTGCCCGGACCTGGGTCTTGGTCAGGCCCAGATTCACGTCGTACATGCTGGTGTGGTCGCCGTTGAAGGTGCACCAGCCGTCGATAAACTCGCTCAGATCCTCGGTGCCCACATCCAGGCCGTTGACCTTGTTGGCGATGTCCATCAGCACCTGGGTGCGCTCGCGGGCCTGGGCGTTTTCAAAGGCGATGCTGTAATCGTCATGGGCGTGGCCGATATCGTCGAAGTGCTGATAGACGGATTTGCCGATGTCGATGACACGGACCTCCGCGCCGCACTGCTCTGCCACGATGATGGCGTTGGACTTGGTGCGGGAAGAGGTGCCGAAGCAGGGCAGAGTGCAGGCCACCACGTTGGTGGAGGGCAGGCCCATGCGCTTCATGGCCATGGCGCAGACCATAACGGTCAGGGTGGAGTCGGAGCCGCCGGAGATGCCCACCACGCAGTGGTCAAGGCCGGCGTATTTCATGCGCTTGACCAGGCCGGACACCTGGATATCCAGCATACGGCGGCAGTAATCCGGCAGATCCTCCGCCTTTTCAGGCAGATGGGGGTGCTTGGAGAAGGAACGGGTGAGAACGGTCTCCTCCGCCTCACAGCCCCAGGCGCAGACATAGTGGGGCAGATCGCCGGTCTCAAACTCACCGCTCTTGCGGCGCAGGTTCATCAGGTAGTCCACGTCGATCTCGCTGAGGGCGAGGCTGTCCTCTTTCTCATCGGAGGCGAGCACAACGCCGTTTTCCGCCACCAGGCACAGTCCGGAGTAGACGTTATCGGTGGAGGATTCGCCCTTGCCGGGGGCGGCCAGAACCATGCCGCAGCAGAGCCGCTCAGACTGGGCGCGGATCTTCAGCTCCGCCTCTTTGGCGGAATAGACGGTCTCGGGGAAGGCGGCCATCTGGGCGATGACCGTGGCCCCCGCTACAGCGTGGCGCACAGCGGGAGGGACGATGGCGTCCATGTCCGCGCCCAGCTCCACCGCCACCCGCAGGCCGGGCAGGGCGGGGCAGTCAAACAGGCAGTTGGTGGAGAGCAATACGGCGCCGTCGCCGATCTCCACCTCAATGCCGCTGCCGTCGGGCCGGGCAAAGGGGCTGTTCTTCACATTCTCCCTGGGGACAAGGGCCAGCAGCTCCCCGGCGGAGATGACGGCGGCGCAGCTGTAAAGCCGGCTGCCGGCAGCAAAGGGCAGGCCCACGAAAACCAGCATGTCGGTGCCCTCGGTGGCCTCCACCACCCGGAGCAGGGCCTTCTTTGCCCCCTCAAGGAGCACCTTGTGGCCGATCAGGTCATAGCAGGTGCAGCCGGTGAGGGTAAGCTCCGGAAACACCAGAACCTTTACGCCCTTTTCCGCTGCGTCCCGGATACATTCGATCACCCGGTCCGCGTTGTATTCCGCGTCGGCCACCTTGATCACAGGGGAGGCGGCGGCGACTTTGATAAATCCATCTTTCATTTCCAATCACCCTTCCGCAAATTCTTTCTATCTTTAAAAATTAAAATTTAATGCGCTCGGAAATATAGCTCTTGACCTCAGAAATGGGGATGCGCACCTGCTGCATGCTGTCGCGCTCGCGGATGGTGACGCAGTGGTCG
The DNA here is from genome assembly GCA_051866735.1 of Candidatus Limivicinus sp. Lineage (GTDB taxonomy): Bacteria > Bacillota > Clostridia > Oscillospirales > Oscillospiraceae > Limivicinus. The sequence continues at coordinate 31,668 of JBJDXP010000121.1, forward strand.
GCCTCATCGGTCTCGGTGCCCACGGTGTTGAAGTCGAAGGTGATGCAGAAGGGAGTGCCGATCTCGTCCTCCCGGCGGTAGCGCTTGCCGATGGAGCCGGTCTCATCGTAATCGCACATGAAGTCCTTACTCAGCTCCTGATACAGCTCCATGGCGGGGCCGGTGAGGATCTCCTTCTTGGACAGGGGCAGAATGGCGCACTTGAAGGGAGCCAGCGCCGGGTGCAGGTGCAGAACGGTGCGCACATCGTCGTTGCCCTTCTTGTCCTGGCCCACCACTTCCTCGTCATAGGCGTCCACCAGGACGGAGAGGACAGTGCGCTCCACGCCCAGAGAGGGCTCGATAACGTAGGGGATGTAGTGCTCGTTCTTCTCCTGGTCGTAATAGGTCAGATCCTGGCCGGAGACGGTCTGGTGCTGGGTCAGGTCGTAGTCCGTGCGGTCGGCCACGCCCCACAGCTCGCCCCAGCCGAAGGGGAACAGGAACTCAAAGTCCGTGGTGGCCTTGGAGTAGAAGCACAGCTCCTCCGGATCGTGGTCACGGAGACGCAGATTCTCGTCCTTCAGGCCGATGTCCAGCAGGAACTTGTGGCAGAAGCTGCGCCAGTAGTCAAACCACTCCAGGTCGGTGCCCGGCTGGCAGAAGAACTCCAGCTCCATCTGCTCAAACTCGCGGACACGGAAGATGAAGTTGCCCGGGGTGATCTCGTTGCGGAAGCTCTTGCCGATCTGGCCGATGCCGAAGGGCAGCTTCTTGCGGGTGGTGCGCTGGACGTTGACAAAGTTGGTGAAAATACCCTGAGCGGTCTCAGGACGGAGATAAACGGTGTTCTTCGCGTCCTCAGTCACGCCCTGGAAGGTCTTGAACATCAGGTTGAACTGACGGATATCGGTAAAATTGTGCTTGCCGCAGGTGGGGCAGGGGATATTGTGCTCCTCCACAAAGTCCTTCATCTCCGCCTGGGAAAAGGCGTCGATGGGCTTGGGAAGTTCAAAGCCGGTCTCATTGCACCAGTCCTCGATGAGCTTGTCGGCGCGGAAGCGCTCGTGGCACTCGCGGCAGTCCATCAGCGGGTCGGAGAAGCCGCCCAGATGGCCGGAAGCCACCCAGGTCTGGGGGTTCATGAGAATGGCGGCGTCCAGGCCCACATTGTAGGGGTTCTCCTGAACGAATTTCTTCCACCAGGCTTTTTTCACGTTGTTTTTCAGCTCCACGCCCAGAGGGCCGTAGTCCCAGGTGTTGGCCAGACCGCCGTAGATCTCGCTGCCGGCGAAGATGAAGCCACGGTTTTTGCACAGGGCCACGATTTTGTCCATTGTCTTTTCGGTGTTTTTCATTTTTCGTCCTTTCCTGCGGCTGGCTGCCGCAGAGATCATATATTTGTCTTTCCGACAATTTATTACTATAGCAGAGATTTTCTGCCAGTTCAATGAAAATTTATTTCTTAACCAGCTTTGCCCGATAATTCTTAAATTTTCTGAAAACGACAATTTTTCTGTTAACATAATATTTCTGCTGGTGTATAATAAACTCTGCTGAAAAATCAACGGGCATAATTAAATAGAGAGCACATAGGTGGGAGAAAAGATGGAAAAGAAAAAAATGGGCCCCAAGCTGCGTCTGGCGCTGATTATTCTGGGGGTGTATCTGCTGGTGCTGATCGCGGCGGCGGTGCTGATCGACGGGCGTCACGCGGAGATCACCCTGCTGGGTGAGAGCGAAATGACCGTGGAAGTCGGAAGTGAGTTTACTGACCCAGGGGCGGAGGCCATATCCACAGGGCGGATCTTCGGCAGCAGTAAAACACCCAAAAGCCTGACGGGCCAGGGCCAGGTGGACACCGGAAAGTTAGGGGAATACACCATAAGCTACACCGCCTCCGTTCTGGGACGGGAGAGCACGGCGCAGCGCCATATCCGGGTGGTAGACACCCAACCCCCGGTGATTGAGCTTGAACACCGGGAGGGCTATAAGGCCAGCTGGTTTACCGGCTACGAGGAAGAGGGCTACACCGCCCGGGATAACTGCGACGGCGACATTACCGGCCGGGTGGAGCGCACGGAGACCGAGGACAAGATCATCTACACCGTGAAGGACTCCTCCGGCAACGAGGCCCGGGCCGAACGGCTGATCGAATACAGTATATCCACCCCCAGCATCAGCTTAAACGGCGACGCGGACATGACCATGACCGCCGCCATGAGCTTTTCCGAGCCGGGCTACCGGGCTGCGGACAGTCTGGGAAACGACCTGACCGGCTATGTGACCGCCAGCGGCAGCGTCTGCCCCTATGTGCCGGGCAGCTATGAGCTGACCTATTCCATCACCAATGACCGGGGCGACATGGCCAGCGCCAAGCGCCGGGTGAATGTGGTGGCGGCGGAGCGGCCCGAGGTGAAAAAGCCGGACAAAAAGACCATCTATCTGACCTTTGACGACGGTCCGGGGCCCTATACCGAGCAGCTTCTGGACATCCTGTCGGAGTACGGGGCCAAGGCTACTTTCTTCGTCACCGGCACCGACAGCCGCTATTCGGACATGATTGGCCGGGCCTACCGGGAGGGGCACAGCATCGGCGTGCACACCTATTCCCACGATTACAACAGCATCTATTCCAGCGAGCAGGCCTATTTTGACGACTTCAACGCCGTGGAGCAGCTGATATACGAGCAGACCGGCAGCTATACCAGCCTGTTCCGCTTCCCCGGCGGCAGCTCCAACACCGTAAGCCGCTTTAACCCAGGGATCATGAGCCGTCTGGCCGCCGCCATGGAGAGCATGGGCTACCGCTATTTTGACTGGAACGTGTCCAGCGGCGACGCCGGGGAGACCACGGTCACAAGCCAGGTGACAGAGAACATTATCGCCGGCTGCAGCGGCAAGACCGCCGCCGTGGTGCTCCAGCACGACATTAAAAACTACAGTGTGAACGCGGTGGAGGCCGTGCTGATCTGGGGCACCTCCAACGGCTACAGCTTTGAAGCCCTGGATATGACCAGCTACGAGGCCCACCACAGCATAGCAAACTGAAGAAAAAGGGAGAAAAATATGGATTGCTGCACATTTTCATCCCCCATCGGGGAAATCTTCATCGCCGCCGACGGGGAAGCGGTCTGCGGCTTGTGGTTCACTGGGCAGAAATACGACCGGGCCGGGCTGCGGAATATGGTGCTGACTGAAGCGGAAAACAGCCCGGCGCTCAGCGCCGCCCTGGCCTGGCTGACGGAATATTTCCGGGGGAAAGAACCGACAATAAAGGTAAAGCTCAAACCCGAGGGGACGGCCTTTCAAAAACGGGTGTGGGAGGAACTGCTCACCATCCCCTACGGCGAAACCCTGAGCTACGGGCAGTTGGCAAAGCGCCTGGGCAGCAGCCCCAGGGCGGTGGGCAGCGCCGTGGGCAAAAATCCCATCTCCCTTCTGATCCCCTGCCATAGGGTCCTGGGCAGCGACGGCAGCCTGACCGGCTACGCCGGCGGCGTCGAACGAAAAAAATTCCTGTTGGAACAGGAAAAGAACAGCAAATTATTGACAAACGAATAGACGTGTAATATGATGTCCCTGCGCCGCATCCGGCATGACCGGAGCGACAGCAGGAGGTAAATAAAATGAAAAGCAAACGTATAGAAACCCGTGTTCTGACCGGCGTGGCCATCTTCACCGCCATCGTCGTCGTGCTCCAGCTGCTGGGCAGCTTCATTCGTTTCGGCCCCTTCTCCATCTCACTGGTGCTCATCCCCATCGTTGTGGGCGCTGCGATGTACGGCGCGGGCGCAGGCGCCTGGCTGGGCTTCGTGTTCGGCATGGCTGTGCTGCTCTCCGGCGACGCCGCGGCATTTCTGCCCATCAGCCCCCTTGGCACCATCGTCACCGTGCTGGCCAAGGGCACTCTGGCCGGTCTCTGCGCCGGACTGGTGTTCAGGCTGCTGGAAAAGAAGAACACCTATGTGGCCGTGGTGGCTTCCGCCATCGTCTGCCCCGTGGTCAACACCGGCGTGTTCCTTCTGGGCTGCTTCCTCTTCTTTATGGAGACCATCTCCCAGTGGGCTGCTGGCAGCGGCTTTGCAAATGTGGGCACCTATATGATCGTAGGCTTGGTGGGTCTGAACTTCGTCTTTGAGCTGGTCGTGGATATCGTCCTCAGCCCCATTGTCGTCAGACTGATCAACATCGGGAAAAAGGGAAAGGCAGCGTAAAATGATCCTTGCCATTGATGTGGGCAATACCAATATTGTCCTGGGTTGCATTGAAAAGGGCGAGATAAACAACATCGTCCGCATACAGACCAACACCCGGGAGACTCCGGCGGAATACGCCATCAAGCTCCGCCAGCTCTTTGAGGTGTTCGGTATCGACAGCTGCGGCTTTGAGGGGGCCATCATCTCCTCCGTTGTGCCTTCCGTCACCGACTCGCTGAAAGAGGCGGTGAAAAGGCTCACCGGGATCGACTGCATGGTGGTGGGCCCGGGTATGCGCACCGGGATGAATGTCCGCATCGATGACCCCGGCACCCTGGCCGGAGATATTGTGGTGGGCAGCGTGGCCGCCATGAACTTCTACGGCGTGCCCTCCATTGTGCTGGATATGGGCACCGCCACCACCGTGGTGGTGATCGACAAAGACCGGTGCTACCGGGGCGGAGCCATCATCCCCGGCGTAAAGCTGGCCTACAACGCCCTGGCCGCCGGCACAAGCCTGCTGCCGGACATCTCCATCACCCCGCCCAAAAAGTGCATCGCCACCAATACCGTGGACAGTATGCGCAGCGGCGCGGTGTTCGGCACCGCCGCCACCATCGACGGCATGATCGACCGGATGGAGGCGGAGCTGGGCTACAAATGCACTGTCGTGGCCACCGGCGGCCTGGCCTCCAGCATCATCCCCTTCTGCAAGCACGAGATCATCTGCGACGACGATCTGCTGCTGAAGGGCCTGTGGTATCTGTATCAGAAGAATAAATAATATATTCTGCGATAAAACGCTTTAGAATTTTAGCGAGGCAGAATTGTGTCAGCCGAGGCGCTTTCCGCAGCGAATAATGGACAACTATTTGCAAGGAAAGCAACGAAGGTTGGCGCAATTCTGACCGCTAAAAAATAAATGGTTTTATTGAAGAATAGTATAAGTTCAGGCAGAATACCAAAATGCAGAAACGCAAAAAAGGAAGCGGTTCTCGCCGCTTCCTTTTCCATGCGCGTTTTTCCTTATTCTTCGCCGTCCTGCAGATCCTTTAGCGCCATGCGCACTGCCTCGATCACGAAGGCGGAGAAGGTGCAGTCCTTGCCCACAATGGCCTTTTCCACCTGCTCGATCACATCGTTGGGAAAACGGATGGACTTGTTTGTGGTGGCGGGTATGCTGGGAATTTTGAATTTACTCATTATACACCTCAAGCCTTATTCTGCTTTGAGTGTATTACAATATGCATTACAATAACATGTTGCATTTGTTGCACGTTTGTGCTACGATGTAGACGAGGTGATCCTATGGAAAACAGGGAAACGGAGCTCTACAAAGCCATGTACTATAAACTGTTCAATGCCATCACCGACGCGATGACGATGCCTGTCAGCCTGCTGCGCAACCAGATGCTCCGTCAGGCCCAGGAGGAGACGGAGGAGATGTACATGGCCTATCAGCAGTCGGAATCAAAAGTCTGAGTAAATGTAGCAGACAGGGAACAGCCGGAAAAGCTGTTCCCTGTTTTTTTCGTTTACTTTTTCCCCAGAATGCCGCCCAGCTTGCCCAGAGCGCCCAGGTCGGGCTTGCCGTCGCCGTCGCTGTCCAGCATACCGCTGACGGTGTCCAGGTTGATCTTGGCTTTGACGCCGCTGATGACCGCGTTGATCTGATCCTCCGGCAGGTCCACGCCCAGGACATCCTCCAGGGCCTTCACCGGGTCTTTCTGAAATTTCGCGGCGAAGTTTTTGTCGTTTTTGATCTTCTGAACGACTTCTTCAATTTTTTTCTTTATCTGTTCCATGCGTTGACGCTCCTTTACATTTTTAACGAGGATATCATATTTTGTGCTTAATGGCAAGAAAAAAGGAAACGGCTTTCACCGCTTCCTTTTTCAACTTCAACGCTTATTCTTCTACAGGGCTGAACTCATCCTTGCCAACGCCGCAGAGCTCGCAGGCGAAATCTTCGGGCAGGTCTTCCCACTTTACGCCGGCCTCTTCCTCGTCGTAGACCCAGCCGCACAGGTTGCAGACATATTTCATAATACAGTCTCCTTTCGTTCAAATAATGTGTTATTTATGCTGAAGCAAGGTTCAGAAAAGCGTTTCAGCGCTTCGCTGTTTTGCCGATGCTCTTTTCAATTATAGCATAAAACCGGGTGAGGTCAAGCCCGGACAGAGCGTTTCTTTACCCTGAAATACAACTTAGGCGGAATGCCCTTGCTGCATCTTGTTTTGTCACGCATACGTCAGATTTTGTACCAGTCGCGATTGTCCGGGCGTTGCGCACCGCATTTGGCACAGGTTATGCGGGGGGCGCCTGCGTAGCTGTTTTCATTCAGCTCACCGCACTTTTCGCATTTCCAGCGGCGCTCTTCTTCTGATATCGGGTGGACCATGTCAGGTGCAACATTGGGATATATGCGTTTGCACTTCGGGCACATGACATGGGAATCCCAGCGGGAATTTTCAAATTTGCACCCGCATCTGCAAGTGACCATGCTTTTCCCTCCCTTGTATTATGACGAAAAACGGTGGGAACATATCCCACCGTTTTCTCGTGTTTCTTACTTGAAGTAACGCTCCAGCAGACCTTTGAAAGCCTTGCCGTGACGGGCCTCGTCGCGGGCCATCTCGTGGACGGTGTCGTGGATAGCGTCCAGATTGTACTTCTTAGCCAGCTTGGCCAGCTCGAACTTACCGGCGGTGGCGCCGTTCTCGGCGTCTACGCGCATCTCCAGGTTCTTCTTGGTGCTGTCGGTGACGACCTCACCCAGCAGCTCGGCAAACTTGGCGGCGTGCTCGGCCTCTTCCAGACCGGCCTTCTCCCAGTACATGCCGATTTCGGGATAACCCTCGCGGTGGGCCACTCTGGCCATGGCCAGGTACATACCGACCTCAGTGCACTCGCCTTCAAAGTTGGCCTTCAGGCCGGCGATGATCTCTGCCTTGACTTCCTCGGGAACGTCAGCACCAAACTGCTTGCCAACGCCTACAACATGCTCGGCAGCCCAGGCCATGTCGGCCTTCTGCTCGGTGAACTTGGAGCCGGGGACCTTGCACTGGGGGCAGAACTCGGGGGGAGTATCTCCCTCATGAACGTAACCGCATACGGGGCAAACCCATTTCTTCATTGTAATTTCCTCCTGATATTGTAAAAAATTTAGGGAATACTGGTTTCTTCTTCCCGGCACCCGGGGCAAAGGCCCGTGAAGGTGAGGGAATAGGACTCCACCTTGCAGCCCCAGAGGCGCTCGGCCTCGTCATACAGGCTGCTGACGGTATCGGGTAAAACAAGATCGGTCACTCTCCGGCAGTTCCGGCACAGCAGATGGGGGTGAGGGGCAGTACATGCGTCGTAGCGCATGTTGCCGTCCACATTCGCCACGCCGACGGCCAGACCCTGCTGCTGGAAAAAGCTCAGGTTCCGGTACACCGTCCCCAGACTGAGAGAGGGATAATCAGGCTTGAGCGCGCTGAAAATCATCTCCGCCGAGGGGTGTTCCTTAGAGGCGCAGAGCACATCAAGAATGGCTTGACGCTGTTTGCTTTTGTTGTGCCTTGCTTCCATCACTTTCTCCAAATCAGTAATCGTTCTTGTTTGCAATCTTACTATAGCACAGTTGTTCGGCTTTGTAAAGCTTTATTTTTGCGAATTATTCTCATTTTTACGCTTCTTCCACCAACGCCAGCAGGGCAGGGGCGGCAGCGTCGGCAAAAAGGCGGATGGCGGCCAGGGCCTCCTGAAGGGTGTTGCCGCTGCTGCCCACCTCCAGGATCAGGGAGCCGCCGGTGAGATGCTGGTTATAGCGCTGCTGCACCAGGGCCACCGGGCGCATCAGCGTGGGGTGCACGGCGCTGACCGCGTTTTGCAGGTACAGCGCCAGAGACAGGTTGGAGCGCCAGTTGGGGTGGTACAGGCCGCTGTCGTCGGTGCCCACCAGCAGCATGATCTGGCTTGCACAGACCCCGGTTTCCTCCGCCATGGTCTTGTAGACCACACCGTTTGCGCCCAGAGCGTCCCGGTGCATGTCGATGACCACGGCGATGCTGGGATATTGCTCCAGATAGCTCTGCACCGCCGCGCCGGAGCGCTCATAGGAGCCGGTGTAGCTGGGGTAGTCGTAGATTTCCCGGTCATGGATCACGTTCAGCCCCGCCTGCTGCAAAAGCGTCGTCAGCTCGTCGCCCACACGGACGATGTTGTACTCCTTATCCTCGGTGCGGTTGGTGTCGCTGGCCTCATAGCGGTCCAGACCGGCAGGGGTATAGGCCTCACTGGAATGGGTATGGATGATAAGGATCTGGGGCTCGCCGTCAGGCAGCCTCACCTGTGAGCCTTCAGGCAGCATCCCGGAGACGTCAATGTCATAGCTCGTCTCGTTTTTGATGCTCAGGCCTCCGCTGATGGTGGTCTCCTGAATCTGGTCGAGATTCCGGTTATCCTCCGGCTGAGACAGGGGCGCTTCGCTCTCTTCCGGCAGGCGCAGGGATATTGTCCCGGCATCCGCTTCCGCTGCGCTGTCCGTCTCCGGACTGGCTTCCGCCGGCGTTTCCTCCGGTTCTGGGGCAACGGAGGGAACCACGATCTCCACATTTTTCATCCGCCCCGCCTCCACAGCCGTATCCGCCGTTTTCCGCAGCTGGCCCATGAACAGCAGATACAGGCACATCAGCGCCATGCCCAGAACCGCCAGCTTTTTTGCCGTACCTATACCCATCCTCCTCCTTGTATTATAGAGTAGTAGTTATTAGAGCCCTTCTCCAAGGGGTGTGC
>JBJDXP010000122.1:0-1894 GCA_051866735.1 Candidatus Limivicinus sp.
ATATTTCCGCCGCTCCGAGGCATCAATCTGGGTAGCCAGGTCGTCCTCCGGATCCAGCTCATATTCCAGGGCCATGGTTCCGGCAATGCCGCCGATGTTGATGTCGCCGCTGATGCCGCCGCTGTTGCTGCACTGATAGAGCTTGCCCAGGGTGATCAGATCGATGTCCATTTCGGAGCTGTCGATGAGCACATCCTTATCCCCGTCTCCCAGGAACAGGTCGTAGGCGGTGTCGGAAACCTCGTTGACTTTTTCGTTGATGGCCTCAATGTCGGCCTTTAGGGTGCCGGTCATGCCCGCCATTTCGCCGCTGAGGGCCCGCATCTGGCTGGACAGGCCGTACAGGGAGGAAGCCACGCCGCTTAAGGAGGTGGTCATGGTGATCTGGGTGCTGGCGCTGACATTGCCGCTGGAGGAGGAGCTGCCTTCCCCGGAGACGCCGCCCTCCGTCAGGCCGCCGGAGATTTCTCCGCCGCCGACGGTAATGCTGCCGCCCGCGCCGCCGCCGGGGGTGATGACCACACCGCCGCCGGTGACGCCGCCGCCGCCAACCTCCACATCCAGCTGGGGCGGCGTCACGGTGATGCTGCCGCCGCCTTCGCCGTCGGCGCTGCCGGTGGCGGAGCCTTCAATGGTGGCCGTGGTCTGGATGTCCTTCAGGCCGGAAGCCGCACCGCCTACATTGCCCGCCATATTGTTCAGGCGGGAGGTGACGGAGCCCATGCCGTTGCCCGCGTCCTCCATGGCCCGGTTCAACAGCACATCCAATTCATCCAGCTGCCGCTGGAGCTTGCTGAGGGTGCTCTCCGTCAGGTTGGAGGCAATAAAGGGCTCCATCTGGCCGGTGATGCCGCCCACGTCCTTTCTGCCGTAGACCAGAGCGGTGTTTTCACAGCTGTACAGATACCCGCAGCTCCGGCCCGCGATGCCGCCCACGTTATAGCCCACATGGGGATAGCCGATGGTGCCGTAGTTTTCGCATTTTCCGATGATGCCGGAGGAATACCCCGCAATGCCGCCGGTATCCGAGGCGGCGTTATTGGTATCCAGGGAGCTGAGCTTGGAAATGTCCAGCACAAACGTCAGGTCAATGTCCTCCGGATTAAAGGTCTTGTCGGCACTGACAGTATTGATGAAGGAGCTATTCTCGCAGCTTTCCACAATACCCAGGTTGCAGCCCACAATGCCGCCGGTCATTTTCTCGCCCTTCATGGAGCCGGAGGTTTTGCAATTCACGATCTTTCCTGTGGTGCCGTTCAGTCCCACGATGCCGCCCACGCTGGTTTTTCCTTTGATGGTGCCGGTGAATTCACAGTTGTACAGGTAGCCGTAGTTTTCGCCCGCGATGCCGCCCACGTTTTCCGCTTTCCCCGAAGGGCTGACCGTGCCGCTGAGGGTCAGATTCCGGATCACGGCGGTCTCCTGCAGGGTACCGAAGAAGCCCGCCGGAGTAATGCTGTCATACAGGGCCAGGCCGCTGATGGTGTAGCCGCCGCCGTTGAAGGTGCCGCCGAAGGAAGGGATCGGCTGGAAGTCAATGCCGTCCAGCGAGATATCCGCTTTCAGCGTCACGGTTTTCCCCACGGACCAGGAATCCAGGCGGCAGTTCTCCGCCAACTCCAGGATATCCTCGGCCGTTCGAATGTAAATATAATTCTCGTTCTCCACAGCCGCGGCAGGCAGCACAAGGCCAAGACACAGCAGCGCTGCAAGCGCAAAAGCCAGGATCCGTGCCAGCACATTAAACTTTTTCATCTTCCAGCGCTCCTTTCTCGACAGCGGACCCGGAGATCAGATTCAGGTCCACCTCGCCGTTGATGTCCGCCCGGACAATGCCGCTGACAAAGCCGTGGATCTCGCCCCGGACCATGCCGTCCACCCGGACGCTGCCCTT
>JBJDXP010000123.1:0-9747 GCA_051866735.1 Candidatus Limivicinus sp.
CGGTGGCGCATGGACTCCCGGCGCACCACCTGATCATCCTTCCTGTCGATCACAGTCAAGTCTTCATGCTTGGAAGACTCCCTGTCTGTATCGGCAGAGGCATTGTTTGTGATTGGCTGTTTACACTGATCCTGTTGCATTGGGCGTGCTCCCTTCAATTTGCGGCTGGGCAGGGCGCTCCAGCTCTTTTACCTGTAATTGGCGTTGCCTCTTAGACTTCTCCGGCCATATTTTTTCCACCAGCAGTCGGTCAAGCTCCACGCATATCTCCACGGCGCTGTCGATCAGGTTTCCCTGGCCCAGAGGGCTACGAAGAAGCTCCTGATAGGCTCTATGCATGATGGACTCCTCAAAAGCGCCATATACCATCCGGCTGGACTCTTCGTGGAGTAGGCATTCACAGCGGTAGATATAGCCCAGCCAATAGGCGTAGGACAGCTCGTCTAGATTTCGATTGGGTTCTTCGGGCAGCTCCGCCAGAGCCGGTGGTAGCCGCAGCCGCTCAGCCTCATAGGCCTGCGAGAGCAGCAGACTCTTGTTCTGGTCGTCCTCAGCCTTGGAGATAATATCGTCGATCCAGTAAAGGGCTTCCACGATCACCTCCGGGCTTTTCAGCAGCATAGGGATACGGAGCAGGTTGGAGAGCTCATCATTCTCCATGCCGTTTGCGGCGGCGAAGCTGACGTCAAAGACGCCTGCCAGCTGGCTTGTCATGAATAGGGGCGCGAACTCCTCCATAGAAAAGCCCATAGAGGCGGCCTCCATGAACAGGTTGCCCTGCTTATGGCAGTAGGCCAGATCACGCCCTGTAAACTGCCGCGCCACCTTGATGACCTGACTGTTCTGCGGCGATGCCCGCGCAAGGCGCATCAGACGCTTTACATTTGCAGATAGCGGGCGGCTCTTTGCCGGGTTTCGGGACGTCTGCATGGTTCATTCCTCCTCGCCCGTGGACTCAATTACGATGGGCTCGCCCGGATAGGCTTCCTGGCTCTGTGGAAGGACCGGTGGGTCATCCATAATCTCAAGGAGCAGGTCATCCACGGTACCGGCATCAACGGTGTGGGTGATATCCAGCGGTCTCGCTTCTACCATCATGTCCCACTCTTCATCAGAGCTCTCCACACTTAAGCCGCGCACACCGGAATTGTGCTGAAAAGCCGGGGTACCGAAGAGCTTCTTGTTTACCTCCACGGCCTGCTGAAACTTTTCTTCCATATCCCGGATTTCCTGCGGCTCATCCTCATCGGGCGGATAGTAGTAGCTCTTGGCGTCCTCCCGCTCCTCGGTATTGGCTGCCGCTTCTTTCCGGGCAATGATAACTTCATCCTTTTTGCTCATAGCGCGGCCCACGTAGTTGTCCAGATCAAAGACAAGCACCGTGTCTCCGAGGACCGCTGCGTTGGGGTTTTTAATGGCCTGGCATGGGACCCGAAAGGCGTAATCCGTCTCCCAGCCCATGCTGTCATAGAGAACCTTGCACAGAGGCGCTGCGCTTTTGTACTTGGCGTCCCACGGAATCGCGTTGGGATGGTCCGGCCTGCAGGGTCGAATGACCATCATGCGCTCCACAGGGTTAAACAGGAGCTCCACGTTCTCCGCATCGGGCAGCTTCGAGACACAGCTTTTATTGAACGTGATGCCCTTTGTTGTGATACGAATGACAGGCTCATGGACGCGGGAGAACATATCTCCACTGACCACCTGAAAGGATTTCACGGCGTCTTCCTTGGCCTGATTCTCCGCAGCCTCCACGGTTTTACCCTCAAGCTCGTCCTTGATCTCCTGCTCAGCGGCAGTGAGATCGCGGGCGATCTGTGCAATGCCGTGGTCGTCGACAAGACCGCCAATGCGTCGTCCGCCTTCTGGCAGATACTCCGAGGCCAGATCCACTTCCAAATCCTCGTCGAGCATACCCATGGCGATTTGACCGGCGCGGTAGTAATCCTCAAAGTCAAAGCCTGCCCAAGCACGGTTCATGGAGATATACCCGGCAAGAGCACCGTGATCGATGATGCGCATGGGAAGGTAGGTGCCCTCGTGGCCGTATTTCCGGCTGTTGAGAATCCGCTGGGCGGCATTCCACATGGAGCGGCTGACAATGGCCTCGTGGTGGTCTGGCTGAAAATACTTGTTTTTCTTGCCATTGTTCTTTTTGGATTTGTGGTCCTTATAGTTGGGCGTGTAGGTCTTTCGGGCCAGCACGTCGCCACAGTGCTTTTCGTTGCGCAGGATGGACACGACACCACTGGCGGTCCAGTGGGTGTTCATGGTTCCGTCCCGGCGTCGGCCCCCGGTGGGAATCGCCATCTCGGTAAGAACCTCTGCCATCTCCTCCGGAGAACCACCGTTGACCAGCGTGGAGTACATCCAGCGCACAACACGGGCTTCATTCTCATTGACGGACAGCACCTTTTTCTTGCCACCGAAGCCATCCGGAACCTCGATCTTGTCATAGCCGAAAAGGCGCGGCGTCAGGAAGCGGCCTCGACTGAAACGCCACTCCAGCGAGAGCAGGATCGCCTCGCTTTTCATGTGGCTTTCCTCCTGCGCCACCATTGCCAGAACGAAAAGAATGATGCCGCTGGTCTGGGACATGGTGTCCAGATTCTCCTGCTCGAAAAAGACCCGGACTGGAGGATCGTGGTTCTGCAGGGCTTCGACCCAGCCGATGCAGTCCATCAGATTTCGAGCGAAGCGACTCACTGCCTTCGTGATAACCATGTCGATTTTACCGTCCATACAGTCCTTCATGAGCTTCTGAAAGCCCTGCCGATGGTCCGTGTTCGTGCCGGAAAAGCCGTCATCGACATAGCAGCCCGCATACTTCCAGTTGGGGTTCTCCTTGATCTTTTTCATGTACTGCTGGATCTGGAGGTGGATGGAAAGGGCCTGATCGATATCATCCGTCGAGACGCGGCAGTATGCGGCCACCCGGAGAATCCGTTTCTCCTCCGGCGTTTCGGTGGCGGCGGCGATCATCCGTACGTTTCTTCCGTCCTGTGAGGCAATCTGTTTTACAAGTGCGTTTTTGGATCGCTGACGTTCGGATTCAAAGCTGGCACCTACCGGGGCTTTCTTCGGACGCGATGCTCGTTCCTGAGCAACCTGCCGAACATCTTCCATACCATCACCTCCCGTTTGCTGTATTTCATTGCTGCGTACACGTTCATAACCTCCTTCCCGAAAGGATGTTAGATTTGCCATAATGGCAGTACCATATTTGCATAGAATAGGAGGTTTATCCACGTCTGCGCAGACGTATTTTGGCGTAAAATTGATGAAAAAAGCCCACCTCCGCAGACTTCCGCGAAGTGTGGGCAAGAGGGCAGGCCTTATGGTTCGCTGTCAAAGATAATTTCGTATGGGTCCAGCTCGAGGACGGCGCAGATACGGAGGCCCACCTTCATGGGACAATTCGAGAGCTGGTGTTCTCCGTATTCGTATCGTTGGTATTGGTGGATGCTCATGTGTAGCTCCAAAGCCACTTCTTCCTGCGTCAGGCCGAGCTCCAGACGGCGCTCACGCAGAATCTGACCTGCCCGGTTTCGCATTTCACAGCCCTGCCTTTATCTTACTTCCGTCCTTAAACGTGACCCAGACCTCGTCTTTCCTGTGGACCGTCATGTAATCCACCATCGCAAGCCAGTCATCATCCCGGAACTCTGTCAGAAGGTCCAGCTTCCGCAGGTACTGGAAATGCTGGTCAATCTCCTGACGCCTTGCCTGTCTCCGGGTGATTTCAGCGATCACATCAGCCTTCTTTGCCTCGGCCTGATTGAGCCTCGCCTCCAAGGCCGCAATCTGCTCCTGATAGGCTGTCTGGTTAAGGGCAATCCTTGCATTTTCATGGATACAGTTATCTATGAGGCCGCTTACCACGTTGAGCTCCGTCTCAACCTCAGCCAGCTCCCGCTCCAGCGCATCAGTCGCCAGCTTTGGAGCCATGTACGATTCAAACACGGAGATCAGCTCCTCCCGCTCCGTGATGGCGATATTGGCTGCCTGCAGGAAAAGCCTTTTAATCTCGTCCTCTGTGAGCGTCGGCGTGGTGCATTTTTCACCGTCAAACTTGTGATTGCACTGCCAGATGACCCGCCGATACTTATCTGTGGAGTGCCACACCTTTGAGCCGTACCAGCTTCCGCAGTCGCCGCACTTGATCTTACTGGAAAAGATGCTGACGGAGCTAATGCGATTCTGGCCCTTGGTCCGGGCAGCCATTTTTGTCTGAACCAGTGCAAAGGTCTTCTCGTCGATGATCGCTTCGTGGTTACCCTTGACGTAGTATTGCGGAATCTCACCTTCGTTTTTCTTCGTTTTCTTCGTCAGAAAGTCCGTGGTGTAGGATTTTTGCAGAAGCGCATCGCCCTTGTACTTTTCATTCGTCAGGATGCTCTTGATAGAGGTGGCATACCATTTTTCCTTGCCAGAGGGCGTCGGGATGCCCTCATTCGTGAGTGTCCGGGCAATCAGGGTTGGTGACATGCCGGTAAGGAAAAGCCCGTAAATGCGGCGGACCAGCTTGGCCTGCTCCGGGTTCACTACAAGGTTGCCGTCCTCACCACGGTCGTAGCCGAGAAAACGTCCGAAGGGCACCGTAACCTTGCCGTCTGCAAAGCGCTTCCGCTGGCCCCATGTGCAGTTCTCAGAAATGCTGCGGCTTTCCTCCTGCGCAAGGCTGGACATGATCGTCAGGAGCAGCTCGCCCTTACCGTCGAAGGTCCAGATATTCTCCTTTTCAAAATAGCATTCTGTGCCGTGCTCCTTGAGCCTTCGGATGGTGGTAAGGCTATCCACGGTGTTCCGGGCGAAGCGACTCACCGACTTCGTGATGATTAAATCGATACGACCGGAAAGGGCGTCCTCCACCATCCGGTTAAACCCGTCGCGGTTTTTGGTATTGCAGCCGGTGATACCTTCGTCCGCATAGACCTCGACAAACTCCCAATCGTCGCGGCTCTGGATGTAATGGGTGTAGTAATCCACCTGCGCCTCATAGCTTGACTGCTGTTCTTCATGGTCTGTGCTGACGCGGGCATAGGCGGCGACCTTGCGTTTAGCCATGCTGGCCAACGGGGCCGCCGTGAACCGGCTAAGCGTCGCGGGTATCTTTGTTACGGTTGCCATCAGGGCGTCTCCTTTCGCTTCCGGTGAATCTGCTTTGGCGGGATGTATGCGAATGACTGCGTATGCCCGTCTTTGAAGTAGAGGGTGATGACGTTCACGTTCGCGCCGAGCTTCGTCAGCGTCTCAAGCATGGCGTCTGCATCAAATGCCTCCCAGCCAAGCGCGTCTGCGATCTGTTTTTTCAGAGCGCTGTCCCGGAAAGCGAGCGGCCTTGGCGTGCCTTTCGCTCTCTCGTTATGCTCTGGGTCAATCCAAGCTACCTCAGAGGAGCCATCCACGAAGTGCCGGAGCTGCGCCTGAAGATGGCCGTGGCAGTTCTCGCACTCAATGAAGTGTGAAAACTCGTATCGGCAAATAGCCGTTTCACGATTCCGAAAATACTCGGAGTGGGATTTTCTCTGTTCCTCTGACCAATGTGGTTTCCTGTGCGGCGGGTGCGGTCCGGCCTCTCCATCCCGGTGGTAGAAGTAGCCTGCGGTTTGGGCAATCCCGTTCTCGATCTTGACGCCATAGCGATCTGCGAATTCCCTCTGAGCAGCCTGAAATAGCTCCATGCTGATGATGGCCGGATGCGTCTCCTTTATGAAGAACATGGGCAGCTCGCCTTTATTCTTCGTCAGCTTGTGCGTTATGTGGTTTTCTGCATAGAACTTTTGGGCCAGCGTGCAGCCGGTGTACTTTTCCTGCCGGAGCATGACGCCAATGACCTCGCCGTTGAACCTCTTCCGGTGGTAGGAGGGAACACCCTCCGCGTTCAGCTTCTGCGCTATGCTGTAGCAGGAATCGCCGTCCAGAAACATTTGAAAAATGCGTCTGACTACGGCGGCTTCCTCCTCGTGGATGACCAGATTGCCGTCCTTGGTCCTATAGCCGTAAATCTTGCAGCCGCCAGTCTCGCCGCGTTCATAGCGTTTGCGGATGCCCCATTTGCAGTTCTCAGAAATGCTGCGACTCTCTTCCTGCGCAAAGGAAGCGAGGATTGTGAGCATCAGTTCACCGTCACCGCTGAGGGAATGGATGTTTTCCTTCTCGAAACGGACCTCAATTCCCAGCTCCTTCAGGTGCCGGATTGTGTTAAGCAGGTCCACCGTGTTACGGGCAAAGCGCTGTATGCTCTTCGTGAGTATTATGTCGATAGCTCCGGCCTCACAGTCAGCCAGCATCCGCTTGAACTCATCGCGGCCCTTCATGCCTGTCCCAGAAATACCGTAATCGGCGTAAACGCCAGCGTATTCCCATTCCGGGTTCTTCTGGATAAGAGCGCTGTAGTAGCTCACCTGTGCGGAGAGCGAGTGCTGCATCCGCTCCGACTCCATGGACACTCTGGCGTAAGCGGCGACTCGTTTTTTCCTGGGCAGAACCGGCGCTTTTTTGTCTATCCTTTCGATGGTTTTCAAGCGCTATCCCTCCTTACGCACTGCTATTTATCACTCTAAACTTGATACATAGCAAGTGTTTTCTGAGAATAATCTACCCAAATATGGTTGGTATTTTTGCAGCAGAATGGTATCAATTTCAACGTATTCTTCTGGCGAGAGCAGGCCCTTTTCTAGCATGGTTTTGGCCATCGACAAAGCCATATGGTAAAGCATATCATTACGGAGCTCCTCCGGTGTCATGCGCCGTCACCGCCTCGGAACCGGCCAGCGATATAGCAGGCGTGGGAACAGTATTTTCGGTGGCTGTTACCATAGGCGGAGAAGTGCTTGCCGCACGTCGGACAAACATATTCGTACATGGCCTTAAGGTTCAACCTGTCCGGGTTTGCCTTATACCAACTAATGCGGCAATCACTGCAACAGAATTTCCGTTTCTTCACCTTGGGACGTTGAATAATTGGCGTACCACAGTTCAGACACCCATCCGGAGACACTTCCGCAAGGGTGTGGGCTGACGCTACTTCACCGGCCAGACCGTGGTTCCTGCAGTAAGCCTTGACGCTATCCTTGGACAGACCAACAGCGTTGGCGATGGCAGTGTAGCCGTACCCCTGATGCCGGAGGTTTGTGATCTTTATCCTCTGTTCGTTTGTCATATTGACCTCCAATCCGAAGGCTTGGCCTTCACTTTCCACTGGAGATTGGAAGCCGATTTGAGCGGGCAGAAACAAAAAAAGTGGGCCTGCAGGATTTCTCCCACAGGCCCAGAAGGTCGGTTACAGTTTCTTGGCATAGTCGAGGCTGATCCAGCCCGCGCCGGACTTGAGCTTACCCCAGCCGGTATCGGAGCCCTGCCCGGACTGCACGTCCACGATGGTGAACACGCCGATGCCGGTATAGGAGCCGGTGCGGCTGTAGTTGGTGCCTGGTCCCTTGCGGATGTTCAGGTTCCGGATACTGATCTTTACGCGGAAGGGAACGTCCGTGGTCTGCGGTGCGGCAGGAGTGGCAGGCGTGACCGGAGCCGCAGCTCCGGCAGCATCATAGGCAGGTCTGCCATAGCCAAGGATGCGGCTGTTGGTGAGCGAGTAGCTTCTCCTCGCCACCTGATCGCTGGTGTTGCCTTCAATGGTATGCACCTGCTTTTTATCCACCGATTCCACGATGCCGGTGTGCGTACTGTTGTCGAGCGAGGTTCCGAAGAAGATCTGATCTCCCGGCTGCGGGTCCTTGGTATAGAACTGGCCCTTGTTCTTAAAGTACCGCAGGGAGTACGTGCATCCCGCGCCTGCAGAGCGTTCCGGCTGGCAGAGGAGGGATAGCGCCTTCTCATAGCCAAAGGCCGTCAGGAAGCACCAGTCTACGAACATGTCGCACCATGCAAAGCCGTTCTTCTTCCCGTTGTACCATTTGGGATACTTCTGGTCGAAGTCTCTGGCATACTTTGTGTAGTTGCCGGACCCGGCGTTGGCGCTCTTATCGTCAAGCTGGGAATTGGAACTCTTTTCCTTGTAGCCGATCTGTTCTACGGCCACGGCGATGACCATAGCAGCGGTACAAGCAGAGGCGGGCTTGTCCTTCCCATCGGAAGGAGCTGCGTCATACTGCGTCAGGTTCCACTTTTCGATGATGCTGCAGAGGCTGGAAACGTAGGTGGTGCTGGTCGCATACCCGCCGTCCTTGATGAGCTGGACGGCCTTTCTGTAGTCGTTGCAGCCCTTCAGACCATCATAGCGGAGCTTGTTTCCGTTCATGGCACCCAGTAGGTAGGCGCTGTGATCGGCGATGGAGTCCTCAATGCAGGGATACTTTCGGAAATCAGCTGTAATGGTGTAGAGCTTGCCTGTGCCATCATCTTCCTGTGTGTTCTTCGTGTACACGGACTGGCCGTCCCACGTGGAGCCATACCAGTTGTTCCCGGAGAGGGATTTCTTCATGCCGAAGAGGTTGTTGGCGTTCTGGGCCAGTTCGGACTTACCGTAGCCGGACTCCAGAATGAACTGCGCCAGAGACACGGAGGCGAGGACGCCAGATTTTTTCATGTCGGAGGTGAAAAGGCTGCCGACCTTCTTGATCACGTCGGCTTCGGAAAGGTCCGCCAGTGCGGTGGCCTGCGTGCCGGTGACCTTCGCGGGCTCCTGCGCAGCACCGCCGAGTTCTGCTGTGACCTTGCTGGCCAGATCACCCATTCGCGCATACATCCAATTTCCCGGACAGGACTTGTTTGCAAACCAGCGGTGGACCGTCAGGACCATCTCGTCGGCCTTTGGAGTGTAGGCCAGCGTCGTATCCTTATCGCCCAGCCACAGGAGCTTTGTCTTGCCGTTCCGTTTGCAGATGTCCACACAGAGCTTGATCAGCGTCTGGTAGACCACATCCCGGAAAGCGTAGGGCTCCGTGGTATCGGAGGCGCACTCGATGGTCACAGCCCTCTGGTCGTTTTCTTTGCTGGAGGAGCACCAGCTGCGGTTTTTCTCCTCCACATACATGCTGACACGTCCATCCGCGCCGATGCCATAGTTGCTGGAAGCCTGTCGAGAGGCCGGTTCAAAGATACTGCCCAGCGTCTCCACAGAACACTGGCCGACCACACAGTGAGGCGTGATGCGGTCAATACTGTGCGTCCGTTGGCCGGAATGGTTGGGGCTCAGCTTGGTGTAGACCACCATCGAGCTGTTCGAGTATGCCATTACTCGTCACCGCCTTTCTCGGCACGGTCGTGCAGCTGCTCCAGCACTGCCTTTAGCTTGTCTGGGACCGGCAGGCCGAGATGGGCTGCGTTTTCGATAAGGGAGATGCCTTCATTGGAGAGATAGAAGAAGATGACAGCCGTGCGCATAACGCCGCCACTGCCAATCACCTGCGCGTCAACGATATGACCGATGCCCACCAGCAGGAAAATCAGCACCTTGCGGCAGATGCCCTTGAAGCCAACCTCACTGGAAAGGGTCTTGTCCGAGATGGCGCACATGACTCCGGTGATGTAGTCGATGGCCACAAAGGCGATCAGGGCGTAAAGCAGGCCGTCACAGCCGCCGAGAAAGTAACCCAGCCAGCCGCCCACAGCGGCAAAGATGAGTTGGATGGTGTTCCAGAATTCCTTCATAATAGTTGTCCTCCTTTGAATTTGAATATGAGAAGAGCGGCCACCCGTCATAGGCAACCGCTCTTAACTCTGTTGTTAGGTTACTGACCGCAGATTTCAGGATAATCCTCAATGGCACGGAACTGGTTTGCG
>JBJDXP010000124.1:0-1880 GCA_051866735.1 Candidatus Limivicinus sp.
CGCAGCAGGGAGAAGCTGGCGGCCTCGGAGGGCTCAGAGGCGTCCTCGTCGGGCAGGAAGTCGCCCAGCTTGGAGTCCTCCTCCTCGCCGATGGGGGTTTCCAGACTGACCGGCTCCTGGGCGATCTTCAGAATATCCCGGACCTTTTCCACCGGCATTTCCATCTCGGCGGCGATCTCCTCGGCGGAGGGGTCATGGCCCAGCTCCTGGAGAAGCTGGCGGGAGACGCGGATGGTCTTGTTGATGGTCTCCACCATGTGCACGGGGATGCGGATGGTGCGGGCCTGGTCCGCGATGGCGCGGGTGATGGCCTGGCGGATCCACCAGGTGGCGTAGGTGGAGAACTTGTAGCCCTTGGTGTGGTCAAACTTTTCCACCGCTTTGATCAGACCCAGGTTTCCCTCCTGGATCAGATCCAGAAACAGCATGCCCCGGCCCACATAGCGCTTGGCGATGGACACCACCAGACGGAGGTTGGCCTCGGTCATGCGCTTTTTCGCCTCCTCGTCGCCGTCGGCCATGCGCTCAGCCAGCGCGACCTCCTCATCCGGCGTAAGCAGCGGCACTTTGCCGATCTCCTTCAGGTACATGCGCACGGGGTCGTCGGTGGAGAAGCTGTCGGCCAGCTCGTCGGTCCGGCTGATCTCCTCTTCCGTGACCTCTTCGATCTCCGCGATGTCCTCCACGTCAGGCAGCATATCGTCGTCAATGGGGGGCAGCACGTCTGTGGATGCGATATCAATGTCGATGTTGTTCTGCTCCAGGGTCTCGTAGAATTTGTCGATGACCTCCCCGTCCAGATTCATTTCCTCAAGACATTCCAGTTCCTTGGCGCTGAGCTTTCCGGCCTTCTTGCCCTTTTCGATCAGCTCGTTCAGGCGCTCCTCCGGGGTCTTGGCCGGGGTCTCCGGCGCGGCGTCCTTCTTCTTTGAAGCGCTTTTCTTCTTGGGCTTGGGCTGCTCCGCCGGCGCTTTTGCTTCTTCCAGAAGTGCGTCAGCCATGGCTTCCAGTTCCTTTTCGGTGTAATTACGTTCTTCAGACATTGCTTTATCCCTCATATCCTTTTGTTTCTCTTAATTTGTCCGCAAGGGCCCGCAGGTCGGACACCTGCCGCCCCTGCTCCCTGCGTTCTCTTATTCTTTTTATGTAATCTGCCAGGGCGCGGTCGCCTCTGGACAGCAGCTCGGGTTTTTGCAGCAGACTCACCAGCAGGGACATCTCCTGGCCGGTCAGCGCTCCGCCCAAAGTGGCGGTGGACGGTGTTTCGCCTCGTTCTATTTTATCCCGCAGGACAGAGTAGATATGTCCCAGCGCGGGGGAGGAAAATTCTTCCGGCGCGGGAAGGGCCGCGCTCTTGGCCAATGCCGGGTCCAGGTACAAAAGCCGGATGATCCCCTCTTCGGCGGCGGCGGAGGAAGGGTCCTCATAGCGCAGGGCTTTGTCCTCCGGCTGAAGCTGCCGCTCGGGCCGGCTCTGCTGCCGTTCTTCGCTGCCTCTGGCCTGGGTCACCAGCTTTTTGCGCCGGCGCTCCACCTCTTTTGTCACCGCGTCGGCGCTGACGCCGGACAGGGAGGCCACCCGCATGGCATAGACCTGGCGCTCAACCGAACCGGGCAGCCTGGCCACCAGATCGGAGGCTTCCTTGAGAAATTCCACCTTCTGCTCGTCAACAGACAGGTCGTACTTGTCCGTCACCGCGCGCAGCCGGTAGTCGATCTGGTTTTCCGAGGCCTCCAGCAGATTGCGGAAAGCGTCGGCCCCTTTCAGTTTGATGAACTCGTCCGGGTCCTTTGCGCCGCTCATGCGCAGCACCTTGACCTTCAGGTCCAGCTTTTCCAGAATGCCGATGGCCCGCTGGGCGGCCTTGATGCCGGCCCCGT
>JBJDXP010000125.1:0-1862 GCA_051866735.1 Candidatus Limivicinus sp.
CCGAGAGGAACCTGGGCAAAAGAAAAACTGCCGTCCTCTGCGGAGGTGGCAGTCAGAATCGCAGTATCGGTTGTAAATTCTTCGGTATCAGCGGCAAACAGGCCAATCAGCGCACCGCCCAGGGCGTTGCCGCTGTCGTCCTTTTTCATGCCCTGTACTTCACCATAGATCAGGTCGTTTTCAATGGCAGCGCCATCATTTGCCCTGATCTCCACAAGGGCCGTATCCTGTCCGGCATATTCAAATACAACCGGGTACTCGGTATCGGAAAGAATATAGTGGCTGTCGGTGGAGATTTCTTTCAGGCAGTAGCTGCCAAAAGGCAGATCCGTCTTGCAGGCAGAATGGCCGTTTTCATCCACCGAGAGGATTTCCAGCCGGCCGCCAGCCGGGATAATGGAACCGTCTGCGGCAGTCAAATCCTCTTTTGCATAAAGGCCGAAGGTGACAGCGGTGATTTCGCCGTTCATGCCAATGCCGAACTTCTCATTCTGCTCCATGACTTTATCCAGAGAGACAAGGACTTTCTGGCGGTCATTGTAGAAGCTGGCAGAGGTTTCGGTAACTTCGATTTCCTGACCGGCATAGACAAGCTCGACGGTGCGGACTTCGGTATTCAGCACCATACCAAAAGGTGCAGTAGTTTCGCGGATTTCATACTTTCCGAGATACAGCGGCTTGCTTTCTGCTACCCCGTTTTCGTCTGTGGTAATGGTATCTACCACCTCACCGGCAGAATAACGGAGGGTGCCGTCCAGCGTAACCACATCTTCGGCGGCGGTGATTTCATAGACCGCACCGGGCAGGCCCTGCACCTCATATACAGGCTGATAAATACCGTCGCTTTCGGTCACAGTGGCGAACACCTCACCGGATTTGCTGATCTTGATGATCCCTTTCTGTGCCATGTTGGGCTTGGTAACTTCCACTACTGTCACAGAACTTTCCTCTGTTGCGTTGTCAGCGGTCACATCAAAGTAAACCGGATCAGAGTTCAGTACATAGCCATACGGTGCGGATACTTCCACAAGGGAATACCCGGAACCATACTCCAGCTTTTCAGGCGTCACCAGATACCCCTCGTCATTGGTGTAGAAGGTATCAATCGTGGTCGGTGTCGGGTAGGTGAAGGTCATTTCCACCTTGCTGCCGTCCGGACGGTAAAGCTGGAAGCCCGCGCCCGCATAGGGAATAGTCTTGCCTGTCTCTGCATCTACCTTGATGACCTTGATATAGCTCTCAAAGTTTGCATTGTTGGCAAGGTAGCGGTAAACCTGCCCGTCCTTTGCGATATACACATCGAAGTCGGCAAGCAGCTCACGGCCCTCCCAGCCGGATACCTGATGGACGGTGTAGATACCATAAGGCAGCTCTTTGGTCTGTGCAAAGCCGTTTTCATCGCAAACGAGATAATCACGCTCGCTGTCTCTGGCGGCGTCATAGCTGCCGGAGGATTTCAGATAAACGGAGAACTCTGCACCGGCTTCCGGGGTTTCCAGCTTGGTTTCGCCATCGTCTGTGTGTTTGATGAGAGCGATACTGCCCTTGATGACCTGCTCATTCACATCATTGGCGGTGGAGTTGTATTCCACGGTATAAAGCTGGGGTTCCGCACCTACATGGTAGGAGGTTTCGTCCAGCAGATAGCCCTCGGACGGGCTGATCTCGCGGATGCTCCAGTCATCATCACAGACATAATATGCTGTGACAAACTGACCGTTGGCATCGGTGGCGTAAGTGTCGATGAGCTGGTCGCCCTTGTAAATGCCATAAACAGCACCGGCAAGGGAGGCGTTACCCTGCGCCGTGCCGGTTTCCCGGTCACTCTTGGTCACGGTGGCGCTCCACTTTTTCAGCACATT
>JBJDXP010000126.1:0-1857 GCA_051866735.1 Candidatus Limivicinus sp.
CTGGCCGGTCAGGCAGGCATGGGCAACATGGAAGCCGGTAACTGCTACGAAATGTACGGTGTCGCCGCAGGCGTCATCGGCGGCATCTCTCCCCTGGGCGGCAGCGGCCTGCTGCTGGGCGCCTTCGCCGGTGCCGGCGTGTGGCAGACCCTGGAAAATGGCCTGGGCATCATCGGCGCACCTGTGGGCATCCAGAGAATCGTCATCGGTGTCATCGTCGCCGGCGCTGTTCTGGTGGATGTTGTGTTCCGTCAGGGCACCAAGAAGGCCAAAAAATAATTACCGTTGTTATTTTCGCGGGATCCCGCGCGAATAAAAAAACAATTCTAGGAGGAACAACAATGAAAAAGGCATTCTCTGTCCTGCTGTGTCTGGCTATGATTCTGAGCCTGATGGCAGGCTGCTCCAGCGGCGAAAAGCCTGCTGCAGCAAACTCTGGCGAAAGCTACAAGATCGCACTGATCACCATGGACTCCATCGATCAGCACTGGATTACCCTGAAGGAAGGTGCTGAGAAGGCCGCCGCCGAGCTGGGTGTGGAGCTGACCTTCATGGCTCCCAACACCAAGGACGACGCCCTGCAGATCGAGCAGGTCAATAACGCCGTCTCTGCCGGTAACAAGGCCATCATCGTTGCTGCCAATGGCCCCGACGCCATCTCTTCCGCACTGAAGGAAGCTACTGCCGCCGGTGTGAAGATCGTCTATGTAGACTCCCCCGCAAATGTGGATGCAGAAGCCACCTTCTCCACTGATAACACCGCTGCCGGTAAGACTGCCGGTGAAACCATGCTCGCTGAGCTGACCGCCCGGGGAATCTCCTCCGGAAAGATCGGCGTTGTCAATGTCAACGCTGCCACCGCTTCCTGCGTTGCCCGTGAGACCGGCTTCCGTTCCGCCTTTGAGGGTACCGGCTTCGAGCTGCTGGAGACCCAGTACGGCGAAGGTGACGCTGCCAAGTCCCAGTCCATCGCTGAGAACTACATCACCCAGGGCGTTGTGGGCATCTTCGGCTGTAACGAAGGCTCCACCAACGGCGCTGGTAATGCTGTCAAGGCTGCCGCTGCTGATGTTGTCTGTGTTGGCTTCGACAAGTCCGATGCCATCATGGGCCTGATTGACGACGGCTTTATCCTGGCCACCATGGCTCAGAACCCCGATGTGATGGGCTACGAGGGTGTTAAGGCTGCCGTTGCCGCTCTGAAGGGCGAAAATCTGGGCGGCGCTGTCACCGACACCGGTGTCTCTGTTCTGAAGGCTTCCTCCGCTCCCGCTGCTGCTGTTCCCGCAGGCGGCGACTACAAGCTGGCCCTGATCACCATGGACTCCATTGACCAGCACTGGATCACCCTGAAGGAAGGCGCCGAGAAGGCCGCCAAGGAACTGGGTGTGGAACTGGTCTTCATGGCTCCTAACACCAAGGACGACGCTCAGCAGATCGAGCAGGTCAACAACGCTGTTGCCGCCGGCTGTGACGCCATCATTGTGGCTGCCAACGGCCCCGATGCCATCTCCTCCGCTCTGAAGGAAGCTTCCGCCGCCGGCGTGAAGATTGTCTATGTGGACTCCCCCGCAAATGTGGATGCTGAGGCTACCTTCTCCACCGACAACACCGCCGCCGGTAAGACCGCCGGTGAGACCATGATCGCTGAGCTGACCGCCAAGGGCGTCACCTCCGGCAAGATCGGTATCGTCAATGTCAACGCCGCTACCGCTTCCACCGTGGCTCGCGAGACCGGCTTCCGCTCCGCCTTTGAGGGCACCGGCTTCGAGCTGCTGGAGACCCAGTACGGCGAAGGCGATGCTGCCAAGTCCCAGTCCATCGCTGAGAACTACATCACCCAGGGCGTTGTGGGCA
>JBJDXP010000127.1:0-1853 GCA_051866735.1 Candidatus Limivicinus sp.
AGCCGGGAGGACTTCGAGCACTATATGATGGCCACAGGGGAGATGGCCACCGATGTGGGCACCATTCTCTATGGCAAGGAAGCGGTGGCCTCCGGTCTTATCGACAAGCTGGGCGGGCTGAATGACGCCCTGTCCACGCTGCACAGGATGATCGAAAAGCAGAAGAAATAAGCGCAAAGCGGGAGGAGACTCCCGCTTTTTTTCGTAAGCGTATGCCATCCGGCATAGTTTCCCGCTTTTAATCTCCGGAAAGGTTACTTTGGATATTCTACGAAAGTTTTTCCTGTTTCACCGCTTTTTTTGGAGGAATTCTACCATAGCTGTCCTACATAGAAAATAAGACTGGAAATTTCCTATGGAATATGGTATCATATGGTGTACTGCTTTGCAAAGGAGGGACTGCCCTTGGATCTGAATTGGCTCCAAAGTTTATTATACGGCTTCCTCGCGGGACTGACGGATATCCTGCCTGTCTCCGCCCAGGCCCATCAGGTACTGCTGCTGAAATTTTTCGGCATTCAGGGAAATATGGAAGTCATGGATCTATGGATCCATTTGGGGATCTTCGGGGCACTGTACCTCAGCTGTCAGAGTCAGCTGATCCGTTTCTCCCGGGCCAGGGCCTTGGCCAGGGTCCCCAAGCGCAAGCGCAAGCGTCCATTGGATGTGCGCAGCCTGATGGACTTCAGCATGCTCAAGACCATGCTGGTTCCGGTGATCCTCGCGCTGTTTTTCTACCGGTATGCTTCCGGCCTTCGGAGCAATCTGATGCTGGTTGCCGTCTTTCTGTTCCTGAACGGCGTGATCCTCTATATTCCCCAATTCCTGCCCACCAGCAACCGGGATTCCCGTACCCTGTCCCGGGTGGAGGGACTGCTCATGGGCCTGGGCGGCGCAGTATCCATCGTGCCGGGCTTCTCCGCCATCGGCGTATCCACTGCCATCGGCTCTGTCTGCGGCGTGGAGCGCTGCTACAGCCTGAACATGGCGCTGCTGATGAACATGGTCCTGACCCTGGGGCTCCTTGTCTATGATGTCATGGGCATTGCCGCCAGCGGACTGGGGACGCTGTCTTTCGGGATCTTCTTCCGTTACCTATTGACTGCGCTGGTCGCCTTCGGCGGCACCATGCTGGGCATCAAGCTCCTGCGCCAGCTTGCCGAAAACCACAGCTTCGCCCTGTTTGCCCTGTACTGCTTCGGGCTGTCGCTGTTTACCTTTATTCTGAATCTTATGGCATAAGGAGGAGTATCATGGCTGAAAAGAAAACCGCCAGTAAGGCCGAAAAAAAGGTCACAGAGGCTAAAGCGAAAAGTTCCTCTGCCGAATCTTCCACGAAATCAACCACGAAAAAATCCACGCAGAAAGCAACCAAAAAAACAGCGGCTGCTTCCAAGAAAAACGCGAGGGCAAAAACGGAGTATGAAAATCCCATTTCCCCCAGCTTTGTGATCGCTTTTCTCAGCCTTGCGCTGTTTGTTCTGTTTGTGATCATCAGCGTCAACCCGGACGGCGCGCTGCTGAAGGTGGTAAAATCCGTTGTGCTTGGTCTGATCGGTCAGGCAGGGTTTTATTTTTCCATCCCGGTCCTGCTCTATCTGTTTATCATTCACACCTTCTGCAGGAAAACACCGGTGACCATGCGCAGTATCTGCGTGCTGTGCTTTGGGTTTCTCTGCGGCGCGATCTACCACCTGATCGTTCAGAACCAGCCTCTTTCTCAGGGCTTTGGCCTGATCGCGGATCTGTATAACGGAGGCATTGCGGGTACCACCGGCGGCGTCCTCTGCGGCGGATTTGCCTATCTGCTTCGCTGGGCCTGCGGAAAGCCCCTGTCTTTCCTGCTCACCGGT
>JBJDXP010000128.1:0-1851 GCA_051866735.1 Candidatus Limivicinus sp.
CTCGGAATTGGAGCGGAAACAACTTGACGGAAGAATTGGAAATCCTCCAGGGCGCTATCAGCGCTGTGGTGTATCAGAATTATGAAAACGGCTACGCGGTGCTGCGGCTGAAAGGCCAGGACGGCCAGACCGTCACCGTTGTGGGCACTATCCCGCTGCCTGCGGTGGGAGAACAGCTCATGGTCACAGGCCGGTGGAGCAACCATTCCAGCTACGGCCGCCAGTTTGAGGCGGAGTTCCTGGAGCGCCTTCTGCCCCAGTCCAGCATGGAGATCCTGAGCTACCTGTCCAGCCG
Organism: Candidatus Limivicinus sp.; assembly: GCA_051866735.1. Classification (GTDB taxonomy): domain Bacteria; phylum Bacillota; class Clostridia; order Oscillospirales; family Oscillospiraceae; genus Limivicinus. The sequence goes on from JBJDXP010000128.1 coordinate 296, forward strand.
GGTGGTCAAGGGCATCGGTCCCAAGCTGGCAACCCGGATCGTGGAGCGCTTCGGCGACGAGGCGCTGCAAATCATGGAGCGGGAGCCTCTGCGGCTGGCGGAGGTCCCCGGGATTTCCCGGGAAAAGGCCAAGGCCATCGGAGAGGAATTCCGCCTGCAGGTGGGCATGCGGCAGCTGATGGAGTTTTTTGCTTTGCACCATCTTCCCGCGGAGCTGGCGGTGCGTACCTATAAATTATATGGAGACAGCACCATGGAGCTGCTGTACGACGATCCCTACCTGCTGATGGAGGAGGGATTGGAGGCCCCCTTCGGCGCTGTGGACCGGTTCGCCATTGAGCTTGGGGTGGCGGGAGACGATCCCCGGCGGGTGGAAGCGGGGGTGCTGTTTGAATTGAACTACAACCTGACGGCAGGACACAGCTTCCTGCCGGAGGACAAGCTTACCGCCGCCACGGCCCAACTGCTGACGGTGGAAGCCCAGGCGGTGCAAGCGGCCATTGGGCGGCTGCTGACAGCGGACCGGCTGGTGCGGGAGCAGCTGGCGGGGATTCGGGTGATCTACCTGCCAAGGCTCCACGAAGCGGAAACCTACTGCGCCCGGAGCCTGTTAGATTTCGCAGGACATACCTTCCCGGAGCCCAAGGGGCTGGACAAGCTGATCCGCCAGGTTGCAAAGGAAAGCGGTATCGACTATTCTGCGGAGCAGGAGCAGGCCATCCGGGAGGCGGCCACCTCCGGGCTGCTGCTGATCACCGGCGGCCCCGGCACCGGTAAAACCACGATTTTAAACGGCATTCTTTCCTTGCTGGGCCAGATGCAGCTGCGTTGCGTGCTGGCGGCCCCTACCGGCCGGGCGGCGAAGCGGCTGACAGAGGTGACCGGTGAGGACGCCTCCACCATCCACCGGCTGCTGGAGGCCAGCATTGACCAGAATACCGGGAAGATGTTCTTTGTAAGAGACGAGGACAACCCGTTAAAGGCCGACGCGGTGATCGTGGACGAGATGTCCATGGTGGATGTGGAGCTGTTGTACGCCCTGTTACAGGCCGTTCCCAAGGGCAAGCGGCTGATCCTGGTGGGAGATCCGGACCAGCTGCCTCCGGTAGGGCCGGGCTTTCCCTTCAGCGACATGCTTCGCAGCGAGTGTCTGCCAACAGTGCGGCTGACGGAGATTTTCCGGCAGGCCCAGAAGAGTCTCATCGTCATGAACGCCCACCGGGTCAACCGGGGAGAGATGCCGGAGCTGCGCAGCGTCACCAGTGACTTTTTCTTCATGCGCCGCCAGAATGAGGATGCGGTGTGCCAGCTGATCCGGGACCTGTGCACCACCCGGCTGCCAAAAAACATGGGCATCCCTTCGGAGCAGATTCAGGTGCTGTCTCCCACCCGCAAGGGCGGCGTGGGTACCGTCAGCCTGAACAAGATGCTCCAAGCGGCGCTGAATCCTCCGGCTCCGGAGAAAAAGGAGCGGGCCTTCGGGGACTTCCTGTTCCGGGAGGGGGACCGGGTGATGCAGATCCGCAACAACTACGACATCATCTGGAAAAAGTGCG
>JBJDXP010000129.1:0-9347 GCA_051866735.1 Candidatus Limivicinus sp.
TTCATCTTCGGCTTCTTCGTGTACCGCAAGAACGTGAAGATCGGCCCCGCCACCATCGTGGGCATCCTCGGTATTGTTGCCATCGTTGTCGCCGGCCTGAACATCGGCGTCAACATGAGCCGCACCGCATGGGTCATCTTCATTGCTGTTTACATCCTGCTGGCCTCTCTGCTGCCTGTCTGGATGCTGCTCCAGCCCCGTGACTACCTGAGCTCCTTCCTGCTCTACGGCATGATGATCCTGGCCGTTGTCGGCATTGTCGGCACTGCAGGCACCAAGGTCGAGATGCCCGCCTTCACCGGCTGGAAGGGCGTTACCGGCACCACCCTGTTCCCCACTCTGTTCATCACCGTTGCTTGCGGCGCTGTGTCCGGCTTCCACTCTCTGATCGGTTCCGGCACCACCTCCAAGCAGCTGGATTCTGAGAAGGACGCAAAGGTCATCGGCTACGGCGCAATGATCGTCGAGTCCGGTCTGGCTATCATCGCCCTGATCGCAGTCGGCGTTGTCTGGGCTCAGACCAACGTTGGCGGCGGCGACAAGTTCCTGCTCAGCGCACCTCCCACCATCTTCGCTGGTGGTATTGCAACCCTGCTGGCCAACATGACCGGCGGCGTGGCAGACTTCACCAACCCCGTTTACGACACTGCTTACACACTGCTGACCCTGGCAGTTTCCGTGTTTGCTCTGACCTCTCTGGACTCCGGCACCCGTCTGGCCCGTTACATGTTCGCTGAGCTCTTCATCCCCGAAGGAAAGACCCGCGACGATCTGACCGGCGTTGCCAAGTTTATGTCTCATCCTCTGGTCGCCACCCTGTGCATGGTCATCATCGGCTGCGGCATGGGCTTCATGGGCCTGAGCCAGATCTGGGGCGTGTTCGGTGCTGCCAACCAGCTGCTGGCCGGTATCGCAATGCTGGCTGTGGCTTCCTGGCTGGCCAACATCGGCAAGAACAACAAGATGTTCTTCGTTCCCATGGTCTTCATGCTGGCTGCTACCGGTACCTCTCTGGTCATGACCATCATTGGCAAGATCAAGCTGATTGCCGGCATGATCCCCGACAAGGCAGCTGCCTGGGGCGACTGGTTCCAGCTGGTCTGGTCCATCGGTCTGGTTGTTCTGGCTGTTATCCTTGTTATCGAGGGTATCCAGGTCATTGCCAAGCCCAAGGCCAAGAAGGCTGAGTAATCCTTTACCGGGATAAATCAACATTCTTAAAAAATGAGGGACCGCTCCGAAAGGAGCGGTCCTTTAGTCTGTAGACAAAGCTATCGGCAGTGTATAAAGCTGCATGGGGAGAGCGCAGAGAGGGGACGGGAGTCCCCTTTCAGCGTTCAATCTATGCTTATTCAGGAGTATTTTTGAATACTCCTGAATAAGTTTTCAAGGCGTCGAACTTTGTCGACGCCTTGAGGGACCGCTCCGAAAGGAGCGGTCCTTTTCTGTCGTTTTCTCTGTTCAATTACCTGTTTCATCCTGAGAATTGCTGGCCGCCGCTGCCGGGGGGCAGAAGAAGGCGGACCGCAATTTCCGCAGCCGCGCCGTTTTGCGGCAAGGTGTGAACAAGGGATAACGTAAAACAACATGTCATCCTGAGCGAAGCGAAGGATCCCGTATGGTTACGCTGAAGCGTCCGTTCACGGGATTCTTCGCCGCTTCGCAGCTCAGAATGACGGGAGGAGAATCAGTGAAATATTTGCCTTAAGGCAAATGTGAAATAATGCCCTATGGGCATTGTTTTCGTTGAAAAAAGCACCCTATCGGGTGCTTTTGAGACTGTAGACAAAGCCTCGCAGAGTTTTTTCGCCGCAGCGAAAAAACAATTTTAGTAAGTTTTCTGCGGCGACATGTGCGTCGCAGAAAACACTTCTCACGAAACGAGTGTCGAAATGTGTGCCGCAGGCACACATTGAGGCATCGAGTGCAGTGCATCCTCTCTCGTTGACAAAGTCATTTTGACTTTGTCAACGACTTGAAAAAGCACCCTTTCGGGTGCTTTTTTCAGGGATTCATGGTGTAGTTGGGGGCTTCCTTGGTGATGTAAATGTCGTGGGGGTGGCTCTCCTTCAGGCCCGCGCTGGTGATGCGGACAAACTTGCTCTTGGTGCGCAGCTCTTCAATGTTGTGCGCGCCGCAGTAGCCCATACCGGAGCGGAGACCGCCCATCATCTGGTAGATGGTGTCGCTGACCGGTCCCTTGTAGGGCACGCGGCCTTCCACGCCTTCGGGAACCAGCTTCTTGTTGTTCTGCTGGAAATAGCGGTCTTTGCTGCCGCACTGCATGGCGCCCAGGCTGCCCATGCCGCGGTAGACCTTGAACTGACGGCCCTGGAATACTTCGCTCTCACCGGGGGATTCCTCGCAGCCGGCCAGCATGGAGCCCATCATCACGACCCGGCCGCCTGCGGCAATGGCCTTGACAATGTCGCCGGAATACTTGATGCCGCCGTCGGCAATGATGGGGATGCCGTACCTGTCGGCCATCTCGCCGCACTGGAGAATAGCGGTGACCTGGGGCACACCGATACCGGCCACCACGCGGGTGGTGCAGATGGAGCCGGGGCCGATGCCAACCTTGACGCAGTCCGCGCCGGCCTTGATGAGGGCCTCAGTGGCCTCGGCCGTGGCCACGTTGCCGGCCACCAGCTGAATGTCAGGGAATTTCTCCTTCACCAGGCGCACACTGCGCATGATGTTGGCGGAGTGGCCGTGGGCGCTGTCCAGCACCAGCACGTCCACGCCGGCGTCGATCAGCGCGCCTGCCCGGTCCAGCACGTCGGCGGTGACGCCGATGGCGGCGGCGCAGAGGAGGCGGCCCTGCTCGTCCTTGGCGGAGTTGGGGTATTTCATGACCTTTTCAATGTCCTTGATGGTGATAAGGCCCTTTAACTTGTAATCTTTATCAACGATAGGCAGCTTTTCAATGCGGTTTTTCTGCAGGATAGCCTTGGCCTCGTCAAGGGTGGTGCCCTCGAGTCCGGTGATCAGGTTCTTGCTGGTCATCACTTCGTCGATGCGGCGGCTCATGTCGGTCTCAAACTTCATGTCGCGGTTGGTGATGATGCCGATGAGCTTTCCGTCATCGTCAACAATGGGCACGCCGGAGATACGGAACTTGCCCATCAGCGCGTCCGCGTCGCCCAGGGTATGTCCGGAGTTGAGATAGAAAGGATTGGTGATGACGCCGTTTTCCGAACGCTTTACCAGATCCACCTGCTCGGCCTGACGGTCGATGCTCATGTTCTTGTGGATGACGCCGATGCCGCCCTCACGGGCAATGGCGATAGCCATGCGGTACTCGGTGACGGTGTCCATAGCCGCGCTCATTACGGGCACGTTCAGCTTCACTTTTTTGGTCAGCTGGGTGGACAGATTCACGTCAGCGGGCAGAACATCGCTCTCCGCCGGAACCAGCAGCACGTCGTCGAAGGTCAGCCCTTCGCCCACAAAGCGGTCGGAATACACATTGTTAAGCTGCATATGAAATTACCCCTTCCTTATATTTGATACTAACACCTGATAGAAATCTTGAACTCTTTCTGGCAGAATTTGTGCCAACCTTCGTTAGAGCCCTTGACCATATATGTCCATTATGCTCTGCGGCCTCTGCCTCGTCTGGCGCAAATTCTGCTTAGAAATCTTTTTCAACCTTTCTATCAGATTTTAGTATTGGTATAAGATGACCGCGACTGGAGAATCCGCCGCGGTATCTTATGAATTTTGCTTATTATAGCAGATTTTTCCCCGTTGTCAACCGCTTTTTTCCGCTTTCGCCCGGGCGTAGTAAAAAATATATTGTTGGGCCAATCCCGCGTATTCGCCAAGACAGGCCGGGTCAAAATCCTTAGGAAAATGCTCTTTCAGCGCCCTTCTGATCCAGACATCGATGGGGAAGGCCTCCATGTGATATAGACCGAAGAGCACCACGCAGTTTGCCACCTTTTCCCCCACACCGCTGATGTGCAGCAGGGCCTTTTTGGCGTTGTCGGCGTCGGCAGAGATCAGACTCTCCAAATCGGTTTCACCAGAACAGACGGACCGGGCCGCGTCGATGAGATAGGCCGCGCGGTAGCCGCAGCGGAGAGGAGCCAGATCCTCAGGCAGAAGGCAGGCCAGCTTTTCCGGGCCGGGAAAGCCATAAAAGCTTTGCCCGTCAAAGTACAGCTTTTCGCCGAAGCTCTCACACAGTCGCTCCACAATGCCCTTGATGCGCTGGATGTTGTTGCACTGGGAGATGATGAAGGAACAGAGGGCCTCCCAGGGCTCCTGCCGCAGGATGCGTATGCCCATACCGTACTGAACGCAGCGGTCAAGGTATTCGCCGCCGGAAAAGCGGCTGATTTCGGCATAGTTTCGGGAGAGGTCAAAGTAATCCCGCCATAGCGCCTCCGGAGCGTCGGAACAAAGGTAAACCTCCCCGCCGTCGGTCCAGAGCCGGGCGGGATAGCCCCGGACCACGCCGGTATATACGCCCTTTTCATCCCTGTTCCAGCGAAAACACTGGCCGCATTCAAAGGTCTTTACGATATCCAGCTCCATCGCGGAAGCCAGACGGATGGTCTCCATGTTTCATCACCCTCTCTTTTCAGCATTATACTAATACCTGATAGAAAGGTTGGAAAAGACTTCTGAGCAGAATTTGCGCCAGACGAGGCGGAGACCGCAGAGCATAATGGACATATATGGTCAAGGGCTCTAACGAAGGCTGGCACAAATTCTGCCGGAATGAATCCAAGATTTCTATTAGGTATTAGTATTATATAAGGGAAAAAGTCATTTTTCAAGCGGGGAAGGCGGCAATATATTGCGGCGGGCTTTGGGACATGATATAATAAATCATTAAAAATCCATTCAAATTTAAGGGGGCGTTGCAATGGACGTTTACGCCGAATACAGAATGAAGCTCCGCACGGCGGATCAGGCGGCGGCGCTGGTAAAAAGCGGGGACTGGGTGGACTATGCCTCCAATATCGGCTTTCCTGTGTCTCTGGACGCGGCGCTGGCCCGGCGCAGAGATGAGCTGAAAAACGTGAAAGTCCGGGGCAATCTGCTCCCCGGCCCCATTCAGATTGCCGAGTGCGACCCGGAGATGGAGCATTTTGTCTACAACACCTGGCACTGCTCCGGCTATGAGCGGAAGCTCTGCGACAAGGGACGGGCCTTCTTCACGCCCATGCTCTTTCGGAATCTGGCCTGGTACTATAAAAATTTCCTGAAGGTCAATGTGGCTATGGTTTCCGCCTCGCCCATGGACCGGCACGGCTACTTTAACTTAGGCGGGTCACTGGGCCTGTCCAAGGCCATTATCGACTGCGCGGATATGGTCATCATCGAGGTGAACGAGGCCATGCCCCGCATTCGGGGCGGCCTGGACGAGGTGGTGCACATCTCCCAGGTGGACTTCGTGGTGGAGGCCGGATACCGGCCTCTGTGGGAAATGCCCTCGCCTCCGCCCAGTGAGACGGACAAACAGATCGCCCTGCACATCTTCCCCCATATCCAGGACGGGGCCACCATTCAGCTGGGGATCGGCGGTATGCCCAACGCCCTGGGCGCGCTGATCGCTGACTCGGAGCTGAAGGATCTGGGCATGCACACGGAGCTGTGCTCCGACGGCTATCTGGCCATGTTCAAGGCGGGGAAGCTGACCAACCGGCGAAAGACCCTGCTCCCCGGCAAGGGCGTACTGGGCCTTGCCATCGGTTCCCGGGAATTTTACGACTGGGTGGACGACAACCCGGGCCTGGCGGGCTATCCTTTAAGCTATGTGAACGACCCGGCGGTCATCGCCCAGAACGAAAATATGATCTCCATCAACGGCTGCCTGGGCGCGGATCTCTACGGCCAGGTGGGTTCGGAGAGTGCCGGAACCCGGCAGATCAGCGGCACCGGCGGCCAGCTGGATTTTGTCACCGGGGCCAGCATGGCCAAAGGCGGCAAGTCTTTCCTGTGCATGAGCTCCACTTTTACCGATAAAGCGGGACAGCTCCATTCCCGCATCCGCCCCAGTCTGGGCGGCGATATTGTCACCACCCCCAGAAGCCAGGCCTATTACATCGTCACCGAGTACGGCGCTGTGAATCTGGCAGGGAAGAGCACCTGGGAGCGGGCGGAGGCCCTGATCTCCATCGCCCACCCGGATTTCCGGGAGGAGCTGATAAAAGCGGCGGAGGAGCAGCGGATATGGCTGCCCAGCGAAAAGAGGTAAAGAGATGTATATTGATCCAAAGGTTTACAACGGCGGCGCGGAAGGCCGCATGGAAAAGGAGATGCGCTGCTACGCCCTGCTGGACAGCCTGGGGCTGGAATACCGGCGGGTGGACCATGAGCACGCGGACACCATCGAGGCCTGCGAGCAGGTGGAAGGGCTGCTGGAGTGCAAGATCTGCAAAAATTTATTTTTGACCAACCGGCAGCAGACGGATTTTTATCTTCTCATCATGCCGGGGGAGAAGCCCTTTAAGACCAAGCTGCTGTCAAAGCAGATCGGCTCTGCCCGGCTGTCCTTTGCCTCTCCGGAGCACATGGAGAAATATCTGGACATCACTCCCGGCTCGGTCAGTATCCTGGGGCTGATGAACGACAAAGGCGGCGCGGTGCGGCTGCTGGTGGACCGGGATCTGCTGAAAGAGGAGTATTTCGGTTGTCATCCCTGTATCAACACCTCCAGCCTGCGAATGAAAACAGCGGACGTGTTTGGCAAGCTGCTCCCCGCCATGGGACACGAGCCCAGCTTCGTGGACCTGCCCTGGGTGATCGAGGAGTAAAACACTGCCTACCTCTCCCAAAAAACTGTCATCCTGAGGAGTGAAACGTCGAAGGATCCCGTATTCAGAGGCAAAGACCTTCTGTTTACGGGATCCTTCGCTGCGCTCAGGATGACGGAGCTTTGCGGGAGTCTATGTTACTCCAGCTGTTTAAAAATCCTCGATGTTATCCCTGACAAACTTGGTGAGATAATCCTGCAAAGGTTTCATTTTATAGAACGCATCGTCAAATTCATCAAAGGGATAACGCTCATATTGGGCGGTAAAGTCCTCAAATGATTCAATATCAAAGGAAGACAGATCAGTTACGTCGATATGGTATTTGCCGATGAAATCGTCATATAATTTTTGCTGAGCAAAGGCCCCGATCATGCCCAGGTATTCACTGACCAGAGGCGCGACAGCCCGGCTTTCGTTCACGAAAAACTGGCAGAGCCCGCCGTTGTTTACTTCAACTTCCAGGTAGTTTACCGCATAAAAGATCCGTTCCTTGTCGTTCAGCGCGGCAATCCCTTCCTGAAGATCATTACAGGCGGTTACCTTGCTCTCTGTCCGGACGGTGACGGCGTAATACAGGTCCGCATCAGACAGGCCCGGCAGGTCGCCGGAGGACATTTTCCTATACAGTGCATCTTTTTTCTGTAAATTTTTCAGAAAACGGTTCAATTTCATGGGAGCAGCCTCTCAGTCATACACTCTTGGCACACGCTTGGACACAGCGCAGAGCAGCTCGTAGGGGATGGTCTGGGCCGCGTCAGACAGCTTGTAGATGCTGTTCATGGGCCCGAAAAGCTCCACCTCGCTGCCCACGTCAACCTGGGGCAGCTCCGTCAGGTCCACCATGCACATGTCCATGCAGATGCTGCCCCGCTGGGGCGCAAAGCCGCCCTTGGCGGCAAAGCTGCACTTATTGGAGATCAGCCGGGGCAGACCGTCGGCATAGCCGATGGCCAGCACGCCCATGCGGGTGCGCCGGCCGGTGGTGAAGCGCCGCCCGTAGCTGACGCTGGTGCCCGGCTCGTAGAATTTGATGGTGCTGACGGTGGTCACAAGGCGCATACAGGGGAGAAGGCCCAGCTTGCCGCTGCTGTCTCCGTAGCCGTAGAGCAGCAGGCCGGGACGCACCATGTCCAGCGCCATCTCCGGGTAGGCGGCAGTGGCGCCGCTGTTGGCGCAGTGGCGGATGGAAAACTCCACGCCGCCCCGGGCCTTCACCGCGGCGATCACGTCCATAAAGAGTTTAAATTGAGCACGGGTATATGCCTCGCTGTCCTCGTCCGGCTCGTCCGACACGGCAAAGTGGGTGTACACCCCTTCGGGGTTCAGCCCGGGCAGACGGCAGGAGCGGATCACGTTGTCTACGCCCTCCTCGAAATAATCCCTGGCGCAGAGAAAGCCCAGGCGGGACATGCCGGTGTCCAGCTTGATGTGGATCTTCAGCTCCTTACCCAGCCTGACCGCTTCCGCCGAATACTCCAGGGCCTTGGCCAGACAGGTGACGGTCTGGGTGATCTTCTCCCTGATCAGGGTGCCGGTGTACTCATAGGGCGTGTGGCCCAGAATGAGGATGGGCATGGTGATGCCGCCCCGGCGCAGCTCCAGCGCCTCGTCCAGACAGGAGACGGCCAGATAATCCGCCCCCGCCTCCTGTAAAAGCCGGGAGACCGGCAGGGCGCCGTGGCCGTAGGCGTCGGCCTTGACCACGCCTAAAAACCGGCAGCCGGCCGGCAGGCTCTTTCTGATGGCTTCGTAGTTGTGACGGAGGTTTTCCAGGGAAATCTCCGCCCAGGTTCTCTTTTGCAGGTCGTTCATTTCTTTTCCTCAGTTCCAATCGCTTATGGTGCAGAAAACCCGCACCTGTCCGTCGCTTATCAGCTCGGCCCGCCGGGGGATCATGCTCTCCCCGTCCATCCAGACGTCGGCAGTCAGCGTGTCCTCGGCGATCAGCCGCAGTACGGTGCTGTCCCCCTCCGTCCAGCAGGAGTCCATGTGCCCCTCCCGCAGGGCCTTCACCAAAGCGGGCAGGGCGGACATGGGCGTCAGCCCGTAGCGGTCCAGCTCGCCGGTCTCCAGCATCACGCCGCTGTATTCCAGACTGCTGCTGTCCGCCTCCAGCCGGGCCTTGACGCCCTTGATGAGTCCCGGCGACAGCACCTCCACGGTGCAGCCTTTGCTGTCCTCGCTGTATTGCAGGGTGAATTCACAGCTCTTGTCCTCATACTCGGCCCGGATCTCGGCGGTAAAGCGGAGATCGGTCCGGGCGTTCAGCCCGTCGGCAAATTTCTGATAGCTTTCCTTTACCTTGTCCCCGCCGCAGCCGGTGAGCAGAAGACAGCAGAGCAGGATCAGGGCGCAAAGACGTTTCATGGCATCCTCCAAAGCTTTGATACCCAAGCTTATGCGCCCTCATGCCGGTATTATAATCATCCAGACGCCATTCGTCAAATTTTATTGCGGCGGGCCCAGGCGACTGTCTGCCTAGCCCCTTAAACGAAGGAGCACGTCCGGTTGCGCTTCGCATCCTGTTCACGGGATTCTTCGCTTACGCTCAGAATGACCGGGCCATTTTAGACCCTT
>JBJDXP010000130.1:0-1818 GCA_051866735.1 Candidatus Limivicinus sp.
CTGAAATTCCCGCATCCGCTGTAACCATTTGACGCCACCCTCAAAATAATCTGCTCCGAAGCAAGTTTTTTGCTTTGGGGTATTGTTTTTCTCAAATAATATGGTTATATTTGTAACCATATTGAGAAAGGTATGAAAACAGGCTATAAAGTGATACAAATCAAAGGGAAGAACGGGGCGGTGTACCTGTATGAGGACCGCTCCTACCGGGACAAGGAAAAGGGCTATTCAACCCACGACCGCAAGTGCATCGGCAAGTTGGGGCCGGACGGGGAACCCGTCTATAACGAGTACTACCGCAACCGCGAGAAGATGGAGGCACTGGAGAAGAAGGTCAAGGAGATAGACACGGCTTCGACGACCACACTGATGGGCCAACGGCTCATCCTGGAGCAGGAGGTAAAGCGTACGGGCGTGTCCAAGCCCCTTTCCAAAGTGTTCGGGAAGGAGGACGCGGAGCGCATATTGGCTCTTGCCTACTACGACATTTGCCGCGGGAAGGCTTTCTCGCGCAGCCCTCAGTGGCTGGAGGACAGAGGGTTCGGAAGTCTGGGGCTGTCAACCCAGCGGATATCGGAGTTGTTGGGTCGGCTGGACCAGGACCATATCAATACCTTTCTGAAGGAGTGGCTCTCCTGCCAGAAACCCTCGTCGAACCTGCTGTTTGACATCTCCAGCATCAGCACCTACGGCAAGTCTAACCCCTACGCGGAATACGGGTACAACCGTGACCGTGAGCACCTCCCCCAGATCAATCTTGCGCTACTTTCTTCCTGCAGGAGCGGACTTCCGCTGTGGTACAGGGAGCTCAAGGGCAGCATGTCGGACAAGGCCGTGCTGGACAATGTGCTGGACGAACTGGACAAGTATGACATCGGGAGCTTCACCTTTGTCGGGGACAGGGGGTTCTTCACGGCGGAAAACCTGAAGAACCTCACCGCCCACGGCGTCAAGTTCCTCATTCCCATACCCGCGTCGGTCAAGTTGGGCAAGGAACTGATTACGGCGAACAGGGACTCCCTGGTTGCTCCCGCCAACGTCATCAAGGGAGAGGACGGCGGCATCATCTACGGCAAGACTGTTTACAGGACAACGGAGCACGGCCGGACCTGGTTCCATGTCTATTATGACCCGGTCCGCCGGGACAAGATTGTGGCCGGCTTCATGCAGAAGCTCCGCGAATGTATGGATGAGCTAGTGGACGGCACTCCGCTGGAGTCGCACAAGGACTTGTACGAGAAGTACTTTGTGGTGACGGACACGCCCAAGCGAGGCCGCAGGGTCGCCTATAATGATGACGCCCTGAAAGAGTACCTGAACAGTGACAGCTGCTACTGGGTGCTGATGGGGACGAAGAAGAAGACGGCGCCGGATGCGCTTGCAGAATACAGGGACCGAGGTAGCGTGGAACTGGGCTTTGACGACCTGAAGAACCTGCTGGACCTGAACCGTCTGAGAAACCACTCGGACGCAACGGTCCGCGGGAAGATCTTTGTCAACTTCATCGCGCTCATCATCCTCTCGGCACTCCGCAGGACGGTGGACGCCATCCCGGAAAAAGACCGCAAATACTGGTCGGAATCAGACATGCTGGACAAAGTGGAGACCTACTCCAAGGTCCACTTCACCGGGAAATACAAGGACATCTTCACCACTCCTACCAAGACGCAGAGGATGGTCTTTGACCTGCTCGGCATCAAATACGTCTACAAGGGGGATCCGCAGAACGACGACCTTACGTCACCTGAAGAACTATAATCGCAACACGCAGAACAGCAATCCCGGTCACGTGGTTACAACGAGGCCGGGATTTTCAGT
>JBJDXP010000131.1:0-1808 GCA_051866735.1 Candidatus Limivicinus sp.
TCGCCCACGCTGATCTCGTCGGGGATCTGGACCTTGAGCTGCTGCTTCTTGGCGATCTCCAGCTGGAGCTTCTGCATCTTGTCCCGCTCTTCCTGACGGCGCTTGGCGGAGGCTGCCTGGGAGTTCTGGCGCTGCTTGTTCTTGTTGCCGATCTTCTCCTTGGTGCCGCCCCGGCCCATATTGCGGCCGCCGGTCTTGTCGCCGGCCATGTCCTCGAACTTCTCGTTGTACTTCTCGATGTTCACGGCTACGCCGCCGCGGGTGTCCACTACCCGCTTCTCCGCCACCTGGCGGGGGGTGTGGGGTTTATCCTTTTTCTCCGCCTTGGGCTGCTCCTGGGGAGCGGCCGGGCGGGGGGCCTGCTGGCCCTGCTGGCGGTTATCCTGCTTTGCCGGGGCCTTATCCTGCCGGCCCTGCTGGGCGGGGGCGTTGTTTCTCTGGTTCTGGTTCTGGTTCTGGTTCTGATTCTGGTTCTGGGGCTGGGGCTTGCGGGGAGCCTCGGTCTTGGGTTTGACGTTAAAGACCTCCTCCAGGCTCGCCACCTGGTTGTGCTGGGTCATGTACTCAAAGATCACATCCAGCTCATTGTTCTCCAGCACCTGCATATGGTTCTTAGGAGGCGCAATATAGTCGGTCAGGATCTGGCTGATGACCTTGGAGGTCACATTAAAGTCCTTTGCCACCTCGTGCACTCTGTACTTAATCATACTCATATATTAGTCCTCCTTTTTCCTGTCCTCTTGTTTCTCTCGTGGGCCTTTGCTTCCTTTTTGCGGCGCTCCGCCTTGGAAAAACGCTGTTCTACCTGGGCTGCGGCTTCCTCATACTCCCCCGGCGACAGCTCCACAAGGAGCTTCATCAGGGCGTTGGCAAAGCCGATGTCCGTCACCGCCGCCATGGAGCAGCCGCTTACCCCCACATGGGCGGAGATCTCCGCCTTGGTGAAGGGCAGGGTCAGGCCAATGGTATTATGGCCGAAGAGGAAGCCCTCTGCCCTGCCGCGGGCGTTGTCGGACGCGTCCCTTGCCAGAAGGAGGAGCTTTGCCTTGCCGCCTCTCACGGCGGCGCCGGCGTTGGTCTCGCCCACCTGCAGGGCGTTGGCCCTTCGCATCAGGCCAAGGAGATTCAGCGTTTTTTCTCTCATTGGCCGCCCTCCATCTGCTCGTTCAGTTTATCGTAGATTTCCGGGGGGATCTGGGTAGAAAAGGCCCGCTCCAGCGCCTTGGACTTGATGGCTTTTTTCAGGCACTGGGGGTCGTGGCAGATGTATGCGCCGCGGCCGGAGGCCTTGCCCTTGAAGTCCAGACTGATCTGGCCCTCGGGGGAGCGCACCACGCGGATGAGCTCCTTTTTGGGTTTTGCTTCACGGCAGCCGAGACACTGCCGCATGGGGATTTTCTTCTGCATTCCGCTGCCGCCTTTCTTTCTTAAGATTAAGCCTCAGACTCGGGCTTGATGTCGATCTTATAGCCGGTGAGCTTGGCTGCCAGTCTGGCGTTCTGGCCCTCCTTGCCGATGGCGAGGGACAGCTGGCCGTCAGGCACGATGACGCGGCAGCTCTTTCCGTCCTCCAGCATGGTGACGCTGATGACCTCGGAGGGAGAGAGGGAGGCCGCAATGTATTCCTCGGGGGATTCGCTGTATTTGACGATGTCGATCTTCTCGCCGCCCAGCTCGCTCACGATGCTGGCTACGCGGCCGCCCTTGGGGCCGACGCAGGCGCCGATGGGATCCACGTCCGGGTCGCTGGACCAGACGGCCATCTTGGTGCGGCTGCCCGCCTCGCGGGCGATGGACTTGATCTCCAC
>JBJDXP010000132.1:0-1774 GCA_051866735.1 Candidatus Limivicinus sp.
TGGATTCCCGTAAACGCATAACGAGATAACGCTGTAATCCCAGTATTTTCGCCTGGATTTCCAAAAAATCCAGGCTTTTTTGTTGCGCATTCATCGTTATGTGTTATATTACATACGCATAACGATAACAGGGGACTGCAATGGGCATCATTCATCAGAAAGACAAGCGTTCCGGCATCACCTACGCATACGAATCCGTTTCCTACTGGGACAAGGAAAAGCATCAGTCGCGGGCTCACAGGAGGCTGATCGGCCGTGTTTCAGAATCCGGAGAGGTCGTTCCAACGGACGGACGATGCAGCAGAAAACCAGATGCCGTCAAGAGAACGCGCAGGCGGGGACCTGTCCCCGTGACGCAGATTCAGCGTTCATTCTACGGCGCGACATGGCTTCTGGACCAGATTGGTGAGAAGCTGGGCATAGTCGGCGACTTGCGGGCCTGCTTTCCGGACGGCTACCGCAGACTGCTGTCCATCGTCTATTACCTCATTCTGGGCGGCAACCGCGCGATGATGTACTTCAAGTACTGGGCGCTCAACCATACGCATCCCTGCGGCGAGGACATTTCCTCACAGGACAGCAGCAGGCTGTTCGCCTCGATATCGGAGGAATCCGTCCGCTCGTTTGCCCGCCTCCAGGGGAGGCGCCGTCTTGAAAGGGAATACTGGGCGTATGACTCGACGAGCATATCAAGCTACTCGGAGACGCTGAAGCAGGTCAAATACGGAAAAAACAAGGAGTCGGACCGCCTGCCGCAGATCAACCTCCTCCTGCTGTTCGGCGAGAAATCAGGGCTGCCCTTCTATTACCGCAAGCTGTCGGGGAACATCCCCGACGTGAAGACGGTGAACACCCTTGTGAAGGAGCTGGACATCCTCGGATATGGGAAGGTCAAATTCGTCATGGACAGGGGCTTCTACAGCAAGGCGAACATAGACCGGCTCTACCGGCATCACCACAAGTTCATCGTCGCCGTCGGCACGGGGCTTTCATTTGTGAGGAAGCGCATTGCCGAAGTAAGGGAAAGCATCCGCGACTATGGAAACCATGACTCCCGATACGGCATTGGATGCGATTCGAAGACAATGGAATGGGAGTACACCCAGGAACGCCCGTACAAGAAGGACGTCATTTCGGGGAGCAGGCGGATGTATCTGCATGTCTACTACAGCGTCCAGAAGGCCGCGGACGAGGAACTTGAACTGAATGCACGCCTGGACGGGCTGCGCGAGGAACTGCTTTCAGGGCGCCGTGTCGACAGGCATGAGAAGGCGTACGGGCAGTTCTTCGAGGTCCGCGAGACGCCGAAGCGTGGAATCACGGTGAAAATCAAGGAGGACGCCGTCCGCGAGGCAAGGCAGCTGCATGGCTTCTTCGCGCTGGTCAGCAACGAGGTCAAGGACCCGATTGAGGCGCTGGGAACATACAGGGGAAAGGACATCGTGGAGAAGGCCTTTGGAAACCTCAAGGAGCGGCTGAACTGCAGGAGGCTTCTGGCGTCATCCGAGGAATCCTTGAACGGCAAGCTGTTCGTCGAGTTTGTTGCGCTGATATACCTGGCATACATCAACAGGAAGATGCAGGAACACGGTCTGTACAAGGACTATACGATGGAAAAGCTGCTGCTGGAGCTGGAATCCATCCAGAGCATCTGCGAACCCGGACGGGCGCCGATAGTCTGCGAGGTCCTGGAAAAGCAGCGCGACCTTTATGCGGCATTGGACGTCATGCCGCCGCAATGACATTCCTCGTTATGCGTTGACGGGAATCCAGG
>JBJDXP010000133.1:0-1769 GCA_051866735.1 Candidatus Limivicinus sp.
ACTCCACCTTGAAGGAGGCGGCGCAGTCCAGGTCGTCCCCCAGGTAGTTTTCGATTGCCTCGAAGATAGCGTCCACGTTCTTTTCGCAGGGGCGGCACCGGCACAGGCTGACCACGCCGAAGATGGTTCCGCAGGCTTCCCAGGCCCCGTCCACGTCGGCCTCGTCGTCCATGGGCTCCACGTACACCGTGGACTGGAGGATATACACGTCAAAATTGCCGTAGCGCTTCATCCGCCGCCGGACGTTCTGCCGCAGCTTGTTTTCAAACTGCCGCTTGTTGGCGCCCTTCAGGACAATTTCGCCCAGCTTTAACAGGAAGATTTCTTTCATATTCATACCTCTTTATCAGATATTTTTGTCAGGAGTCTGGCCTGGGTGTTTCTAGCCAATGCGGGCAATACACCACAGGATAAACAAGAATGCCGGGATGGCAGACAGGTACGCGCAAATCCTGCAGCCCGTGTATAAATCCACCAGCAGCAATCCGGCAAACAGTCCCGCAAAAAGAAACCCGGTCCAGGCCCCCGGCTTTTCCTCCTGATTGGATTTCTTTTTCTTTCTTGCCATGGTTTTCTTTTCCTTTCGAAATGGGATTTTGCGGGAAGTTTAGCAAAGTTGCAACATCTTACTGCGGAAGGAAGTGCGTATTCGCCTTAGTTCCTGCGAATCCGCAACATTTTACCGCGTCAATCCCTCCGCCCCAGTGTGCGCACTGGGGCACCTCCCTTTGCACAAGGGAGGCTTCCTCTGTCGTCTCACTCTGCTGCGTCGATTGTTCCCTCGGCAAAAAACCAACGTTTTTTTCGCAGTTCATTTTCTCGTACAAAGCCGGACGATTGAGGAAGGCTCCCTTGTGCAAAGGGAGCTGGCGGCGTAGCCGACTGAGGGATTGTGCGGTAGGTGGGTGCCGTCAAGCAAAATGTTGGGCAAATTCGCAACATCTATCTGCGGCAGAAGTACGTATTCGCCTTAGTTTGTACAAATCCGTAACATTCTCCGCGACAATCCCTCCGCCCCAGTGTGCGCACTGGGGCACCTCCCTTTGCACAAGGGAGGCTTCCTCTGTCATCCAACTCTTTCGCATCCAACGTAACCGCTCACGTAATTTTGAATTTTGCATTTATCGATTCCCCAGGTTTACGGCCCGGTATTGGATGGCTTCGGCAATGTGGTGGGACTGGATGGATTCGCTGCCCTCCAGGTCGGCTACCGTTCTGGCTACCCTTAAGATACGGTCATAGCTTCTTGCCGTCAGGCCCATGGTTTCAAAGGCACTCTTCATCAGTGCCGCGCTTTCGTCGGATAGGCCGCAGTAGCTGCGCATTTCGGCGGGGCCCATTCTGGCGTTGCACATGCCGGTGGACTCGCCGTAGCGCCGGTTCTGGATGGCTCTCGCGGCGTTGACCCGCTGCTTCACGGATGCCGAGGGCTCTGACTCCCCACGGACACGCAGGTCCTCAAAGGCAACCGCCGGAACCTCCACCACAATGTCGATCCGGTCCAGCAGCGGGCCGGAGATCCGGCTTCGGTAGGCCGCCACCGCCTGGGGGGAACACCGGCATCTTCCGGAGGGGTCCCCGTACCAGCCGCATTTGCAGGGGTTCATGGCGCACACCAGCATGAATTCCGCCGGGTACGTCACCGCTCCGGAGGCCCGGGAGATGGTAACCACCCCGTCCTCCAACGGCTGGCGCATGAGATCCAAGGTGTCCTTCCGGAATTCCGGCAGCTCGTCCAGGAACAGCACCCCCTTGTGGGCCAGGGAGAT
>JBJDXP010000134.1:0-1758 GCA_051866735.1 Candidatus Limivicinus sp.
GCCGCACTTGGGACACACCGCGTCCGGCAGGTCCGCGCCGCAGTTGTAGCCCTCCGGCACCTTCAGCTCGGTGTACTTGCACTGGGGATTGGGACAGCGGTAGTGGGGCTGGAAGGAGTTGACCTCCGTAATGCCAGACATGTAGGCCACAATGGAGGAGCCTACGGAGCCACGGGAGCCTACCAGATAGCCGTGCTCCAGGCTGTTCTGCACCAATTTCTGGGCGGACATGTAAATCACATCGTAGTGACAGGAGATGATGTCGTGGAGCTCCGTTTCCACACGCTTCACAAAAACCTCCGGCGGGTTGTCGCCGTAGAGCCGGTGGAACTTGCCGTAGACCAGGTTTTTCAGGTCCTCCACGGAGTTCTCGATCTTGGGCGCGAACAGGTTGTGGGGCACCGGCCGCATGGTCTCGCACATGTCGGCGATTTTATTGGGGTTGGTGACCACGATCTCGTAGGCCTTCTCCTCCCCCAGGTAGGAAAACTCCGCCAGCATGTCGTCGGTGGTGCGGAAATACAGGGGCATGTCCTTGTCCGCGTCGTCAAAGCCCTTGGTGGCCAGCAAGATATGGCGGAAGACCTCGTCCTCCGGGTTCAGGAAATGCACGTCGCCAGTGGCCACCACCATTTTCCCCAGTTCTTCTCCCAGCCATACGATCTTGCGGTTGTACTCTCGCAGATCCTCGTCGGTTTTGGCCTCGTATTTTTCATTGGCCAGCATGAAGCGGTTGTTGGCCAGGGGTTGGACCTCCAGAAAATCATAGAAAGACGCGATGCGCTTCAGCTCGTCGTCGCTCTTGTGGTCCAGGATGGCCTGGAACAGCTCTCCCGCCTCGCAGGCGGAGCCGATGATCAGGCCCTCCCGCAGCGCCATCAGCTGGGACTTGGGGATCCTCGGCACCCGCTTGAAGTATTTCAGATTGGAGTCGGAGATCAGATGGTAGAGGTTCCGCAGGCCCACCTGGTTCTTGGCAAAGAGGATGATGTGCCTGGCCTGCCGGTCCGTGATCCGTCCGCCGGAGCGCAGGGCCACCATGGCGGGGTTGATGGCCTGGAGGGTGTGGATGTCCTGTTCATCCTCTAATTTTTGCAGGAGCTTGCACATGATCAGGCCGCAGGTCATGGCGTCGTCTCCCGCCCGGTGGTGGTTGAAGTCCGGCAGGCTCAGGGCGTTGGAGACGATGTTCAGCTTGAATTTGTTCAGCTGGGGCAGCAGATTCTGGGATAGGATCAGGGTATCCGCCGCCGTATAGTGGTAATCATAACCCAGGCGGTTACACTCCGAGCGGATAAAGCCGGTATCAAAATCGGAGTTGTGGGCCACCAGCACCCGGTCTCCGATGAAGTCCAGGAATTTCGGCAGCACCTCCTCGATCTTGGGCGCGCCCTTCAGCATCTCGTCGGTGATGCCGGTAAGCTCCACAATCTTTTTTTCCAGGGGCCGCTCCGGGTCCACAAAGGTCTGGAACCGGTCGATCTCTTCCCCATTCTTTAAAATCACCGCGCCGATCTCAATGATCCGGTCACTGCGGGAGCTCAGGCCCGTGGTCTCCAGGTCGAAGGCCACGAATTCCTGATCAAAGGTCATGTCCTGCTGCCCATGGACCACGATCCGGTCGTCCACGTCGTTGACGTAGTAGCCCTCGCAGCCGTAGAGGATCTTGATGACCTCGTCGGTGCCCGCCACCTTGGGCGGCTTTTTGCCCTCCACGGTGTGCAGCGCGTCGGTGAAGGACTGGCAGCAGCCGTGGTC
>JBJDXP010000135.1:0-38542 GCA_051866735.1 Candidatus Limivicinus sp.
CTCAAATTCCAGATAGGCCATGGTGCCCGTGGCGTCCTGGGTCAGGGTCTGGTCGATCCGCAGAGCGGCCTCCTCACCGGGGACCATGCTGCCGCTCACCAAGTGGGCCGCGATAATTTTTTCAACAATATTCATTCCCATTGCCTTATATCTCCATGCTCATAATACTGTCTCTGGCGTTTTCCACATGCCGTAGCGTCAGCTCCTCGGCCCGCTTTCCGTCTCTGGCCTTCAGGGCCTCATAGATGGCCACATGCTCCTGGAGGGAGTGGACCGCCCGGCTCTGTTTGCTCACGGAGGCTTTGCGGTACTTGGTCATCTTTTTGTGCATGGGCAGAAGAGTGTCCCGGTAGGCTTTGCTGCCGCTGCTCACATACAGCAGCTCGTGGAAGCGGGAGTCCAGGTTTTTGATGTGGTCGGAGCTGTCCGCCGCCCCGTTTTCCTGCTTTTCAATGTAGTAGCGCTGCAGGTCCAGAATATCGCCCATCTCTTTGAGCTGCTCGGCGCTGATGTTCTCCGCCGCCCGGGCCGCCGCCCGGCCCTCTATCCTTACGCGGATCTCGTACATATCCAGCATATCCTCCCGGGATATGCCCACGACCACCATGCCCCGGCCAGACTCTTCCAGGATGTGCTCCTGCTCCAGGCGGCGTATGGCCTCCCGGATGGGCGTACGGCTGACGCCCAGCTCCGTGGAAAGGCGCATTTCGCTGAGCACTTCCCCTCTGGGGTACTTGCCGGTGAGAATGTCCCGTTCAAGCTGTTCGAATATCTGGTCCGCGATGGAAATGCTTTTATGCTCTCTCATACCTCATGCCTCCTGAGCTCCCCGTGGGAGAGCTCCTCAATTTTCACTTCCAGCTCCTCGGTGGACAGGGACGCGGTGCGCCCGCTCTCATACTGGGCGTCCACCCAGAGCTTCAGCTCCTGCACCAGTTCATCGTGCTTTTCCACCATGTTTTCCGCCTTCAGCCGGTAATTCTGGTTGATCCAGTAGGCGATGCCCGCAAGGCCGGAGTTTTTGCTGATGGCCACCATGGCCGGCCGGTGCAGCAGTTTTTCCGTATCGAAGATGTTGTAGATCTCCTCGTCCTTCAACAGCCCGTCGGCGTGGATGCCGGCCCGGGTCACATTGAAATTCCGGCCCACAAAGGGGGTCATGGGCGGCAGCTTGTAGCCGATCTCGTTGGTGAAATAGTCCGCGATCTCCGTGATCACCGTGGGGTCCATGCCGTCCAGAGAACCCCGGAGGGAGGCGTATTCAAACACCATGGCCTCCAGGGGGATGTTCCCCGTGCGCTCGCCGATGCCCAGCAAGGAGCAGTTCACGCCGCTGGCCCCGTAGAGCCAGGCGGTGGAGGCGTTGGCCACGGCCTTGTAAAAGTCGTTGTGGCCGTGCCATTCCAGATACTCGCTCTGCACATCGGAGTAGTGCTGCAGGCCATAGATGATGCCGGGCACGCTGCGGGGCAGGGCCACCTCCGTATAGGGCACACCGTAGCCCATGGTGTCGCAGGCCCGGATACGCAGCGGGATGCCCGCCTCCTGGGACAGCTTCATCAGCTCGTTGACGAAGGGCACCACGAAGCCGTAAAAATCCGCTCTGGTGATGTCCTCCAGATGGCAGCGGGGCATGACCCCCGCGTCAAAAGCGTCCTTCACCGTGGCCAGGTAGTGCTCCATGGCCTGCCTGCGGCTCATTTTCAGCTTTTTGAAGATGTGGTAATCACTGCAGGAGACCAGTATTCCCGTCTCCCGGATGCCCAGATCCCGCACCAGCCGGAAATCCTCCTTGCTGGCCCGGATCCAGGTGGTGATCTCCGGGAAGCGCAGCCCCAAGTCCATGCAGCGCTCCACCGCCTCCCGGTCCTTCTGGCTGTAAATGAAAAACTCCGTCTGGCGGATGAGGCCGTAAGGCCCGCCCAGCCTGGCCATCAGTTTGTACAGGTCCACGATCTGATCCGGGGTATAGGGGTTTACGGACTGCTGCCCGTCCCGGAAGGTGGTGTCTGTGATCCAGATGTCCTCGGGCATGTTCATGGGCACCCTCCGGTGGTTAAAGGCCACCTTGGGCACCTCGTCATAGCTGTATACATCCCGGTACAGGATCGGTTCCGGCACGTCCTGGAGTGAGTATTTATAGTCGTTTTCCTCCAGCAGATTGGTCTTGGACGAAAGCTCCAGCATCCCGTATTGCCTCCTTTTTGTGCTCTTGTATAATTGTATACAATTATACACATCTTGTTCCATTTGTCCAGTGTTTTTTTGCAGGAAAAGAAAAGACAGGCAAATCAGAATGTGAACTGACTTGCCTGTCTGTTTTCTTATCCTCCCTCCCGGATCTCCAGCCCGTCATAGGGCGCGGTTTTTAGCTCCTCGGGAATTATTTCTGTTACAAAGCTTCCTTCGACACAAAGGAAGTAATGGCCGTCTTCGTGGCGAATATAGGCCGTTTCCGGCGTGATCGCAACATATCCCTCTATCTCTTCTGCCGGGGGTTTACTTGCCGGCTGGATAACCACCGCATAGGACGCCAGCAGGAACAGGACCATTGCGCAAACGAAAAAAGCGGGCAGCCTGCGTGCGGGCGTGTTTTGGGAGAGGACCAGCTTCATCCGCTCCACCAGCTTGCTTTTGCCGTATCGTCCGCTGAGCGCCAGAGCGTAATTGGGCATGGCGCTGTCCTGGCCCTTTGCCTGACGGATCACGGAGCACACCGCCTCCACATAGCCGATGCGTTGCTCCCCGCTCAGCTCCCGGACCGCGCGGGCGTCACAGCGCAGCTCCAGAACATAGTCCAGATCCTTTCTCAGCCCGTAGACCAGCGGGTTCCACCAGAATATTGCCTGGAAAATACCGATAAACAGCTTTACCAAGGCGTCCCGGCCGGCAAAGTGGCTGAGCTCATGGCGCAGAATGTATTTCAGTTCCTCCCGGCTCAGCTCCATAACCGGCAACAGCACCGTGGGGGAAAAGAAGCCGGCCACCGAGGGGATCTGCACCTTGGGGGAGACGATCAGCGTATATTTTCCCCGGTGTGTTGTTCCGGCGAGCAGCTCTTCCATGGCGCGCTCCGCTTCCTCGCTGTCCAGACGGGGAAGTTGGGCGATGGCCCGCCGTTGCAGGGCAATGCCGAGAAAAAGCCTTGCCGCTAAAATCGCGGACACGGCGGCCCAAAGGCCCAGCAGCAGCGCCCCGTAGGACAGGGAAAACAGTCCGCTGCTCCGCCTTGACCACTGCTGAATGCCCGGGAGAATGTCGTAGGATAGAATGAGCCTGGTATAGGGCAGCTCGATGGGCACAAAAAAGCGGAACAGGCCCAGCAGCAAAACCGCGATCAGCGGAAAGACACCGTATTTCTGAATGAAGTTGTAGTTCCTGCGGAGCAGGCAAAAGATAACAATGCACAGGCTGCTCCACACAAGGGACATAATCAGATTATATACCGTCAGCCTCATCCCTGAGCCTCTTCTTTCTCTCTTTTAAAAGCGCTTCCAGCTTATCCAGCGTGTCCGGGCCGATATCCTCGTCCTCCACCAGTGCAGAGAGGATGCCGGGCAGCACCTGGGCCTTGTCCTGCCGGTAGACCGGGCTGTCCATGATCTGCCGGGACTGGAACTGCTCAAAGCTCAGACTGGTGTTGAACAGCCGGCAGTAGATCCGGGAGGACAGTCGCTGCCCGTCTACAAAAATCAGCCCCTTTTCCAGCATGGCCGTAAGGATGGAATGTATGGTTCTGTCTTTAAAGCTCTTGTCCTCCATATTCTCCACGATCTCCTGGGCGGACAGGGCGTGCCCCGCCTTCCAGATGGTGAGAAGGATATTGTATTCATTGTTTGAGATCACTGCGCTCACCTCATATCGGATAGTCCCGCCTATTCTAACCATAATCCGCTGCACTGTCAAGATTGATCTGTTCAACGATAATTGAATCGTTATTGACAAGGCGGAAACGCCGGTTTATACTTACTTTACTATTCCATTTGATTTGAATTGTTTTTCAGCAGAAGCTTATCCGAATAGGAGGGAACGCCATGTTTCGGAAAAATATCAGTCTGCGCTCCAGCCTGCGGCAGCCGGTGAGGGTGCTGTGCCTGTGTCTGCTCTGCGCCATCTGCTGCGCGGCATTTCTGACCCAGGCATTGCAGGGCTGGGTGCTGTCCGACGCCATCAATGAGATCGGCGGCTACTACCGGGCCTACGGCAGCTTCTCGCCCCTGTCCGGCGACCCGGATCAGCGGGATATCAGCGCCTGTCTGGATCTGATTGAGGACAGTGAGCTGGTCTCCCTGATCGACGTGCAGCGCTGCGGCACCTACACCATGGACAACCATTACACCGCCGCCACTGTGGCCCAATACCTGACGGACCCGGCCTACTCCTCATACTATCTGCAAGGCCGCTGCAGCACGCCCGACGTGCAGGAGGGGGACTACGACGTTCTGGGCGAGATCTACCGCTACCGCCTGTCCTGCTCCGTGGGGAGCTGGACCTTGATTGAAGGCTTGCCGGACACCCTTGCGGGCCTGCCCTCTGTGTCCTTTCTGTATTTCAGCAACGATCTGCAGGAGATCCAGGATATACAGTCCCAGCTGGTGCCCGGGCAGGAGATCCTTCTGAAGCTGCACAATATCGATCTGCGCGGCGTGAACTATTCCCTCCTCCAGCCCATGGGAGAACAGGGCCTCTACGCCTATCCCCTCACTGCCGGCAAAGCCATCGATTACACTGACCCGCTGCTTGCCGGGGTGGAGGAGGATATCCGTCTGCTGAGCATCAACATCCGTTCCTCCGGGCTGATCACCGCAAAGGACATGACGGCCATGGCCTCCTTTAACGAGAATTATGTGCTCACGGAAGGCCGGCTTTTGAATGCTAACGACAACGAAAACGGAAACCGGGTCTGCGTTATCCCCCTGCAGCTGGCCCAGACCAGCGGTCTGGGCGTGGGCGACCGGCTGGATGTGACCCTTTGGGATCTGGACACCCCCTATTCCTCCACCATCAGCCTGGATGCAGAGGGCAAGTCACTGGATCAGCTGGGCTCCGTCCATGAGAGTCTGGAGATCGTGGGCATCGTATACTGTACCGCGGGCTGGGGCGTGGATGAAAGCCGCATCGGCACCATCTTTATCCCCGACAGCTGCCTGCCGGAGGACTTTATCACCCTGCCTTTCCCCAACCGGTATTATACCTCTGTGGCCCTGCACAGCATGGAGGACCAGGATGAATTTCTGAAGCGCTATGAGGATCAGTTCCTTGCCCTGGGCTGGCAGTTCAGCTTTGTGCCCAACGGCTGGACCAACTTTGCCGACGCGGCACGGCCCTTGTACCAGTCGGCCACGACCAGCGCGGTAATTTTCGGCGCTGTGGCGCTGCTGGCGCTGGTGCTGACCGTCTTTCTCTTCACGGTTTTCCGCCGCAAAGAGCTGGCCCTGCAGCGGGCGTTGGGCTGCAAACGGCGCAGTCTGGTGGCCCAGGCCATGCTGCCTTTGGGGCTCATCGGCACGGCGGGCATCCTGCTGGGCAGCGTGTTTGCCTATCACTACGGGCTGGACAAGGTGCGCCAGACCCTGTCCGGCATCGCCGCAGATTACCCTGTCAGCATTCATTTCTCCCCGGGCAATATGGCAGTACTGACCCTGCCCATGGTGCTTCTTTTCCTGCTGCTCAGCCTTGCCGCCCTGCGTTCCCTCACCGGCCGGCCCGTGCTGGAGCAGCTTCAGGCCAACGCCCGGCCCGAAGCGCAAAGGGGCAAAAGCGAAGGAGTAAATTCCCCGGCCCCGCCGTCCGGTGTTCCGGTGTCCCCGCTTTCTATCAGCCGGGAGGGGCTGTTCACCCCGCCGCCTGCCGGTAAGGCCGGCAGAGGCCTGGTCTGCGACATGCGCTGGGTGCTGCGGCATTTTGTCCGCAGGCGCGGGCAAAGTCTCCTCTCTCTGCTGACAGCAGCCTGTTTTCTGGTGGGCCTGTGCTTTTTGCAGAGCAGCATTGTCCGCAACCAGGAGCGGATGGATCAGTTGTACACCACCGTGGAGGTGGACGGGCAGATTCTCAACAAGAGCGGCGCCTATGTGCCCGGTTATGCTTTCTTCCCCGGGGATATGGCAAGGGCGCTGGAGGAAAAGGGCCTGTTTGCCCAGGTCAACAAGGTGGCCGGCGGCATACTGGATGTAAGCTCCGAGTTTAATACCGGCAGCGCCGCCCTGCCCCAGGGCAAAGCTCTCCCGGAAACGGAGACCGCCGGAGGACAGGAAGGCGAATATGTGGTCGGGACCAACTACCGGGCTTACTGGTCCGCGGAGGACTGCGCGGAGCTTCAAAACGGCAGTCTCTCCATCATCTACTGTGATCCCTCGGTCACCGATGAGGATTTCTTCTCCGGCGCGCTGGGTGACAACGCGGTGGTCCTCTCCTCAGACCTGATCCGTCTGCTGAACACCCAGCCGGGAGAGCAGATTATGCTGTTCTGGTCTGACTATTACCAGCCTGCCGACATTGTGGGCTATTACCTCTCTTCGGACGAGATCCCCTGCGACGTCATTTTCAGCGCCCAGACCCTGATCCCCCTGCTGGAGGAAAACGGCCAGTCTTATGCCTACACCAGCTATTCCTTCCGCATTGACCCGGCGCAAAACAAGGAACTGCCGGAATTTCGTGAATTTGCGGAGCAGGTGCTGACCGGGAGCAGCGCGCTGACGGAGCTGATTTTCGTCATGCGGGATACGGAGCTCACCCAGGCCGTGGAGCCGCTGGAGCGGAGCAACACCCTGCTGCGGGTGCTCTACCCGGTGGTGCAGGTCCTGGCGGTGGTGGCCGCCGGGGCGCTGGCCTCCCTGCTGGTAGTCCAGTGCGGACGGGAGATTTCCATTCTCCGGGTGCTGGGTCTGCCCCGCCGCCGCACAGTGGGCTCCATGGCCCTGGGGCAGCTTTTGCCCGCGCTGACGGGGCTCTGTCTGGGCCTGCTCGTTGTGCTGCTGCTTCTGCCCGGCGTGTCAGCGCCACAGTCCCTGGTCTTGCAGCTGATTTTGTACACGGCGGGCTGTCTGGCCGGGGCCGGCGTCACCGCCTTCATCGCCACAAAGAAAAATCCGCTGGAACTTTTGCAGATCAAAGAATAAGAGGAGGAAAACACTATGCGTGAACTTACACTGGATCAGGTCAGTTATCAATACAAGGGCGCAGCCCGTCCGGCGCTGAACAATGTGTCCTGCTCCTTCTCCGAAGGCCAGGTGTCCGTTATTCTGGGCCCCTCCGGCAGCGGCAAGACCACGCTGCTGTCCCTGCTGGCCGGGCTGGACCGGCCCAGTCTGGGGAAAATCTCCCTGGACGGCCGGGACCTGGCCGCCGAGGACATGGACCGCTACCGGCAGAAGGACATCTCCCTGATTTTTCAGGCTTTCCAGCTTTTCCCCCTGCTGACGGTGCTGGAAAACGTGTGCTACCCCATGGAGCTCAACGGCGTCTCCCGGAAAGAGGCCCAGGCTCAGGCAAAGCACCTGCTGAAGCAGGTGGGCATCGGTGAGGAGAAATTCCGGCGCTATCCCTCCCGGCTCTCCGGCGGCGAGCAACAGCGGGTGGCCATCGCCCGCTCTCTGGCCTCCGGGTCCAAAATACTGCTGGCGGATGAGCCCACCGGAAATCTGGACGCGGAGAACACAAAGAATGTGGTGAACATTCTCTGCCAGCTTGCCCATGAAGGCGGCTATTGTGTGGTCATCGTCACCCACGACGCCTCCGTGGCCCACAGCGCCGACCATGTGTTCCGAATGGTGGACGGCTGCCTGCAAAAAGCCGGATAAACAAATGAGCAAAATGCCGCGGCTGATTTTTCAGCCGTGGCATTTTAATCAAAATCATTTTCTACCGTTTGCTCTCCGAGAAGGCATAGGCCTCCCGCAGCCAGGTCAGAAGCTCGCTGTCGATCTGCTCCTCCGACCATAAGGGCACATGGTTTGTCCAGCGTCCGGGATATGGCTCCACTGTCACCGCCGCCCGGGAGGATTCCAGCTTATACGGCAGCCCCAGGGTAACAAGGATGCTGTGCTCAGGGAAGTTTTTCTTGCCTCTGGGCAGGGACACGGCGGCAAAGAGATGCCGTCCGTAAAAGCTGATCTGGGTTTTCTGCACCTTGACAGCGCTCTCGGGAAAGGCCTCCTCCATTTTCCCCAGCAGCGCCTCATAAAGCGCCAGCTCCCGGGGCTTGCCGTTAAAGAAGAACAGCAGGTCCTCCTCATAAAATTCAGGTCTGTTCATGATCTCTCTCCCTCTCCTCAGCCGATGCGCTTTGCGGCGGTCTTTTTGTCCGCCCGGGGCTGTAAGGTCAGGCTAATGATAGCGCAAAAACCATGTTTTGTCGAGTTCTGCCCGCTTTTTGCTTTTCTTATTCTTCTGTGTTCTCCGTATTCCCGGAAACGCCGCCGGACAGGCGCTTTTTCGCGTCCTCCACGGACTCGCCCTCTCTGGCAAAGAGCTTTTCCACGCACTTGTCGGTCACTTTCTCAAAACCTTCCACAACGCCGGTCTCAATTTTCTTGTAGCCGCCCACGACGGCCTCCGCGATTTTTTCATTTGCTTCAACAAGTTTAGACATGGTTAATACCCCTTTTCTTTATTCCTTCGCTTTTCAGCTTGCGCCCCATTTTAGGCCGGGCATGTTTGGAAAAGGTTTGCAAGATGTTTGCAAAATATTAAGCCGGACAGCGCTCCGTCCGCTGCGAAGCGCAAAAATGCCGCAGGCGAAAAATCGCCTGCGGCATATCTTTCTGCACAGCAGCCCGGCAGGGTCTGCCCTATCTGACATTAGGATCAATGGAAACCGACTTGAACAGGGGCCTGAGCGCGGCAAAGATTTTTTCCTCTTCAGTACGGGCCCTTTCGATCTGTTCCGCCTTGAATTGGAGCAAAGCCGCCCCGTCCCTCAGCCGAACCCGAAAATCGGAATAGCCCAAAGAGAAGAGGAAATTCTCCGCCTTTTCCACAAGGGCCAGCTTCTCTTCCGTTATGGGCTCATCGCAGCGGATCCGGGTGGCAAGGCAGGCGTAAGACGGCTTATCCGCGGTAAAGAGACCGGCTTTCCGCGACAGGGAGCGCACATCCGCCTTTGTCAGCCCGCATTCCCGCAGCGGGGAGCGGACCTTCAGCTCATTCAGTGCCTTCATTCCCGGCCGGTCATCGGCAGAGTCGGAGGCGTTTGTCCCGTCGAGCAGAAGGGTATAGCCGTCTGCCGCCGCCCGCTCCCGCAACGCGGAAAAGAGCGTTCTTTTGCAATAATAGCAGCGGTTGGCCGGATTTGCCGCCACCTGGGCCTGGGCCAGAACGTCCAGCCCGATCACCTTCAGCTCCACCCCCAGCTCAGCGCAGATGCGCCGGGCGTCCTCCATCTCAAAGGCGGGCTGAAAGGCGGTTTTGATAAAATAAGGCTGAATATCCGCCCCATATCGCAAGCCTGCGTACAACAGAAAGGTAGAATCCACGCCGCCCGACAGGCCGATGGCGGCACGGGGATTTTCCAAAAAGAACTCCTGCAAACTCATCATTCCGGTATCTCTCCCCCGCTCTGTCTCGTCCCCGCGCTCCGGCACAGCCGGTGTGTGAGGACACTATGAGTTTATTTTAACCCGCGAAAAGGGTTTTGGCAATCCCGACCTGATTGGAACGCCCCGTAAAGCAAGGCTGTTCATTTCTCGCCGGGTATGCTATAATCGCAAAAAGAGCTTAAAAAGCATGAATCACGCCTACGCGTTTTTGCAAGAAAGGGATCATCGTTTATGAAGAAAAATACCACGCTGGATATTCTCAACGCAGTGAAGGCGGGAACGTTGTCGCCGGAAGAAGCCTTGACCAAGCTGAAAATGGAGCCCATTGACGACATGGGCTTTGCCAAGGTGGATCACCACAGAGAGCTGCGTCAGGGCATTGCCGAGGTGATTTACGGCGCGGGGAAAACCCCGGAGCAGATCCTGGCCATAACCAAATCCCTTCTCGCCGCGGGCCAGAGCCCGGTTCTGACCACCAGGATGACCCCGGAAGCCGCCCAGCTTGTGGGAAAGGAATATGCGATCAGCTATGACCCGCTGAGCCGCGTGGGTATTGTGGGCCAGCTGCCGGAGCCGGACGGCGTCGGCACCATTGTGGTGGCCACCGGCGGCACCACGGACATCCCCGTGGCCGAGGAGGCCGCGCTGGTGGCCCAGGCCCTGGGAAATCAGGTATGCAGGCTCTATGACGTGGGCGTTTCCGGCATCCACCGCCTGCTCAGTCACGCGGAAGAGATCATGAGCGCCCGGTGCATCATTGCTGTGGCCGGGATGGAGGGTGCTCTCCCCTCGGTCATCGGCGGCCTTGCTGACTGCCCGGTGATCGCCGTTCCCACCAGCGTGGGCTATGGCGCCGCCTTCGGGGGCGTCGCGGCCCTGCTCTCCATGCTCAACTCCTGCGCCAGCGGCGTGAGCGTGGTAAATATTGACAACGGTTTCGGCGCGGGCTATCTGGCCAGCATGATCAACCACTTGGGAGGAAAATAATGAGAGAGCTTTATCTGGATTGTTCCATGGGCGCAGCCGGGGATATGCTGGCCGGGGCATTGCTGGAGCTGTTTCCGGACAGCGCAGCGATCCTGGCGGAGCTGAACGGGCTGGGGATCCCCGGCATTGTCTTCTCCGCGGAGAAAATCTCCAGCCACGGCATCGGCTGCACACACTTCAAAGTCAGCTTTAACGGGCAGGAAGAGCACCGGGGCGAAGGCGGCCGCCACGAACACAGTCACCATGAGCACAGCCACCATCACCACAGTCTGGCGGATATTTTTTCCGTGGTGGACACCCTCCCCCTCAGTCCGCAGACCGGCGCCAAAATAAAGGAAGTCTACGAAAAAATCGCCCGGGCCGAGGCCGAGGTGCACGGCAGGGAGATGTCCAACATCCACTTTCATGAGCTGGGGACCATGGACGCCCTGGCCGATATCACCGCAGTCTGTCTGATGATGGAGAAACTGTCCCCTGAACGGGTGACCTGTTCCCCGGTGTGCACCGGCTACGGAACGGTGTCCTGCGCCCACGGGCTTCTGCCGGTACCGGCTCCCGCCACGGCGCTTCTGCTGCGGGGTGTTCCCGTTTTTCCCGGGGAGATCCCGTGCGAGATGTGCACCCCTACTGGGGCGGCGCTCCTCACCTGCTTTGCCGGAAGCTTCGGCACGATGCCCGCCATGACCACCCGGGCTGTGGGCTACGGCGCAGGCAGCAAGGAGTTTGACCGGCTCAACTGTGTCCGCGCCCTGCTGGGCGAGAGCGGAGAGCAGGTCGTGGAGCTTTGCTGCAATGTGGACGACATGACGCCGGAGGATATCGGCTTTGCCATCGACAGCTTTCTGAAAGCCGGTGCGCTGGATGCGGGATACATCTGCATGGGCATGAAGAAAAATCGCCCCGGCGTGGTTCTCAGCTGCCTTTGCCGCGTGGAGCAGCGGGATGAGATGGTGGCGCTGTTTTTCAAAAACACCAGCACCATCGGTATTCGGGAGAGTCTCTGCCGCCGCTATGTGCTCAAGCGGGAAAACCGCGTTGTTCAGACCCCTTACGGCCAGGTCCGGGTCAAATATTCCTCCGGTTACGGCACGGAGAAATGGAAAGCGGAGTTTGACGATCTGGCCAGAATATCCCATGATACAGGTCTGTCTTTGGAAGAGGTCAGAAAGCTGCTGTAATACTAATACCTAATAGAAATCTTGGATTCATTCCGACAGAATTTGTGCCAGCCTTCGTTAGAGCCCTTGACCATATATATCCATTATGCTCTGCGGTCTCCGCCTCGTCTGGCGCAAATTCTGCTCAGAAGTCTTTTCCAACCTTTCTATCAGGTATTAGTATCAATTTCCTCGCTTGCCGTCGCCCTTCGGCAGGCTGAATACAGGAAAGCGCTGTTTTGGGCGTTTTGTTCTGAAACATGCGGATATACTTGAAAGAAAGTAATTAAGGAGCAGGCATAATGAGGAAAAAGAAGCTTTTGATCCGGATCATTTCCGTGCTGCTGCTTCTCGCGCTGGCCGGCTGCGGGGAAGCGCCCGCCGCAAAAGAGCCGGCCGGCGGGGAAGCCATTTGTTTCACCGACGATCTTGGCCGGGAAGTCTCCGTCACAAGTCACCAGCGCGTTGCTGTCCTGATCGGCAGTTTTGCGGACATCTGGTGCATGGCCGGGGGGAAGGACAGCATTGTGGCCACGGCAAACGACAGCTGGACCTCCTTTGACCTGGGTCTGGACGAAAGCGTGCAGAATCTGGGCGCCATAAAAACCCCTTCTGTGGAGGTGCTGCTGGCTTCTCAGCCGGATCTGGTCATCGGCAGCTGCAACACCGCCTCCAACGTGGAGATGGAAGAGACCCTGGAAGCTGCCGGGATAACGGTCGCCTATTTCGACGTTCAGAATTTTGAGGACTACCTGCGCATGCTGGACATCTGCACCCGGATCACCGGCCAGCGCGGCAACTATGAGACCTACGGCACCGCCCTGAAGCAGCAGATCGAAGAGGCCATTGCCCGGCAGGACGGCTCCGCGCCGAAGGTATTGTGCATAAGGGCCACAGGCTCCTCCTGCAAAATAAAGGGCAGCACCGACAATCTGCTGGGAGAGATGCTGGCAGATCTGGGCTGCGTCAATATTGCCGATAATGACAATGCCATATTGGAGGAGCTGAGCATGGAAGCCATTCTTCAGGCGGACCCGGACTATGTTTTTGCCGTTTTGCAGGGGCAGGACGGTGACGCCGCCATGCAGTCGCTGGAAGCCGCGCTCCTCTCCCATCCGGCCTGGAGCACGCTGCGGGCTGTCCAGACCGGCAATTTCTACACGCTGGATAATTCCCTGTATAATTTAAAGCCGAATGCCCGTTGGGGGGAAGCCTATGAAAAGCTGGCGGATATCCTGTACCCGGCAGAAAACTGAATCGAAACCCTTTCTCATCCTGATCCTTCTGGTGCTTGCCGCCGCGCTGCTCAGCATTTGCTTCGGCGCGGTATGGATCGAGCCGGGGACTGTTCTCCGCATCCTGTCCGGCAGAGACCGTTTCACGGTTGAGGCAAACATCATTCTGCTCACCCGGCTGCCCCGGACCTGCGGCTGTCTGTTGGCCGGTATGGCGCTGGCCGTGGCCGGGGCGGTCATTCAGTGCGTATTGTCAAACCCTCTCGCCGCGCCGAACATCATCGGGGTCAACGCGGGCGCCGGTATGGCGGTCATTCTCTGCACGGCGCTTGCGCCAACTGCCCTCGCCGCCCTGCCCTTCGCCGCCTTTGCCGGCGCCTTGCTGGCTGTTTTTACCGTGCTGGCCATCGCGGAAAAAACCGGCGCGTCCAAAATGACGCTGGTTTTATCCGGTGTGGCGGTCTCCAGTATTTTCAGCGCCGTGACAGACGCGGTGATCACTTTTGTTCCCGAGGCGCTGAACGGTTACTCGGATTTTCGGATCGGCGGCTTTGCCAACCTTACTTTCACCAAGCTCTCCCCGGCGTTTTGGGTCATCCTCAGCGCCTTTCTCCTCGTCCTCTCCCTTTCCAATGAGCTGGACGTGCTGATGCTGGGCCGGGACACCGCCCAGAGCCTGGGCCTTCGCGCAAAGCCCCTGCGCCTGATCCTCCTCGCCCTGTCCGCGGCGCTGGCCGGCGCCGCCGTCAGCTTTTCCGGAATGCTGGGCTTTGTGGGCCTTATCGTCCCCCATATCATGCGCAAAGCGGTGGGGGAAAACAGCTTTCCCCTGCTCTGCTCCTGTGCGCTGGGGGGCGCGGCGCTGGTGACCTTCTGTGATCTGCTGGCCCGGGTCCTGTTTTCGCCCTATGAGCTGCCGGTGGGTATTGTGCTGTCGCTGCTGGGCGGACCGTTTTTCATCGTTCTGCTGCTCCGGCAGAGAAAGGGGCGCATCCATGATTGAGTTAAAACAGCTGAGTGCCGGTTACGGAGACCACATTGTGCTCCGGGATATCTGTCTCCGCTTCGCGCCGGGCCGGCTGATCGTCCTTCTGGGCCCCAACGGCAGCGGAAAAAGCACCCTGCTGAAAACGATCACCGGTCTGAACGAAAAGCGGGGCGGCGAGATCCTCTTTGACGGCGTTTCCGCCGATACCCTCTCTCCCCGGCAAAGAGCCCAATGCGTCGCCTATATGGCCCAAAAGCGAAACACGCCCAACATTATTGCTCGGCGGATGGTTCTGCATGGCCGTTTTCCCTATCTCTCCTATCCCCGCAGATATCTCCCCGAGGATCTGCAAATGGCCGACCGGGCCCTGGCTCTGGCCGGGGCGTCAGATGTGGCGGCGGCCAGCATGGAGGAGCTGAGCGAGGGGCAGCGGCAGAAGGTCTATCTTGCCATGGCTCTGGCGCAGGACACGCCCACAATTTTGATGGACGAGCCCACCAATTTTCTGGACGTCAGGCATCAGCTCAATCTGATGAACCTTGCCTGCGGCCTGAAGGACCAGGGAAAATGCCTTGTCATGGTGCTCCATGACATCCGCCTCGCCATGAAATACGCAGATGAAATCATCGTCCTTGAAAACGGCAGCGTCCAGGGCGACAGCAGCCCCGGGGAGATCTATCAGTCCGGCGTGATCGACCGGGTATTCGGGATAAAGCTGTCCCGGTTTGAAACCGGGAGCGGCCCGCAATATTACTATGAATGAACGCCAGGGGGAGGATGTACCATGGCCTATTTCCCGTTTTTTGTGGATATCGAGGGGAAAAACTGTCTGATCGTGGGCGGAGGCAAAGTTGCTCTCCGCAAGGCGGAAAAGCTGCTGCCCTACGGGCCGGTGATCCACCTGGTCTCCCCTGTTTTTGCGGAAGAATTTTACGCTATGCCGGCGCTCCGGCTGAACGTGGGGGAATTTCAGCCCGACATGCTGGAAAACATGTCTTTCGTCATTGCCGCAACCGGCAACACAGCCCTCAACCACCGGATCTCCGCACTGTGCCGGGCGCGGAACATCCCCGTAAATGTGGTCGATGACAGGGAAGCCTGCAGCTTCCTTTTTCCGGCGCTGGTCAAGCGGGGTGCGCTGTCTGTGGGCATCTCCACCGGCGGGGCCAGCCCAAGCGCCGCCATCTATCTGAAGGAGCGGATCAACGCCCTGCTGCCCGACCGTCTTGACGAAATTCTGTCCTTCCTTGAAGCGGCAAGGCCCCCCATCAAGGCCGCTTTTCCTCTTGAGGAAGACCGGTCAGCCGCATTCAAAGAACTGTTCTTGCTGTGCATGGAGCAAAACGCGCCCCTTACAGAAGACAGCTTCCGCACATTTCTTGCCGAAAGGGGGCAGGGGAAAAATGGATAACCAGACCGGAAAAGTCTATCTTGTTGGCGCGGGCTGCGGGAAAGCGGACCTGATCACCCTGCGAGGGCTGGAGAAGATCCGCGGCTGCGACGTGCTGATCTATGACGATCTGATCGACACGGAGCTGCTCAGCGCCTGTCCCGCCGGCGCGGAGCGGATATACATGGGTAAACGCAGCGGCAGACATTCCGCTCCCCAGGAGGAAATCAACGCGATAATCATTGAAAAAGCCCGGGAAGGAAAGCTGGTCTGCCGTCTGAAGGGCGGCGACCCCTTTGTTTTCGGGCGTGGCGGTGAAGAGATCCTGGCTTTGCAGGAAGCCCGTATCCCCTATGAGGAGATCCCCGGCATTTCCTCCGCCATTGCCATCCCTGCCGCGGCGGGCATCCCTGTCACCCACCGGAAGCTCAGCCGGAGCTTTCATGTGCTGACCGCTCACACGGCCGATTCTGACGATTGGCTTCCGGAGCAGCTGGAGAAGCTGGCGAAGCTGGACGGCACGCTGATCTTTCTGATGGGGCTTAGTCAATTGGAGAGGATCTGCCGCCTTTTGATCCAGGCCGGAATGAGCGGCAGCACACCGGCTGCTGTTCTGTCCGGCGGGAACGCGCCGAAATGCGTCTCCCTGCGGGGAACACTGAGCGACATTGCCGAAAAAGCCCGTCTGATGAAAGTCGAGCCTCCCGCGGTGATCGTGGTCGGAAACGTGGCCGCGCTGGACCTTTCGCCCACGATCCCGAGGCCCCTTGAAGGCGTGACCGTCGGGCTGACCGGAACGTCGTCCCTTTCCGGCAGACTCCGGCCCATGCTGGAGGAGCTGGGCGCAAAAGCCCTTTGTGTCCAGCGCTCCACTGTCTGTGATCTGCCGGTGGAGCTTGATCTGAACGCCCTTTTCGACAGGGGCACGAAATGGATCGTATTGACCAGCGGAAACGGCGTGAAGCGCTTTTTTGCCCTGCTCAGGGAGCAGTCCGTGGACCTTCGCCGTCTCTCCGGGTGCAGATTCGCCGTCATCGGCTCCGCCACAGGCCGGGTGCTGTCCCAGCATGGCTTCCAGGCCGATCTCTGTCCTGACCTGTACACCGGCGAGGCGCTGGCCGAAAAGCTGCTGCAAACCGTCCGGCCGGAAGAACCGGTTTACCTCTTCCGCTCCGCCCAGGGTTCCCCCCTTTTATTTGACCGGCTGAAGGAAAAGCTGCATGTTCACGATATTCATACCTATACCACCGTCCCCGACGCCCAGATTACTTCTTACGCGGAGCATTATCTTCCCACACTGGATTACCTCTGCTTTTCCAGCGTCGGCGGGGTAGACGCTTTCTTCGCGGAATACGGCGCGGTCCCTGCCTGTTCCACATGCGTATGTATCGGACCCACCACCGCCGGCGCCCTGAGGCGCAGATACGCCGGCCCCCTTATTCTCTCCCATGAGATCTCCGCCGAGGGGCTGGTAAAAGCGATCCTGGACGACCACAGTACAAAAGGATAATTCCCGCACGTAAGCCGCAGACGAACATTTCGTCTGCGGCTCCAGCTTGTCCAAAAAGTCCTGACAGGACTTTTTGGACAAGCTGGAAAGGGTTTGTGCAAATCAGTACAAAACCTTTGCACTTGAACAAAGCCAGTTGGCCTTGAAAGCCAAAGCTTTCAGGCTTGCAGCTTTGTTCAGTACGCATTATAATGGAAACGAGAAGGAAGCGCCCGCAAAAATCCTTTTGAGGACAGGAGGCTGACCCATGCACGGTGAAAAGGAAAAGACGATCTGCCTGTGGGCGGCTGCCGCATTGGTTTTCACTGCCGTTGTCTGCCGTTTTCTCGACATGCTCTTCATTCACTCGGATTATATGGGTCTGACCCGCTCGGCCATCTATATTTTTCTCTATGCTGCCTGGACTGTCTCTGTCCGGAACCGGATCATTCATGTCCGTATCCGCCGGTATCTGACCGCCATTGCCGCTTTCATGGTGTTCTGGTTTCTGGCGCGGACCGTAAAATATTATTTCTCACCGGAGCTTTTCTCTCCCCACCTGCCCCGCTACCTCTGGTATCTGTATTACCTGCCCATGCTGTTTATCCCCATGCTGGGCGTGCTGGTGGCCGTGTCCCTGGGAAAGCCGGAGGATGAACCTCTGCCCGGGTGGACGGCGTGGTTTCGCGTCTTTACAGCCATTTTATTCCTGCTGGTGCTGACCAACGACCTGCACCAGCTGGTGTTCACTTTTCCTCCACACGCCCCCCTGTGGACCGACGCGGACAACGGCTACGGCCCCGGCTATGTGCTGGTGGCGGGCTGGCTGCTGCTCTGCGCCCTGCTCACACTGGCCGGGATCTGGCAAAAATGCCGTATTCCCTTCAGCCGCAAGCTGATCTGGCAGCCGGTACTGCCGGTCTGCCTGCTGCTGATCTATACCCTGCTTTACTACTCTCAGGCCCCTTGGCTGCGTTTTCTGCTGGGCGATATGACCGCCGTGTTCTGCCTGATGTACGCCGCCACTCTGGAGCTTTGTATTCACTGCGCTCTGATCCCGTCCAACACCCATTACCGGGAGATGTTCGACGCCTCCACCGTGGGCGTTCAGATCACCGATGAAAACGGTCAGCTCTTTTTATCCTCCGCTGCGGCGCGGCCTGTCCCAGAAGAACTGCTGAAGCAGGCCCAAAGCGGGCCGGTTATGCTGGACAAGGGGCTGCGCCTGTGCGAAGCCCCCATCCGGGGCGGC
Organism: Candidatus Limivicinus sp.; assembly: GCA_051866735.1. GTDB lineage: Bacteria > Bacillota > Clostridia > Oscillospirales > Oscillospiraceae > Limivicinus. Next base: position 18,035 of record JBJDXP010000135.1, read on the forward strand.
CATGTTTTCTGGCAGGAGGACGTTTCGGAGCTGCTTTCCGTGCTGTCCCAGCTCAATGAGACAAAGGAGGAGCTGCAGGGCTGCTCTGCGCTTCTGGAGGAGGAGAACCGGCAGAAGCAGCGGCGCTGTGCGCTGCAGGAGCGAAACCGTCTCCTGGACGCGGTGCAGCAGACCATTTCTCCGGCAAAAGCCCGGATGGCCGAATTGCTCCGCCTTCTTGACGCGGCGGAGGACACCGAAACAGCCAGGCTGCTGCACGGCAGGATCGCGGTGGTGGGCGCTTATCTCAAGCGCCGCAGCAATCTGGTGTTCCTGGCCGATCAGTCCGGCGCGGTGCCCTCCCGGGAGCTGCTGCTCTGCCTGAACGAATCCGCCGCCAACCTGCGGCTCACCGGTACGGCCTGCGCCGTAAAGGTGGAGCTGGAGGAGAGCATCAACGGCAGCGCCGCCGGAACGCTCTATGATTTCTTTGAAGCCGTGGTGGAGGCAGTCTGGGAGGATCTGCCTGCCCTGAATGTGGTGGTGAGCCAGAGCGGCAGCGCCCTGCACATGCTGCTGATGCTCCAGTCCCAGGCGGACCTGTCTCCCCTCGCCGTGCGCTTTCCCCAAGCGGAGACGGATCAGGACGAGGATGTGTGCTACTGCCGTCTGACTGTGGAAAAGGAGGGTGCGCGGACATGAGCTTATTTCATCGCAGGCCAAAGCTGGGCCGCTCTTCCGTAAAGGAGGCCTTTGACAACCTGCCCTCCGGTATCTGCTTTGCGGACCGGAACGGCGTCATCATCCTCTGCAACCGGCAGATGCACCGGCTGTGCCGCCAGCTGCTGGGCACCGATCTGCAGCATATTGAAGAGCTGCACCGGGCCCTGAAAGAACCCCAGTCCGGTGTGACGGCGGCGGATGAAAGCGCGCCCCTTTTCCGCTTCCCCGACGGGAAGCTGTGGCAGTTTGCGGAAAACGCCGTGACCGACGCCGGCGGCGGCCAATACACCCAGGTGCAGGCCATGGACGTGACCGAGCTGCACGAAAAGCGCGCAGAGCTGGAGCGGGAAAATCAGGCCCTGGCGGAGGCAAACGCCCGCGCCCGGCAGCTTTTCCTTGAGCTGGACCAGATCGTCCGGGAAAAGGAGCGGCTGGCCATGAAAATGCGGGTCCACGACGAACTGGGCCTGAGCCTGCTGTCCACCCGCAATCTGATTTCCCGGGAAAGCAGTCTGGAAGAACTCCGCAAAGGCGGGCAGCGCTGGGGACAGGTCCTGCGTATGATGGATATTGTCGGCACAGAACCACCTGCCCCGGTTAATTCCCTTGCGGAGCTGATCGCCTCCGCCGCCGACATCGGCGTTCAGGTCTGTGTCAGGGGTGAACTGCCCCCTTCCGGCGAAAACGCCCGTCTGCTGATTGCCGCCATGCGGGAATGTGTCACCAATACGGTACGCCATGCCCGGGGCAGCAAAATGGATGTGGCGCTGACCCAGGCAGAGGGTACATGTGGAGTGGCGATCACCAACAATGGAAAGAAGCCGGAGGGCGCTATCATCGAGGGCGGCGGTTTGTCCGCCCTGCGGCGCAGAATTGAAAGCCGGGGCGGCGTTATGACCGTGGAGAGCCGCCTGGAATTTCGGCTGACCGTTACACTGCCGGAAAAGGAGGAGATAAGATGACCAATGTTCTTCTGGTGGAGGACACCCGGATGGGCCGGGACTGCATTGCCGGTTATATCCGCTCCAGCGGGCGCTACCGTCTGGCCGCCGCCATCAGCAGCGCCGGCATGGCGGAGATCACCTGCAAGCACACCCCTGTCGACCTGATTTTGATGGATTACCGCACGGAAAACAACGAGGACGGCATCTCTGCCGCCGCTAAGATCAAACAGCATATGCCCCACATCAAGATCATTATCATCACCAGCATGACTTCCTCCGACCTGATCACCCGGGCCAGGGAGGCCGGGGCGGACAGCTTCTGGTACAAGGAGGCCGGCGATGAGGAACTGCTGTCGGTCATGGACCGGACCATGAACGGCGAGTCCATCTACCCTGACACCACCCCCGTCATCCAAATCGGCAACGCTGCCTCCACGGAGCTCCGGCCCATGCAGCTGGAAGTGCTCCGGCTGATGGTCAAAGGCTACAGCAACCCGGCCATTGCCCAGGAACTGCACATCAGCGTCCACGATGTGAAATGGCACATCCAGGAGCTGTTTGACAAGACCGGCTACAATAACCGCGTCGCCCTGGTGGGGGACGTGATCAACAAGAATTTTATTGTCCCCGGTTTATAAAGTCGTTGACAAAGTCAAAATGACTTTGTCAACGAGAGAGATGCACTGCACTCGATGCCTCAATGGGTGCCTGCGGCACCCATTTCGACACTCGTTTCGTGAGAAGTGTTTTCTGCGACGCACATGTCGCCGCAGAAAACTTACACTATTTATTTTTTCGCTGCGGCGAAAAAACTCTGCGAGGCTTTGTCTACAGTCTCAAACCTCCGTGTCTTAATGATACGGAGGTTTTTCATTTTTTCCGTCAAAAAACTAACCGTTCGGCTAGGGTGTTTTTCGCCGCTCCATTTTATAATGACAGTATAGTAGGGAAAGTATACGTTTTTGACCGCCCGGGAGACCGGACGGAGAATGTTTTATACTAATTCTTGATTAAAAGATTTAATCAGCGGCGCAGGGATATTGGTGCAAGACAAGGCAGACCAACGCCGCCATACTTTGTGTATGGCAAGTGACGATAACGCAGGTTTGCACCAATAGACCAAGCTGATATTAAAGATTTTTATCGAGAATTAGTATTATCCAAGGAGGAATAAAAATGAAAAGAACCTATGGCGTGAAAACCCTTGCCTTGCTTCTGGTTTTGCTGCTGGCCCTGGGCTGCACCGGCTGCGGCTCATCCGGGGGAAGCGGAGAAGAGGCGGCCAGCCCCCTGGTGGGGTACTGGGTATGCACCGGGCTGGACATCGGCGAGCCGCTGGACGAGGAGGGCATCCGCTCCCTGCTGGGCGTGGACGGTTCGGAAGTTCTCTCCCTGCACCTGAGCAGCGACGGCCAGGCGGAAATCGTTGTTTTCGGCGAGCGATTCAGCGGCACCTGGGCGGAAGGCGAGAACGGAGGCGAGGTCACCATCTCCGGGGAGGATAGCCCCCTCATGCTTGCTCTGCAGGAAGACGGCAACCTGAGACTGACCATGGAGGCGGACGGCCAGTCCATGCCCGCGACCCTGTCCCCTGTGGACAGCCGCCCGGCGGTCTTTGACCGGGAGCCTCAGCCGGAGCCCGAAGAGATCGACCTGACCGGCTTCTGGACTTGCACAGGCCTGGACATGGGTTTTGACGAGGTGATGGATGAGGAGGGCATCGCCGCTACCTTCGGCGTAAGCGCCGACAGTCTCATGTCCCTGCGTCTGCGGGAAAACGGCACCGCCTGGATCATCTATTTTGGCGAGGCTGCCGCCGGCGTCTGGGAAGAGACCGAGGACGGCATTGACCTGCATCTGACCGGCGGGGCAGGCCTTGACTTATCCTTCTATCTCTGGCCCGACGGGACCCTGGAATACGAGACGGAGGAGGACGGTGCGGCGTTTCTCTTCACGCTGGAGAAGGCGGAGAGCACACCCAAAGCCTTTGAGACCGCGGCGCTGCCGCTGCTGGATGTCTCCTATACGCCGGAGCAGACCCTTGCCATGTCCAATCTCATGCTGGGGGGAGAATTCACCTTTGTGGGCGACACGCTGTACGGCCTCTACTTTTACAACGGCAACCAACGAAAGATGATTTCCTTCCGTTTTGGCGCCAGTCAGGAGCAGGATAAACGGATAACGGATTTTCAGGATTTTGACATGGAGGGCAGCCCCACCTTTCTCCAGGAAGTCAATGGCTGCCTGTATTATATCTGCACCGGCAGCAGCGGCAGTAAGCTGTGCCGGATCAATCTGGACGGCAGCGGCCGGACGGTGCTCTATGACAAGGACTGCAGCTATCTGCAGGTCTGCGGCGATGTGATGTACTTTACGGATGAAAACCACCGCCTTGTCCGCTCCGATCTGGACGGACAGAATGTCACCACCTTGATTGCGAAAGAGCTGTACTACACCTACTGTCTGGGCGGCGACTGGTTTTTGTTCCAGGACGACGCTGACGGGGAGAGTCTGCATATCGCCAATCTGAAATACGGCTTTGAGCAGCGGCTCAGTACAGGAAAAGCCTATGGCTTTGTTGTGGACGGCAATTATCTCTATTTTGTGGATATAATCGATGATGAGAGTGAAATGGGGCACCTGACCCGGATCAACCTGGACACCATGGAGACCCAGGTCTCGGAGAAGCTTACATACAGCATGATTTCAATCATGGGCGACCGGATATACAGCAATTCCTACAACGTCTCCGTGGAAAAGGAAAACTGGAAAGAGCTGGATGACGAAGGCTGGGACCTTCTTGGTTACCGGGTTTACTATTTCGACGAACACGCCCAGATCTGCATGTATATGGTTGAAGGCTTTCTTGTGGATCAGTTCGCGATCTACGCGGACGGCACTTTCACCACGTTCTGAACGGCGTAAAGCGGAGGGGAAAAGGGTGCGCAGGATCATCATCAACATGAAGGACTATATTTTTGCCGACGCTGTGGCCCAGTCTCTGCGCGCGGATCCCCGGGGAGATTTCACGGTGCAGAACGCGGCCTCGCCGGAGGAAGTCCGGCAGTACAGCCGTCTGTGCGAGCCTTTCGCCGTACTGCTGGAGGTGACCCGGTATCCGTCCTACGGTCTGGAGGAGCGGCTGACGCTCCGGGACCAGGTCAAGGCGGACAATCCGGACTGCAAAATCGTCCTGGTGGTGGACGAAAACACGGAAGAGGAGCTGGCCCGGCAGGTCAGGCAGGCAAAAAAAGAGGGCCTCATCGACCAATTCATCTACGCCTCCGTCAGCGCAAGTTACCTTGTGGCGCTGATGGACACTCTATAAATAATATGGTATAATATATTACTTTTAAAAAAGGAGAGATCGATATGGGACTTATCAGAGCAGCATTGGGTTCCGCCGGCGGCGTACTGGCCGACCAGTGGAAGGAGTATTTTACCTGTGAAGCCATCCCCGCCAACATTCTGGCGGTGAAGGGGCAGAAGCGCGCCTCCGGCCGCTCTTCCAACGTGAGAGGCAGCGACAACATCATCTCCAACGGCTCCATCATCGCCGTGGCCGACGGCCAGTGCATGATCATCGTGGAGCAGGGCAAGGTGGTGGACCTATGCGCCGTTCCGGGCGAATATACATATGACACATCCACCGAGCCCTCCCTGTTCTCCGGCGACCTGAGTGAGAGCATCGGCGCGGTATTTTCCAACATCGGCAAGCGCTTTACCTTTGGCGGCGAGGCCCCCAAGGACCAGCGCGTCTACTATTTCAACACCAAGGAGCTGATCGGCAACAAGTACGGCACGCCCTCTCCCGTCCCCTTCCGGGTGGTGGACCAGCGGGCCGGCATCGACATCGACATCTCCCTGCGCTGCTTCGGCGAATATTCCTACCGCATCACCAACCCCCTGCTGTTTTACACCAACGTCTGCGGCAACGTGGAATCGGCCTACGACCGGAGTCAGATCGAAGGCCAGCTGAAGACTGAGCTGCTCACCGCGCTGCAGCCCGCCTTTGCCCGGATCTCCGAGATGGGCATCCGCTACTCCGCCCTGCCGGGCCACACCCAGGAGCTGTCCGAAGTGCTCAACGAGGTGCTGTCCGCCAAATGGCGGGATCTGCGGGGTCTGGAGATCGTGTCTCTGGGCGTCTCCTCCGTCAAGGCCAGCGAGGAAGACGAGCAGATGATCAAGGAGATGCAGCGCAACGCCGCCTTCATGGACCCCACAAGGGCCGCCGCCCACCTGGTGGGCGCGCAGGCCAGCGCCATGCAGTCCGCCGCCCAGAATCAGGGCGCGGGCCCCGCCATGGCTTTCATGGGCATGAACATGGCCGGAAACGCCGGCGGCGTGAACGCCCAGAATCTGTACCAGATGGGCCGGCAGCAGCCTCAGCAGAGCGCTCCCGCGGCAAGCGGCTGGGTCTGTCCTTCCTGCGGTGCACAGGCCACGGGCAAATTCTGTCCCGAGTGCGGCGCCAAAAAGCCTGAGCCCAAGCCCGCTTCCGGCAGCTGGACCTGTCCCTCCTGCGGCGCTCAGGTCAGCGGCAAATTCTGCCCGGAATGCGGCAGTAAAAAGCCCGAAGTCCAGCCTGACGGCTGGGTCTGCGCCTGCGGCGCGGTGAACAAGGGCAAGTTCTGCCCCGAGTGCGGCGCCAAAAAGCCCGCCGGTGTGCCCCAGTACAAGTGCGACAAATGCGGCTGGGAGCCGACCGATCCCACCCATCCGCCCAAATTCTGCCCTGAGTGCGGCGATCCCTTTGACGACGGCGATATTCAGTGAAGCGGTTTTTTGATCGCGGCGGGCCTTCCGGTCCCTGTTCTGCTTCTATTGTGGGAAGGAAAAACCTTTTCCTGACGATGCCGGAAGCCTGATTGGACCGGAAGACGCCGCGGATATCCTTTGGGAGGATGCCTATGCCAACACAAATCACCGATTATAAATGCCCTGCCTGTACAGCGCCCCTCCGCTTTGTGGGCCAGTCCGGCAAATTAGAGTGCGATTACTGCGGCGCAAGCTATGACGCGGCGGAGATCGAAGCGCTGTACGCGGAAAAAGAGGCGGCCGCCGAGAAGGCCTTTGCCGCCGAAGAAGAAAAGCGGGCCGAAAGCGCCCGGGTTGAGGACAGCGACGGGGAATGGGACCTGTCCGCCCTCTCCGGCGACTGGGGCGCGGAGGCTGAGGCGATGCGGGCTTATCACTGCCCCTCCTGCGGAGCGGAGCTGATCACCGACGCCACCACCGCCGCCGCGTCCTGCCCCTACTGCGGCAACAACACCATCATCCCCGGCCAGTTTGACGGGGCGCTGAAGCCGGACTATATTCTGCCTTTCCGTCTGGATAAGGAGGCGGCAAAGCAGGCCCTGAAAAACCATTACCGGAAAAAGCCCTTTCTGCCCCGGGCCTTCTCTTCCGCCAACCATCTTGAGGAGCTGAAAGGGATCTACGTCCCCTTCTGGCTCTTTGACGCGGACGCCCAGGCGGACTGCCATTTTCACGCTACCCGCTCTCATTCCCGCCGGGAAGGGGACTACCGCGTCACCACCACGGAGCATTTCCAGGTGCGCCGGGCCGGCTCCATGCGTTTTGCCCATGTCCCCGCGGACGCTTCCACCAAAATGCCGGACGACTACATGGACTCTATCGAGCCCTTTGACTATCAGGACCTGAAGCCCTTCTCCACCGCCTATCTGCCCGGCTATCTGGCCGACAAATACGACGTCAGCGCCGAAGCCAGCACTGACCGGGCCAATAAGCGCTGCCGGGCCACGGCCATCGAGGTCATGCGCCGGGATGTGCACGGCTATGAGACCGTCTCCGCCGAAGGCTGTCACGTCCGGCTTCAGGGCGGCAAGGTGCACTATGCGCTGATGCCCGTGTGGACCCTGCGCACCAGGTGGCAGGACAAAGAGTATCTGTTCATGATGAATGGGCAGACCGGCAAAATGGTGGGCGATCTGCCCCTGTCCTACGGGAAATTCTGGGGGACCTTTGCCGCGCTCTCGGTCCTCTTCAGTGCGCTGGCCCTCTGGTCCGGCGTGGGACAGTGGCTCGCCGCGGTGTTCATGGCGTAAAGGAGGGGATGGAAATGAAGAAAATACTCTCCTTTCTCACCGTTCTGGCCCTGCTGACGGCACTGTGTGTCCCCGCACTGGCGGCAGAGCCGGAGCTTGACAATGTGACCGACGCCGCTTCTTTACTCTCCGACCAGGAGTGGGCAGCGCTGGAAAGCAAAGCAGAGTCCATTTCCGCCCAGTATGAATGCGGCGTCTACATCATCACCCTGGACGATTTCACCGACTATGTCAATACCAATGACGTTTATGAGGCCGCGAAAGCCATCTACAGAGCGTACTCCCTGGGCTGGGGATCGGAGAAAAGCGGCGTGCTGCTCATGCTCTCCATGGCGGAAAGAGATTATTCCCTCATCGCTTTTGGCTACGGCAATACCGCCTTCACCGATTACGGGAAAGATCAGCTGGCGAAGCGCTTTCTGGACAATTTCGGGGAGGACGACTGGTACGGCGGCTTCAGCGACTACCTGGACAAGTGCGGCAGTATGCTGAGCGCCGCCCGGGAAGGCCGGCCGCTGGACATAGACAGCTCCCCGCAGATCCGCCTGGTGGGCATTCTGATCTCCCTGGCCCTGGGCTGCCTGGCCGCCCTGGCCCTCTGCTGTGTTCTGAGCCTGCGCATGAAATCCGTTGCCAACAAGGCAGAAGCCGACAGCTATGTTCAGCCGGGAAGCGTCCAATTCACCGTCCGGGAGGACCACTTCTCCCACACCAGCCAGATCCGCGCCAAAGTAGAGAGCAGCTCCGGCAGCGGCGGGGGCGGCACCACAGTGGACAGTGACGGATTTTCCGGCAAAAGCGGGAAGTTCTGATACTATTTTCCAATAAATAGAACGGAGGAAAGAAAAATGGGTCTGTTCGACAAAAAATACTGCGATATCTGCAAAAACAAAATCGGCCTGCTGGGCAACCGCAAGCTGGAAGACGGAAATCTGTGCAAGGAGTGCGCGGCAAAGCTTTCCCCCTGGTTTTCCGACCGGCGGCGCAGCACCGTGGAGGAGATCCGCCAGCAACTGGATTACCGGGAGGCCAACAAGGAGGCTGTTTCCGGGTTCCACACCACCCGCACTCTGGGCAGCGGCACCAAGCTGCTGCTGGACGAGGACGCCGGAAAATTCATGGTTACCTCCGCCCGCAATCTACGGGACGCGAACCCGGATGTATTGGACTTTTCCCAGGTCACCGGCTGCCGCGTGGACGTGGACGAGGACAAAACCGAGCTGAAGCGGGAGGACAAAGACGGAAAAGAGGTCAGCTACAATCCGCCCCGCTACACCTATGACTACGACTTCTATGTGGTCATCAACGTCAACGCCCCCTATTTTGACGAGATCCGCTTCAGGCTCAACAGCAGCAGCATTGAATCCCCGGTGCAGATCACCAAAGGGAGCGCCGTCAGGCCCGCTCCGGCTGTGATCAAGCCGGGCGTGCGGCCCGGCGGAGCGCCTCCCCGCCCCGGTATGGCCCCCCGGCCCGGCATGGGCGGCATCCCCGTAGAGTACAGCGAATGTGAAAAGCTGGGTGAAGAGATCGTGGCGGCCCTGACCCAGGTCCGAACAGCGGTCCGTCAGGCCGCCGAGGAGGCAAAAGCCCCCAAGACCGCCGTCACCTGCCCCTGGTGCGGCGCCACCACCGTCCCCGACGCCGAGGGCAAATGCGAATACTGCGGCGGCGCGGTGAACGCCTGATTTTCAAAAGAACATTCGTTTTTGGTAAGGAAACAGGCCAGGAATTTTTCCTGGCCTGTTTCAGACTGTAGACAAAGCCTCGCAGAGTTTTTTCGCCGCAGCGAAAAAATAATTTTAATGCGTTTTCTGCGGCGACATGTGCGTCGCAGAAAACACTTCTCACGAAACGAGTGTCGAAATGTGCGCCTCAGGCACACATTGAGGCATCGAGTGCAGTGCACCCTCTCTCGTAGACAAAGTCTTTTTGACTTTGTCTGCGACTTGAACAGGCCAGGAATTTTTCCTGGCCTGTTGAGGCTCTCAAAAAACTATGCTTTAATCGTCGACAATAGAGCCGCGGGGGAGCGCGAGGGGGTTAAGACCCGCCTCGCGTTACAATAACCCGCCGCAAAAAAGCTTGATTTTTCAAGCTTTTTGGGCGAAGCAGCGTTTTGAATTTTTCAAAACGCTCGGCGGTTGAAGCGGTCAAAAAAGTCCTGCCAGGACTTTTTTGACAAGCTGAACAGGCCAGGAATTTTTCCTGGCCTGTTTTCCTCAGCTTGTCCAAAAGCGCGAATTTTCAAGTTTTTTTGCGGTAGGCTGGCTTTTTCAATTTGATCTCAGTCTGGGCAAGAAGAATGGCGCCGAACATGAGCGCGCAGCCGAAAAATTCCCGGACGCTCATGCTCTCGTGCAGTACCAGCCAGCCGGAAAGGGCGCTGAACACGCTTTCAAGACTCATCACCAGACTTGCAAGCGTCGGGTTGACGTCCCTCTGCCCCAAAATCTGAAGGGTATAAGCAATGCCGCTGGAGAAAATGCCCGCGTAGCAGATGGCGGGCAAAGCCTTTAGGATGTTCTCCCAGGAGGGTTTGTCCACAACAAGCATAAAGCCCGTGCTGATGACGGCGATAACCAGAAACTGCATCCGGGAGAGCCTTACCCCATCCACAAGGGGACTGAAATGGTCAAGGATCATGATCTCCACCGCGAAAAGGAAAGCGCTGGCAAGCACGTAACTGTCCCCCAGTTCCAGAGAGAACCGGTCCGAGGCCATGCACAGCAGGTACATCCCGACCAGGGAGAGGACAACGCAAAACCAGATATTGGGTGCAGGGCGCTTGCGGACAAAGATGCTGAGTATGGGCACAATGATGACATAGAGCGCGGTGATGAAGCCGGCCTTGGACGCCGTGGTATAGGCCATGCCGATCTGCTGGGCGGCGCTGGCCGCGAAAAGGGTGCAGCCGCTGATGACGCCGGCCATGATCAGAAACTTCTTTTCCGCCGGTGTTCTGGGCCGGCGGTTATCCACCCCCCGTTTATCCGACATGCGGTCCATACCGTACACCACCGGCGTGAGAAAGACCACCGCGATCCAGCTTCTGCCGGCAAGATAGGTGTAGGCCCCCACATAGTCCGCGCCGATGCTCTGGGCCACGAAGGTGGTCCCCCAGAAAAACGCCGCCAAAAACAGCATGAAAATATGGGATTTATTGTTTTTTTGTCCGCTCATCTCTGTACTGCGCCGCCTTTTACTCGAAAATCGCAAAAAATATACATTTGGCGATTATAAAGCAAATGGCTTCAGATTGCAAGCGGCGTTTTTCCATGCGCAGACATCTGCGCAATTTCACGCCGCAGCTTCACAGAAACTTCATAATTCGAACAAGTTCGGCAGAATAGCATTTCTAAAATTTGTATAATCTACCCTGTTGTAATCCGTAGCTCTCTTTGCTATAATTTCAGCGTAATACAGTAGAGGTGCGTTGCGTTATCAGTAGCATTGTCCCTGGTGGAGTCCCGCAAGCTCCGGGCAATGGGAAAGGAACCAACGCCGAAGACGGATGAGGCGAAAGTCCGATCTGGGTGTATGCAGAATATGCATGCAACTGTCGCATCACTGCGGAGAGCTAATGTTACACAATATGGGCATCGTCTTTTTTTGCTCCTGGTATCATTTTCGTTTCTGCAGCTGGTGTGATCACTCACCGGCTGTTTTATTTTATGAAAAAGGAGAAAAAGAAAAAATGGAATCTGTCTATGTTGGTGCATGGTCCCTTCTGCCGCCTGTTGTGGCGATCGTTCTTGCACTCATCACCAAGGAAGTCGTCCTCTCTCTGGTAGCGGGTGTTCTCTCCGGTACCTTGATCTACGCAATTGTCTCCGGCCTCAACCCTGTTGTTGCGCCCGTCAGCGTAATGTTCGAATTAATCATCAACCGCGCGGATATGTATATCATGCTGTTCTGCTTCCTGCTGGGCTCTTTGGTATACGTCATCAACGCCTCCGGCGGCGCTCAGGCCTATGGCCGCTGGGCAAGAAAGGTGATCAAGTCCCGCCGTCAGGCCTCTCTGCTCACCGCTCTGCTGGGCTGCCTGATTTTTGTGGACGACTACTTCAATGCCCTCACCGTCGGCTCCGTCATGAAGCCCGTTACGGACCAGCACCGGATCAGCCGTCCCAAGCTGGCCTATCTGATCGACTCTACCTCCGCCCCCATCTGCATCCTGATCCCCATTTCCACCTGGGGCGCTGCCGTGGGCGGCTACATGGTGGACACCGGGGTTTTCTCTTCCGGCATCTCCGGTTTTCTGGCCATGGTCCCCTATAACCTCTACGCGCTGCTGAGCCTGATCATGGTGGCCATCATCTGCGTCTTCGGTTGGGACTACGGCCGCATGTACCAGTTCGAGCAGAAGGCCAAGTCCGGCGATCTCTCTGCCATAGCCAGTCAGAGCTATGAGCAGGAGATCGAGGACAACAAGGCAAGCCTCATTGACATGGTGCTGCCCATTGTTGTGCTGGTTGTGGTTTCCGTCCTGTCTATGATGTACATCGGCGGCTTCTGGGGCGATGATCCCGCCACTGCCGGTAAGTTCGGCGCATCTCTGGGCAACAGTGTTTCCGGCCAGGCCTTGACCTGGGGCTCCTTTGCCGCCCTGATCACTGCCATGCTGCTCTACGTTCCCCGGAAGATCATGACCTACCACGAGTTTCTCCATGGTATCATCAAGGGCATGGAGCCCATGCTGACTTCCGCTGTGATCCTGCTTCTGGCCTGGGCCATCGGCGGCGTCTGCCGCGAGCTGCTGAGCACCCCTGAGTTTGTCAGCAACCTGTTCCAGAATATGGGCGTGCCCGGTGCGCTGATCCCCGCCATCGTCTTTATCTTTGCCGCTTTCCTCAGCTTCTCCACCGGCACCTCCTGGGGCACCTTCGGCATCCTGCTGCCCATCGTGGCTCCCGTTGCCCAGGCTGTGGCTCCCACGCTGATCGTTCCCTGCCTGGCCGCCACGCTGGCCGGCTCCATCTTCGGCGACCACTGCTCCCCCATTTCCGATACCACCATCCTGTCCTCCACCGGCGCAAGCTGCGACCATCTGGACCATGTCAATTCCCAGATGCCCTACGCGATCACACTGGCAGCGGTATCTCTGGTGGGCTATCTGATCGTCGGCTTCACCGGCTCCGGCCTGATTGGCTTTGTGGTCTCCCTTGTGCTGCTGGTGGCCGCAGTGTATCTGCTGCACCGGCACGCGGTCAAGACCGGCCAGAAGGCAGAGGCAGAGGCTTAAAGAATCTTCACCTCCCAACCGGAGGTGAAGGGGCTTGTGCAGAGGAAAAAGAATGTTTATTGAGAAAATGCAGCTGCCAGACGGCGCATGGATGCCCCGGCTGGGCCAGGGCACATGGAAGCTGGCAGAGGACGACACCAAAGCAGAACGGGAAATTGCCGGTCTGCGGCATGGTTTTGACATCGGCTTTAAGCTGATCGACACGGCGGAAATGTATGCCGACGGAAAGAGCGAGCTGCTGGTGGGCAAGGCCCTGCGGGGCTACAACCGGGCCGACCAGTTCATTGTTTCCAAGGTGTATCCGGAAAATGCCAACAGAAAGCGCATTTATTCCAGCCTTGACCGTTCTCTCACCCTGCTGGGCACCGACTATCTGGATATGTACCTGCTCCACTGGCGGGCAGATGCGGATCTGAGTGAAGTGGTGTACTGCATGGAGGATCTGAAGGCCAAAGGCAAGATCCGCCGCTGGGGCGTTTCCAACTTTGACGTACAGGATATGGAGGACCTCTGGAAGGTACCTGACGGCAGGAATTGCTGTGTTAACCAGATCCTCTATAATCTGGGCAGTCGGGGGATCGAATATGATCTGCTGGGCTGGCAGAGAGAGCACCACGTTCCCTTCATGGCCTACTGCCCGGTGGGGCAGGCCGGTGCTTTGGTCACGCAGGACAATGTGTCCAAGGAGAGACTGATGCACGACGCCAACGTGGAGGCCGTCGCTGCCCGTCACGGCTGCTCCAAAGTGCAGGTGCTGCTGGCCTTCGTGCTCCGGCTGCCGGACTTTGCGGCCATGCCCAAGGCCGTCGGCTTTGACCACATTGAAGAGAATTTCGCTGTGAAGAACATTGTCCTCACAGAGGAGGATGTTGAACAGCTTTCCGCCTCTTTCCCCGCTCCCAATGAAAAGATCCCTATGGAAAAATACTGAATAAACGATTATAATAACGATGAACCATTGTGCAAAAGGGAGACACTTACCATGACAGACAGGATCCAGGCTTTAAGAGATAAATATTTTGCTTCCCGCCCCTGCATCACTGCGGAAAGGCTGGTGCTGCAGACCGAGGCATATCAGCGTTTCGCCGGAGACGCCGCCCCCATTTTCCGGGCGAAGGTCGTAAACTACATTATGGAGCATATGACCACGCTCATTATGGACAGGGAGCTGCTCGTCGGCACGCCGACCAATCGTTACCGGGGGGCAAATCTTCACCCGGAGTTTCAGTCCGCGGAGAAGTTTTATATCCCGGACATTGATGAATTTCCTGTCAGAAAGTGCGACCCTTACGACATTGCTCCCGAGGATCGGGAGCTGATCCTCCAGACGCTGAACGGGTATTGGCTCGGCCGCTCCATGGAGGATATTGCCGCCCAGGTTCTCCCGGAGGACATTGAGAAGGCAAGACAGCGGGATATTATCTCTGTGGGCCTTCGTAACGGCGTCTCCGGCGAGACCACCTGCGACCATGAAAAGATCCTCACCATCGGCCTGCGGGGATATATTGATGAGTGCCGCAGGAATATTGCCGCTACCATCAGTCAGAGTCCGGAGGAGCAGGCCAAGGTGGACTTTTGGAACGCCTGCATCATCCAGTCCCAGGCGCTGATCACCTATGCCCACAGAATGGCAGAGGAGGCGGAGCGGCAGGCGGCAGCCTGCACGGACGCACAGCGCCGGGGCGAGCTTCTGCAGATCGCGGAAAACTGCCGTGTTGTGCCGGAAAATCCGCCCCAAACCTTCTGGCAGGCGCTGCAAATGGTCTGGTTTGTCCATGTGTTCTTCCATATTGAGGCCTGTACCACCGCCTGCGGCTTTGGCCGCTTCGACCAGTACATGTGGCCCTTCTATATGAAGGACGTGATCGCGGACAAGCGGATCAGCCGGGATGAGGCGCTGGAACTGCTGGAGTGCCTTTACCTCAAGTCCTGTGAGGTTTATGAGGTGCGCGACCGCTGGTATGCCTCTTCCTTTGCCGGTTATCCCATGTGGCAGATCCTTGTGGTAGGCGGGCAGACGCCGGACGGCAGAGACGCCACCAACGCCCTGTCCTACCTGTGTCTGGACGCCGCCGCGGAGCTTCAGACCACCCAGCCCGTTCTGGCTCTGCGGGTCTGGAAAGAGACGCCGGAAGAGATCGTCCAAAAGGCCTGCCGGATGGTACAGCAGGGAATGGCAAACCCCGGCTTCTTCAACGACGAAGCGGCCATGAAAATGTCTCTCGGCAAGGGCTGTTCCCTGGAGGAAGCCCGGGACTGGACCATTGTAGGCTGCATCCAGCCGGGTCCCGGCGGTGGCACCACGGACGGTTCCCCCGACGCCGGCTATGTCAACGCGCCGAAGGTACTGGAGCTTGTTCTTCACAACGGCGTTGACCCGGCCACCGGCGAGCTGATGGGGCTGCAGACCGGCGATCCCCGTGAATTTAAAAATATTGAGCAGCTCAAGAACGCTGTCAAAGATCAGCTGCTTTACTTCTATAACAAGATCCGGATCGGCTACAACATGATGCAGTGCTACCATGCGCTGCGCTACCCGGTCATTTTTGCCTCCATGGTCACCAAGGGCTGCGTGGAGTCCGGCCGTTCTGTTCAGCAGGGCGGAGCCAAATACTCCACTGCCGGCATGTTTGTCACCGGCGCTGCCAATCTGGCGGATTCTCTTGTGGCCATTGAGAAATGCGTTTTTGAAGACCACGACCTGAGCATGGATGAGTTGATCCGCGTTCTGGACAACAACTTCGCCGGACAGGAACGGATCCGCCAGCTGCTCATCAACAAGCCCGCCAAATTCGGCAACGACGATCCCCATGTGGACGGCGTTTACCGGGAGATGCTCCAGTTTATCGCCTCCCATGTCCAGCAGTGGCATGACAGCCGGGGCGGCTACTACTCCTTCTCCAATCTGTCCCAGACGGTGAACGTCTCCCACGGCGCTGTCTGCGGGGCAACGCCGGACGGCAGACTCTCCGGCGAGGCCTTCTGCGACAACGCTTCCCCCATGATGGGCAGAGACACCCACGGCCCCACCGCCACAGTCAAGTCCGTTGCCTCCATGGGACAGGAGAATTTCCACGACGGCGCATTGTTCAACATCCGCTTTGACCCCCAGGGGGTAATGGGTGAAAAGGGTCTTCAGTCGATTGAAGGGGTGATCCGAACCTTCTTTGCCTGCGGCGGAGAGCACATTCAGATCAACGTGGTGGATGATGAGACGCTGAGAGACGCCCAGCTCCACCCGGAAAATTACCGGGGCCTGATGGTGCGCGTTGCCGGATATATGGCCTATTTCACGGAGCTGGACAAGGACGCCCAGGACTCCATCATTTACAGAACCGCCCATTACCGCAGCGCGGAATAAACCTGCCTCATGGAAAAAGAGAAGCAGAAAATTCTTGTGGGTGGGATCCAGAAATTTTCCACTGATGACGGCCCCGGGATCCGCACCACCGTGTTTCTGAAAGGCTGTCCCTTACACTGCAAATGGTGCCACAATCCGGAGCTGATCTCTCCCCGGCAGGAGATCATCCGCATGCCCAACAGCTGCATTCACTGCGGCTACTGTCTGGAGCACTGTCCCCGGCAGGCCATCGTCATCAACAGCGAGAAACAGATCGACATTGACCGCTGCCTGTGCAGCATGTGTATGGAATGTGTTGATTCCTGCTATGCCGGGGGCCTTCGCGCCGTCGGCCAGCGGATGAGCGCGGAAGAAGTGATGCAGGAAGTGCTGAAAGACCGGCCCTTTTATGAAAATACCGGCGGCGGCATGACGATCAGCGGCGGTGAACTGCTGGAGCACAAGGAATTTGCCCTGGAATTGGTGACGCTGGCGGCGAAAGAAGGGATTCGGGTATGCCTGGACACCTCCGGCTGCGGCGACGGACGCTGGCTGAAAACCCTTGCCGGAATGCCCAATGTGACGGATATTCTGTACGATATGAAGTGCATAGACCCGGACCGTCATCGCAGCCTCACCGGGCTGGATAACGCGCTTATCCTCAAAAATCTGATCATGCTTTCCGGGGATGAAGCGACCCGCATAAAGCTCCATATGCGCATGCCTTTGATCAGCGGATTGAACGACGATCTGCCGCTGATGGAGCAAACGGCCCGGTTCTATCGGGAGCACAGAATTTCCCGGGTAACGCTCCTGCCCTACCACAGCCTGGGCGTTTCCAAAATGCGGCACATCGGCGGCTATCAGGAAACCTATTCTCCCCCCTCCGACGGGCATCTGGAGGCAATACGGAGCATCTTTGAAACAGCAGCGGGCATGCATGTGGAGATCTCCGGGGTAAACAGGAAAAGTTAGTCATAATCTCCTCCCATAATCACAAAAAGTGGTGAAAACCTTTGGTTTTCACCACTTTTTATTAACAAATTAAGAAATAATGGTCAGCACACATTTCTTTCCGCTGCCCGCATCCCCGCGTCCAAACTGCGCAGATTGACCTCAACGAATTGGGTTTTCACACAAGAACGCAGTGCCGTAACCCAGTCAAGATCCTGCAGGCCCAGAGACTGGATCAGCGCCCCCAGCAGCACCACATTCATGCTTTTGGGATTGCCGTTGGCCTGGGCAATGGCCGCGGCATCCAAAACGATGGTATCGGCCTTGTCCTGCAGTTCCTCCAGAATATTGTCCGGGTATTCCCGTTCGCCGCTGAGGATCGGCAGGGAGGGCATCTGGTAGTCATTGGCCACCACTTTCCCGCCGGGTTTCAGATAGAGCAGGTAGCGGATGGCCTCCATGGTCTCGAAGGCCACAAGGATGTCCGCCTGTCCCCGGCCAATGATGGGGGAATATACCTTGGTCCCGTAACGGACCTGGGTGGAGACGGAACCGCCCCGTTGGCTCATACCGTGGACCTCGCTCATTTTCACATCATAGCCTGCGAAGACAAGGCCGGCGGTCAGAATTTTGCTGGCCAGAATGGTCCCTTGTCCTCCTACGCCGACCAGAAGAATGCTTTTCGTATCGTTGCTTTTCATGCTTTCTTCGCTCCTTTCACGATCGCCTGCTTGGGGCAGACCTGGGCACAAACGGTGCAGCCGTCGCACTGCAGCGGATCAATGGACACCTTGCGCTCATATTTGTCAAAGGACAGGGCCGGGCAGCCGGTGCTCAGGCATTTTTTGCAGCCGATGCACTTGTCATGGTGGACCGTGCAGACGGCAGGCACAGGCCGGAACTCCCGGCGGTCCTCGGTAGACAGCTTTTTCAGCACGCAGGGCCAGTGGGTGATCAGCACTACCGGGCCTTCGTGGACCTCCCGGTAAGCCCAGTCCAGCACCGCTTTCATGTCGTCCAGGTGCAATGGATTTACCGTGCGGACACGCTCGATCCCCAGGGAGCGGACGATGGTGGCGATGTCCATGATGGTTGCCGGCTCGCCCTGGAGGCTGTAACCGGTGCCGGGGTTCTCCTGGTGGCCGGTCATGCCGGTGATGAACTGATTCCTGTGCCAGCGCGGGGATATTATCAGGAATTTCACTGCTTGCCGCGCTGCAAAAACTATCCTTACGCGAAGTTGAAAACGCTCAAAGTGAAAGTGAGTGTGACTTCCTGACGGTAACTGATATACAAAGGCAATATGGCCTTTCTGAAGATTATATTCGATCTGCTTTATTGGCTGGTTCTCTTTCACCTTCAAAAATGATATTGTACTTTTCAAAATCATCTGTTGAAGACTTAGTAACAAACATGTCAGAAGCAAATCCATTAACCGCGGCGTTTGAAAAAGAGCTGGACAAAATGGTGATGAACTATTCATATAAACCGCTGTTGTTGCTTGCACTTTTTTCAAAAGAAAGCCTGTCTGCCAAAGTTGAAGAGATTATTGATTTCTATTTTACTTACTATTCTGGAAGAGCCGAGAAAGGCCAGGTAGTCGAAAAATGAGATAGTAGTTTTATTCAGAACCCTGGTGACAGATTAGCTGCCAGAAGAACAATACTAAGATATCCGGTTTCCGTTCTCGCCAAAAAGTGTTTTGTTGTATACGACAAGGAGCATGATACGGTCAGCGTGAATCCATTGCTGGCTAATGATCAACAGTGCATTAACGCAGCGTATGTCCGAATCCGGTGTATGGAATTGCTAGACAAGTACTACTATACCGCTGAGTAGTGCCGTATTCCTAAGCTTAGTACCAAAAAGGAAAAATTGAAATAAAAAGCACGAAATTATAGCAGTAATGAAAATCGGCGAAGTATCAACGGGAAAACGAAGTTGCAACGGAAATAAAAGTTTCCTAGCGGCTCGGTCAAAGTTACAACGGGAACCTCCGTAGAAAACCGAATAAACAAAAAAAGCCCGCCCCGGAAATGACTCCAGGACGGGCTCTGTTATGCCTGAGGGAGCTGAAAAGCCTTGAATATCAAGGCTTTTCAGGCAAAAAGAAACTGCACGGTAATTCTATCAAAATTACCGTGCAGTGGTGCGTTAGAACACCAGTAATCATACAATTCGGCGTCTCTTACCTCCAAACGGGGGTGGGTGCAAAGGTGGGTGCAGATTATGTAAACCGTATCGCGCCCATCTTTTTTGCCGAATACATCCAATTGGACGTTGTGATTCTTAAACGACAGCAGTATAGTCGGGTTAGTCGCTTTGGTTTTTCTTGAATGTATGATATGTAATGATTACCTCAACGTCCGGTCTGTACGATGCGTATTCGCTGAAATCTGTATCACCATCTACAGATATTGATTCTACAGAACCATCTTTTGTTATCCAACCTGTAATGATATCGTAAATAACCTCAATTCTGACATTTACAAATCCTGCAACAAGAAACTGAGTCTCAAGCTCTTCATAACTCTGCTTTTTAGCGGCTTTAGAAGATACTGGCACAGTTATGTTTTTTACAAGGTGATGTCACCGTCATCCCCGCCACACTGAATATCCATACCAAAACACCCACCAAGGAGCGGGTTCGCCGCCGGGTAGCCGCTTACGCCCGTGTCTCCACGGACAGCGAAGAGCAGCTCACCTCCTATGAGGCCCAGGTGGATTACTACACCAGGTTCATTCAGGAGAACCCCGACTGGGACTTCGTGGAGGTCTACACCGATGAGGGCTTCAGCGCCGTCAACACCAAGCGCCGGGACGGCTTCAACCGCATGATCCGGGATAAAAAATTACCGTTGTTGAAATTGTATCAACAACGGTAACTGATTTGAAAGAACAACTAGAATTCAGCCAAAATCAAATATTACACAAAGACAAATTGATACTATCTGCTGAAAAAAGCAAAAAGAAGTTTAACATACCTGCCTTTATTTTAGCCGTGTTTATTGTCCTCTATCTTCTCTTTATGGACATCCCCAACCCTGATTATGGTCTCATCCGTTCAGAGGCGTTCTATCATTTCATTGATACAATTGAAAATTTATTTTCCGCCGACAGCACCGTTGGTACTGCGCTTATCCCGGCATTACAATGGATAATATAAAAGAACTCCTGACCGTATTGGTCAGGAGTTCCCAGCTTGTCAAAGAACCCCGGTTTTAACTAAGCTAAAACCGGGGAATTGGCGTA
>JBJDXP010000136.1:0-1753 GCA_051866735.1 Candidatus Limivicinus sp.
GGTCGGTGTTGAGGGCCTCCAGAATGGTCTTGCCGATGAGGATCTCGGAAGCCATAGCGGCGGAGTGGGTCATGCCGGAGCAGCCCAGAGTCTCTACCAGAGCCTCTTCGATGACGCCGTTTTTGATATTCAGAGTCAGCTTGCATGCGCCCTGCTGAGGTGCACACCAGCCGATACCGTGGGTGAAACCGGAAATGTCGGAGATCTCCTTGGCCTGGACCCACTTGCCCTCTTCGGGGATGGGTGCGGGGCCATGGTATGCGCCCTTGGCGACAGGGCACATATGCTGAACTTCTGTGGTGTAAATCATAGCAATTTCCCTTCTATTTATATTTTGAAAAAACTACTTTATCTTCCCCCGATTTTCTGTCATTCTGAGAATTGCTGGCCGCCGCTGCCGGGGGGCAGAGGAAGGCGGCCCGGAATTTCCGCAGCCGCGCCGCTTTGCGGGCTGTCGCGAAGCAGGCCCGCAAACGGCAATCGCGGCAAGGCGAGCAGGCGCAGCGACGAAGAATCCCGTGAACAGAAGCATAAGCGTAACCGGACGGGATCCTTCGCTGACGCTCAGGATGACAGCGGGATGAAGGCGTCCTTTATTGGATGAGAGACCGACCGGTCATCTCTTTGGGCTGCTCCAGACCCATGACCGCAAGGATGGTGGGCGCGATATCCGCAAGCCTGCCGCCCTCGGCCAGGGTGATGCCCGCTTCACACACGGTGAAGGGCACGGGATTGGTGGTGTGAGCAGTGTTGACCTTGCCGCTGTCGTCGAACATGCAGTCGGCGTTGCCGTGGTCGGCAGTGACCAGCAGCACGGTGTCAGGATGCTTTGCGACCTCGTCCATGATGCGGCCCATGCAGGCGTCCACAGTCTCCACGGCGGTAACGGCCGCGTCCATGACACCGGTGTGGCCCACCATGTCGCAGTTGGCAAAGTTGCAGACCACCAGGGCGTACTCGTCGGAGGAGATGGCCTCCACGCACTTGTCCGCCACCTTCTCCGCGCTCATCTGGGGGATCAGGTCGTAGGTGGGGTACTCTTTGGGAGAGGGCACCAGGCAGCGCTCCTCGCCTTCGGTCTGCTTTTCCACGCCGCCGTTGAAGAAGAAGGTGACGTGGGCGTACTTCTCGGTCTCCGCCACGCGGAACTGCTTCAAGCCCTTTGCGCTGATGTAGTCGCCCAGGGTGTTGTCGATCTCCTCAGGCGGGTAGGCGATGGGCAGAGGCAGGGCCTCGTCGTACTGGGCGGTGCAGACATAGGAGAGAGGATAAACCGTCTTTTTCCGGGCAAAGCCATCGAAATTGGGCAGGTTCAGTGCCCAGGTCATCTCTCTGGCCCGGTCGGGGCGGAAGTTCATAAAGATCACGCTGTCGCCCTGGTTGATGACGCCCTCGGGGCAGATGACAGTGGGCTTGACAAACTCGTCGGTCACATCTTCCGCGTAGCTTGCTTCAACAGCGTGTACGGCGTCCGGGTCCAGATGGCCCTCGCCGCAGACGATGGCATTGTAGCCCGCCTCCACGCGATCCCAGCGCTTGTCCCGGTCCATGCCGTAGAAGCGGCCCTGAACGGTGGCGATCTTCGCGTTGCCCAGCTCGTCGCACTTGTCCTGCAGCTGGCGGACAAAGCCCGCGCCGCTCTTGGGGGCCACGTCGCGGCCGTCCAGGAAGCAGTGGACATACACTTTTTCCACGCCGCGCTGCTTTGCCATGTCCAGAATGCCGAAGATATGGCTCAGGTGGCTGTGAACGC
>JBJDXP010000137.1:0-8890 GCA_051866735.1 Candidatus Limivicinus sp.
ATCTCCAGCCGGCGGCTGACGGGGATGTTCTCCTGCTTCTTGGGCAGGTTCAGGGACAGAACGCCGTTGTTATATTCGGCCTCGATCCGGTCCACATCAATGCCGCTGACGTCAAAGCTGCGGGTGAAGGACCCGAAGTAGCGCTCGCGCTTGACAAAGTTTCTCTTCTTGTCCTCTTCCTTCTTGTCGCTGCTGTGCTCGGCGGTGATGGTCAGGGTGTCGTTGTCCAGGTCAAGCTGGATGTCCTCCTTGTCAAAGCCGGGCAGCTCGGCCTCCAGCTTGAAGGCGTCGCCGGTGTCCTCCACATCGGTGCGGAAAGTGGTGGTTACAGGATTGCTGCCCCAGAATCTGCGTTCAAACTCCTCCATCTCACGGAAGGGGTCGAAGTTGGCAACATGACGATTACGGCGTTCAATAGGAATGATCTCAAACATAATATATACCTCCAAAATTTTATTACAGATTTTATTCTCGATGAACTTTGCATTTCTTTCGTTTCATCGTGTATATAAGATACCGCACAAAAGTTAAGAAATATACATCATATTATGAACGAAATGTTAACATTAGCACTCTTTGAGATCGAGTGCTAATATTGTAAAAAAGAAAATGTCATCCTCTGCCGCAAATCGGTGAAGGATGACAGCTTGTTTTTCGCTGCGGCAGACGGGCGGCCACGCAGGGCCGCCCCTACGGCTTCCCGCCAGACTGCCGTTGATATTGTAGGGGCCGCCCTGCGTGGCGGCCCGTGAAAAAGCACACCGAAACCCACCTGTCCTTCTGAACCGCGAAGCGGCGAAGAATCCCGTGAACAGGACGCACAGCGCAACCGGACGGGATCCTTCGTCGTTTCACTCCTCAGGATGACAGGGTAATCATTTATAAGGCAATAGGGACCGCGCCGGGCTCGATGGGGCAGGTGTAGCCCTCGGCGGATTTTTCGGCAAACTCGGCCTTTGCGGCCTCCAGCAGCTCCGGCTTTTCCATCAGGTCGATGGCCGTGGCGGCCAGCACCTTTCCGGCGCAGAGGACGGCCTTGTGGGCCATGCTGCTCTTGCCGCAGGAGACGATCTGCCAGGAGTGGCCGGGCACGCCGGAGGGCCAGGCGGCTACCTCGATCTGGGCGGTGGGGGTGAGCCAGCTCACATCGCCCACGTCCGTGCTGCCGGGCATGAAGCCCGTGCCGGAATAGAGGGGCATGAGAAAATCGTTCATGGGCTTTTCCCCGTTTTCCGTCAGCGCCTTGACCTGTTTTGCGATCTCCGGGTCAAACTTTGCGCCGGTGCCGGGGAGATGTTTGGCCTTGGGGTAGGTGGCCTTCAGAGCGGAGGCCAAGGCCAACTCATCCTCCGTATACTGGGGAACGCCGATTTCATTGAAGTTCTCATACAGGGCCTTTTCCAGCGTGAAGTTTGGCAGCAGTTCGGCGGTGCCGTCGATAAACACGCGCTCAAAGCTGGTGCCGGTCATCAGCGCCGCGCCCCTGGCAATATCGTCCACCCGGGCCTGGAGCTTCACAGAGTCGGAAACCTTGTTGGCCCGCACCATATACAGCACATCGGCCTTGGCCTGCACCACATTGGGGGACACGCCTCCGGCGTCGGTGATGGCGTAGTGGATGCGGCAGTCCTCGGTCATGTGCTCCCGGAGAAACTGCACGCCGATGTTCATCAGCTCCACCGCGTCCAGTGCGCTGCGGCCGTTGTAGGGGTCGCCCGCCGCGTGGGCCGCCACGCCGGAGAATTTGTACAGCACCTGGATGCAGGAGTTGTTGGTGCCTGTGGTGACCTGGTTTTCCTCGCCGGGATGCCAGCTCAGCGCGGCGTCCAGCTCCTTCCACAGGCCCTCCCGGGCCATGTAGGCCTTGCCGCTGCCGCCCTCCTCGCCGGGGCAGCCGTAAAACACCACCGTGCCGGGCTTGCCGGTCTGCTCCAGATAGCGCTTTACCGCGGCGGCCGCCGCCAGGGAGCCTGCGCCCAGCAGATTGTGGCCGCAGCCGTGGCCGTTCCCGCCGGGAACCAGGGGATCAGGGCAGCTCTCCCCTGCTTTCTGGCTCAGGCCGGAGAGGGCGTCATACTCGGCCAGAATGCCGATGACGGGCCTGCCCTGCCCGAAGCTGCCGCAGAAGGCGGTGTCGATACTGCACAGCTTCTCCGTCACCTGAAAGCCCAGCTTGCGCAGGGCATTGCAGTAGAGCTCTGTGGCCTTGAACTCTTTCAGGGACAATTCGGGATTGTCCCAAATCTCATCGGCCAGGGCGGTAAACAGCCCGGCCTGTTCTTCCACCGCCTGAAGGGCGGCTTTTTTCAGTTCATTCATCTTACAGCACCTTGGAAAGGAAATCCTGGAGCCGAGGGCTCTGGGGGTGGTTGAAGATCTGGTCGGGGCTTCCCTCTTCCACCAGCTGTCCGTCAGCCATGAAGAGGATGCGGCTGCCCACCTCGCGGGCAAAGCCCATCTCGTGGGTGACCACCACCATGGTCATGCCGTCCCGGGCCAGCTTTTTCATCACGTCCAGCACCTCGCCCACCATCTCCGGGTCAAGGGCGGAGGTGGGCTCGTCAAAGAGCATCACGTCCGGCTCCATGGCCAGGGCGCGGACGATGGCCACGCGCTGCTTCTGGCCGCCGGAGAGCTGGATGGGGTAGGCGTCGGCCCGGTCCTTCAGGCCAACCCGGTCCAGAAGCTCCAGAGCCTTGGCCTCAGCTTCCTGCTGGGACATGCCCTTCACCTTCATGGGGGCCAGGGTCATGTTCTGGAGGATGGTCATATGGGGGAACAGGTTGAAGTGCTGGAACACCATGCCCATTTTCTGCCGGTGCAGGTCGATATCCAGCTTTTTGCCGTTTTCGTCCTTCTTTTTGGTGATGTCCACGCCCTCGAAGATGATGCTGCCCTCGGTGGGCTTCTCCAACAGGTTCAGGGAGCGGAGGAAGGTGGACTTGCCGCCGCCGGAGGGGCCGATGATGACCATCACGTCGCCCTTGTTGATATCCACGCTGACGCCGTCCAGGGCCTTGATCTTGTCCCCGTTATAGTATTTCTTCAGGTTTTTCACCTGGATCAGCTTATCGTACGTCGCCACGACGCAGCCTCCTTTCGTAAGCGGAAACCACCTTGCTGAGCACAAAGGTCACCACAAAGTAGATGATGCCGATGATCAGCAGCGGTTCAATGGTCAGGTAAGTAGCGCCCTTGATGAGCAGGCACTGGGTCATCAGATCGCCGATAAAGAAAGTGGAAGCAAGAGAGGTATCCTTGGTAATCATAATGAACTCATTGCCCAGGGCGGGCAGGATGTTTTTGACGGCCTGGGGCAGCACCACGCTGAGCATGGTCTGCTTCTGGGAAAGGCCCAGACTGCGGGAGGCCTCGGTCTGGCCCTGGTCCACGGCCTGGATGCCGGAGCGGATGATCTCGGAGACGTAGGCCGCGCTGTTGCACACCAGGGCTATTGCCACGCAGAGATACTGCTTTTTATTGAGGAAGGGAATCAGCATGGGCAGGCCGAAGTAGAACAAATACAGCTGCAAGAGCATAGGCGTGCCGCGGATGATCTCCGTATAGGCGGCGGCGATCCAGCGGAAGGGGGCCACCTTGGACATGCGCAGCAGCGCGATCAGGGAACCTAAGATGGCGCCGAAAAACACGGTGATGGCCGCCAGAGACAGGGTGTAGCCCAAGCCGGTCAGCAGGAACTTGTCCCAATACTTGACCATCAGCTTTACAACGTTTTCACATATGGTAATAAAATTCATTTACATTCTCTCCTGGCGTCAGACGCGGGACGCTCTGTTCAGAGCGCCCCGTCTGAATCATTTCTGCGCTTGTTTAACCGTTGGCACCGTCTTCGACGCTGACCTCAGCGGCGTTCTCGCTCTTGGCCAGCACCTTGGCTTCCTCGTACCAGCCGCCGTAGTAGCCCGCGTCATAGGCCTTCTGCAGAGCCGCGTTCACGGCCTCCAGCAGCTCGGTCTCGCCCTTGGTGATGAGGACCACGTTTGCCTCATACTCGGCCTTTACGTCAAACTCCCACTCGCAGACCATCAGGTCCGGGTTGGAGTCGACGATCATCTCTGCGTTGCCTGCGGCAACAGCCAGTGCCTCGATGTTGCCGCTCTGGAGCTCCAGCACGCCCAAGCCGATTTCGCTGACGGTGTACGCCTTCGCATTGGGGAGCTGCTCGGTGACCATCATCATCTGCAGAGAGGCGTTCTGGGCGCCAACGTCAACACCGTCAAAGTCCTCGGCGGTCTTGTACTTGTCGGCGTCGGCCTTGCGGATCAGCAGGACCTGCTCGGTCTCGTTATCGCCGGCGTAGTAGTAGTCGGAGAGTTCGAAGTTCTCGGCGCGCTCCTCGGTCCAGGAAAAGCCGGAGATGGACATGGGCACAGAGCCGGTGGAAACGGCGGTCTGGCAGGCGTCAAAGCTCATGGCCTGGATCTCCAGCTTCACGCCCAGCTCATCGGCGATGAACTGTGCCAGCATCACGTCGAAGCCCACATACTGTTCCTGACCGGACTTGGAGGAGTCAACAAACTCCATGGGGGAGAAGTCCGGGGACAGAGCCACAGTCAGAACGCCGCTGTCTTTGATCTCCTGAAGAGCGCTTTTATCGCTGCTGCCGCCGCAAGCGCAGAGAGCAAAAACGGTAAGTACTGCAAGAAGCAGGCAAACAAATTTTTTCAAGTTTTTCATTTTGACGATCCTCTCTTAATTAAGCATTTTCACCAATTATTGCTTGGAACGATTGTGATAATAGCACTACGCAAGCCCCTTGTCAACACTTTTTTGAAAAAATATTCGAAATTTTTCGATTTTCTTTGCATAGTATTCATTTTATTCCTGAATATGCAGGTTTTTGATGAATATTCGATGAATTTTGCATGAAAAAGGCTCCCCTGTAAGGGGAGCTGGCTGCCCAAAGGGCAGACTGAGGGGTTTGTTGAAGTCACCACCGCGATAACGTAGGGCTTATGCTGACTCCTACTGCGGTTTTAAACCCCTCCGCCTCACTTTGTTCGGCACCTCCCCTGTTAGGGGAGGCATGAGGGCCGCTGCCCCACTTTTGCGTAGCAGTGAAGAATCCCCTGAACAGAAGTCTCTGCGTTACCATACGAGATCCTTCGTCGGTTCCCTCCTCAGGATGACTGGAAGTCTGCGGAGGCTTCCGGGCGATTCGTGAATCGCCCCTACGAGCGCACCGCAAAACATGGTTGTAGGGGCCGCCCTGTGTGGCGGCCCGCGAAAAAAACTGTCATTCTGAACCGCGGAGCGGTGAATAATCCCGTGAATAGGAGTGCCAAGCGTAACCATACGGGATCCTTCGCTACGCTCAGGATGACACGGTTTTTGGCGGGATCCAAACGGGTCGTCGGGGCCGCCCCTACGAGCACACCGCAAAACATGGTTGTAGGGGCCGCCGTGTGTGGCGGCCCGCAAAAAAGGCTCCCCATGAAGAGGAGCCTTAACCCTTTTGTTCTTTATTTTTTCGTACCCAGAAGGCTGAAAACGCCGTAGGCGATCAGGTCGGTGACCACCACGCTGGCCCCGGTGGGGGTCTCCAGGAAGTAAGAGGCGGTGACACCCGCCACAAAGCAGACCACGGAAATGAGGGCCGCGCAGAGCACCACCCCTTTAAAGCTTTTACACACCCGCATGGCGGACAGGGCCGGGAAGATAATCAGGCTGGAGATCAGCAGCGCTCCCATCATCCGCATACCCAGCACCACGGTGACGGCGGTGAGCACGGCAAGCAGGGTGTTGTATACTTCCGTCTTTGTGCCGGTGGCCCGGCTGAAGGTCTCGTCAAAGGTGACGGCGAAGATGCGGGGATAGAACAGGATGAACAGGGCCAGCACCGCCGCGGACAAAATCACGCTCAGCACCGCGTCGCTGCGGCTTAAAGACAGGACGCTGCCGAACATGTAGCTGGAAACCTCGGTATTCATGCCGCTGGTGAGAGACACGGTGATAACGCCGATGGCCAGCGCGCTGCTGGAGATCATGGCGATGGCGGCGTCGCCGTTGAGCTTGCTGCTGCGGCTGAGTCGCAAAAGCAGCACCGCCGCGATAACCACCACAGGCACCGCCACGGCCAGAGGGGCCAGATTGAAGGCGGAGGCGATGGCCAGCGCGCCGAAGCCCACATGGGAAAGGCCGTCGCCAATCATGGAATAGCGTTTCAGCACCAGAGACACGCCCAAAAGGGCGGCGCACAGGCTGACCAGCACGCCCACCACCAGGGCCCGCTGCATGAAATGGTAGGAAAACATATTCAGAAATTCGCTCATATCCGGTTCCCTCCCAAAAAGCGGCGGGCCAGGTCGCTCTCCTTATATTCGGCAGAGCTGCCGTAAAACAGCTGCCGGTGGCCAAGGTGGAGGATCCGGGTGGCGTAGCGCACCGCCTCGTGGATATCGTGGGAAACCATGATGACGGTGATGTTGTCGCAAAGATTCACCAGCTTGATGAGATTGTACATCTCCCCGGTGGCGATGGGGTCAAGGCCGGTGACCGGCTCGTCCAGAAGCAGCAGCTTTTTGGTGGCGCAGAGAGCCCGGGCCAGAAGCACCCGCTGCTGCTGTCCGCCGGAGAGCTCCTGATAGCTCTTGTCCTTGATATCCTCAATGCCCATGCGCTCCATGTTCATTCTGGCCCGCTCTTTGTCCGCCTTGTTGTACATCAAGCGGCGGTCCAGGCCGTTGAGGCAGCCGGAGAGCACCACTTCCCAGACGCTGGCGGGGAAATCCCGCTGGAGCTGGGTCTGCTGGGGCAGATAGCCGATCTCCGTACTCTTCAGCCCCTCCCCGAAGGTGATGCTGCCGCTCTGGGGCGCTTTCAGGCCCAAAAGGCCCTTGATCAGGGTGGATTTGCCGGAGCCGTTCTCCCCCACCACGCAGAGATAGTCCCCCGCGTTCAGGCTGAAGTTCACGTCCTCCAGCACGGTCCTGCCGTCATAGGCAAAGGACAGGTTTTCACAGTTCAATATTGCCATCAGCCCAGGGCCTCCTTCAGACTTTCTACGTTTCCCCACATCAGCTCCAGATAGCTTACGCCCTCTTTCAGCTGCTGGGCGCTCACATTGTGGCAGGAGTGGAACAGCAGCTTTTCACATCCTGTGTCCTCGCAGATCACGTCCGCCATCTTTTCATTGGAAAATTCAATAAACATCACCGCCGGGATGCCCTCATCCCGCACCTTGTCGATAAGAAAGGCCACGGTTTTGGCGGAAGGCTCCGTATCATCGGCGCAGCCGGGAAAGGCGGCGTAGTAATCCAGACCATATTCCTCCACAAAATAGCGCACAGGGAAGCGGTCGGCAAAGATCAGGGTGTCAAATTTTCCGTTCTCCACGGTCTGGCGGAAGGCGGCGTCCAGCTCCTGCAGCGCGGAAACATAGCTCTCCCCATTTGCCCGGTATAAGCCGCTGTTTTCCGGGTCGATTTCGCAGAGCCTTTCACACAGGGCGGAGACGATCAGCTCCGCGTTGACAGGAGAGGTCCAGACATGCTCGTCATACTCCTCTTCGTGCCCGTGCTCTTCATGTTCCTCGTGTTCTTCGTGTTCGTGGTCATGAGAGACGCCCTGCATCCCCTCTTTGGTTTCCTCTTCCAGGGCCTCCACGCAGTCCATCATCACTAAGGAAGGGATCTGGTTTTCCCGGCCTTCCAGAATTTCCTCCAGCCAGACCTCACTCTCCCCGCCGTTGCAGATCAAAAGGTCGCAGTTTTCTACGCGGATGATGTCCTGGGGCGTGGGCTCAAAGCTGTGGGCTTCGGAGCCGGGAGGCACCAGCAGCACCACATTGGCCTTCTCCCCGGCGATTTCCCGGGCAAAGTCGTAGGCCGGGAACACGGTGCAGACAATATTCAGTCCCTCTCCCCCGCTCTCCGCCGGCGCCTCGCCACAGGCGCAAAGGGAAAAGGCAAGACAGACGATTATCAGAAGAATCAGGTTTTTTTTCATTTGCTTTCTCCAATCCATCCTGTAATATACCCCAAAGCCGCATGAAGGTCAAGTTCAGTGTTTTCAAATCCCAAAAGCTATGATATAATATAAAAACATTTAGTCAAATTAATGGGAGCTGATCTTATGATCAAGGTAATGAGCATTTTTGGTACCCGGCCGGAGGCCATCAAAATGGCCCCTCTGGTGAAGGAGTTGGAGCGCCGGGCAGAAATCCGGTCCATCGTCTGCGTCACCGCCCAGCACCGGGAGATGCTGGATCAGGTGCTGGACACCTTTGAAATCAAGCCGGACTATGACCTGAACATCATGAAGCAGGGCCAGACCCTGTCCGACATCACCACTGCCGCTTTGCTGGGGCTGGAGGGCGTAATCAAAGAGACCAAGCCCGATCTGATTCTTGTCCATGGGGACACCACCACCACCTTTGCCGGCGCTCTGGCCGCCTTTTACCAGCAGGTGGCCATCGGCCATGTGGAGGCCGGTCTTCGCACCGACAACAAATACAGCCCCTACCCGGAGGAGATGAACCGGCAGATGGTGGACCGGCTGACGGACATGTTCTTCGCCCCTACCGGCCTGAGCCGGGAGAATCTGCTGCGGGAGAACGTGAGCCCGGAGAAGATCTATGTCACCGGCAACACCGTTATCGACGCCATGGCCACCACCGTCCGGGAGGATTATACCCACCCGGAGCTTAACTGGATAGGTGAAAAGGAGCGGCTCATTCTGCTCACCGCCCACCGGCGGGAAAACCTGGGCCAGCCCATGCGAAACATTTTCCGGGGCGTTCGCCGCGTGGTGGAGGAATTTCCCGATGTGAAGGTACTCTACCCCATCCACCGAAACCCGGCTGTGCGGCAGGTGGCCCACGAGATCTTTGACGGCTGTGAGCGTATCCGCCTGATCGAGCCGCTGGAGG
>JBJDXP010000138.1:0-1747 GCA_051866735.1 Candidatus Limivicinus sp.
AATAGTAATTGGAGCTATCCAGCTTGTCGGTTTTGTCGGCATTCTCATATCGGTTCACACCGTTGTCCAGCCCCAGGGCTTTCAGCAGGTCAGCGCCCTTGTTCTTGTTGATGCCGTACAGCACTTCCACATGATCGAAATCAGCGCCGTCGGCAGCGGATTCCGTAAACTGAACAATGTCAGCGACCCGAAGGTAAGTAAACTCTACCCCCTTCACAGCATACCCGTGGCTGATTTCTCCGTTGCCCAGATTGGAAGTATCGTCGGTATCCCCAGCACGGGCAGCGCCGATGAGAGCATCGTAGACATCCTGGTCATAGACACCGGTGGACACATAGCTGGAATCCCAGACGCCGTCCTTTTCGGCGTTGGTCAGGTCCACCTTGTAGATGGTCAGGGAGCCTTTGGCCTCTGTGTCAATGGTGGTGACGTTCTGCTCCACAGCGGACGCACTGATGGGAAAACTCAGGCACAGCAGAAGTGCCAAACACAGGGCAATTGCTTTGGTAATGTTTTTCATACAAACAAATCCTTTCGTATAAAAGTTTTATTTTAGGGATCCCCACGAGGGCGAACGGCCTTCGTGGGGAAAGGAGCTGCCCGGACACTGGCGGAATTTGCCGCTTTGCCGGAAATGAAGCATTGTGTCCGGTGCGGCGACGCAGGCCTGTCCCTGGCATTGTAGGGCGGATTCATAGATTATCTCCGCTTCTTCAGCGCGATGTAAATCAGCAGGCCCAGCAGTGCAAAAGCACCCACCAGCTGGAAACAAAACTGCCATCTGCCGCTCATAGAGCCGGTCATAGGCAGTTCAAACACAGGGGCGTTGACCACCGTCAGCTGAACAAAGTATTCGTTCCCCACCTGGATACCGCCCTCATGGACAGGCTCCGTCAGAAGCTGGTACCCTTCCGGGGCCTTGGTTTCCGTCAACCGGTAGAGGCTTTGGGGATGCAGGCCCGTGAACCGAACCAGCCCATCCTCTCCGCTGATGAGCTTTCCGTCTGTAAGCCCCTCCGAGGTACAAGTACCTTCCGTGGCATCCAGAGAATCCGTAAAGGTCACAGGCTCCCACTGGCTGCCGTCCGCAGACCATTCCAGCAGGAACTCCGCTCCGGCAAGGGGGTCACCCCGGGTATCCACCTTTTGAATGGAGATTTCTCCGGGCTTCAGGCGGTTGGTAAAGGTCACCTCTGCTGTTTTTCCCGCTTCAACGGTCACAGTCCGGGGATTGGAGCCTTCGCAAATATATGGACTGCCCTCCGGAAGCTGCTCCTCGATTTTGTACTCTCCCGGCAGGAGATAATCGGTCAGTATGGTTCCATCCTCACTGGAAGTATAGGTGCCTATGTGTGTTCCATCGCTGACCCGGTACACATCGAATACCCATCCGGCAGCACTTCCGCCATCCGGCATGGACTTGATGATCTTAGCTCGGCCATTGTGGGTGTTGGAGAAAGTCACGGTGGCTGTCTGGTTGGCAGCAATGGTCACCGTCTTTACGGCAGTATCGCACTGCCAGTACGGATCAGTCACTGCGGCCTCTTTGGCGTAATAGGTTCCCGGCAGCAAGCCTGAGACGGTTACGCTTCCATCCTCCCCTGTTGTGAAGGGAGAGCCGGTCACCGGGCTGGTGCAGGCGGAATCTGTATAAAGCCCGATCTTCCAGCCTCCCAGATTTTCACCTGTGTACGTAGTCTTGACCAGCTTCACGCCGCCTGTATTCAGCTTGTTTGTGAAGCTGACG
>JBJDXP010000139.1:0-1741 GCA_051866735.1 Candidatus Limivicinus sp.
TCCGGCAGGGAATCACATCCACATAGTGCTGCAGCTTGGCCTTCTGCCACTCGGTGACCTCGCCCAGGGTCTTGACGGACTGGTGGCGCACATGGAGCTTCTGCAGGGGCTGATAATCCCAGTCCACGGTGACCTTTTTCGCCTTGGCCTTATAGGCTTCCTCCACCACCATCTGGACGAACTCCGGCTGGTCCAGACCGGCATAGATCAGGACCTCCTGCCCCTTCTGGACATTGACGCCGCAGCGGACGATGAGCCGGGCATACTCTCTTAAAACCGTTTTCTTCATAATCAAAATTTACTCCTTTTCATAAACTTTTGCTATAGTAGCAGATTTTACCCAAAAGGTCAATGGTTGTTGCAATCCGTTTCAAAATCATTTATAATTGGGTCAGCAATAATTGGGAGGGTCTGCCATGTCCTACAAAATCGGGATTATTTGTGCTTCGGATGAGGAAGCCGCGCCGTTTTATCCCCATATGGAAATCACCGCCGTTACGGAAACGGCCATGCTGAAAATACAGGAAGCAACCCTCTGCAGCACGGAAGTTGCCATCGTATCCAGCGGCGTCTGCAAGGTCAACGCCGCCATTGCCGCCCAGACCCTGATCGACCGTTTCGGCGTCCGGGCGATCCTCAGTGGGGGAACTGCCGGAGGCATTGATCCCAGGCTGAATCTGTTTGATACGGTGATCGCTACGGAATCGGTATACCACGATGTGGCAGAAAATATTCTCACGGAATGTCATCCCTGGATGGCGTCTGTTTTCTTCCATTCCGACCCGGAGCTTTTGCGGCTGTCCAGAGCTGCGGTAGAGAAAATGGACAAATCCCATTCCGTATATTGGGG
Source organism: Candidatus Limivicinus sp. (assembly GCA_051866735.1). GTDB lineage: Bacteria > Bacillota > Clostridia > Oscillospirales > Oscillospiraceae > Limivicinus. Next base: position 851 of record JBJDXP010000139.1, read on the forward strand.
CCGCATGGCAACGGGGGAAGCCTTCATCACAGACAACGGCAGGCAGGAAATCATGGACCGTTTCGCGCCCCTGACCGTGGATATGGAGACCGCCAGCATCGCCCATGTCTGTTATGTCAACCGCATTCCCTTCCTCTCAATCCGTACCGTTACCGACACTGCCGACCACAAAGGCAGCGGATACTTCCACGAAAACTGCCCCAAAGCCTCCGCCATTGCCAAAGATGTCACTTTGGCCCTGCTGGAGGAACTTCAAAAATAACCAAGGCTTCTCCTTGAGGAGAAGCTGTCACCGAAGGTGACTGATGTGGTGTGCGGTAAGCAGTAACCATTATGATCGCATTATGGCGAAAACGTGCTGCTGTTAACACCACATCCGTCCCGGCTAACGCCGGGCCACCTTCTCCTCAAGGAGAAGGCTTTGTTGTTGCACCGCCATCGCTCACTGGCAAATCGCAATATATCGAGGAGGATCTCTTATGCTCACAAAAGACGAATTTCAAACCAAAGTCCGGCAGGGCCTGCACATATTGGACGGAGCCACCGGCTCCAATCTGCGAAACGTCGGCATGCCCAAGGGCTGCTGCACGGAAACCTGGGTGCTGGAACATCCGGAACCCCTGGTCGCCCTGCAGCGGGCCTACGCGGAAGCCGGTTCCCAGATCATCTATGCCCCAACCTTCCAGGCCCAACCCATCGCCCTGAAAGCGGTGGGGCTGGACAAGCAGACGGAGAAGGTCAACGAAGCGCTGGTGGCTCTCAGCCGCTCCGCCGCGCCTGGCTGTCTCATTGCGGGAGATCTGACGACCCTCGCCACCTTCTGCGACAGCTGGGATCCGGACTGCTTTGACCTGCTGGTGGAGAACTACCGCCGCCAGATCCGGGGCCTGA
>JBJDXP010000140.1:0-8690 GCA_051866735.1 Candidatus Limivicinus sp.
ATGCGGAACTGGTTCTGCAGCAGCTCGCCCACGCAGCGGACGCGGCGGTTGCCCAGATGGTCGATATCGTCTGCATTGCCGATGCCGTGGGCAAGGCAGTTCAGGTAGTTAACGGAGGAGAAGATGTCGTCCACCACGATGTGCTTGGGAATGAGCACGTCGATATTCTCGCGGATGGCGTCCTTCAGGGCCTCGCCCTGGTACTGCTCGGTGAGCTGCCTGAGGACGATGCCGCGGACCTTTTCCTTCACGCCGCACTCGGCGGGGTCAAAGTCCACAAAGCGGGCCATATTGACCATGCCGTTGGAGAACACGCGGACCTTCTTGCCTTCCACGTTCAGGGTGACGCTGATCACGCCGGCGTCGTCGATCTCCTGGGCCATGTCGCGGGTGATCACCTGGCCTGCCTCGGCCAGCAGTTCGCCGGTGAGGGGATCGGCCACAGGCTCAGCCAGCTCAAAGCCGGCAATGCGGGGGTAGAGGGACAGCTTCTTGTTGAACTTGTAGCGGCCCACGTTGGAGATATCGTAGCGGCGGCGGTCAAAGAACAGGCCGTCCAGCAGGCTCTCGGCGGACTCCACGGTGGGAGGATCGCCCGGGCGCAGCTTGCGGTAGATCTCGATCAGGCACTCGTCCCGGCTGCCGGCGGTGTCCTTATCCAGGGTGGCGACAATGCGCTCGTCCTCGCCGAAGATCTCCTTCAGGCGCTCATTGGTGGTGGCGCCCACAAAGGCGTCGCTGACGCAGCTGAGCCAGGTAGCGGGGCGGTTCTCGTCGTATGCGCCCATGGCCTTCAAAAACCAGGTGATGGGGAGCTTGCGGTTCTTGTCGATGCGGACGTTGAAGACGTCGTTTGCGTCGGTCTCATACTCCAGCCATGCGCCGTGGTAAGGAATGACGGTGGAGGTGTAGATGTTCATCATGGACTTGTCCGTCACCTTGTCGAAGTAGACGCCGGGGGAACGGACGATCTGGGAGACGATAACGCGCTCCGCGCCGTTGATGATAAAGGTGCCGCCGTCGGTCATCAGGGGGAAGTCGCCCATGAAGATCTCCTGCTCCTTGATCTCCTCCGTCTCCTTGTTGCGCAGACGGACGCGGACCTTCAGCGGAGCGGCGTATGTGGCGTCGCGGGCCTTGCATTCCTCCTCGGAGTACTTGGGCTTCTCGTCCATGGAATAGTCGATGAAGCTCAGCTCCAGATTGCCGGAATAGTCGGTCACGGAATCCACGTCCTTGAAAACCTCCCGAAGGCCGGTTTCAAGGAACCATTTGTAGGAACTCTTCTGGATCTCCAGAAGGTTCGGCATGTCCATGATCTCTTCGGTGCGGGCAAAGCTCTTTCTCAGGGTCTTGCCGTACATAACGTCTTTTGGCATCAGCGCACTCTCCTTATTCGTAATTGCAAACACCCGGATGAGTTGTCAAAAAGCAAATATCCGGTGTTGATTTCAACTTGCCTGGGTGCTATAATGTGAAGCGTGAATAGTGGGGGCGTGTGTCCCCTTTCCCCACGCATAAAGCAAGTTATTTTACCATTATTCAATGTTTAAGTCAAGCATCTTTTTTTAAATTTTCTGCGGGAGTTTTGCTCCCGCTGTTTTGCTTTTCCGAGGTTTTTTATGGATATCCGGGTCATCCTTCTCCTCTGTGCCGAGGCGCTGTTTGCCCTCTTTCTGCTGTACCGCTCCGGCAACCTGAAAAAGCCCTCATACTGGGCTGTCTCCGTGCTGCTGCTGGCGCTGGCTTTTGTTTCAAGGGCCATGGTTTTTGACTATGAGACCCTGGACTATCAGGACTTTCTCACCCACTGGGTGGATTTCTTCCGCTTTAACGGCGGCTTTGCGGCCCTGGACACCCCGGTGGGAAATTACAATATCCCCTATCTCTACTTTATGGCCCTGTTTTCCTATTCCGGCATAAAGGATCTGTATCTCATCAAGCTGCTGTCCGTTTTTTTCGACGTGGTGCTGGCCTACGGCTCCATGATGCTGCTGGGCAAATACGCCCAGAGCCCGGTCCGGCGGCTGGCCTGCTTCTTCACGGTGCTGTTTCTGCCCACGGTGTTTTTCAACGGCGCGGTCTGGGGCCAGTGCGACAGCATCTATGTGGCTCTGGCGGTAATGAGCATTGTTCTGGCACTGGACGGCAAGCCGGTGCGGGCCATGATCTTTATCGCCCTCTCCTTTGGCTTCAAGCTCCAGGCGGTGTTTCTCATGCCGGTTTTCGCCGTGCTGCTCATCGCTGGAAAGGTAAAGCTCCGGCACTTTCTGGTCTTCCCTGTGACCTATGTGGTTTTGGTGCTCCCGGCGGTGATCGCGGGGCGGCCCTTTTGGGACACGCTTACCCTGTATTTTGGGCAGACCGGCAGCATCGGGGACGCGATGAGTTACAGCGCCTCTTCCCTTTTCGCCATTGTTGACCGGGTGCAGAACACGGCTCTGGCCTCTAAGCTCGCCATTTTAGCGGCCTTTCTGTTCATGCTGCTGGTGATCGCCGCGGTCTTTTTCGGCAGAAAGCAGATGACCAACCGGGTGATTTTGGGCGCGGCAGTGCTCTTTGCCATCGGCATCCCCTTCCTGCTGCCCCACATGCACGACCGGTATTTCTTCGCCGCCGACATCATGGCCCTGATCATGGCTTTTGCCGCCTTTGAATTTTTCCCGGCGGCGCTCCTGGTCCAGTTCGGCTCGTTGCTGGGCTATTACGCCTATTTCAAAACCCGTTTTCTGCTGCCCATGCGCTACGGCGGCTGGGCCATGCTGATTGCCCTCTGTCTTGCCGGGCTGTATTTTCTCTCCGGTTTTGAGGGTAAAACACCGGAAGCGGGAAAAAATGTTCTTGACAAAATCTGAAACCCTGCTATAATAATCCATGCCTTAAATGCGGCACGCCAATTGGTGCACGCGGCTTTAAATGGAGCCGAAGCACCGGCGTTTATATGCGAGAGTGCTGGAACAGGTAGACAGGCACGTTTGAGGGGCGTGTGTCAACCGACGTGGGAGTTCAAGTCTCCTCTCTCGCACCACAAAGAAGAACCACCTGTTTAGGTGGTTCTTCTTTTTGGTATAATACTAATTCTCGATTTCAATCTTTCATATCAGCTTGGTCTATTGGCGCAATACTGCGTTATCGTCACTGGCCATACACAAAGTATGGCGGCGTTCCTCTGCCTTGTCTTGCACCAATATCCCTGCGCTGCTGATTAAATCTTTTCATCAAGAATTAGTTTAAGGGAGACTTGAATCATGTCCGCACAGCCCGGTGGGCTGTGCATGAACCAGTGCGCACACTGGTGAATACCTTGATTTTTTCGCACGGAGCCAGCTTCCGTCAAACGCAGCATCTTCCCTGCGAAAAAATGCAGGCAAGTCTCCTCTCTCGCACTACAAAGAACCGTAATTTTGATACAACGTATCGGGTTACGGTTTTTTCTTATTTCATCCCCTACGCTTATGGCATCCGTTCTTATTGATTTAGGTGGATTTGTTCATATTTAATTGCTATTATCTATTCAATAAATTCTAATTTTCCGTTCCGGCGTCGGCTGTAGTTCGCGTTACTGATTTTGAACGCAATACTTTTTGAAGTATTTACGAAACAATAATATGCAAGAGGGTGAGTGTATTTCTGGAGAGATAAAAATAAGCATATTGCAGTGCGGCACAATGACGGCTCTGCCCTATGTGGCAGATATACGTAGGAACACCCCTTTCGAAAAACGTATACTTTTGCCTGTAAATGCTTTTCTTGTGGAACATCCTGTTCACGGTCGCATTCTTATTGATACGGGCTGGGCATCAGACGTAAATGACATTCTCCCAAAGTATCTTCAGTATTTCTATAGGCCACAGATAGCTCCGGGACAGACTGCAAAGGAGCAGCTGGCAGCAAGGGGACTGAGGCCGGAAGACATTGACGTTGTCCTGCTGACGCACCTTGATATTGACCATACCTGTGCCCTTAAGGACTTCGCAGGCAAGGCAAAACGAATTGTGTGTGCCGAACTTGAATATTTTTACTCTCCGAGATATGTATACAAGATCAGACAGGTGTGGGACACATGGATTCCATATATCAAAGCAGAAGACAGAATCTACTACCGTTCCAGTACGCTTGGACCGGTCGGACGCGGTTTTGACCTCTTCGGAGATGATAGTGTCCTTTGTATATACACGCCCGGTCACACGGATGGAAATTTCATCGTGATGATAAATAAGAGCCCATCTGACAGATTCAAACATCACGGTGACGGAGACATTGGAGGAAACTTTGCGGTAATAGCAGGAGATACCGCCTTTTCTGAGACCAACCTCAACGATAATGTTGTTCCCGGTTACGGATTCGACCGAAAGCAGCAGCTTAAGTCCGTTGAATTTCTGGAGAATCTTCGCCAAAACAGTTATTGCTGCGGAATGTTCTTTTCTCATAGCAGTTCCGACAGAACGGAGATAGTTTTCTGAGAAAACATTATGAAAATATCTTTGTATGAAACTTGGTGAAGCAGAATAATGAACTTTAGTTTGTCGAGCTTTTTTCAGTAAGGTTCACCCCCCTAATATAAAAATTCACCCCTATTGCTCATAGGGGGTGAACTTCAAAACTCACGGTATGAATATTTGGGTTCTTCTTTTTGGTATCAGGGAGACTTGAATCCTGTCCGCACAGCCCGGTGGGCTGTGCATGAACCAGTGTGCGCACTGGTTCATGCTTTTATATGAACGAGTTTCTAATTTCCTCCAACCGAATTCAGCCGGTATGTGCCGGTCAGCACTTCCCCGTCCCGCGCTGTCGCGCCGAACAGATTGGCAGAGCGGAGCAGCAGCCCGTTTTTAATGTGTGTTCCCCCCCGCGCCGGGCAATCCGCCCAGCTCCCGGCAGTTGTCGATCCCTTCAAAGCCGATTCTGCGATCCATTTTCATTCCCGCTTTCCTTATGAATAAACCAATTATACCAGAGCCGCACGCCATAAACTAGGCCGCGCTTCTTGCCAAATTGGCCGCATTATTCTATACTGTAAGGAAAAAATACAACCGGAGGAGAAAAACATGAAAGAGATAGAACTGTTTTACCTTTCCCATTGTCCCTACTGCATCAAGGCCAGAAAGGCCGTGGACGAGCTGATGGCGGAAAGCCCCGCATTCACCGGGCTTTACGTCAAATGGATCGAAGAAAACGAAGAGCCGGAGCTTGCCGCCAGCCGGGATTATTACTGTGTCCCTTCCCTCTTTTTCCGGGGGAAAAAGCTCTACGAGGCCAGTCCCGCCGACGACTATGACGCCATCAAGGGAAATATCCGCTCGGCCTTTACCGCCGCGCTGGAGGCTTAAGAAATTCGACAAGAACAGCCCGGGCATTTCTGCCCGGGCTGTTTCATGTATTTGCTTTTATTCGACTGCTTACCGGAACACGACCATGGTATTGGCGATGGTCATGGTGGTCATCAGCAGCGCGTTCAGGAAGGCCGGGGTCCAGATGTTGCCGGTCTTTTTATACAGGTTGCGGGAGATGATGGCGGCAACGGACAGGGTGGGGACCATGGCCACCAGCATAATGCCGGAGAGGGCGGAGCCAGACCAGACTGCCACGCCGGAGGCAAACAGGCTGATGTACTGCACAGCCAGCCAGAGGATGGGGCCGCCTGCGTTCAGCACGATGGCCACCAGATAGCCCTTGGCCCCCTGCAGCTTCTCCGTGTTTGTGTTCACGGTGATGCTTGCGGTGGAGACGATGTAGAACAGCAGGAAGGTGGGCAGGTAGCGCAGGATGGCGGGGAGGATATCCGCGTCAAAGGTCTTGAAGGCAAAGGTCCAGATCCGGAAGTCCGCCTTGAACAGAGCGTCCATCAAAAACAGCACGCCGTAAGCCACGACCACCGTGACCACAGCGGTGCACAGGCCCGCAAGAATGGTCAAGGGCTTGAAGACCAGGCCGTAGGTCTCGAATCCGGCGCCCTCTTTTGCCTTAAAGCCCACATAGACGGCGCTGAAGATCACAAGGCTCATCATGGCGCAGCCGATGGTCCAGTAGGCGATGCTGTTGACGCCGATGGCGGTCCAGAAGGCATTGTTGCTGTACATGGGAACCTTGGCCACTACGGCCAGCAGCGCGCCGCTGACCAGCAGGAAGCAGGCGCCCACGGTGAGCTTCTTCTCTTTCTTCACCAGGCCGAGGATAAGGACCACAAGGCCCGCAGCGGCAGCCACCAGACCCGCATAGAACAGGATATTCACGGATGCGCTGCCTGCGCCGTCGTCCATCAGGGGCTTGAAGAACAGGGCCGGGAGCAGAACGGCAACCGCCAGGATCAGGCAGATCGCGGCCTTCTTTCCGCCGGTGAGGGAGGGCTGTACGGCCAGCTCGCCGCTTTTGGCCTTGCAGAAGAAGGGCAGCTCAATGATAATGGAGGCCAGGGCAATGATCAGCATCACAAAGCCCACCAGGGCCACGCATTCAAAGGCTTCCTTCCACTGCCAGAGCTGGCTGGTGGGGGCAATGTCCTTGATTCCCTCGCTGTAGGGGGCAAAGGCCTCGGTGTAGAAGGCGACCGCGTAGCCGGTGGTCTCCGCGGAGAAGTGGTTCCAGGGGTGGGTCTGGGCCGGTTCATAGACGATGCGGCGGCCTCCGTCAGCGGTCTCATACCAGGTGTTGACCTGAGCAGGCTCGCTCTGCTGCAGGAAGGTCATGCCGTCCGGCGTGGAGACAAAGTCCTTGTGGCGTACCGTGCCGCCCTGGACATTGGGATCATTGAAGAAAAATTCGTCATACTGCGCGGCAACCTTGCCCAGGATGCGTCCGCCGCCCAGCGCGTCTGACGTGGCAGCGTCAATGCCCAACATGCTGGTGTACATGAAGTCAGAGCCCTCGGTCAGGCTTGCATAGATCTTGCGCACGCCGGTCTCGGCGTACTGCGTCTCGTCCATGGCCAGGGCCATGGTGCTGGAGAAGCCGCCCATGGAGTGGCCGGTGACGCCGATGATGCCGTTGCCGTTCTCGTCCTTCAGAACGTAGGGCTGCTCATACATATACTGCACGGCGTCATTCATGGAGTTGAGCCAGAAGGGCAGCCACACGCCGAAAAAGCTGCTGTCGGAGTAATTCTCATGGCTGAGGCTGGAGTGGCCGTGGTCGTACTGGTCAAGGGCCAGCACCACAAAGCCCCGGCGGGACAGCTCAATGGCATTGGCGTCCTGCATTTCCGCAGAGTTCAGATAACCGTGGGTCACGATGATCGTGGGCTTGGGGTTGTCGGCTGAGGCGTCCTTCGGCATATACAGAAGTCCGCTGAGCTGGCCGTGGCCCCCCTCGAAGCTGATACGGGTGACTTTTACTGCCCCTGCGCCGCTGTTGAACACCCCTGCCAGAATACTGCCCAGCAGAACCAGCACCAGCGCAACACACAGCAAAGTCCATGTGCGTTTACTGATTTTCATTGTTGCTTCCTCCTCTTCAAATTCACCGCGTTATGCGGCCTCCAAATTTTGTTTCCTATGGAAACTATATTGTTATCATACATCTCTCCCCGACAAAATGCAACAAATATTTAAATTTTCACACTCTTGTGCCCGGTAAGCGGTTCTGTTATACTGTTATATTGTATGTGATGTGGTCGAAAGTGAGGTGAGAGCCATAAAACTGGAATGGATGGGCGCACACAGAGACGAGGTGGAGGCCCTGATCCACTATTGTAATATTTACGCGGCGGCATACAAGCTGGAGCAGATGGAATTTGAAGGCGTACGCTATTCCTTTGCCCAGATCCAGGTCCTTGAGTACCTGCTGGAAAATGAGGAGCGGAATGAGAATATGTCTGCCATCGCAGCCCGTCTGGGCATCACGCGCAGCAACTTCACCAAAATCGTCAACCGCCTTGTCAGCAAGGGCCTGCTGGAGAAAGAGCCCATGCCCGGCAGCCGCAAAGAGCTGAAGATCCGGGTCAATGCGCTGGGGCGAAGACTGTATGAGGATTATTCCCAGGACATTCTTCGCTGGCACTTCTCCCCCATGTTTCAGTCTCTGGACCAGATCCCGCCGGAATACCGGCCTTACATCTGCAGCGCCCTCTACAACGCCATGCACGGCGAAAGCTGTGGGGTCAGCGCCGGGGAGCCGGAAAAACGCTGAGATCAGACTGTAGACGAAGCTATCGGCAGTGTTATAGAATTGCATGGGGAGAGCGCGGAGAGGGGACGGGAGTCCCCTTTCGGCGTTCAATCCATGCTTATTCAGGAGTATTTCTGAATACTCCTGAATAAGTTTTCAAGGCGTCGGACTTTGTCGACGCCTTGAGATCTTTTTTACAAGTTATTTAACATCTGTTCATCCTTTTTTAATCTGCCCATGCTATATTGATAATCGCAAGGGGCAACTCCCTTCCAAAGATAAAAGAAAAAAGCTATGTGTGTTTCCGATGCCGCGGCCTGGGCTGCGGATAGAGCCTACGGGGACGCACGCTTGGCAATAGCTTCACACTTTACACTCCAAAACTCCAACAATCACTTGGGCGCGGTTCAAAATGGCGAACTGCGCTCAAGACAATTTATACTATTCTCCAACAAAACCATTTATTTTTTAGCGGAGAATAGTATTATTCCGACAAAATACACCCGGCTGTGGAAATTTCCACAGCCGGGTGTCAGCTTGTCAAAGAACCCCGGTTTTAACTAAGCTAAAACCGGGGAATTGGCGTA
>JBJDXP010000141.1:0-37401 GCA_051866735.1 Candidatus Limivicinus sp.
GGTCCAGAACAAAGGCGATACGGGCCATGTAGCCGCAGGCCTCCAGGAAGGCCAGGAGCAGGAACAGCACCAGCATCTGAGGCACAAAGCCCAGAACCGCGCCCACGCCGGCCACGATACCGTCAAGGATCAGGCCGCTGAGCCATTCGGCCGCGTTGGCTTTCTCCAGAAGATTTCCGATCAGGACAGGAATACCGGGTACCCAGACGCCGTAGTCCGCCGGGTCAGGTTCTTCACCGTAGCTCTCTACCGTTGCCAGAGCCGCCTGATAATCCTCCAGGGAGGCTGTCTCCCCGGTGACGGCCAGGGTCTCCTCATCCTCGATCTCCACCATAAAATCACCGGTGGGTTCGGAGCCGTTTTCTTCCACATAGGCGTCATAGGCGTCAACGATCAGCGCCGCGTCGCCGTATTCTTCGGCCGCCTCCGTATAAGCGGCGGAGCCGATGCCGAACAGGTGCCAGCCGTCGCCGAACAGGCCGTCATTGGCCCAGTCGGTGGCCGCCGTGCCGATGGTCACCATGGAGATGTAGTACACCAGGAACATGATCACCGCGAAGATAGGCAGGCCCAGCCAGCGGTTGGTGACGACCTTGTCGATCTTGTCGGAGTTGGAGAGCTTTCCGGTGGATTTTTTCTTGTAGCAGCGCTTGATGAGCTCACCGATGTAGATGTAGCGCTCGCCCGTGATGATGGACTCCGCGTCGTCGTCCAGCTCCTCCTCGGCGGCGGCGATGTCCGCCTCGATGTGCTTGAGCAGCTCTTCCTTCAGTTTCAGCTGCTCCAGGACCTTGTCGTCCCGTTCAAAGATCTTGATGGCGTACCAGCGCTGCTGCTCCTCCGGCAGATCATGCACCGCCGCCTCCTCGATATGGGCGATGCTGTGCTCCACCGGGCCGGAGAAGGTGTGCATGGGGACGGTTTTCCCGTTTTTGGCCGCGTCGATGGCGGCTTCAGCGGCGTCCATGATGCCGTCGCCCTTCAGGGCGGAGATCTCCACCACCTTGCAGCCCAGCGCACGGGACAGCTCCTGGGTGTCGATCTTGTCGCCGTTCTTGCGTACGATATCCATCATGTTGATGGCGGCCACAACGGGAATGCCCAACTCGGTCAGCTGGGTGGTCAGGTAAAGGTTGCGCTCCAGGTTGGTGCCGTCGATGATGTTCAAAATGGCGTCGGGGCGCTCGCCGATCAGGTAATTGCGGGCCACGACCTCCTCCAGGGTGTAGGGGGACAGGGAATAGATGCCGGGCAGGTCGGTGATGGTCACGTCACTGTGCTTTTTCAGCTTGCCTTCCTTTTTCTCAACCGTGACGCCGGGCCAGTTGCCCACAAACTGGTTGGAGCCGGTCAGGGCATTGAACAGGGTGGTTTTACCGCAGTTCGGGTTGCCCGCAAGGGCAATTCTCAATTCCATTTGGGTTCCTCTCCTTTAGTTAGCTTACGCTAACCGATAATTAAATAAATAAGGAAGCTCTGATTAAATCAACGTGCTCAGATTTGCGGCAGAAATTCTCGCTGGCGAGGAAGAAAAGTGCAGGAATACTTTGTGTATTTCAAACTTTTCTGACGAAGACCAGCGGGAATTTATGCCGTGAAGATAGGTGCGGGGATTTATTCAGAGATTCCAAAAGGGGCTACGGCCCCGGGGGTTTATTTTTCTTACTCGACCTCGATCATGTCGGCGTCGGCCTTGCGCAGGGACAGCTCATAGCCGCGGACATTGACCTCCACAGGATCGCCCAGAGGAGCTGCCTTGCGGATAAAGACCTCCACGCCTTTGGTGATGCCCATATCCATGATGCGGCGTTTCACCGCGCCCTCCCCATGGAGCTTTACCACTTTTACGGTCTCGCCGATTTTGGCCTGACGGAGCGTTTTCATGCCTCTTTCCTCCTTATATAATAGTGGGTAAATTTATACCATGATCTTCTGTGCAGCTTGTCAAAAAAGTTCTGACAGAACTTTTTTGACCGCTTCAACCGCCGAGCGTTTTGAATCCTTCAAAACGCTGCTTCGCCCAAAAAGCTTGCTTTTTCAAGCTTTTTGGCGGCGGGTTATTGAACTGCGAGGCGGGCCTTGCCCCCTCGCGCTCCCCCGCGACTCTGTTATCGGCGATGGATACACTAAAATCAAAATGCTTCGCAAAAGATCATACCATAATCTTTTGCGCCATTTCCTTACTGATCGCCACGCGGGCTTCCTTCACCTTGACAATGACGTTGCCCCCCATGGTGTTGATCACGGACACACCCGAGCCCACAACAAAGCCCAGGTTTTCCAGATGTTTTTTGACCTCCGGCTTTCCGCCGATCTTTTTGATGACCAGTTCTTCCCCGGCGTCAGCAAATGTAAGCGGCATCATTACCACACCTTCTTTACGGTTTTTCAATTAGCCTTGGCTAACCGGTAGCTCTGTAAAAAGTTAGCTATCGCTAACTTCCCATATCATAGCGCGCCGGTGACGCTTTGTCAAGACCTCTTTTTCTGTTTTTTCAATTTTTTTATCCGTCCCCGCCCCTCCGGCAAGGGAATTTCTGCCTTTTGTGCATTTGTATTGTAGACGCTCTGTAATTTTTCATTTTTATTTACATTCTTTTTTGCAACTTTAGCTACCAATTTTGTAAAAGCTATGATATAATTTAGTATCATAGCCTTGCTATACGACAAAAGAAATGACTCTTTGAAGAAAGGGGATTCATATAGATGAAAAAAATTCTTGTTCTGGAAGACGAGTCCAACATCCGCAGTTTTGTGGTCATCAACCTGAAGCGCAGCGGATATGAACCCATCGAGGCGGAAAACGGAATGATGGCGCTGGAAAAGCTGAAGGTCAACCCGGACATCTGCCTGGCCCTGCTGGACGTGATGCTGCCGGATATCGACGGCTTTGAGGTCTGCCGCCGCATCCGCGCCACCGGCTCCAAGATGGGCATCATCATGCTCACCGCCAAGACCCAGGAGATCGACAAAGTCACCGGATTGATGACCGGCGCGGACGACTATGTGACCAAGCCCTTCTCCCCCGCCGAGCTGACCGCCCGTGTGGACGCCCTGATCCGCCGTCTGGGCGTGGACGAGGAGGAGAAAGCCGCCAGTGAGATCGTCAGCGGCCCCTTCCTGCTGAACACCCGCAACCGCACCCTGGAAAAGGACGGCCAGCGGCTGAAGCTGACCCAGATCGAATATCTGCTGGTCAAGCTCTTTATGGAAAACCCGGGCAAGGCCATGTCCAGGGAGGACATTCTGGCCGCCGTCTGGGGCAACGATTTCAAGGGCGAGCTGAAGACCGTGGATGTGAATATCCGCAGGCTCCGCATCAAGATCGAGAGCGACCCCACCGAGCCGGAGTATATCACCACCGTCTGGGGCTACGGTTATAAATGGGGATATTAATATTGTAATTTTAGGAAGTAGCATTTCATGTTCAAAAATTTAAAGACACAGCTTCTTCTCTCAGGCGCGCTTGCTCTTGTGCTGCTGCTTCTGGGCGTGTTTTTCGCCGTCCGGGGCTGGACAGTCTGGGCCGTGGTGATGATGGTGGCGGTCTGCGTGTACATCATCCTGCTGAACCTGTGGTTTCACCGCTGTGTGGCGGAGCCTATTGAGGAGCTGACCAATGTGGCCCGGCGCATTGCCCAGGGCAGCTACGGCGTAAAGATCGAGAGCAAGTCGGAAAACGAGATCGGCCGTCTGGCCGGCGAGATGAACATCATGTCCGAAAAGGTGGCTATGGCGGAAAAATCCCGCACGGAATTTATCTCCCAGGTGTCCCACGAGCTGCGGACGCCCCTGACCGCCATCGAGGGCTGGGCAGAGACCATCGCCTTTGACTCTGCCGTCCAGGGCGATTCCCTCCGGGGCATACACATTATTTCAAAGGAGGCGGAAAGGCTCACGGGCATGGTGTCGGAGATGCTGGAGTTTGCCCGGATTCAGGACGGGCGCTTCAACCTGCGCATTGAGCTTATCGACATTGCCGCCGAGCTGGAGGACGCCCTCTTTACCTATGGGGAGCTGATGAAGCAGGCCGGTATCGAGCTCAACTATACCGCCCCTCCCGCCGAGATCCCATTGATCCCCGGCGACCCGGAGCGGCTGAAGCAGGTATTTCTGAACCTGCTGGACAACGCCGCCAAGCACGGCGGCGACGGCGGCAAGGTGGACGTGTCCATCAGCAGCGACGCCCAGGGCGTTCACATCGCCATCCGCGACTACGGCCACGGCATTCCCAAGGGCGAGCTTCCCCATGTGAAGGAAAAATTCTACAAGGGCAGCTCCAAAAACCGGGGCACCGGCATCGGTCTTTCCGTATGTGATGAGATCGTCACCCGCCACGGCGGAGAGCTGAATATTGAAAACGCTGACGGCGGCGGCTGTCTGGTCACCATTCTTTTACCTCAGCAGAACGGAGAAAATCATGGCAGATAAAGCAAAATCCTGTTGTTTCCGCACTTCCATAGGCGGTCAGGCCCTGATCGAGGGCATATTGATGCGCGGCCCCAAAAAGCAGGCCATCGTCTGCCGCACCCAGGACGGGCTTGTGGAAAAGACGGAGGAACTGAAATTCATCAAAGACAGATACCCCATTCTGGGCTGGCCCTTTATCCGGGGCTGCGCCACCTTCCTGGACTCCATGGTCAAGGGTATGCAGGCTCTGACCTACTCGGCAGAGCTGGTGCCCATGGAGGAGCAGGGCGAGCCGGACAAGCTGGATCAGTGGATCGAAAAGCATTTCCCGGAGGATAAGGCCCAGAAGCTGGTCATCGGCACAGCGGTGGTGATGGGCATCGGTCTGGCCCTGCTGCTGTTTGTGTTCCTGCCCGCCTTCATCGTGGGGCTGATCAAGCCCCTGACCCAGAGCTACCTGGTGCGCAACCTGTCCGAGGGTCTGCTGCGCGTGGTCATCCTCCTTTTATATATGCGCCTTTGCTGCTGTATGAGCGATATCAAGCGTCTGTTCTCCTACCACGGAGCGGAGCACAAGACCATCTTCTGCTACGAGCACGGCAAGCCCCTTACGGTGGAGAACGTGCGGGAGGAATCCCGTTTCCACCCCCGCTGCGGCACCAGCTTCCTGCTGGTGGTGGTCGTGGTGAGCATTCTGGTCAACGCCGTTGTCCGCCTGGACAACACCTTCGCCCGCATGGGCTGCCATCTGCTGCTGCTGCCTGTGGTGGTGGGCATCAGCTATGAGATCAACCGCTGGTGCGGCCGGCACGACAACTGGCTGTCCGCTGCCTTGTCCGCCCCGGGCAAGTGGCTCCAGCACATGACCACCAACGAACCTGACGACTCCATGATCGAGTGCGCCATCCGCGCCATGGAGCTGGTAATCCCGGAAGAAAAGGGCAGCGACGCCTGGTAAGTGAGGACAAGGAGCTTTGAGAACTTATAACGACATCTATCTTTCCACCCGAAACGCCCTGCGCGCCCACGGCGTGGAGGGCTACAATCTGGAAGCCCGGCTGCTGGTGGCCACTGCCGCGGGCAAAAGCGTGCAGGAGCTGCTGCGGGATATCTCCCTGTACACCACCGCCGGGGTGGAGCAGAAGGCGGAGGAGCTGACCCGCCGCCGTCTCTCTGGGGAGCCGGTGGCCTATATCACCGGCGCATGGGAGTTTTACGGCCTGCCCATGACCGTGACCCCCGACGTGCTCATCCCCCGGATGGACACGGAGCTGCTGGTGGACACCGCCAAGGAGATGCTGACCGGCCGGCAGATGGACGCCCGGATACTGGATCTCTGCTGCGGCAGCGGCTGCATCACCTGCGCCGTGGGCCACGAGCTGCCCGCCACAAGGCTTGTGGCTGTGGACATCAGCGCCAGCGCCCTGGAGATCTGCCGCAAAAATATCGCCACCAACCGGCTCAGCTCCCGGGCCATCTGCGTCCAGGCGGACGCCACCGCCTCTCCCCCGCTGAGTATGGGCCAGTTCGACATGATCATCTCCAACCCGCCCTATATCGCCAGCGACGAGATCATGACCCTGGACCCCTCCGTCCGGGATTTTGAGCCCATCTGGGCCCTGGACGGCGGACCGGACGGCCTGAAATTCTACAAGGCCATCATCAAATACTGGAAGGCCCTGCTCCGCAGCGGCGGCGCGCTGCTGTTCGAGGTGGGCGAAGGCCAGGCCGAGCCGGTGAAGGAGATGCTCCTTGCCGGCGGCTTCCGCTCCGTCAGCACCAGGCTTGACACCCTGGGCGTTGAGCGGGTGGTTATCGGAATTATGTAAACTAAGTTACGTAAATAAAATTATGTCAACCTTATCAGTGAAGGAGTAAACAATATGGCAGAGAAGAAAAAGGTTCCTGCGGTAGTCGCCCCGGCAAACAGCGACAAGAAAAAGGCGCTGGAGACCGCCATTGCCAAGATCGAGAAGGACTACGGTAAGGGCACCATCATGCGTCTGGGAGACGACATTCCCGTGAATGTGGAGTCTCTCTCCACCGGCTCCCTGTCCCTGGACCTGGCGCTGGGCATCGGCGGCGTCCCCAGAGGACGTATTGTGGAGATATACGGGCCTGAGGCTTCCGGTAAAACCACCCTGGCCCTGCACATTGTGGCCTCCGCCCAGAAAAACGGCGGCGAGGCCGCGTACATCGACGTGGAGCACGCCCTTGAACCGGCCTATGCCCGGGCTCTGGGCGTGGATATCGACAGCCTGCTGATCTCCCAGCCGGACACCGGCGAGCAGGCCCTGGACATTGCCGAGTCTCTGGTCCGCTCCGGCGCTATCGACGTTCTGGTGGTGGACTCCGTGGCCGCCCTGATCCCCAGAGCCGAGCTGGAGGGCGAGGTGGGCGACACGGTGGTGGGTATGCTTGCCCGTCTCATGTCCCAGGCTATGCGCCGTCTGGCCGGCGCCATCTCCAAGAACAACTGCACCGTCATCTTCATCAACCAGCTGCGCCAGAAGATCGGCGTCATGTACGGCAACCCGGAGACCACCCCCGGCGGTCTGGCATTGAAGTACTATGCCTCCGTCCGCATTGACGTGCGCCGCATTGAGACCCTGAAGGTGGGCGGCGAGATGGTGGGCAACCGCACCCGGGCCAAGGTCGTGAAGAACAAGGTGGCTCCCCCCTTCCGGGAGGCGGAGTTTGACATCATGTACGGCGAGGGCATCTCCAAGGTCAGCGAGATCATCGACCTGGCCGTCAAGCTGGAGATCATCGACAAGGGCGGCGCCTGGTTCACCGTCAACGGCCAGCGTCTCCAGGGCAAGGAGGCCGTGAAGGAGTACCTTCTGGCCAATCCCCAGGTCAGCGACGACATCGAAAAGCAGATCCGCGCCCGCTCCACCGAGCTTTTGAGCCCCCAGGCCAAGAAGGCCGCCCAGGTCTCCGGCCGGGCCGTGGACGTGACCGCGGCGGACTTTGACGAGGGCTGAGAAGCGCTCCCTTTAATTCATGGAAAACACATTTATCGTCTCCGCCCTGCGGCAGACCTCTCCCGGACGGGTGACGGTCACGCTCTGCGGCGGGGAGGAGATCAAAACCACGCTGAACGTGATCACCGACCTGCGGCTTTACTCCGGCCGGGAGCTGGACGGGGATGAGCTGAAAGCGCTTCGCGCCGCCTCCGCTTCCGCTCTGGCCCGAAACCGGGCCATGGAGTTGCTCTCCCGCCGGCCCATGTCGGAAAAGGAGCTTGTGGACAAGCTTATCCGCAAGGGCGAGGACCAGGAGACGGCGGCAGACTGTGCCCGCTGGCTCCGGGAAAAGGGCTTTCTGGACGACGAAAGCTACGCCGCCGCGGTGGCCCGCCACTACGCCGCCAAGGGCTACGGCCCGGGCAGGGTGCGGGCGGAGCTGTCCCGCCGGGGTGTAGACCGGGAGCTGTGGGACGATACGATTCAGGCCATGCCTGAAAATACGGACAAGCTGGACCGCTTCATCGCTGCCCGGCTCACGGACCCGGAGGACCGGGACCAGGTGCGCAAAGTCAGCGCGGCCCTTTACCGCCGGGGTTACTCCTGGGAGGAGATACGCTCCGCCCTGCGGCGCTTTAACGCGGAAACCGAGGAATGAATATGGAAAAAACCTTTGCAATGATCTCTCTTGGCTGTGCCAAGAACCTTGTCAACAGCGAACAGATGCTGTATCTGATGTCCGAGGCGGGCTTTACCCTGGTGCCGGAGGCCGAGGGCGCGGATATGGCCGTGGTGAACACCTGCGGCTTTATCGACGCGGCCAAAACCGAGGCCATCGACAATATATTGGAGCTGGCGGAGCTGAAAAAGCAGGGCAAGCTGGGCGGACTGATCGTCACCGGCTGTCTGGCTGAGCGCTATAAGGACAGCATTTTAAGCGAGCTGCCGGAAATCGACGCCGTTTTGGGCGTGGGCAATTTCAAGGACATCGTGGCGGCGGCCAATACCGTGATGGAGGGCCGCAATCTGAGCCTTTTCGGCAGCAACAGCGCCCCGGTGGACGAGATCCCCAGAGTGGTCTCCACCGGTCCGGCCTGGGCCTATCTGCGTATCGCGGAGGGCTGCAACAACTTCTGCGCCTTCTGTGCCATCCCCTATATCCGGGGCCGTTACCGCTCCCGGAGCATGGATAATATACTGGAGGAGGCCAGAGACCTTGCCGCCCACGGGGTGAAAGAGCTGATCGTCATCGCCCAGGACATCACCCGCTACGGCACCGACCTGTACGGCAAGCGGAGCCTTGCCGCCCTGTGCCGGGAGCTGGCGAAGATCGAGGGGATCGAGTGGATCCGGCTCCACTACCTGTACCCGGACCAGTTTGACGACGAGCTGATCGACGAGATCGCTTCCAACGACAAGATCGTCAAATATCTGGATATCCCCATCCAGCACATCAACGACGGCATCCTGAAGGCCATGAACCGCCGGGGTACCGGCGGGGAGATCCGGAGCCTTTTTAAGACCCTGCGTGAGCGCATCCCCGATCTGGTGCTGCGCACCAGCCTGATTTCCGGTCTGCCCGGCGAGGGGGAGGCGGAATTTGAGGAGCTGTGCGAATTTTTGAAGGAGGCCCGCATTGAGCGGGTGGGCGTGTTC
Source organism: Candidatus Limivicinus sp. (assembly GCA_051866735.1). Lineage (GTDB taxonomy): Bacteria > Bacillota > Clostridia > Oscillospirales > Oscillospiraceae > Limivicinus. The sequence goes on from JBJDXP010000141.1 coordinate 9,036, forward strand.
CCCTTCTCCCCCGAGGAGGGCACACCGGCAGCCTCCATGCCCCATGTGGACGAGGCGGAGGCCCAGCGCCGGGCCGATCTGATCATGGAGCTTCAAGCCCCCATCATGGACGACTACTGTAATAGCTTCCTGGGAAAGACCATCCGGGTCCTGTACGAATATTACGACGAAGAATCCGGCTACCATGTGGGCCGCAGCTACGCCGACTCCCCGGATATCGACGGCCTTGTCCTCTTCTCCGGCGACTGTGCCGAGGGCGACATGGTGGACGTATTGATAACAGATACCGATGAGGGACTGCTCATCGGAGAACAGGTGTGAGGTGGATATGTTCAAAACAACCGCAAACAAGATTACCATAGCCCGTGTCATTCTGATCCCGGTATTTCTGGTGCTTGCCTACACCGGACATATGATTTGGGCCCTGGCCGTTTACATCATCGCCTGCCTTTCTGACTTTGCCGACGGCTACATCGCCCGGCATTACAACCAGATCTCCAATTTCGGCAAATTTATGGACCCGCTGGCGGATAAAATGCTGGTGCTGGCGGCCATGTGCTTCTTCATCGAGAACGGGCAGATGCCCGGCTGGGTGGTGGCCATTGTGCTTTTCCGGGAATTTGCCGTGTCCGGCCTGCGGCTCATCGCCGTGGAGCAGAGCCGGGTCATCGCCGCCGCCTGGTCCGGCAAGATCAAAACCGCCTCTACCATGGTGGGCCTGTGCGTAATGATGCTGTTCCCCACGGTCCATTTGGTTAACATAATTTGTTCGGCAGTGATCCTGCTCACCACAGTGTATTCCGGCGTGGAATACTTCTGGGTGAACCGGGATGTATTCAAGGATGCCGATTAAGAAGGAGAGAAGAGACATGATACTTTACAATTCCGCCACCAGAAAACGGGAGGAGTTCCTCCCCAACCACCCCGACATCGTGAAGATGTATACCTGCGGCCCCACGGTGTACCACTTTGCCCATATCGGCAATCTGCGCTCCTACATCATGGAGGACATTCTGGACCGCTACCTGCGCTATTCCGGCTACAATCTCAAGCGCGTGATGAACATCACCGATGTGGGCCACCTGACCTCTGACGCGGACGAGGGCGAGGACAAGATGCTCAAGGGCGCAAAGCGGGAGCACAAGACCGTGATGGAGATCGCCAAGTTCTACACCGACGCCTTTTTCGACGACTGCAAGAAGCTGAACATCCGCACCCCGGACGTGGTGGAGCCCGCCACCAACTGCATTGACGAATACATTAAGATCATCTCCCGGCTGATGGACACCGGCTACGCCTACTTTGCCGGCGGCAACGTGTACTTTGACACCTCCAAGCTGGAGAAATACTATGTGTTCAACGACTTTAACGAGGAGGATCTGGCCGTAGGCGTCCGCGAGGGCGTGGAAGAGGACCCCAACAAGCGCAGCAAGAACGACTTTGTGCTCTGGTTCACCAAGTCCAAGTTTGAGGATCAGGCCCTGAAATGGGACTCCCCCTGGGGCGTGGGCTATCCCGGCTGGCATATCGAGTGCTCCGGCATCTCCATGAAGCACCTGGGCGAGGATCTGGACATCCACTGCGGCGGCATCGACAACGCCTTCCCCCACCACACCAACGAAATCGCCCAGTCTGAGTCCTATCTGGGCCATAAATGGTGCAATTACTGGATGCATGTCCTCCACCTGAACACCAACGACGGCAAGATGTCCAAATCCAAGGGTGAATTTCTCACCGTCTCCCTGCTGGAGGAAAAGGGCTACGATCCCCTGGCTTACCGCCTCTTCTGCCTGCAGAGCCACTACCGCAAGAGCCTGGTGTTTAGCTGGGAGAACCTGGACAACGCTCAGACCACCTACAACAAGCTCATCGCCAAGATCGCGGCCCTGAAGCCCGGCGAGGGCCAGATCGAGCAGGAGGCCGTGGACGCCCTGCGCGCCAAATTCAAGGCCGCCCTGGATAACGACCTGAACACCTCCCAGGCCGTCACCTGCCTTTACGACGTGCTCAAATACAAGACCAACGACGCCACCAAGCTCTATGTTCTCGCTGACTTTGACAGCGTCTTGAGCCTGAGCCTTCTGGAAAAGGCCGACAAGAAGCGGGAAGAACTGAAAAAGCAGGCCGTCACCGCCGGACAGTTCACCATCGTGTCCGAGAGCGGCGAGAGCGACGCGGAAGTGGAGGCCAGGATCATGGCCCGTCAGGACGCCAAGAAGGCCAAGAATTTCGCCGAGGCCGACCGCATCCGCGACGAGCTGAAGGCTGCCGGCATCGAAGTCACCGACATCCCCCACGGCGCCAAGTGGAAGAGAATATAACGGGAAAGTACAAAATCCGCTGCGGAGCAATTCCGCAGCGGATTTTTCGGCATATGAATCAAAGCTGTCATCCTGAGCGCAGCGAAGGATCCCGTCCGGTGACGCAGAGACCTTCTATTTACGGGATTCTTCGTCACTCCGTTCCTCAGAATGACAGCATATTTTCGTTCCTTCGTCGCTTTGCTCCTCAGAATGACCGTTTTTACAGACCGATGATATCGCCGATCTTTTCAAAGAAGCTCTTGACGGAGGTGACAACCTTCTTTACCCGTTCCACAAAGCCGACCACCTGGGTCTTGGCGTCGGACACCTTCTTCAGGGTGTTCTGCACCTCTTCCACACGGGACTTCAGGGCGTCCGCGTCCAGTCCCTCCAAAGAGCGGCAGAGGGAGATGAGCTGGTTGATCTGGTTGTCGGTGAGGGTCACGTTATAGGTGGCGGCGATCTGGATGATCTGCTCCCTGATCTCCTCATCGGTCATCTGGGCCGTCTCGTCCAGCATCATTTTCAGGTCGTTGACAATGGAGGTGGAATCCATCTCGCCGATCTCGTTGGCCAGCTCACCGGTAATGGTCAGCTCCTGGGTGCTGACAGCCTTGGCCAGGTCGTCCAGCTTCTTGCCGGTCAGGTCCTCATAGGCCTTGTACACGCCGGTGAGGGCTGCGGTGCCGCTGACTTCAAAGGGGGCAGCCACAACGATCCGCGCGTCGGTGATGCCGGCAGTGGCCAGGGCGCTGATGTACATCTCCGGGGTGCACCAGGTGATGTTGCTGGTGGTCACGTCCATGCCCGCGCCCTCGGCCAGCAGCTCCACATACACGCAGGAGATGGACCGGGTGCCGATCAGGGACTCATCCACATAGCCCTCCAGATATTCCCGCTCCTCGGCGTTGGTGACGGTCATTTCCTTCACGTCGCCCCGCTTCACGTTGAAGAGCTGATAGACGGCGGCGATCTGGTTTTCGTCCAGGTTCGCGCCGATGACGGCCCGGGCCTGCACATCGCCGTCTGCAAAGGCGGCAGCGCCCAGAGAGGCAAACATCAGCACGGCAAGGATAATACAAAGCAATCTTTTCATCGTTTTCATGGGTTCATCCATCCTTTCATCTATTCACAGACGCATTTCTGCGGCATTTGTTCCATATAGTTTTCTCGTGAGGCAGGGTACATGTTACCATATTGTAACCGAAAAATAAAGGCTTTTCTGTAAATTTAAAATTTCTTATGATTTATTCCTTTCTCTGTTCCCTGAACGAGATCCTCTGGTCCGCTGTTTTTCTCCCCTGCGCGGTGGCCTGCGGGGGACTGCTGACCCTGCGGTGCAGCGCTCTCCCCCTCCGCCGCTTCCCGCTGGCCATGAAGCTGACTGTGGGCAGCATATGCAAAAAAAGCAAGGCCGAAAAAGGGACCGTGACCCCTTTTCAGGCGGCGGCCACGGCCCTGGCCTCCACCGTGGGCACCGGCAACATTATCGGCACAGCTCAGGCCATCGCCCTGGGCGGGCCGGGGGCGGTGTTCTGGATGTGGGCCGCCTCCCTGCTGGGCATGGTGATCAAATACGCGGAGATCTGCCTCTCCATCCTGTACCGGAAGCGGGAGGCCGGGGGCGGCTATTCCGGCGGGCCCATGGTCTACATCGAGCTGGGGTTGGGCGAACGCTTCCGGCCCCTGGCCCGGACCTACGCCCTGCTGGCCGCCCTGGCGGCCTTCGGCATCGGCAACATGTCTCAGATCAGCAGCGCCGCCGGGGCCGTGACCCGGGCGGCAGCGTTTTTCGGCCTCAGTTCCGGCAACGAGAGGCTGTTCCGGCATGTTCTGGGGCTTACGCTGGCCCTCATCACCTGCATTGCCATTTTCCGGGGCACAGTGGGCACGGGCAAGGCCACCGCTGTGCTGGTCCCGCTGATGAGCGCCATCTTTTTCATCGCCGCCGGGGGCGTGATCCTCTGCCACGCCCAAAGGCTGCCGGGCGTGCTCCTGGATATTATCCGCAGCGCCTTTTCCCTGAAGGCCTTGGGCGGCGGAATCAGCGGGGCCGCCATGGGGCAGGCCCTGCAGTGGGGTCTGCGCCGCAGCGCCTTTTCCAACGAGGCGGGGCTGGGCTCCGCCGCCATGGCCCACGCCTCCGCCGACGTCAAGTCCGCACCGGAACAGGGGCTCTGGGGCATTTTCGAGGTCTTTGCCGACACGGTGGTGATCTGCTCCCTCACCGCCTTCGCCATTCTTTGCAGCGGCATCCATGTGCCCTGGGGCCAGACCGTGGGCAGCGAGCTTTTCACTTCCGCGCTGACAACGGTTTTCGGCAAAGGCTGCTCCCTGCTGTTCATGGCCCTGTCCCTGCTGCTTTTCGCCATGTCCTCGGTGTTGGGCTGGGCGCTATACGGAAGCTGCTGCGTCAAATACCTCTTCGGCAGCGCCGCCATGGCCCCTTACCGTGTGCTCTTTGCCGCGGCGGTATATATTAGCTGCGTTATGTCAACCGAATTGATCTGGGCTCTGGCCGACTGTATCAACGCCCTGATGTCGGTGCCAAACTTTATTGCACTCTTTGCCCTCTCCGGGCAGGTGGAAAAGGTCACCCGCGAACATTTTTCAGCAAAAATGAAAGCTTATCATTCTTGACACCAGTCAGCATTGCGCATATACTGAAAGAAGAAAAAGATAGGAGGATTAACTGTGAAAGTTATCATTGCCGAAGATTACACCAAGCAGTGTTCCATCGCAGCAGACATCTTTGAAGAGATCATCCGCGCCAAGCCCGATTGCTGTCTCGGTCTGGCCACCGGTTCCAGCCCTGTGGGCATGTATCAGGAGCTGGCCCGCCGCTGCCGTGAGGAGGGTCTGGATTTCTCCCGGGTACACAGTGTGAATCTGGACGAATATGTGGGTCTGGAGCCCACCCACGACCAGAGCTACCGCTATTTCATGGACACCAACCTCTTTGACCATATCAACATCGACAAGCGCAACACCTATGTGGCCAAGGGCACCGGCGACGTGGAAGCCAACCTGAGAGAGTTCAACGCCGTTCTGGCCAGCAGTGAAATCGACATCCAGCTTCTGGGTGTGGGCGGAGACGGCCATATCGGCTTTAACGAGCCGGGCGAGTCCCTTTATGACCACGCACACCAGGAAGTGCTGGACGAGAGCACCATCGACGCCAACGCCCGCTTCTTTGCCAGCCGGGACGATGTGCCCCGTTACGCCGTGACCATGGGTGTGGGCGATATCATGCGCGCAAAGCGCCTGCTGCTCATCATCAACGGCAGGAAAGAGGACGCCGCCACCCAGCTTCTCCTGGGTGACCGCATCACCCCCCGCTGCCCTGTCACCCTGATGAAGATCCACCCCGACGCCACCGTCATTATTGACCGGGCTCTGGCCGACAAGATCGGTTACAAGGGCTGAACATACCAAAAAAACAAAAACCTCCGTGTGAACGGAGGTTTTTTCAAGTCTTAGACAAAGTCAAAAAGACTTTGTCTAAGAGAGAGGATGCACTGCACTCGATGCCTCAATGTGCCCCTTCGGTGCACATTTCGACACTCGTTTCGTGAGAAGTGTTTTCTGCGACGCACATGTCGCCGCAGAAAACGTATTGAATTTTATTTTTTCGCTGCGGCGAAAAAACTCTGCGAGGCTTTGTCAACAGTCTGAAACCTCCGTGAGAACGGAGTTTTTTACGAAAAAGTGCTTTTTTCTGCTTGCGGGCGATTCACGAATCGCCCGCAAGTTGCCTTATTTGGCGTGGATATTGATATACTCGGCTTTCAGCTTGGAATACATGATCTTCTGCTCCACATACAGACTGGAGTAGCCGGAGAGCATGTAAGCGATGAAGCTGGCGGCGGCAAAATAGGTCAGGCCCGCCGCACCGAAGAGTTCCACGGACAGCAGCACCGTGGCCAGGGGGCAGTTCACCGCGCCGCAGAACATGGCGGAAAGGCCGATGGCGGCGGAAAAGCCCGCCGGGAGGCCCAACAGCGGCCCTGCGACGCAGCCCAGGGTGGCCCCGATGAAGAAGGTGGGCACCACCTCGCCGCCCTTGAAGCCGCAGGCCAGGGTGACGGCGGTAAAGAGGATTTTCAGTAAAAAGGCAAAGGGTCTGGCCTGGCCCTGCTCCACCGCCCGGGTGATGATATCCATGCCCGCGCCGTTATACTCCATGCTGCCCACGGCAAAGGTCATGGCGATAATGAGGGCACTGCCGGCCAGGATACGCAGATAGGCGTTGGGCAGCAACTTTTCCGCCGCCCGTTCGGACAGGTGCATGGTCTCACAGAAAATGACGCTGACGAAGGCACAGACCGCGGCCAGCAAAGCCACCCGGACAAACATGCCCGGCTCCGCCGCGATGGTCTCCACGGCGAAGCGGGCCGGCGCGATACCGAAAAGCCGGGTGATCCAATAGGCTACCAGGGCCGCCGTGCCGCAGGGCACCAGCCCGGAATAGTGAAACAGGCCCACGCTGCTGACCTCCAGGGCAAAGACCGTGGCCGTCACCGGCGTGCCGAACAGGGCGGAAAACACCGCGCTCATGCCGCAGATGGTGGCCAGAGGCTCATCCTTGGCGCTGAGCTTCAGCAGTCTGCCGATGTTGCAGCCCAGTCCCCCGCCGATCTGCAAGGCGGCCCCTTCGCGCCCCGCGCTGCCGCCGCAGAGATGGGTCAGCACCGTGGAGATGAAGATCACCGGCACCAGCAATATGGGCACATCCTTGCCGAAATGAATGGAGCCGATGACGGCGTTGGTGCCCTTGCCCTCCGTGCCCGTGCGCTTATAGGCCCAGACGATCACTAAGCCCGCCAGGGGCAGCAGCCACAGCAGCCAGGTGTTCTCGTTTCTCAGCTCTGTGGCATATTCCACGCTGAGATGGAAGGCGCTGCCGATCAGCCCGCCGATCAGGCCGACCACCGCCGCAATGCCGACCCATTTGCCGAATGCGCCGATAAAGACCCCGGCGCCCCGTATGTAAGGTACAATTTTCTCTTTCAAACACTCTCACTCCCTGTATAACGGAATGAATATACTCCCCTTTTGTCAAAAAATCCAGTACAATGTAAAAAAAACCTTGCAATACGGCATGGACTATGCTACAATCATTTCGCAATTTAATGTGCAAAACCCGATGATGCTTTCAGAACCGTTAAGAGACTGGAAGCGGAGGAGACTCTGGAGAATCCCGTTCAAACGGGTGCCGAAGGTGCAAGGCCGCAAGGCCGAATCTCTCAGGCAAAAGGACAGAGCAGGCAGCATGATTTATTTTGGTCTGTCTGCACAGGTCTATTTCCGGAGCCGCTGGTATTTTACCGGCAGCTTTTTCATTTTATTAAGGGGGAAAACCAACATGCAGACAATCCTATCCATCGTTCAGAAAATCAACTTCTACCTGTCAGACTACATCCTTGTGCTGCTCCTGGTGGGCACCGGCATTTTCTTCACCATCAAGACCCGCTTTGTGCAGGTCCGCTGCTTTGGTGAGGGAATGCGCCGCGCCTTTGGCAAATTCACCATGCGCGGCGGCAAGCGGGAGAGCGGACTTAGCTCCCTCCAGGCCCTGGCCACCGCCATCGCCGCCCAGGTGGGCACCGGCAACATTGTGGGTGCCTGCGGCGCTATCCTGATCGGCGGCCCGGGGGCCATCTTCTGGATGTGGATCATCGCCTTTTTCGGCATGGCCACCATCTACGCCGAGGCCGTTCTGGCCCAGGAGACCAAAGAAAAGGACAGCGAGGGCAATATCCACGGCGGCCCGGTATATTACATCAAGAAAGCCTTCCCCAACCGTTTCGGCAGCTTCCTGGCCGGTTTCTTTGCCGTGGCCATCATTCTGGCCCTGGGCTTTATGGGCTGTATGGTGCAGTCCAACTCCATCGGCGAGACCTGCAGCACCGCTTTCGGCATTCCCTCCTGGGTCATCGGCGCGGTGATCACCCTGATCGCGGCGGTCATTTTCATCGGCGGCATCCAGCGCATCGCCTCCGTCACGGAAAAGCTGGTGCCCATTATGGCCGTGCTCTACCTTGTGGGCGGCCTTGTGGTGCTGTGCATGCGCATCCGCTACATTCCCGAGACCTTTGGTATGATCTTCAAATACGCCTTTGTGCCCAACGCCATCATTGGCGGCGGCCTGGGCTATGCCCTGAAAACCGCCATCAGTCAGGGTGTGAAGCGGGGCCTGTTCTCCAACGAGGCCGGCATGGGCTCCACGCCCCACGCCCACGCCATGGCCGATGTAAAAAATCCCCACGAGCAGGGTGTTGTGGCCATGATTGGCGTGTTTATCGACACCTTTGTGGTCCTCACCATGACCGCGCTGGTGGTTATCTCCACCCTCTACGCCGGTAACGGTATCCTCTCCTCCGGCGCGGCCGAGGGCGTCAGCAAGGCCAACATGGCCCAGCTGGCCTTCTCCAGCTGCTTTGGCAGAGGCCTTGGCTCCGCCTTTGTGGCCGTCTGCCTGCTGTTCTTCGCCTTCTCCACCATTCTGAGCTGGAACTTCTTCGGCAAAATCAACGTGAACTACCTCTTCGGAAAAAAGGCGGTCACGGTCTATTCCGTGCTGGCCCTGGTATTCATTTTCCTGGGCTCCTGCCTGTCCAACGATCTGGTCTGGGAGCTGGCGGACATGTTCAACCAGCTGATGGTCATCCCCAACGCCATCGCCCTTGTGGCCCTGTCCTCCCTGGTAGCGGCGGCAGCCAGAAATACCAGCAAAAAGTAATTTTCTTCAAAATGATAACGGCATGGCCTTTTGGCCATGCCGTTGTCATTTTCATTTACTATGAGCACTTTGTGCTCTGGCTTTTTTCCGCTTTACGATCAGCACCGCGGTGACGATACCCGCCGCGGCCAGGGCGCAGGCCCCGGCAATGAGGAGCACAGTCAAGCTTCCGCCGCTGCTCTCCACCGCGCAGAACACCACGGTGTCTCCGCTGCCGTCAAAGACGGTGTAGCTGCCGTTGGACCGCACATTGGCTTTGGTCCAGCCGCTGCCGTCATAGGTGTAGATGTCCACCTTATGACTGCTCTTTTCCAGGGCGGGAGGCAGATAGTGGACAGCGTAGCTGCCGATCTCTTCCTCACTGCCGTTGATGCGCAGCACCCATTTTTCCAGAATCTGCGCATCCTGCAGCTCAGGTCCGCTGCCGCTGTACTCGTTCAGAAGCACGGTCGCACCGTCGGGGAAGGTGCCCTCCACCAGGGCCATGGACATGGGCGAGCCTTCACGCTGCTTATCCGCCGCCATGGCGGCCTGTTTGGAAGTGTAGACCGCCTCAATGGTGTCGCTGAAATACAGGGCGCTGTAATCATATTCGGGCCAGCTGCCGCTGAAATCCTTCTTTTCGGGCACAGCAGGAACGTCCTCCTGGTTCACCGCGCCGCCGTAGCTAAAGCCGATTTCCTTGACGATATGGCCGTCCGCCATAAAGGTAAGCTTCAGCTGGCTGAAGGCCTGGGGCAGTCCCTCCGTCTCCAGCAGGCTGTCGTAGCTCACCGGCTCTGCCTTACCGCTGTAGCTTATGCCGTCCACCGCGCCAAGGCTCTCGTGGACAAAGCTGTTGCCGCTGATGTTGTCTTCCACGGTCATGTCTGCCCAGCCCGCAATAGCCCCGGCGCAGGCGGAGACCTGCTCCGTCAGGCCGATCAGGGACCGGCAGTTATTGATGCGGGTGCCGTAGCCGGCGATGCCGCCTACATACTCTCCGCCCTCCAGGCTGCACATGGCATAGCTGTCCCGCACCAGGGTGTAGGAATAGCCTACGATGCCGCCGGCGTAGCCGCCGCTGGTGCTCTTCACGCTGCCGTAGCCCTCGCTGGCGATAATGACGCCGATCTCTGTCAGGCCGGCAATGCCGCCCACATTGTCCTTTTTCGCCGTCACATTGCCCTGGTTCACGCTCTGGCGGACGACGCACTTGGTCTCATAGGTTTTGGACAGGATCCCCCCGGCGCCCAGGCCAGCGGTCATGTCGCTCTCGGCGTCAAACTCATACTCAATGCCCATAGCGCCCACAATACCGCCCACGTCGATGTCGGCGTCAATGCTGCCATAGTTTACGCATTTGGCAACTTTGCCCTCCCGGTCGTTTTCCAGGTCCTCGTCGGACACATCGTTCAGGATGGTCACATCCATCTCGCCGGTGATGGCGTTGGCCAGCATGGTCATCACTTTGGTAAACTGATTGCTGACGTTGATCAGGTCCCGGCTGAGCACATAGCTGGACTCATCTACCGCCTCGTTCAGTGCGCCCATGCCCCCGGCCATACTGCCCAGGTCGGAGAAGAGCCGGTCAGAGGCGTCATAATACCCGCTGCCCATGCCGGAAAACTGCACCTCGTCCAGAGAGGCCAGGTAGCTGTTCAGCCCGTCAAGGCCGTCGGTGGCGGCGGCCAGGTATTCGGAGGCCGCGGTGAAGTTGTCCCGGGCAATGCTGCCCTCGTCTCGGGCGTACTCCAGACGGCTCTGGTCGGGGACGCCGTCCCCGTCCGTATCGTATATGGGCGTCAGGTAGTAGGTGTCAAGGATCTCCACGATCTTGCTGTTGGCCTTGGCCGCCTTCGCCCCGTCGGTGGCCAGGTCGGAGGCCACGCCCAGCATGGCGTCTCTCAGCTTGGCGGCAGAGGCGTCCTCCATCTGGTAATCATAGCCGTACTCCTCTTCGATCTCCTGCCAGTTGTCCGGCTTCATGGCCTCGGTATCCGTGGTACCGTCGCCCTTCTTGTTGAAATAGAGGGCCGACAGATAGGCCAGGTAGTCCAGCTCCACGCTGATGCGTTTCATCGCTGCCGACAGATCATGCACGCTCTGGCTGAGCTCCTGATAGGTAGCGTCGTCCATAGCCAGATTATCCATGGCCGCGTCCAGATGCACCATACCCTGGGAGAAGTTCTGCGCCGCCATATTGAAGTTGTGGGTCACAGGCTGCATGGCCTTGATGGCGTAGTCCAGGCGGGACAGCAGCTCGTTTGTGGTGTCCACCGTGTTGTCCGCCGCGTTGCCCAGGGCATTGGCCAGGTCGGAGGCGCTGCCCGCGGCGGAGCTTGCGCTGCCGGAGATCCGGTTCAGCGCTGCGGTCAGCTCGCCGGTCTGGTCGTTGCTGTTGGCCAGGGCGACGCAGATCAGGTAGTCCAGCTCCCGCAGCTCCTGTTCCAGATTCTCAGACAGCTGCAGCTCCATATAGGGCTCCATTTGCCCCACAATGCCGCCCACGTCCTTGCGGCCGTATACCTGGCCGTAGTTGCGGCAGTTGTTGATAAAACCGGACTGGCGGCCAGCTATGCCGCCCACATTGTAGCCGTAATGCTGATAGCCGATGGTACCGCTGTTCTCGCAGTCGATCACCGAGCCGGTGCTGCCGCCCACAATGCCGCCGCTGTCGGAAACCGTATCGGAATCCTGGGCCGCGGTCAGTTCTGTCGATGTTATGTCAACCAAATTCAGGCTCTCCAGATTCAGCTGGCTCTCGGAGATACTGGTGTTCACCTGAGCGAGGTTTTTACAGCTTAAGATCATGCCGCTGCTAAAACCGGCGATGCCGCCGGTGTAGTTCTTGCCGCTGATCGATCCGGCGGAAGTGCAGTCCCGGATGGTGCCGTAGTTTTCCCCGGCAATGCCGCCCACGTTGTAGACGCCGGTGACGGAGCCGTCAAAACGGCAGTTTCTCACCATGCCCCTGTTGGTGCCCACAATGCCGCCCACATAGGCGCCGCTGCCCTCCGGGGCCACGGTGCCCTGAAGCGTCAGATCCGATACCGAGCCGCCCTCCTCAATGTAGCGGAAGAAGCCCTGGTTGGAGCCGTCTGTGGCCAGGACGAAATTGGATATGGTGTGTCCGCCGCCCTGAAAACTTCCCCGGAAGATGGGGATGGGGGTCAAAGGCTCCCCTTCCAGGTCGATGTCGTTGTCCAGGATCACGGTCAGCCCCTCAGACCAGGTGTCCAGGGTGCAGTTTTTCGCCAGCTTCTTCAGGTCTGCGGCGTCCGCAATATGTACAGTGCTGTCCTCGGCAAAAACCGTGGGGACAGCCAGAGCCGCCAGCAGCAGCACCGCCAGCAGGCAGGCCAGACTTCTTTTTCCTTTCATTGCTTTTCTCCTCCGTCCTGTTCGGGTTCGGGCTCGGGCAGGAGTTCCTCGTAGATTTCCTCCACACTGCCCACATCAATTACCGCGTTAAGTGTTCCCCGGAAAATGCCGTGGATCTCTGCGTCGATCAGGCCGTCCAGATGGCCTCTCACTTTGCCGTTTACCCGGATCAGGCCGGTCTTATGGGTGACGGCAGCGCCCTTGTTGATGGAAAAGCTGGTTTTTCGGATGATGGTGTCGCCCAGCAGCAAAATCTGGGGCAGCACGCACATGACCAGAAAGATGGAGATCAGCGTGCCGGTGCCCAGATACATACCGATGGCGGAGATGGTCTCGTTGGAGGTCATAAAGCCGATGACGATGCCGGCGGAGGCCAGCATGGTGCCGGAGGTGATGATGGTGGGAAAGGCCTGGTTCAGTGTCTCCATCATGGCCTCCCGCAGGGGCATCTGCTCTTTCAGCTCCATATAGCGGCTGGAAATGACAATGGCATAGTCGATATTGGCGCCCATCTGAATGGCGCTGATGATCAGATAGGTCAGGAAGAACAGGTTGTTCCCCTTCAGATAGGGGAAGGAGAAGTTACACCAGATACTGCCCTGGATGATCAAAATCAGCAGCACCGGCAGACCGGCGGAATGGAAGGTGAAGATCAGGACGATAATCACAAAGAAGATGGACAGGATGCTGATCAGCATGTTGTCGTTTTCAAAGGAGGCCTTCAGGTCGCTGCAGCTTGTGGTATCGCCCACAAGGTAATATTCATCATAGTACCGGGCAATGATGCCGTGGAGAATGTCCAGATATTCAAAGCTCTCCTCCCCCTCGGTGGGCAGGTCCATCTCCAGCACGATGCGGCTCCATTTTTCGCTTTTCAGCTGGAGCTTGGCGTCGTTGAGCTGCTGCTCCAGATCCTCCATGCTCTCCTCCGTCTCCTCCGGGAGATTGATGGACACCTGGTCCTTCTGGGTACAGAGATAGTCATACATATCCAGCAGGGGGACGCTGTAGTTGTCCAGGTTGGTGGCGATCTGGCCATAGTCGTCCTGCTCCATGGCATAGCCGGAATAGAGGACCTTTGCCACCTCAAAATCCAGGTCGGTCAGCTCGGCAAACTGCCTGGGCGTCAGGCGGGAGGTCAGATAATAGCCGTCCACCGCCTCAATATTGGCAAGGCCCGTGACCGACACCGTGCGGGGCAGGTCCTCAATATTTTCGATCATTCTGGCCTCCCGCTCATAGTCCCCGCTGGGGACGATGACGGCCATCTGATTTGTACTGCCGAACTGCTCTTCGATCAGCATGTCGGCGATCTGGGTGTCGTTATGCCGGATGGAGGACACGGAGTACTGAGAGTACACATAGTTTGCCCTGCCGGAGAAAATGAAGGCCGCAACGATCACACAGGCGAAGATGGGCGGGATCACATAACGGGTGGCATAGGCGGCCTTGCCCAGAAAAGAGATTTTGGGCACGAAATTTTTATGATGGGTCTTGTCGATCAGCTTGGAGAAGGTCACCAGCAGGCCCGGCATCAGCAGAAACACCGAGCACAGACTGAGCAGAATGGCCTTAATGAGCACCACGCCGATATCGTAGCCCAGCTTATACTGCATAAAGCTCAAAGCCAGAAGGCCGGACACGGTGGTCAGGCTGCTGGCGGAGATCTCCGGAATGGCCTTGCTCAGGGCGATAATGGCCGCCTCTCTGGCAGGCTTGTTCTCGTGTTCCTCCATGTAGCGGTGGCAGAGGATGATGGCATAGTCGATGGCCAGCGCCAGCTGAAGCACAATGGCGATGGAGTTGGTGACAAAGGAGATCTCCCCCATCAGGTAGTTGGTGCCCATGTTCAATATGGCCGCCGCGCCGAAGGTGATCAGCAGCACGGGGATCTCCGCGTAGGTTTTGGAGGTCAGCAGCAGCACCAGGATAATAATGACCACGGCGATAATATCCACCACCAGCATTTCGCTGTTGATGACGGCTTTCAGGGGGTTGCCCACGGTGCTGCTGACATAGAGATCATAGTCGGCAAGTTTTTCCCGGACTTCCGCCAGGGCGTCGATGCTCACCTGGTCGTTCTCCTCCCCGTCAAAGGTGACGGAAAACAGGGCTGAGGCGGCGGCATAGTGGTCCCGGCTGTCGTCAAACTCCACGGACTTGACCCCTTGGGTCTGTTCAATCTTTTCGCAGAGCGCCTGGGCCTGTTCATAGGTGATATTCTGCACCATGATCTCTGCCGTGCCGAAGGTGACAAATTCCCGTTCCATCAGCTCAAGACCCTGCCGGGTCTCGGTGTCCTGGGGCAGATAGTCCGTCAGACTGTCGTTGACCTGCACCCAGTTTCTTGAAAAGGCACAGAAAATCGCCGCGGCGAGAAAGGCCAGAAAGAGGATATTTCTCTTATCCACAATGACGGAGGCAATCTTCTCCATCAGACTCATCTGTTTCTTTTTCTCCATAAGCACCACCTGTCCATGATAAGCTAATCATACAACAAAACATTAAAAATTTACTTAGACAATCTGAAATTTTTGTATGGCAAAGCGGATTTTAACAATTTTTTTATTGCTATTTTTCTTTCGTTATTATAATATACACTGACTCTTCTGTCGAAGGAGGCTGTTATGAGCAGACAGGAAGCCCTTGAACAATATAATTACGCCCTGAAGCTGGGCCAGAAATATTATAAAACCGCCATTATCCGGGGCGAATATCCCTATCTTCAGGCTTTGGATGAAATACTGGATGAATCCATGGTCATGGGCCGGGTGGAGATGGGGCTGGTGAATATCCCCGCCGAGCAGATCGTGGGCGTGCAGAGCGTGGGGCGGCGCACCGCCCTGGCCGGCAACTTCATGCCCCTGCTGGGCACCGATTCGGAGTTTGCCTCCAAGTGGATCACCCTCTGTGACGCCCATTTGAGCGACGAGGGCATCCGGGACCCGGTGAAGTGCTGCGAGTACATGGGCCGCTTCTATGTACAGGAGGGCAACAAACGGGTCAGCGTGCTGAAAAGCTACGGCGCGCCCACCATCCCCGGCATGGTCACCCGGCTCGTCCCCGAGTATTCGGAGGACCCGGCGGTGCAGATCTATTATGAATTCATGCACTTTTACCGGCTGGCCGGGCTGTATCAGCTGAATTTCACCCGCTCCGGCAGCTTTGCCAAGCTCCAGGCGGCCCTGGGCTTTGCGCCGAAGCATGTCTGGACCGATGAGGAGCGGCGCAGTTTCCTGGCCGGTTATTACCACTTCAAATCCGCCTTTGACAAGCTGAATGACAAAAAGCTGAATGTGACCGCGGCGGACGCGCTGCTGGTCTGGCTCCAGGTCTTTACCTTCAGCGACATTAAAAATCAGGGCCCCCAGGAGCTGCAAAAAAATCTGAACACCGTGTGGCCGGATATTGAGGTCATGGCCCAGGGGCAGCCCATCTCCGTCAGCATCTTCCCCCAGGGGCAGACGCGCAAGCTGATCTCCAAGCTGTTCAGCGTCCACCCCGGCCGGCTGAAAGCCGCTTTTATCTATGGCTTTGACCCGGCGCGCAGCGCCTGGACCCGGGCCCACGAGCACGGGCGGGAGTACCTGGAAAAGCACATGGGAGACCGGGTGGAGACCCAGGTCTATTACGCCAACGGCAGAAATTACGCCGAGGCCATGGAGAAGGCCGTAGGCGACGGGGCGGACATTATCTTTGCCACCACGCCGCTGATGATCGGCGCCTGCCGCCGGATCGCCGCGCTGCACAGCGGCGTGCGGGTGATGAACTGCTCCCTCTCCCTGCCCTACACCGGGGTGCGCAGCTACTACAGCCGCATATACGAATGCAAATTCATCACCGGGGCCATCGCCGGGGCCATGGCGGAACAGAACACCATCGGCTTTGTGGCAAACTACCCCATTTACGGCGTGCCCGCCGGAATAAACGCCTTTGCTCTGGGGGCAAAGCTCACCAATCCCCGGGCAAAGATCAAGCTGGTCTGGTCCTGCACCAAGGGCAGCCCTCTCAAAGAGCTTACGGACCAGGGTATCAGCGTCATCTCTAACAAAGAGGCCACCAACCCGGAAAACGAGCATTGGACCATGGAATGGGGCACCTATAAGCTTCAGCCTGACGGGTCCATGCTGCCTCTGGCCGTGCCCTGCTGGAACTGGGGGCCCTTCTATGAGAAGGTCATGCTCTGCATCATGAGCGGCGAATTTGACAACAAGACCCCGGGCCAGGCCATCAACTACTGGTGGGGCATGAACAGCGGCGTGATCGACGTGCAGCTCAGCGACTCCATCCCCGACGGGGTGCTCAGTCTGGCCGGGATTTTGAAAAACGGCATCATCAGCGGGGCCATCGACCCCTTTAAATGCCGCATGGTGGACCAGAACGGCGTAGTCCGCAGCGAGGGGGACCGGGACTTAAGCCCGGAGGAGATCATGTACATGGATTGGCTCTGCGACAATGTGGAGGGCACCATCCCGGCCTTTGATGAGCTTTTGCCCAGTTCCCAGGAAATGGTCCGGCTTCTGGGCGTGTACCGGGACAAAATACCTCCGGAAACGGAGGAGGAAACGCCATGAAACTTCTGCTGGTCTCCGACGAGGAGAGCGCTTTTCTCTGGGATTATTACCAGCCCGGCGTGCTGGACGGGATCGACCTGATTTTGTCCTGCGGCGACCTGAAGGCGGACTATCTCAGCTTCCTTGTGACCATGGGCCGGGCTCCCCTGCTCTATGTCCACGGAAACCACGATCATAATTATGTAAACCATTCGCCTGAGGGCTGCGACTGCATCGACGGCGATCTGGTGACGGTGAAGGGCCTTCGGATCATGGGTCTGGGCGGCAGCATGATGTACAGCGGCGGCCCCCACCAGTATACCGAACAGCAGATGGAGCGGCGCATCCGGCGCATGAAGTGGAAGCTCAGGCGGGCAGGAGGCGTGGACATTATCCTCACCCATGCCCCGGCCCGGGGCTGGGGGGATCAGGAGGACCCTGCCCACCGGGGTTTCGAGGCCTTCCTCCCCCTGCTGGACAAGTACCGGCCCCAGTATCTCATTCACGGCCATGTGCACAAGCGCTACAGCAGCAAAATGGAGCGGGTGCTCCACTACGGGGATACCACCATCATCAACGCCTCCGGGCGCTATGTGCTGGAGATCCCGGACAAAAATTGAAAGGACTGTCTCACGCCGAGACAGTCCTTTTCCTTAGGAAGTTCTGATTAAATCAACGTGCTCAGATTTGCGGCAGAAATTTTCGCTGGCGAGGAAGAAAAGTGCAGGAATACTTTGTGTATTTCAAACTTTTCTGACGATGACCAGCGCGGATTTATGCCGTGAAGATGGGTGCGGGGATTTATTCAGAGATTCCCTTATCCGAATATAAACTTTTCCAGCTCGTCAAAGCCGCCGTGGGGCCATTGAGAGAGATCCTTATTCTCCTTGTTGATCAGGCAGTCGGTGAGCAGGAAAACCTGCATCCCCGCAAGCTCCGCCGCCGTGTCCTCCGTGGCGTCGTTGCCCACCATCAGGCACTCGGTCGGGTCCAGCTTCATGCTGCTGAGAATATCCCGGTAATAGTCCGGGTTAGGCTTGCAGCGGCAGGCGTTTTCATAGGTGGTGTACAGTTCAAAGTCCTCCGGCTCCAGCCCGGCCCAGCGGATGCGGTTTTCCGTGGCAATGGCCGGGAAGATGGGGTTGGTGGCCAGAAGCACCCGGTATCCCGCGGCTTTCAGCTTTTTCACCAGCCCGGCGGCCTGGGGGGCAAAGCCGCAGCTTGCCCTGGCCCCCTGAAATTCCACCCGGTAAAATTCCTCGAACAGGGGCTTGTCCTCAAGGACCTTCTCCCCCATGAGCACGCAGAATTTTTTCCAGAAGGCCTCTTCATTGGTGCAGGAGCCGTCGTTTTTCACCATGGCGGCGGTGCCGGCCCAGATGCCGCCGATCAGCTGCTCCGCGTTATAGCCGTAAGGCACAAGCTTTTTGGCCAGCAGGCCGAAATAATATTTGGTAAATTGGTCCTGATCCATGGGCAGCAGGGTGCCGTCCAGGTCGAACATCACGGTTTTTATACGCATGGGCTTTTCTCAGGTCCGGTAGATGATGCCGATCATATCCGGCCCGGTGTTGATGCCGATGACGCAGCCCACAGGGTATTCAAACTCAGGGGGCTGATCCATGACCTTGCTCAGGGCCTCCCGGAGCTTTTCCCGCTGGAGCTGGTTGCTGCCGAAGACGATCTGATAGGGGCTGCCGGGCTTGCGCTCTTTCAGGCAGGTCTCCACCAGGGCGTTGATGGCCTTGGCCTCGCCCCTGACCTTGGAGAGGATCTTTGCCTCGCCGTTTTCAAAGGTAATCATGGGCTTGAGCCCCAGGGCGTCGCCCACAAAGGCGGCGGCCGGGGTGATCCGACCGGACTTCTTCACGCAGCGCAGGTTCAGGGGGATGAACATGGGCCGGGTGTGGGCCACCCACTCCTGAATGTATTCGGTGATCTCCTCCGCGCTCTTCCCCTCCTTCACCATGCGGGCGGCGGCGATGACGGGCCAGCCGTAGCACATGCTGTAGGTCAGAGAGTCGATCAGGGTGATGCTGAAGTCCTTCTCCGCCTCGGGGTGTTCCTCAAAGAAGAAGGTCCTTGCCTGCATCGCGCTCTGGAAGGTGGCGGAGCCCTTGGAATTGATGCTGGTGTGGATCAGGTGTGTGTAGCCCTGCTTCCAGGTCTCCTCGAAGAGCTCCATGAACTGGACAGGCGTGGCCTGAGAGGAGCTGGGGAGAACGGCGGACTCGTCCAGAATTTTATAAAACTCCTGGGGCGTCAGGTCGTAGCCGTCTTTATACTGCTTGTCCCCGTTGACAATGGTGAGGGGGACGACGTTGATGTCCAGCTCTTCCCACATTTCCCGGGGGATATCTGCGGTGGAGTCGGTGCTGATTTTTATCTTCTGCATAGTGTTTCCTTTCAAAAATGCGCAGTGCTGTCCGCCTTGACGGGAAAGCCGGGCGGAGATATAATGATGATAAGATGAAAAATATTTGAATAATTTGAAGCATTTTTGAGTATACACACTTTTGTCTTTTATGTCAAGACAGTTGGAGGGTTTTGCTTTGCGCGTCTTTTTTCCGGAAATCAAGAAGAATTTCGGCTTTGGCTGCATGCGGCTGCCGATGCTGGAGGACAAGGTGGACCTGCCCCGGTTCACCCAAATGGTGGACATGTTTATGGCCCGGGGCTTTAATTATTTTGACACGGCCCGGCCCTACCTGGGCGGGCAGAGCGAGACCGCGCTGCGGCAGTGCCTCACTTCCCGCTACCCCCGGGAGAGCTTTGTGCTGACAAACAAGCTGTCCTTCACCTTTTTTGAGCAGGAGGAGGACATTCGCCCCCTCTTTGCCTCCCAACTGGAGGCCTGCGGGGTGGAGTATTTCGATTTCTACCTGATGCACGCCATGAGCGGTGAGAGATATGACAAGTATCTCCGCTGCCGGGCCTTTACAATCGCCCAGGAGCTGAAAGCTGAGGGAAAGATAAAGCACATCGGCATGTCCTTCCACGATACGCCCGAAGTGCTGGACCGGATCCTCACGGAGCAGCCCTGCATTGAGGCGGTGCAGATCCAGTTTAACTATCTGGACGCATTCAGCCCGGTGGTCCGGGGCATGGAGTGTCTTGAGGTCTGCCGCAAGCACAATAAGCCGGTCATCATCATGGAGCCGGTGAAGGGCGGAAATCTGATGAACCTGCCGGAGGAGGCCAAAGTGGTGCTGGACGGCCTGAAGGGCGGCAGCTACGCCTCCTATGCCATCCGCTACGCCGCCTCTCAGGCGGGCGTGATGATGGTGCTCTCCGGCATGAGCAATATAGAGCAGATGGAGGACAATCTCAGCTTCATGGAAGATTTCCGGCCCCTGGGCGAAAAGGAATACGCCGCCATAGAGCAGGTGCGCTCTGTCTTTGACCGCATGGATCTGGTGCCCTGCACCGCCTGCCGCTACTGCACCGACGGCTGCCCCATGAAGATCAACATCCCCTCCCTGTTCTCCGCCCTGAACGCCAACACCATGTTCGGCGGGGAAAACGGCCGGGCAAGCTATAAAAACAATGTGGAAAAGGGCGGCAGCCCCGCCGGATGCGTCAGCTGCGGCCAGTGCGAGTCCGCCTGTCCCCAGCATTTGCAGATTCGGGCGCTGCTGAAACGGGTCTCCGCCCGCTTTGAAGAAAAGGAGGGCTGAGCCATGAAAAAAGAAGCCCCTTCCATAGACCAGTGGCTGAAAGAGGCCAAAGCTGACCCCGCCGCCAAAAACTGCGGCATGTTCCTGGTCCATAACGGCACCGTCCGCCAGACGGCCAAGGCCCTGGCGCGCCAGGGCGCGGCTGACACCCTGCCCGTGAAAGGCATGAACTTTTCCTATGACGAGGAAAAGCTTGCCGCCGCCATCGACCGGGCCTACACCCTGCCCGGCATCTATATTATCCGGGTCTGGCTGAACGAGGGCCAGCTCGATCTGGGGGACGACATCATGCTCGTCCTCATCGGCGGCGACATCCGCCCCCATGTGGTGGACGCCCTCCAGTTTCTTGTGGGCGAAATTAAGAACAACTGCGTTGTGGAAACGGAACGGTATTAAAGAGCATGAAAATTTGTGTTTACGGCGCGTCAGGCGACAAATTGTCGCAGGAATTTTTTGATGCGGCGGAGAGGCTGGGGGAGCTCATCGGCAAGGGCGGGCACAGTCTGATTTTCGGCGGCGGCCAGAACGGCCTGATGGGGGCCTGCGCCCGGGGTGTTTCCCGGGAAAAGGGCAAAATCACCGGTATCGCACCCCGCTTTTTTGACGAGCCGGGGATCCTCTACCCCCACTGCACCGAGTTCATTTTCACCGAGACCATGGGCCAGCGCAAGGCCGCCATGGAGGACGCGGCCCAGGCCTTTATCGTTCTGCCCGGCGGCATCGGCACCTATGAGGAATTTTTTGAGACCCTGACCTTAAAACAGCTGGGCCGCCACGCCAAGCCCATCGCCGTGCTGAACACCGCCGGCTATTACGACGCCATGGCCCATATGCTCCGGCAGACGGCGGAGCAGGGCTTTATGAGCAAGAGCTGCCTTCAGCTTTTTGCCCTGTGCGATACCCCGGAGCAGGCACTGGACCATGTGCTGCACGACAAGCCCCTGACCGGCAGCATCAAAAAACTTTCCGACTATAATGCCTGATAAACAAAAAAGCGCAGGCCCACCGAACAGGTCGATGGGTCTGCTGATACTTGACTGCTGAGTCTGAGTCCTTCCGGCGAAAGCCGGAAGGACTCAGACTGTAGACAAAGCTATCGGCAGTGTATAGAGTTGCATGGGGAGAGCGCAGAGTGGGGACGGGAGTCCCCTTTCAGCGTTCAATCTATGCTTATTCAGGAGTATTTTTGAATACTCCTGAATAAGTTTTCAAGGCGTCGAACTTTGTCGACGCCTTGTGTCCTTCCGGCGAAAGCCGGAAGGACTTTTTTCTTTCAATATAATATATCCTGCGCGCTGCAATTGCCCGGAGTACACTATCTCTCCTGAATATCTCCTCTGCGGAAGGCGGCCAGCAGGGCCTCCAGCGCCTCAATACGGCGGCAGAGCACCGCGCCGTTGTCGGTGTCCGCGATGTAGCGGCGGCGGGCAAAGTTCTCCACCTGCACGGAGTCGGACTCCATGTCCTCATTGTTGCTCAGCACCCGGGCCACGCCGTTGAAGGGCCGGTGGGATTTGAGCCGCAGACCGTGGGAATTGTAGATCAGCGTATAGCCCGCAATGCCTGTAGTTGCCTGATAGGCCTTGCAGAAGCCGCCGTCAATGACGAAGAGCTTGCCATTGGCCTTCACCGGGCTTTCGCCCTTTTTGGCCTTCACCGGGGTATGGCCGTTGATGATGTGGCCGCATTCCGGGTCCAGGCCGAACTCCCGCAGGATCATCCGGGCGGCGTTCTCGTCGTCCCAGAAGCGGAAATAGGGGTTTTTCGGCTCTTCCCATGTGCTCTTGTCGTCCACCACGGCCCGCTCGAAGGTGTGGAACACCCTGCCGGAGAAGGGGCTGTCGTTGCCGCACCAGAGATACCACATCATGTCCAGGGCCGATTCATCATGGTTTGCCCAGGCGCTTTTTACCACGATGTCCGCATAGTCCAGCAGGGACTTGCCGGAATACCACTTGCCGCCGTGGCGGACCCGGGCAAACTGCCCGTCCCCGGTCATGGGGATGCAGCCGTGGTAGAGCAGATTGCCGTTACAGCAGAGATAAGTGCTGCCATTTTTATAAATGAAGTCAATATGGCGGCGCAGGGCCTGGCTCTCCCGGAAGGCGGACACATATTCTTCCACCAGGGCCTCTTCCTCCGCCGTCAGCTTATAGGGATCGGCAGGGTCGATGGTGGGCCAGAGGGAGGTATTCAGCGGGTACACGCCGGTGTCCAGGCGGACGGTGTTGTGTTCAAAGTCGATGCGTTCAAGCATCAGCCGGGAATCCATGCCGTAGCCCGGGTGGCGCTTGATGATCTGCCCCTCTAACTTAAAGCCCAGGGTGTTCAGGGCGTGGTGCAGCATCTTGCCCGAGGCGCTGCCGTACACCTTCCGGGAAAACTCCGTCAGCGGGCGCAGGGAGATGCCGTAGCGCCGCTCCAGCAGGTTGGTGTTGCCGTAGTCCACGGAGATGCGCAGCACCGTGAAGATGCAGGCGGGACTGCCCGCCGCCGCGCCCAGCCACAGGATGTCGTGGTTTCCCCACTGGATGTCGATGTTGGGATGCTCCATCAGCGCGTCCAGCAGGCGGGCAGGTTCGCTGCCTCTGTCGAAGATGTCGCCCACGATATGCAGCCGCTCCACAGCCAGGCGCTTGATAAGCTCCGACATGGCCACGATGACCTCTTCCGCCGCCCCGGTGTCCACAATGGCGTCCAGCAGGGTGTCGTGGTAGCGCAGCTGGTTTTCCTCCTCGTCCCGCTGGACATGCAACAGCTCGTCCAGCACAAAGCTCCACTCCGCAGGCATCTGTTTGCGCACATAGCTGCGGGTATATTTGCCGGAGAGCATCTCCGCCAGGGTCCGCAGCCGCTCCAGCACGTCCCGAAGGGCGCTGTCGCTGAGCCTGTTTTGCTCCCGTAGGCAGTTCAGCTCCTCCCTGGGGTAGTAGATCAGCGAGCAGAGGGCGCGGCAGCGCTCCTCCCCGATTTCCTGCTCATACAGGCGGCGCACCTTTTCCAGAATCACGCCGGAGCAGTTGTTCAGAATGTGCCGCACCGCGCCGTATTCGCCGTGCAGGTCGCTGATAAAATGTTCCGTGCCCTTGGGCAGGGAGAGGATGGCCCTGAGATTGACGATCTCAGAGCACGCCGCCGCCCTGTTGGGGTATTTTTCCGCCAGAAGTTCAAGATATTCCCGGGAGTAGTCTGCCATGTCAACGCCTCCTGTGCATTGTTTTTTCCATTATACCATCTCTTTTTCCCGCTTACAATCAAATCCATGTTATATCCGGTGAAAGTTTTTTGCCGGAAACTTTCCGGGCGGGAAAACGTCTCTCACCATAAGGCGGAACTTTTCCGTCTCCATTTCTTAAACGTTCTTAACCTTTTAAGAATCCACTTCCTTTTTTCCATTTTCCGTCGTATAATATGCTCAAGCCTTTAGTCAGGAGGACAAAATGAAAAAGTATACGAAAATTCTCTTAAGCATATTGTGTGTGATTTTTCTGGGCGTGTTTGTTTTCAGCGGCTACAAGCTCTACTCCATCATCCACGAATACCGGGCCGACCAGAAACTGTACAGCGGACTCAGCGGCGAATTTGTGACCCAGAACAGCGGGGACCAAGCCCCTTCCCAGAGCAACAGTCCGGACAGTCAGGAGCCCCGTGAGGTATCTCCTATCAGCGTTGACTTTGACGCCCTGATGAGCCAGAGCCAGTATGTGGTTGGCTGGCTTTACTGTGCGGACACGGTCATCAACTACCCTGTCGCCCAGGCAGAGGATAACTTTTATTTTCTTGAACGCTATATTGACGGCCGGTACAACGGCTGCGGCTCCCTGTTTATCGACTGCACCTGCTACGGCGACTTCTCCGGAAGAAACACCGTGATTTACGGCCACCATATGAACGATGGTTCCATGTTTGCCTCCATCTGCAAATACGGCAAGCAGGAATATTACGACGCCCACCCGGTCATGTATCTGAACACCCCCACGCAGAATTACCGCGTGGACATCTTTACCGGCTTTATCACCTCGGCAGACTCCTCCGTCTACACCTTCGAGTTTTCCGGCGATGACGAATACGGCGCTTTTCTGGAAAAGATGAAGGGCTTTTCCGATTTTGACTGTGATGTGGAGGTCGGCGTTGAGGACAGGATCATTACCCTCTCCACCTGCACCTATGAATACGATAACGCCAGATATGTGGTGATGGGTAAGCTGGTACCCATTGACTGAGCGGCGGGACAGGTCGAAAAAAAATATAACAACCGGAAAATATTATGTAATCTTAATAAATTATTTTTCAATTCTCTCTTGCATTTTCCCCGGGTATTCGTTATAATGCAGTTGAAGAAAGTTACAATACGGTAAAAAATTATGACAAGTTTCGGCTTGCGTCTTCCGTAAGTGACATTAACATATATATTATATATTCTATTACTCTTGAGGTGATTTACCATGAAAAGAACAGCAAGAATACTCTTCAGCACCATGCTGGTTCTGATGTTCGTGTTCTCCTTTGCCGGTGCGACGCCTGCGGCACGGGCCGAGTACATCGCTACCGGTTCCATTGAGGCCGCCTTCTACCTGCGGCAGGAGAATACAGGCACAGAGCCCGTGAACTATCAGCCTTATGCCGATACGGAGAATCCCGCCTCCGCTGATTTCGGAAACGACGAAGGCCTTGCGCCTTCTCTGGCCGACCTGCAGGAAAACGGCGTCTCTGTTGCTGTTCCCAAAGACCTTTATGTCGAGTCTGTCGTGCTCAGTGTTGAAGAGCCCGATGACGACAGCAAGGTCCTGAAGCTGAACGAATATGCCGTTTTGCACCTTGATGCGGAAAACGGCGATACGCTCACGATCTCCCCGGAGGTTTTTGCTGACGACGGAAACGGTGGCTGCATCCTGAACGATCTGGGTGAAAGTTCTGCATACGTCCTCTCTGTTTATTTCGCGAAGATCGTTCCCGAAGCAGAGATCGAGGTCATCTGCACCGACGGCGTGCTTAATGGTGAGCTGTTCGCTGATAAAACCCTCACCCCCGGTGAAAGCGGTTATGCAGTGGAGTCTCTCAGCGACGAGCTGAAGCAGACCGCTATTAAGAGCTTCTGCAAGGAATTTGCCGGTTGGAAGCTGATATATGAAAACGGGATCAGTGCTGACGTCTCCGCCGGCAGCGTCATCCACCCCTACATGGACGCAGAGCTGGTCGCCCAGTGGAAGGATGTTATCGTCGTCTCTGTAAATGACTTCAGCCGGGCCTATAACGGCACTCCCCTTGCGGCTGCGGATCATTACTCTGTCAACTACGCCGACGGCCTTCTTGCTGAGGACGAACGCGTTTCCGTTTCCTTCGACAACGAAAGCATCACCTACGCCGGCAGCATAACCTGCACCCCCAGCGCGGTCGTTATGAAAGGCGAAGAACAGGTCGACGGCTATACCATTTATAGATTCCCCGGCACCCTGACCGTGACCCCGGCGGCGCTTGAGATCATCTCTGCCACTGCCTCCAAGCCCTATGACGGCACGCCCCTGACCACCAACAACGATGATTATGAGCTCAAGGGCAGCGTCATGGAGGGGGACGTGTTGTCCGTGAATTACACTGCTTCCTGCATTGAGCCCGGCGATGCCGACAACACCTTCACCTACACCATTACAAACGGCAATGGCCAGGATGTCAGCAGCAGCTACCAGGTCACCCAGACTTTGGGCAAGCTGAGCGTTACCAAGATCCCCCTGACCGTCACCGTTGACGACTGCACGAAGCCCTATGACGGCACCGCTCTCACGGCCAGCAGTGCCAAGATCACCGAAGGTTCTCTGCTTGAAGGACATGAGATTTCCTATACCTTCAGCGGCTCCCAGACTGTCCCCAATACTTCTGACAGTTCGGCCACTGCTACCGTTAAAAGCGGTGATGATAATGTCACCGAATTCTACGACATCAAGGTTATCCCCGGCAAGCTCACTGTAACGCCTCTTTCCGGCGACAGCCGCATCCCGCTGACCATCGCCCCCAAAGCGGCGACAGCCGAATATGACGGCACCGCTCACGGTGCATCCGAGTATGAGATTGTCTCCGGCAAGCTGCCCGAGGGTGTCACCCTCACAGTCACCTACAGCGGCGAGCGCACCGATGCCGGCGAAGGCGAAACTTCCATCGGTCTCGTCACGTTTATCCAGGACGAAGCAGACATCACCGCTAACTTCAATCTCAGCACCAAGACCGGAAAGATCACCATCTCTCCGCGCTCCATCACCATCACGGCTGAGTCCGCCAAAAAGGAATATGACACCAAGGCACTGACCCAGAACACCGCCAAGATCACTGAGGGCTCCCTGGCCAGCGGCCACAAGGTATCCGCCATTGAGATCAACGGCTCTCAGACCGAGGTTGGCACTTCCAAAAACGTCATCAAGTCAGGCTCCGTGAAGATCAGCGACGCCAGCGGCAAGGACGTGACCGCCAATTACACCATCACCCTGAAGGAAGGCACCCTGGAAGTCACCGGCAAAGCGATTACCGACATCACCGTCACCGTCAATGAATCCAAGGTGTACGACGGCACTCCCCTGACCCTCACGGCCGACAAAATCAAGGTCACGCCCGCACTCCCCTCCGGCTATACCATCAGCGCCACCTTCTCTGCCAGCTCCAGAACGGACGCAGGCAAGGATGAAATCACCCTGACCAACATTGCGATCAAGGACGCTTCCGGCAACGATGTTACCGCCAAATTCAACACCAAGGTGGAAAAGGGCAGCCTGGAAGTCACCAAGCGTCCCCTCACTGTCACCACCGGCGACAAGACCAAGGTGTATGACGGTAAAGCGCTCACCGACAGAACCGTTCCCACAATTGACGGAAAGCTGGAAAACCACAGCATTGAGCTGAAGTTCACCGGCACGCAGACCAAGGTCGGCAGCTCTGACAACAGCGTGCAGATCCTCTCCATCAAGGATTCGGAGACCAAAGCTGATGTCACCGCCAACTATGAGATCAGCTATAAGTTCGGCAAGCTCACCGTCACCTCCGCCACTGGAACCAGCTCCGACAGTACCAAGCCCACCGTTAATACCGGCGACAGCAACAACATCTGGATCTGGGTGGTTCTGATGGCCGTAGCCGCCGTAGCAGTTGTGGCTGTTGTCATCATCGTCATCCGCAAGAACAAGAAAAACGGCGGTGAGCCGGACGGCAAGCACAGAAGCAGACGGAGCTGATAAGCGGTAAAGCAGAAAATCGCTTAAAATGTTCCCATAACAACAACCATTAAAAGCGCCCCATATGTGTTGAACATATGGGGTGCTTTGACATACGGAACGACCCTCCGCACACTTTGGCATTGCTTTGTAAAACAGTTAATCCGACCTATGGATGCAATCATAGGCCGGATTAAATTTTATGTGTAGGGCCGGCTCCCTCTGATGAGGGAGACATAGGCGCGGTGGGAAATAGCACATTATGCACTGCAACGAACGGTGTTATAGAAAAGCACCCTTATCTGTTCGGGAAATTGGAATTTGTTTTTTGCCTGAGTGCAGGAAATGATGAGGGGTGGCGTCTACAGCCCAAGGCTCCCTCTGATGAGGGAGCTGTCAGCGAAGCTGACTGAGGGAGAGACACCTGACGGCTAAATCAATATCTTCACATACACTGCCAGTTTTTCTTTTCTCTCCCTCCGTCAAAAATCAAAGATTTTTGACACCTCCCTCGTCAGAGGGAGGCTTTGAT
>JBJDXP010000142.1:0-1683 GCA_051866735.1 Candidatus Limivicinus sp.
CTGTCATCAATTGCGTAGGCATAGCGGACATCCGGCTGCTGCTGGACCAGTGCCAGGGTTTTCGCGCTGCTCCAGCCCCGGATACAGAAATCCATGGCCTTGCCGCTCAAGTGCCGGGAATTGGGGACGGAGCCTTTCAGTTCCGCGTTATGCGCGGCACACCGGACGGTGCTGGACGGGATCATGGGAGCCCCGGCCTGGTCCCGCACCCGGTCGGCCAGCCGCATAAGCTTCTCCCAAGGCTCCGCCGGGAAGCCGCCGCACCGCCCGCAGGGGCAGGCAATGCCCGACTCATCCCGGCGGAAATACCGAATCTCCGACCACCACTGCGGGATATCCGCGCCCTCCGGAACGCTCTGCCGCGGCTGTTCCCCGGAGGCAATTACCTCCCGGATTTTTCCCGCCGTGACGTCCCCGAAATCCCCGTCCGGGTCCAGACCGTAGGCACTCTGAAACGCCTCCGTCGCCTTCCGGGACTTTTCTCCCCAGATGCCGTCAATCAGACCGGTGTAATAGCCAAGGTAGGTAAGTAAGCACTGCTTTTGTTTGATTGTCATAAGCACCTCCTATTTCAGCGTAATATACGCGTCATCCGTTCCCCAGCCAAAGTTCGTCGAAGTCCCGTCGTATATGGTTTCATAGTCCGGGTTGACATTTGTGGACAAGACAATGTACGCTGCCGTCGGGTAGGATTCCAGCAAATCACCAACACTGAGCGTATTGTGCTTCCAGCCGATCATGAGATTACCGCCGCTGGCACTCGTGTGCCAGTAATCCGTGCCCCCGCCATCCTCGGACGATGCCAGCCAATTTTTGTCCCCATCAAATAGGGCCCAGGTTGCCATATCCGAATTGGCAATGAACACATTGTACTCGATGTCGGTTTTGCCCGACAGCGGCAGATAATCCGTCCGCAGATAATTGGCAGATGTGGAGATCGTGCCATTCATGCGGATAAATCCGGCAATATCCGGTGTATAGATATCTTCGGTGGGCACCGAAGTGTTCACGCAGATCACTTCCGGCATATTGCTGTCCGTCAGCGTGATGGTATCTCCCTTCCCCCGGAAATGCTTCCTGATGGCGGCCAGGATCTGCGGAACATAGAAGCTCCGATAGCCATGTTCATTCGGGTGCCACCCGTCGCTGTTCGCGGTATACTGTTCCTTGAATTCCGGAAGGGTGTAGAAATCCATGGTGGAATCCATCAGGTCCACCACCGGGACACCATACTTCCTGCAGGCCGCCAGGACCGCACCCCGGTAGTCCAGATTGTTGGTCATCCGGTGAGGCAGTACATAAAGGATGGTTTTGTTGCTCCACTTGAACACCGCCTGGCGGAGCATGTATTCCAGAGCGCCGTACAGCGTCGCCTTGTTGAGGGTCTTGTCAAAGCCGTCCGTCAGTTCCCCCAGGGCCTCCAGGTCATGATTCAGCTCCACCTGGTCATTCACACCTCCGGACAGCAGGATGATGTCCGCGTCCTGCCGCATGGAACCGATGGTATCGCAGATGCAGGGCCGCTTCGTGCCATCCACGTTGTAAATCCCGGACGCCACCGTGCCGCCGCCTATGGCCACATTTTCGTAGTCCATGCCGAACTGGTCCGCGATCAGCTTTGCGTAGTTTGTTTCTTGCGCCGTGATGCTGTCCCCGGTGGCTGTGAGGACCGCGTTTTTCAGG
>JBJDXP010000143.1:0-8463 GCA_051866735.1 Candidatus Limivicinus sp.
CGTTTCCTCCATTATACAGATATTCGGGGATTTTGAAAAGTTTTTTGACAGACTGGAAACCGGCGCCTGCATTTGCAGGCGCCGGATCTTTTGGCTTGAACTTTTTAGCCCCATAGAGCAGTGAGCATGGGGATGACCTGCTTTTTCCGGGACATGACCTTGGGCAAGAACAGGTGATTATCCTTGGGGACCACGGAGAAAGCCTGCTGCATAATATCGTCGCTGCCCACATATAACAGGTGGGAGCCTTCCAGCAGCACGTCGGTGATCATCAGGATGATGATGTCATATTCATTGACCACGCGCAGCTTCTGCATTACTTCAAGGAATTCCCCGCTGCGGGCCATCAGGTGCTCGGAGTCG
This sequence comes from Candidatus Limivicinus sp., assembly GCA_051866735.1. Taxonomy (GTDB): domain Bacteria; phylum Bacillota; class Clostridia; order Oscillospirales; family Oscillospiraceae; genus Limivicinus. Next base: position 364 of record JBJDXP010000143.1, read on the forward strand.
TCGCAGGTGATCTGGCTGACGGCAATGTTTTGCTCGGCAATGTGGAACTGCTTGTAGTCTGTGCGCAGCAGCTCCTCCGCGGTCTTGCCGTCCGCGCCGGAGGAAAACAGCCGCTTGCCCAGCTCCTCCAGAGGGACGTTGGCAATGCGGGAGAGGCGTTTGGCCATGGCGATGTCTTTCTTCGTGCAGGTGGGGGATTTGAACATGACCGTGTCGGACAGAATGGCCGACGCCATCAGCCCGGCCATTTTGGGTGAGGGCACCACGCCGTACTCCTGATACATGGAGGTGATGATGGTGTTGGTGCTGCCCACCGGCTCGTTCCTGACGCTGATGGGCTGATTGGTCTGGATGTCGGCCAGCCGGTGGTGGTCGATGATCTCCATGATCTCCACCTGTTCCAGACCGTGGACGGACTGGGAGGCCTCGTTGTGGTCCACCAGCACCACTCTCTTGCGCCGGGGGCGCAGCAGGTGGAAGCGGGACAGGGTGCCCACCACATGGTCCTGTTCATCCAGAATAGGATAGCAGCGGTAGCGGCTTTTCAGCAGCACTTCGCGCACGTCGTCCAGATAATCGCTGAGATGAAAGGCGACGATGTCTTTCTTTTTGCACACCCTGGCGATGGGGATGGCCTGATAGATGATCCTGGCTACCCGGCGGGCGTCCAGGGGGGTGGAGACAATGCAGGTGGGGGTCTCCCGCTCGGCCCAGCGGCTCTTGATCTCCGTCTGGCAGATGATCAGGCAGTTTATGCCCCGGTCCAGGGCGGCCTCGATGACCTCCGGCTGGTTGCCGCAGATCAGGATGCTGTCCCGGTCGATAGAGCTCAGATCCTCAAAGGACTGGGGCAGGGCGATCATCACCTCGCCGGAGACGGTGTTTACATCGTTGCCAAACTCGTTGACCAGCTGCCCCTCCAGAACGCTGAGCAGGTTGAAAAGCGGCAGCTCGTCGATGCGGCTGTTGTATATGGTCTGCATGTCGAAGGAGGCAATGTCACCGGCGGAGAGCATACCGTACAGCGTGCCGTCCTCATTCACGATGGGCATGGTGGCGATCTGCCCTTCGCGCATGGTGCGCCAGGCCAGGTCCATGGTGACGGAGCAGTTCAGCTCCGGGGGCCGGTCAAAGTCCAGGTCGCAGACCTGGGTGTGCATGTTCTTGATCAGCGGAGGTGCTTCAAAGCCGAAGCGATCCAGCACATTCTGGGTCTCGTCGTTGATCGCGCCGATACGTACCGCTTTATATTCCCAGTCGCCCAGGGAGTTTCTCAGGTTGGCATAGGCAATGGCCGCCACGATAGAGTCTGTATCCGGGTTGCGGTGTCCGGTAACATAGATCTCGCCCATGATGGAATACCTCCGAATGTGATGTTAACGTTTTTGTTATTATAATTATATTTTATGCTGCGGTTAAATTCAAGTATATTTCCACTGTTAAAGCCGTTCAGGATGTGTTAATATAAAAATAACGATAAAAATGACGGAAAAGGACGGATTAGCATGAAAAAGAGAACGATCGGTCTGATTGCAGCCCTGCTGGCTGTACTGCTGCTTGCCGGCTGCGGCTCCGCAGAGCAGGCTGCGGAGAGGATCGCTGAAGCCGTCGGCGGCTTTTCTCTCGGCGGCTCCCAGCACAGTCCGGGCATGGTCCACTTTGACGATATGGAATATGTCCGCCCGGATCTGGACGCTTTGCGCGCGGATATCGCCGCCGCCGAGGAGGCCCTGGACGAGGGCGTCCCTTTTCTGAAAATCAGACGGCTGCTGGACCGCTGCTTCGACCGCTACTACAGCTATTACACCATGTACACCCTGGCCGATATCCGCTGCTGCCAGGACCTGACCGATGAGTATTACGCCGCGGAATACAACTGGTGTGGGGAGAATTACGCCGTGGTGCAGCAGCTTTTTGACGAGCTGTATTACGCCTGCGCCGCCTCCTCCATAGCACAAGAGCTGGAAGAGAAATATTTCTGGGAGGGCTTTCGGGAGGAGTACAGCGATGCGGAAAGCTCCTATTACACCGACCTGGTGGTGGAGCTGATGCAGGAAGAGAGCGCCCTGATTGCCGAATACCGGGCCCTGTCCGCAAACCCCACCATCGAGCGGGAAGGTGTGGAGGAGAACTATCTGGACGTGCTGTGGGAGCTGGAGGGCGAGGAATACAACCAGGCCCTGGTGCAGTACTATGAGAAGTACAACCAGAGCTTTGCGGACATTTTCATCCGGCTGGTGGATGTGAGAAACCGCCAGGCCGAGGTATTGGGCTTTGAAAGCTACGAGCAGATGCAGTATTATTACTATTTTGAGCGGGACTATACGCCGGAGCAGGCCGCGGGCTATGTGGCGGATATCAGGGAATACATGGTGCCGCTGTATAAAGAGGTCATGGCGGATGAGCCATACGCACAGATCTGGTATAACGCCCTGTCGGAACGAGCGCTTCTGGGCATCATGGACACCGTGGCCCGGCAGATCGGCGGGCAGGTGGAAGAGGCCTTTGACTTCATGTGCGATTACGGGCTGTACGACGTATCAGTCAGCGGGAAAAAGGCAGCCATGTCCTTCCAGACCTACCTGAGCGACTACGAAGCCCCCTTCCTTTTCCTGAACCCCTACGGGGACACGGAGGATATTCTGTCCTTTGCCCATGAGTTCGGGCACTATGTGGACGCCTATGTCAACTACGACGCCTATGAGACCATTGACGTGGCGGAGATCTTCTCCCAGGCCATGGAGTATCTGACCCTGTCAAGGCTGGACTCTGCCATGGAGGCGGAGGAGGCGGAAAATGTGGTGCGGATGAAGCTACTGGACACCCTGGAGCTCTATGTGCAGCAGGCTTCCTTTGCCGAATTTGAAAGCCGGGCCTACGCCATGGGCGCGGAAGCCCTCAGCGCGGAGGTGTTGAACGATCTGTCCCTGGAGCTGGCCAGGGAGTACGGCTATTTTGAAGAGGGCTATGAGGAGTACTACGCCATGAGCTGGTGCGAAATCACTCACTTTTTTGAAATGCCCTTCTATGTTATAAGCTACCCCGTCTCCAACGATATTGCCATGCAGATCTACGCCCTGGAGGAGGAGCAGAGCGGGCAGGGCCTGGAGAAATTCATGGAGATCCTGGACCGGGATTATGAGTATTTTATGGACGCGGTCTCCGCCGGCGGCTTTGAAAGCCCCTTTGCCCCCGGACGGGTCGAGAGCGTCGCGGAGCAGATGCGTCTGCACCTGGGCGTTCAGGAAAAAGCGGCATAAAAAAAGCACCCATCCCGGGCGCTGAAAAAACCGCATAAAAACGAAATGACCCTTGACTGATGCATCTTTCACCTACAACAGCCAAGGGTCATTTCTCTGAATTCTTAGTATCTAACATCCTGGTTACCTCTCTTTCTTCAATTTTGCTGCCACCTTAAGTTCTTCTCAGTGGCTTTTTTATTTGTACATCGGGTATCACCCTTTCTGGCTATAATATACCACAGGAGAAGGACTTTTGCAAAGGGGAATAATGCACGAATTTAACGTGCTAAAGTTGTGCGATACACAGAAATGCTTTCGCCCATATTGACATCATCCGAAAGAATTTATATAATAAAGCTGTTGTGAGCAGGATCAGAGGGTCCTGCATTTTTTCTATGAAAGGAAGTTCACCATGGCGATAGAGGATGTATTCGAGATAAGAAATCTGCTGTATTCCTACTGCTGGCTCATTGACTCCGGCGATTTTGAGGGCGTGTGCCAGCTGCTGAAGGACGCGGACATCTCCTACGGCGGCAAGCTGACCTACAGCCGGGACCCAGAGGGCTATATGCAGACCCTCAAGCCCATTGTCCGCTATAAGGACGGCACCACAAAGACCGTGCATATGTGCATCGACCCCATCATTGAGGTGGCGGAGGACGGCCTGACAGCCACCGCCAAGTCCTACACCGTGGTCCTCCAGGGCATTACGAAAAAGTTTCCGCCCCAGATCATCTGGATCGACAGAAAGTTCGACACCTTTGTCAAGGAAGAGGGGAAGTGGAAGTTCCGCACCCGCAACTTCATCACCCGGGCCGAGGGGGACACCTCCCACCATCTGGACCTGTCCGTGTTCGGGAAAAAATAGTACAAAAAAAGCACCCTCTTGACTATACGGGCACTGAAAAAACCGTATAAAAACGAAATGACCCTTGACCGATGCATCTTTCACCTGCAACAGTCAAGGGTCATTTCTCTGAATTCTTGATATCTAACATCCTGGCTACCTCTCTTTCTACGAATTGAGCGCTCCACAGTCTTCGGAACCTGTTCACACGGCACTTCTTTTGTCAACAATAAATTCTCTTCAGCGAGATGAACTGTATGCCGGAAGCTTCCTTCAAGTTTAATGACCTTTGCGCCCTGCTGTCCCTCCCTTATCCTTTTCGGATCTCAGGGACTCTCTTTTCAGATAGGACTTTTCTTTTGTGACTATAATATACCATATCTGTTCCCGCATTCCAAGAGCCAAACTGCATGAAATCCCTGCCGTAAAGTTGTGTAAAACACAGATTCACCGGGAAAAGCAGAGGAAAGTGTTGACACAAGTGAAAAACACCTTATATAATAAAACTGTTGCGGCCCGCATTGCGGGCCGCTTTCCTTTTCTCTGAAATGACGATCAAAATAGTCATTGACAAAGTCTGACTATCGTGATAGTATAAAAATGCAACTATTGCAGTAGTCAAGGAGGTCGCCGGATATGTCGGTTAAACTTTACGATTCTGAGCTTAAGGTGATGGAAGTGCTGTGGCGGAAAGGGGAGCTTACAGCGGGCAATCTGGCCAAAATCATGAAAGAGCAGACCGGCTGGAATCGCAATACGACCTACACCGTGATCAAAAAGCTGGTGGAAAAAGGCGCGATAGAGCGCCGTGAGCCGAACTTCAGCTGTCGGGCCATAATCACGAAGGAGCAGGTCAGACAACGTGAGGCGGAAGAACTGATGGACAAGCTGTTTGACGGTTCGGCGGAGCTGTTCTTGTCGGCTTATATCGGCGGCAGGCCCCTATCTGACAAGGAAATAAAAAGGCTGAAGCGGCTGATCGAATCGCTGGAATGACTTGTGTGATATGAAGCTTCTGCAAATGAGTATTCAGGCGGCTGTGTTTATTGCGGTGGTGCTGGTCATTCGCGCCCTCGCAAAAAACAGGCTGCCCAGGACCGTTTTTCTCGCACTTTGGGGTGCGGCACTGATCAGAATGCTGGTCCCGTTCGCCATCCCGTCCGGAATCAGCGTATACGGGCTTTTTCAGCCAGCGCCTGCCTGCGTCAGGCTTAACCTGACAGGTACTCAGGGACAGACCGGTAATGTTATCTCGCCCCATGACGGGATTGGTCTGCCCTCCCCGGCGGCACTGGTGTGGATTCTTGGGGCTGCCCTGCTGCTTGCCCTGTTGTCGGTGATGGCTGTCAGGAGCTGCCGCAGGCTGCGTTTTGCTGCGCCTGTCCGGGACAATGCTTTTGTGGAAAACTGGCTTTCGGAGCGCAGGCTTTGCCGGCCGCTGGCAGTCCAGCAGTCAGACCGGACAAATACTCCGCTGGCTGTGGGCTTGATCTGTCCGCGGATCATTTTGCCCGCAGCGATGGATATGCGCGATACGCAGCTTTTAAACCATGTACTCACCCACGAATATATCCATCTCCGACGTTTGGATATGCTCTGGAAGCTGCTTGCCCTCTGCGCACTGTGTATTCACTGGTTCAACCCCATGGCTTGGGTACTGCTGGTGTTTTTGAACCGGGATCTGGAGATAAGCTGCGACGAAATGGCCCTGCGCCGCCTGGGGTTAAAGGAGAGAGGAGCCTATGCCCGCTCTCTGCTGCGCATGGCGGAGAACAGACGCGCGCTTTCGCCGTTCAGCAGCGGTTTTGGCGTAAGCGCGATGGAAGAAAGGATAAAATCGATTATGAGATGCAAAAAAAGTTCGTTTTGGATGCTTCTTGCGGCGGCTGTTCTGGTTATAGGTTTATCCGCGCTGTTTCTCACCTCGGCAAATCCCCGTGAAATGCCTCAGGACGTGGTACTGCCCGTTGACGAAAGAAGCATTGCGTATGGCGGGAACCGGGACGGTATTTCGGTAAAGGGTGAAGAGGAAATCGCCTTTATCCAGCAGAAGATCAACTGCGTAAACGGCGTATCGTCAGAAGCTCACCGGGGGAAAAACGGCGAAATGACCGTGTACACAAACAACGGCGGGACCTGGACATTGCAAAGCGGCCAAAAGGTGGAGATTACCTTTGACACAAGATTGGTGGACGGCTTTGAAGGCGGGCAAGGTGCATGGCTGGGCTATGTGAAGGATGGCGGCTATTTCCGCTGTGGAGACGACCGGTATATGCTCCTGAGCACAACGACCATATCTTTTGTTGCCCCGGAGGACGGAGAATATCAGTTTTTCCTGGCCAACATGTCCAGCGACAGTATATATGTAGACAGCGTTTGCGTGTCTCCGGAGTAAGGGATAAATAATGAGCGTTTTTGCCTGGGCAAAAGCGCTCATTTTTTTAAATCCAGCTTCATGTAGATGGAGCTTTCCATGGGGCTGTTGTTATAACAGGGGATCTCGTAAAAGCCGAAACGCTTATACATGCGCAGGGCGCTCTCCAGAAAGGGGAGGGTGTCCAGCAGCATGTGGGAATAGCCGGTCTCCTTGGCGTCGCCGATGATGCGGCGCACCAGACCGTCGCCGATCTGCCTGCCGCGAAATTCCGGCCGCACATAGAGCCGCTTCATCTCGCAGTTTTCGCTGTCCAGCCGCCGCAGGCCAATGCAGCCTGCGGTCTGCCCCTCCCAGCGGGCCAGATACAGCCGCCCCCAGGGCGGGCCGTACTTCTTCTCCAGATGGGCGATCTCCTCATCGTAGTTCTGCAAAGTCAGATATTTTGCGAAAGAGGGGTCGTTTTCAATCAGCATATCCGTGTATTCGGAGAAAAGCGCCCGGACTTCCTGAGGATAATCAAAAGCGGGTAAAATCGCAAGGCCCATGCGTCCGGCCTCCTTGAATTTTTTCTCTATTATATCCGCTGCACAGTGGTTCTTCAAGTCACGGATTAAAAGGAATGCGGTACATTGACAATCCTGCGGCATAGGTGTCTCATAAAACCTACTCATCAGATGGGTATAATGCGGCGGCCTCAGTTGTTTTGTGGTTCGTTACATCATGGGAGAAAACGATGGATAATGATCGAATCAATATTGCACGCTTTATCGAACGCCTGGACGGATGCTTCAACAGAAACGATATGAAAGCAGCCCGGGAGTGCATTGAATATTGGGAAGCTGAGGCAAGGCGGCTGGGTGATGACAGAGGCCTGTTAACGGTTTTAAATGAAGCCGTCGGCTTTTACCGGCGCTCACAGAAGAAAAGCAAAGCGTTGCGGGCCATGGAGGAAAGCCTCTCTTTGGTGGAAAAACTTGGCCTGACCCGGAACCCCTCCGGCGCCACAATTTATATTAACGCGGCAACCACGCTGTCTTTCTTCGGCCGGGAAGAAGAGGGACTGCGCTTATATGATCAGGCCGCCGGCTGCTATATCAGCAGTAATTTGACAGAAACCTATGAATATGCCGCCTTGCTGAACAACAGGGCAGGCACGCTCAATGAATTGAAGCGTTATGATGAAGCGGAAGAAAACTGGAAAGAAGCGATTGAGATACTGAAAAAGGTGGGTTTTCACGATGGAGAGATTGCGATCTCTTTAGTCATGCTTGCTCATTTGACTTTTGACAGAGATAACACGGCATACCAGAAAGTTGAGGCGCTGCTGGATGAAGCCTGGGATTATCTCAATTCAAATAACCAGGAAAAGGACGGAAACTACGCTTATGTGCTGCGAAAAAGCGCCATCCTTTGAATATTTCCAGCGCCCCATGGAAGCCCAGGCCCTGCGGGACGTCGCCCGGGAGGGGAGGATATGCCGCGATACAATGATAAATCATCCTTTCCGCATGGAACGGAGATCATTGAAGGCGCCGCCTCTCAACAGCCTTCTGCTGTTTTGAGACAACGCCTTTGACTCATATCAGATTTTTTCTTCCACGGTTTTGCTGTCGTGGTATTTGATGAGAGTGTCG
>JBJDXP010000144.1:0-1672 GCA_051866735.1 Candidatus Limivicinus sp.
CAGTTTCAGGAAGACTGCGGGCTGCTCCTTGACCTGGCTGCCTATCTCATTGTGGAAGAGGAGAATGCCGGACAGCACTATCCCGACTTCGCCTTCAGCCATCCGCTGTTTTCGTCTGGGATGCACATCTTCAGCGACTCGAAGGTCTGCCGGTTCCTCCAGTCGGTCAGCCGCGAGCAGATCATCGGCTTTCTTGCCAGCTGGAACAGGAAAAGGGACCACAAGCAGCGCATCTACATCTCCTACGATTCGACGAACAAGAACTGCCAGGCCGGCGACATAGACATTGTCGAGTTCGGCAAGCCAAAGGACGACGAGGGGGTTCCCGTGTTCAACATCGGGCTGGCCTTCGACAAGACCAACAGCGTCCCGCTCTTCTATGAGGAATACCTTGGCTCCATCAATGACGTATCCCAGTTCCAGTACATGGTCGACAAGGTCCGGGAGTATAAATACAAGCAGATAGGATTCGTCCTGGACCGTGGCTATTTCAGCAAGGACAACATCCGCTATATGGAGGAGAACGGCTTCTCCTTCATCATCATGGTGAAGGGATGCCGGAAGCTGGTGTCCCGCCTTGTCGCCGAGCATCGGAACACCTTCGAGACTGACCGCGACTGCCTCGTAAGGGCCTACCGCGTATACGGAAAGACGGTCAAGGCCAGACTATACGAGGACGACACCCAGGAAAGATTCTTCCACCTCTTCTACAATTCGGCGCGCCAGGCGGCGGAGCGGCAGCAGCTTGAACAGCTTCTGTCAAGACTAGAGACTTTCCTTGACAAGCATGTCGGAACCGCCGTCACCCTCGGAAAGAGCTATCAGGAGTTCTTCTGCCTCCGCTACAGCAAGGACAACATCCTGCTGTCCTATTCCGAGAAAAAGGAGGCCATAAGGGCACGCCTGGAGCAATGCGGCTATTTCGCCATCATCACCTCCGAGCGCATGACAGCCCCCCAGGCGCTGATTCAATACAAGGGCAGGGACATCTCTGAAAAGCTGTTCGGCGCCGACAAGTCCTTCCTTGGCTCCCGGAGCATCCGGGTGCAGTCAAACGATTCGCTGTCGGCGAAGCTCTTCATTGAGTTCATCGCCCTGATAATCCGCAACCGGTTCTACAATCTACTGAAGGAGACAATGCTTCGCCTCGAGGAGAAGCCGAACTATCTGACCGTCCCAGCTGCCCTGCGTGAACTTGAGAAGATAGAGATGGTGCGCAGGAACAACGGACGGTACATGCTTGACCATGCCGTGACAAGAAAGCAGAAGACAATCCTCAGTGCCTTCGGAATGAGCGAAGAGGATGTCAGGAAGGTGGCCGCGGACATCGCCAACCTGCTGGCAGAGAGCAAATCCCTGATGGACGAGACAGATGGCGGCAACGACAAGGAGGACTGCGAAGATGGCACGGACGAAATCAATATCTGCGATTGAGACGGAGATTGCGAAGCTGAATGCCTCGCTGGCGGCTCTGCAGAAAAGACAGGACAGACTGACAAAGAGACTTCTGGAAATGCAAAAGCAGAAGCGGGAATACGAAGCCAGGCAGATCATGGACGCATTCCAGAAAAGCAGCAAGAGCCTTCAGGAACTGATGAAATTCCTGGAGGTCTGAAGCCGACAGGAAATTGGCTCAATAAGCATTTAGTGTAACTTTTCTGCAAAACTCACA
>JBJDXP010000145.1:0-1645 GCA_051866735.1 Candidatus Limivicinus sp.
ACATCTTCTCTCTGCTCGTACCACAAATCGTATAACTTTCGGATATTCTCATCCCTGGCAAGCTCAGCAACAATCTGGTCAACGACGGCCTTTACATCCGCTTTCAAATACCCGTACACTTTCTTTCCGGTGGTTCGGGAGAGCCGGTCAGTAAGCCGGAGGAGCAGTTCTTCAATGCGGGGATTCTGGTATTCTCCTGCGTTGATCTGTGCCACGATATCCGAAATACTTTCCCGACCCTGCTGGCGCAGCTGGTCCCGGTATTCTGTCTGCCGCTGGTAGGTAAACAGCAACTCCTGCGAAAAAATGTCTCTGGCAAATGCGGAGCGCATGTTTTCCATACCCTGCTTGCTCAGGTGTCCCTCTCCCGGCACCGTAGAGTAGGCAATGAGGTGGACATGGGGGTGGTGACCTTCGTTATGAAAGGCTGCATACCACCGCAGATGCTCCATTGGAATCTTGAAATTCTCGGATAGGGTCTGTGTCTGCCCCCGCAGGAAATCCCGCCAGCGGCTGCCGTTGTCGAACCCCAGCCGGGCGGCATCCTCCCGTTTCAGGGAGAGAATGGCTGTGTAAACATTGCCTTTGTAGGCGTTCAGTTCCTGAGAAACTTTGCTCAGCTGCACCTGCACACCATCATCTGTAAACAGTCCGTGGCTCCCGAACCGCTCCGCACGGGGACGGGTGGCGATGTAATCGGCATAGGTTTTTGTATTTGCCACAGCGTCCAGATTCTCTTCAATCGCCATAGAGATTAATTCTGAAGCGTTTCCCACCGTCTGCTCTCTCTGAAAATCCTCGTATTCATGGCTACCCTTTGTTTCCGGGAAGTCCCGCAGGAGCTTCTCAATGAGAGCCTGCTGCTTCTGGGTCGCCGGGGCAAAGCGGCGACTGTCATCGATCTTTTCCACCCCCTCCCGGGTGGCGATATACCGGGCATAACCGCCCACGGATTTGCCGCCTTTTCCTGGCTTCAGGTACATGAATTTTGTCACCAGTCTCGGCATTCAGCTACCGTTTCTGGAAGTCAAAGGCATCCTCAAAGGAGTAGGCCCCGTTGGTTCGCTTCACCTGAGCGGCGCAGGTACCCCGGAGCTTATCCAACTGCTCCCAGCTGATATTGCAGGTTGCAGCCACTACATTCATGGTAATCGCCTGCTCCACCGCCAGCTTGAAAAGGATGCGGCTGATCCGGTTGTCGCTGTCATTCACGATGCCCTTGAGGGTGGAAATAATGATCTTCGGCAGGTAATCGCTGCCATTATCCGAGGAAATAAACCCGATGTAAAAATGGATTGCCTTGTCAATAAACTCGCTCTGGCTGGAGCAGTTGTCTGCTTTGTACCACTTGCGAACCTGCTCCAGCGTGGACTCTTCAATCCAGAGCGCGAATTTCCGCTTGCCTTCTGTCTTCTCTGCCATAATGTCAAAACACCTCCTATTTTGGGTACGACCCACAGTCTGACCCACGCGAATTTGTTGGGGCACTAAGGGAATCAGGCTTTCATGACCCACAGGTTGGCCCCAACCCCTCCCAACCGACCCACAGCTACTGAAATCCGAAAACCCGTTGCGGGGCGGGCGTTGCCCGGCCCTGTGAAATAAGCTGTGGGGCGTTTACGACCCACAGCCTTTCTCCTGCTTG
>JBJDXP010000146.1:0-1635 GCA_051866735.1 Candidatus Limivicinus sp.
AGAACTGTCTCGGCGTCAGCTTATCCGCCAGCATATAGCCGTCCATGGCCTCCACATTGGAAAGGCCCATGGTATAATCGATCTCGTCATATTTCTCCAGTTCTTCCAGCATCTTGGCCTCGGTTGCGTAGTCCTCCTGAGGGACCACCAGGGCCACGAAGTTGGTAGCGCCGAAATTATCGGTGATCATGTTCTCCGCGATCTGGGTATCATTGAGCTTGGGCGTCTCCAGAATGCTGTAGCCATAGGCATATGGGCAGTTCTGGGAGAAGATGCAGCCCAGGATAATCAGCACCACAAAGATGGGCGGGATGATAAACCGGGTGGCATAGGCAAACTTGCCCACAAAGGGGATCTTGGGGATAAAGCTGCGGTGCTGGGTCTTCTCCATAGCAGGGCCGAACAGCATCAGCAGTCCCGGCATCACAATAAACACCGACAGCAGCGCGTACAAGATGGCTTTGATCAGACAGATGGCCATATCCGGGCCGATCTTGAACTGCATGAACATCATAGCAATCAGGCCGCCGATAGTAGTCAGGCTGCTGGAGCCGATCTCGGGAATGCCCTTGCTCAGGGCCACGATGACTGCCTCCCGCAGGGGCAGGGTCTGGTGTTCCTCCTTGAACCGGTTGCACAGAATGACCGCATAGTCAAGGGACAATGCCAGCTGCAGAATGCTGGTAACGGAGTTTGACACAAAGGAGATTTTCCCCAGCAGGAAGTTGGAGCCCTGGTTCAGGATCATGGCTGTAACGAAGGTCAGCAGCAGCACCGGGATCTCCGCGTAGGTCTGGGAGGTCAGGAACAGCACCGCCACCACAATGACAGCCACATAGACCATGATGACGCTGACCTCTGCGTCGATGGCCTCCGCCTGCTGGTCGCCCAGAGCGGTGGAGACATAAATGTCATAATTGTCCAGAGCCTCCTGGACCTCCGCCAGGGCGTCCAGACACTTGTCGTCGGTCTCCGGGTAGTCGAAGGTGATGACATACAATGCCGAGACATTGGTATAATAGTCTTCGGTTTCGTCAAAGGTGATGCTCTGGACGCCGTCGATGTCCGAAAGCATCTCATGCAGGTCCTTGGCTTCCTCCAGAGTCACGTTGGTCACCATGACCTGGGCGGTGCCGTAGGTCACAAACTGCTCCTCCATCACATCCAGGCCCTGCCGGGATTCAGAGTCGTCCGGCAGGAATTCCGCCAGAGTGTTCTCCACCTCCACCCAGTTGCGTGAGATCGCGGAGAAGATCAGTGCGATGATGACGATCAGGAAAATCAGATTGCGCTTATCCACAATAAACGTGGCAAGCTTCATCATAGCGCTGTCGTTTTCGTTGTGCTTGGTTTCTTCACTCATGTGGCAGTACCCTTCCTTTGCCCTGCAATTTCCTGCCGTCCCACCGCGGGATAATTCCCCTTCCGGGTGGTAAACAGGATGTCGATCCGGGAACCGTTGACAGTCCCCTCTGCGCGGTAGGGAATCATCTCCGTAAGCGTCTTCATATCCCCCGCAAAGGAGATCTGGCTCCCTTCGCAGCGTCCCCGCAGAATGGGAAGCGTCCTGGTAAACATGGTCAGCTTCCCGTCCACGATCTGCTCACGCACAACCAGCTCCAGGCTCCCCCGCCG
>JBJDXP010000147.1:0-35967 GCA_051866735.1 Candidatus Limivicinus sp.
TTGTTCTATCTTACCATATTTCTTCCGTGTTCGATAGTTTTAATCAGCGTTTACTCAAGGGGAAGGCGGGCGGCAAAAATAGTATTAATCTTCAATATAAGTGTAAAAGGGCCAGGCTCACCGCGCCGAAGATCATCCAGGCACGGAAGGACTTTTTCCCGCTGAGAAGAGAATACCCGGCGCAGAGGCAGCCGAAAAACAGCACACAGACCAGCCAGCTGGACTGTAAACGCCGGGGCGTAAAGCCGAAACAGGAGATATAGAGCATCAGCTTGGAAAAGGCGATCACCGCAAAGAGCATACTCTCCAGAAGCAAAATGACGCACAAAAGGGTCTCAGCCCGGTTTTTTCCCAGGGGCTTTGCGGACAGGCGCGTCACCAGCCACAGCAGCACGAAGTTCACCGCCATCACCTTGCACAGCTCAAAAAAGCCCTGCCGCGCGTATTCGGAGACAATGAAGCCCTCGGGCAGGCTGCGGGTGAAGGCCCCGAACAGGTACCTGGCCTGCACCACGAAAAACAGCAGATACAGCAGGCAAAACAGCGCGGTCAGCAGCGTCCAGATCAGGTTCGGCACCTTTCCCAGCCGGTTCAGCGTCGTGTTGATCCGCTGTCCCCGGAGGCGGAGCTTATCCCCGTCCGCCCTGGCGCTGCCGGCCAGCAAGCCGAAGAGGTAAGCCCCCACCGGCAGGCTGAACAGGAATTTGAGCCAGGTCTCCCCGTCAAGCCGGAACTCCAGGTCCAGCAGCCAATGGGAGATCAGCTCCGCGAAGCCATGGTCCGCGTCCACCAGCAGCCGCAGAGCCAGCCAGAACAGCAGCCCCGCCGCCAGCAGCGCCACGATGGTCCAGACGACCGTCTCCGGCTTTGACCGCTCCTTCCCCCGGAAGGGGCTTGTCAGGGTGTACCAAAGGGTTTTGACGCGCAGGAAAAAGTTCCGGAAGGGAAAAACAACAAAGCCGTTTAAGGCGTCAAAGGGCAGCAGGTGCCCGCTTTCGCCCTCCAGCAGCCGTCCGCTGCGGCTCAGCGCCCACCAGACGGCAAAGATGTGCAGAAACAGCAGGGAAAAACCTTCCCATACGGCAGCCCGATCCAGCAGCAGGCTCATGGTGATCACCGTCATGCAGCCCAGCCAGATCCAGCTCTCCCAGGGGCGGGGCCTTCCCCGGTTCAAAAGCTCCGTCAGAGCGATGAACAAAACCACAAAGACCGCCAGCTTCCAGCTCTCCAGCCCGTCCATGTAGATATAGGCCCCGATATACAGCAGAAAAGCCGCAATTTTTTCTCTGAGATTGGGGGAAAAAGGCGTTTCCTCCTCCAAAATGGGCGCAGAAATTTCTCCGGCGGCATTTTCAGCCCCCAGCATGTTTTTATCCATATTCACTCTCCTTATTGATCGTCTTGGTCGTCCTTAAACTCCAGCAGGTCTCCCGGCTGACACTGTAGCTCCCGGCACAGGGCCGCCAGCGTGGAAAAGCGTATGGCCTTGGCCTTGTTGGTCTTCAGAATCGACAGGTTGGCCGGGGTGATGCCGATCCGCTCGGCCAGCTCCCCGCTGGATATTTTCCGTTTGGCCATCATTACGTCCAGATTTACCAGTATCTCCATGGGCCGCCCCCTAAACCGTAAAGTCCAGTTCAGATTTCATGGCGTTGGCCTGCTGAAAGACATTTTTCACAATGCGCACGATCAGCGCCATAAAGGCCGCCGCCACGGAGACGAACAGGAAGGGCAGATAATAGACACAGCTGACAAAACAGATGACCGCCGCGCCCACGCAGCACCAGCTCACCGTGCGCAGGCGGCGCACGTTCTCCTCCACAAAGACCCGGCCGCTTTTCATGTTCCCCAGCAGCTTCCACAGGCCGTACAGCAAAAGCCAGGCGAAAATACTGCAGAGATAGATGGTGACCATAAAGGCGATCCCCTTCTGCCAGTTCATATTCCGAAGACGGATAAACCAGTGTACCGCCCAGTAGCAGCCGATATCCAGCGTCGCCAGCAGCAGTGCGAATATCGCCGTGCAGATTTGCGACAGAAAAATGCTCTTATCCTTGGTCCAGTTCACAGTCTCAGCCCCTTTCATGGGCTATATTAGCATAGCCATTATTGATTGTCAATTAATTTTTATCGTTTTTCGATATCACTCTTGTGCATGGGCCCGGAGCCAGGCCTGTCGGATCTCCTGGGGCATGTCCTCCGGCGTCATGGCGTTCAGGCGCTGCTCGTTCCCGTCCTTGATGGCCTGCTCATAATACCAGCATTTGAAATTGAGCATGTCCAGCACCCGGTTCATCCGTGCGATCTCGGCCTCCACGCTCTCCCTCTGTTTGATAAACATGGCCCGGCGCTGGGGATAGGTGCTGCTGCCCTGGGCGCACCACTCCATGAACTGCCGGATATCTTTGATCTCCATGCCGGACTTTTTCAAACACTCGATCACCCGCAGGGCTTCCAGCTCCCGCTCATCGAAGCGCCGTATGCCGTTGCTGCGCTCCATGTCGGGAAACAGCCCCTCCTTGTCGTAATACCGCAGAGTGGAGACGGGCAAGCCGAACATCTTTGAGACCTGGCCGATGGTATACATATCTATTCCTCCAAAAAATTATTCAAAAAAATACTTGACCTGAAGTCAGCTTTAGGGTTTACACTTATGGTAGCAGAGAATGACAGCAATGTCAAACGAAGTTTTTCGGAGGTTTTGAACATGACAAATTCTTTGGTGGCCTATTTTTCCGCAACCGGCACCACCGCCCAGGCGGCAAAGCTTCTGGCCAAGGCGGCAGGCGCGGACCTCTATGAGATCAGGCCCGCTGTGCCCTATACGAAGGCCGATTTGAACTGGATGGACGACAAGAGCCGCAGCAGCCTGGAGATGCACGACCCCGCCTCCCGGCCGGAAATCGCGGGCCGGGCAGAAAACATGGACGCCTATGACCGGGTCTTTCTGGGCTTTCCCATCTGGTGGTATGTGTCCCCCGCCATTATCAACAGCTTTTTGGAGTCTTACGATTTTTCGGGCAAGACCATCGTCCTGTTTGCCACCTCCGGGGGCAGCGGCTTTGGAAAGACCGTGGAAGGGCTGAAAAACAGCGTCTCCCCTACGGCCCGGATCAGGGAAGGCCGCCTGCTGAACGGCCGCCTTTCGGAGAGCGAATTGCGCGCCTGGGTCCAGTCCCTGTAATGAAAATGAACAGAGGGCAGTTTCCCCGTTTGGGGAAACCGCCCTCAAGGCGTCGACAAAGTTCGACGCCTTGAAAACTTATTCAGGAGCATTCAAAAATGCTCCTGAATAAGCATGGATTGAACGCCGAAAGGGGACTCCCGTCCCCTCTCTGCGCTCTCCCCATGCAGCTCTATGCACTGCCGATAGCTTTGTCTACAGTCTGAGGACAGTGTCCCCGTTTAAGGAAGATGTCCTCTGTTTTTTTGTGCCTGTGTCACGCGCTTTTCCACAGGTGGATGACGCCCCGGTCGTTGAGCTGGCGCAGGGTGACGAAAAGGATGGGGAAAAGCAGCATCCCCCAGACCCGCCACACCCGCCAGCCCACATACATGGCCAGCAGGGAGGGCAGGGGGTCCAGGCCGATCTGGTCGCCCAGGAGCTTTGCCTGAACGCAACTGCGCACCAGGTTCACCACGCCCCAGCAGATGAGAAGGCCGATGCCCCGGGCCGTGTCCCCCAGAATCAAGCTGTATACCGCCCAGGGCACCAGCACGATGCCGGTGCCGAACACCGGCAGGGCGTCCACGAAGGCGGTAAGGGCGGCAATCAGGGCCGCGCCCTTTACCTTCAGAAGCAGGAAGGCCGCCAAAAGCTCAAAAAAGGTCATGGCCATCAAAATGAGCTGGGCGCGGAGCCAGCCGCCGAAGCTGCTTTTCAGATCCTGCCCCAGCCCCTCCGCCCGGCGGCGGAGGCTGTCCGGCAGCTGGGCAGAGAGAAAGGCCAGTGTTTTCGGATAGGAGGCGGAGATAAAATAGGTGCCGATCCCGGCGGTGACGGCAAAAAGCAGGAAGTCCGGGCTGCTCTGGGCCGCCCGGGTAAGGACGTCCAGCACCCACTGGGACAGGGCGGCGGGGATACTGTAAAGACTCTCCGCCACCGCGTCAAGGGCGGTCTTTAAATAGCGGGAGACCTCCTCGGGCGCTGTGGAAACATAGGCAAACACCCGGTTTTCCAGCTTCCCCAGCTGTCTGGACAGAGAGTCAGCCAACTCCGGCACGCAGGCGGCAAAGTCCGTCAGGGCGGATATGCCCCGGTAACTGAGCCACACCGCCAGAGCTGAAACCAGCGTCAGCACCGCAAGGCTCATCATCATGGCCGCCACGCTGCGGCGAAGCCCCCGGCGGCACAGGCTTTTTACTCCAGGCTCCATCAGCGCCGCCGCGGCAAAAGCCACAATAAACGGCGCGGTCCAGGGCAGGAGAAAGCGCACCAGCAGCCATATGCCGCCCACCAGCACCCCGCCCCAAAGCAGCGCCGCAAAGCACTTTGCCGCCCTCTGCTGCATGACCGTCCCCCCTTTTATCAAGCAAAAACAAATATGTACCGTATCTGTATATGTTCTTGCCAGTTTTGTTTCACTTAATACTAATTCTTGATAGAAAGATTGAATCAGCAGCGAAGGGATATTGGTGCAAGACAAGGCAGAGGAGCGCCGCCATACTTTGTGTATGGCAAGTGACGATAACGCAGGTTTGCGCCAATAGACCAAGCTGATATTAAAGATTGAAATCAAGAATTAGTATCGTTCCCTTCAGGAACCCGGCCGGGGCGGGACGTATATAATGGGGTGAGCTTTTTTTACATTATGGGAGGAATCCTCATGCTGATCATACAGAAATTTGGCGGCAGCTCTCTTGCCAGCCTGGAAAAGCTGCGCCGGGCGGCGGAGCTGTGTCTGGACGCCCGGCGGGAAGGAAACGATATCGTAGCGGTGGTGTCCGCCATGGGTGACACCACGGACGATTTGCTTGAACTTGCCCACAAGATATCCCCGTCCCCTCCGCCCCGGGAGCTGGACGCCTTGCTGAGCACCGGGGAACAGCAGTCGGCGGCGCTGCTGGCCATCATGCTGGAGAGTCTGGGCCAGAGCGCCCGCTCCTTTACCGGCTGGCAGGCGGGCTTGTTCACCTGCGGCGGGCACGGGGACGCGCGGATCGTGCTGATGCTGCCCGCCCGGCTGCGCTCGGCGCTGAACGCGGGACATATTGCCGTTGTCAGCGGCTTTCAGGGCCTTGACGGCGCGGGGGACATAAGCACGCTGGGCCGGGGCGGCTCCGACACCACGGCAGTGGCCCTGGCCGCCGCCATGGAGGCGGACCGCTGCATGATCTACACCGATGTGGACGGCATTTACACCGCGGACCCCCGGCTGGTGGAAAACGCGGACTATCTGCCCACCATTGACTATACCGACATGCTGAGATTGGCCCGGGCCGGGTCCCAGGTGCTCCACTCCCGGTCGGTGGAGCTGGCCATGGAGTACGGCGTGGAGATAAGGCTTTTGTCCTCGCTCACCGGCACCGGCGGCTCTGTGGTCAAATCTCTGCCGGAAGAGGCCCGGCCGGAGGTCGCCGGGGTGACGCGGAACATCCACGACAGCACCGTCACGCTGGTGGGCAGGGCGGTGGACGCGGGGACCCTGTCGGCCCTGGTGCTGATGCTGGCGAAGGAGGACGTAATGGTCCTTGGCGGCAGTGTGGAAGAGGGGGCCGTCTCCGTTCAGGTCGCCCCGGAGCAGCTTCTCCCCACATTGCGGCTGATCCACGCCCACA
Organism: Candidatus Limivicinus sp.; assembly: GCA_051866735.1. GTDB lineage: Bacteria > Bacillota > Clostridia > Oscillospirales > Oscillospiraceae > Limivicinus. The sequence continues at coordinate 5,779 of JBJDXP010000147.1, forward strand.
TTTTCGGATAAAAATTCCGGAGCTTCGTTCAGAAGCTCCGGCAATGCTCATTTTTTCAGTTTGGGGAAACAGGTGCACACGGCAATCAGGCAGATCAGCCCCACGGCAAAGCCGGCCATAGTGTCCGTCAGATAGTGGGCGCCCATGATGATCCGGGACAGGGCCGCCACCGCCGCCCAGCTCCTCCGCGTGTTCAAAGGCCCAGCGGGTAACGGCCCAGCAGTCGTCCAGGGGCTGGGGGTAGTGGGCCTCCGGGCAGAGCCGGTAATCCACGCTCAGCACCACGCAGTCCAGGTCCCGGACCAGTACCTTGCACATCTGCTCCACAATATCCAGGCCGCCGCCAAAAAAGCCGCCGCCGTGGTAATACACCAGCATGGGCAGATTTTTCCCGGCGTTGCTGCGTTTATAGACCCGGACGGGCACCGCGTACCCGTCGGCGCTGTTTACCGTGATGCAGCGGGTGTCCACCCCTTCCGTCACTACATAGTCGCCCTTGTACTGGGAGAACATCTTCCTGGGCATGGCGACCTGCTCTTCCACCGTGGCGTTTTTCTTGGGCTTGGGCATGAAGTGCATCAGCAGCGGCATAAAGCGCATGGATTTATACAGTCTGGGATCCAGCTCGCCGTCGTCCCCGCCCTCGGGGATGGGCTTGACCAGAACCGGCACACCTTCATAGTCTGTTTCGTACTGTCCCTGTCTGATTTTGTCCAGCAGAGACACATCATATCTGCGCGGCATAAGGGTTCCTCCTGTGTATAAATTTTTGGTTTTGTCCTATTGTTTTTAACATACCACAGCATATTGACAAAGTATTTCAGAAATGTTAGCTTTATTTCAAAAAAGGCGGTGATTTCATGGACGCAGAGAGCTGCATCACCATGTGCCGGAGCATGGCAAAGGCTTACAGCACCGGGGTCCGGCTGTTTGAGAAGGATTTCTGCGTATACTATTATTCCGTAAGCCATATTCTCCCGGACCCGCTGGGCCCCTATCTGCATCAGATCCTGGATTCCGGCGAGGAGGCCGGGATTATCACCACGCCCCTGTACCAGTTTTACGGTTTTCTGACCCTTCCCGGCGGGCAGCGGATGATCCTGGGTCCCACCCGTATGCTCCAGGAGGACACCCGGGAGCTGAAGCTGATGCTGGCCATGCTGGACGTGGCGCCGGAGGCCCAGGAGGAGTATCTCCGCCGTTGAGCAGCTGGGCCGGGAAATCATGCTGGATTTTGCCGGGCAGGTGGCAAAGCTGCACCGGCCTGTGGGCGGGGAGAGCCGCTTTTACCGCATGTGCGCACGGTATGTGTCGGAAAACCTGTTTTCCAGCATCCGGGCCGAGCAGATGGCGGACGCCCTGGGCTATACCCGGGCCTATCTGTGCACCCGCTTCAAGCAGGAGGCCGGGATCTCCCTGTCCCGGTACATCCAGCAGGAAAAAATCGCAGAGGCCAAACGCCTGCTGCAGTTTACCGACCAGGAACTGGGGGAGATCGCCGCTTTGCTGGACTATTCCTCCCAGAGCCATTTCCAGACCGTATTTCGCAAAGTCACCGGGGAAACGCCCATGGCCTACCGCCGCCGCACCAAGGTCGCCGCGAATTAAGGCATAATTTTTGAAATCAATCTATAAAATCTGCAATCATTCCTGCCCCAATTCTGCTATGATAAAAACAAAAAACCCTATGGTACTACTCAGGAAAGGAAGAAAACCATGGAAAACGCATTACGGCAAAAGGCCCGGGAGCTTGTGGCGCAGATGACGCTGGAGGAAAAAGCCTCCCTGTGCTCCGGGAAAAATTTCTGGGAGAGCACGGCCGTGGAGCGGCTGGGCGTCAGCTCCTTCATGCTCACCGACGGCCCCCACGGGCTGAGAAAACAGGCGGGAGAGGCCGACCATCTGGGGCTGAACCAGTCTGTGCCCGCCATCTGCTTCCCGCCGGCAGCGGCCACTTCCTGCTGCTTTGATCCGGAGTTGATGGAGCGGATGGGACAGGCCATGGGCGAAGAATGCCGGGCAGAAAAGGTGGGTGTCATTCTGGGCCCCGCCCTCAACATCAAGCGCAGCCCTCTGTGCGGGCGGAACTTTGAATACTTTTCCGAGGATCCCCTGCTCACCGGCGAAATCGCCGCCGGTCTGGTCCGGGGCATCCAGAGCCGGAACGTGGGCGCCTGCCTGAAGCACTACCTGGCCAACAACCAGGAGCGGGCCCGCGTCAGCTCCAGCTCCGTCATCGACGAGCGGGCGCTGCGGGAGATCTATCTGGCCGGTTTTGAAACGGCGGTGAAGAAGGCCCAGCCCTGGACCATGATGTGTTCTTACAACATGATCAACGGCGTCTATGCCTCCGACAACAAACGGCTGATGACCGACGTGCCCCGGGGCGAATGGGGCTTCGAGGGCGCCATTATGACCGACTGGGGCGCCATGAACGACCGGGTGGAGGCCATCAAGGCCGGCCTTGACCTGGAGATGCCCGGCCCCTGCGACGGAAATGACGCGCTGATCGTTCAGGCCGTCCGGGAGGGCCGTCTGACGGAGGCGCAGGTGGACGCCTGTGCCGCCCGGGTGACGGAGCTTGCCCTGCGCGCGGCCCAAAACACCGCTCTTTCCTATGACAAGGCCGCCCACCACGAGCTGGCCCGCCAGGTAGCCCGGGAGAGCGCCGTGCTGCTGCGTAAGGGCTCCGCGCTGCCCCTGAAAAAGGGCGCAAAGCTCGCCGTCATCGGCGACTTTGCCAGAAACCCCCGGTATCAGGGCGCAGGCTCCAGCAAAATTAACCCCACCCAGCTCACCAGCCTCTGCGACGCGCTGGATGAGCGGAAAATTGAATATACCTACGCCCAGGGCTTTGCCGCCGAGGGTAAGCCCGATGAAGCCCTTGTGGGCGAAGCGGTCAGCGCCGCCAAGGGGGCCGATGTGGCCGTTGTGATGCTGGGCCTGCCCGACAGCTTTGAGAGCGAGGGCTTTGACCGCGCCCACATGGACCTGCCCGAGAACCAGACGCTGCTGATGTCCGCGCTGATGGAAACCGGCACCCCTCTGGCCGTGGTGCTCAGCACCGGCGCGGCGGTGCTGCTGCCCTGGCGGGAGCAGGTGGACAGCATTCTGCTGATGTATCTGGGCGGGCAGAACAGCGGCAACGCGGTTTTAGACCTGCTGCTGGGCGAAGTCTCCCCCTCCGGTCGTCTCTCCGAGACCTGGCCCCTGGCCCTGGAGGACACCCCCTGCCACGGCTTCTACGGGAACAAGGGCAATGTGGAGTACCGGGAGAGCGTCTATGTGGGCTACCGCTACTATGATAAGGCGGGCAAGGAAGTGGCCTACCCCTTCGGCCACGGCCTGAGCTACACCAGCTTTGCCTATTCCGATTTGCAGCTGTCCGCGGCGGAAATCAACGAAAACGACGGTCTGACCGTCAGCGTGACTGTGACCAACACCGGCAATATAACCGGCAAAGAGGTGGTCCAGCTCTATATTGCGCCCCCCTGCGGCGGAATATTCCGCCCGGTGCGGGAGCTGCGCGCCTTTGCCAAGGTGGAGCTGGCTCCCGGCGAGAGCCGGACCGTCTCCCTCACCCTGGACCGCCGCGCCTTTGCCTACTATGACGCCCAGGGCGGCGACTGGCGTGTGGACAGCGGCATATATACCGTCCAGCTGGGCTCCTCCAGCCGGGATATCCGCCTGAGCCAGCCTGTCACCGTACATGGCGCGGCAGTCAACACTGCCTATGCCGGCAAGGTCCCCGCCTATGAGGCCCCGGCCGACTGCTGGCCCGTCCCCAAAGAGCAGTTTGAGGTGGTACTGGGCCACCCCGTCCCGCCTGAGCGCCCCATCCGTCCCTTTACGGTCAACTCCACCCTTTCTCAGCTGCGGACCTGCTTTTTGGGCCGCCTGTTCTGGAAGCTGGTCAAAAAAGTGGCCTCAAAGCAGTTTGGCGGCGAAGGGAGTGCCGATGACTTTGCCCGGATGGTGGACGCCACGCTGGAGGATATGCCCCTCCGACAGCTGGTCATGTTTTCCGGCGGCGTTCTGACGCCCGGCGTCATGGCCGGTCTGGTGGGCATGATGAACGGCCACATTATCCGCGGCCTGAAAAAAATGAAGCGCTGATTTTCCTATCTTATAAAGTATAAAAAACTGTCCGGAATCGGGTTTTCCCGGTTCCGGACAGTTTTCATTATTAAAAGAATTACTTTTTAATGACCACGCGGTTTCCGTGGACGGAGAGCTTGCCGCCGCAGTAGAGGGCCACGGCCTGGGACAGAAGCTTCCACTCCGCCTCCTCCATCACCCGGCGGCGGAGAGACTCCGGGTCGTCGTCCGGCAGAACGTCCACCGCTTTTTGCAGGATGATGCTGCCCACGCGCCCGTCGCCGTCGGCAAAGTAGGCGGTGGCTCCCGTGACCTTTACGCCCCGCTCCAGCACGGCCCGGTGGATATCCCCCTCCTCATTTTCAAAGGCGGGGTAGATGGCAGGATAGGTGCCGATAATGCGGTTTTTGAACTGGTAAGGGATGACGCCCAGGGGCAGGTCGTAGCCCGCCAGGATCACAAGCTCGATGTCCATATCCCGCAGCTTGTTGGCAACGGCCATGCTGTGGCTGGTCATGGTGGGAAACAGCTCCGGGTCCACCACATAGGCCGGCACCCCGGCGTTCAGGGCCCGCGCCATGGCGTAGGCGTCCTTCTGGGGCGAGATCACCGCCACCAGCTCAAAATCCGGTATCTCTTTGAAATACATGGAGTCCAGTATCGCCTGGAGCTTCGTCCCGTCTCCGGCAACAAGCGCCGCCGCTCTTACCATTTCCTATCCCCGCTTCCTTCGGCCAGTGGCCGCAGATTCTCCCGTGATTAAAGACTTGTGAATTGGCGCAAATCAGGCTATAATACCTTTGACTTGAATTGGCGTGACTTGCTCCGTTCCCCTTATTAATATTATATTATACTGTATTCGACGGCGGCGGTCAAGCTTTGGAGGCACAGATATGACGGAAATATATCTCATTCGGCACACGCAGGCGGAGGGAAATCTCTACCGTGTGATGCAGGGCCACTGGGACGGCGGCGTGACCGAGCTGGGTCTGCGGCAGATCGAGCTGTTGGCAGAGCGCTTTAAGGATGTACATATTGACGCGCTGTATTCCAGCGATTTGTACCGCGCCCGGATGACCGCCACGGCTATCAGCCGCTGGCACAACATCCCCATACAGACCGAGCCGCTGCTGCGGGAGATCAACGTAGGCCCCTGGGAGACAAAATTTTTCGCGGACGTGGCCTATGCGCAGCCGGAGAAAATGCAGGGCTTCATCGCCGACCAGGAACACTGGCAGCTGGACGGAGCGGAGACCTATTCCCAGGTCCGGGACCGGGCCTACCCCGCCTTTGCGCGCATCGCCCGGGAGAACGACGGTAAGGTGATCGCGGTGGTAAGCCACGGCGTCACCATCCGCTGCCTGCTGTCCCGGGTGACCGGGTACAGTCTGGACGACACGGAGCATATCCCCCTCTGCGCCAACACCGGCGTCAGCAAGCTGCGCTATGAGGACGGCCGCTTCACCGTGGAGTACGTCAACGACCACAGCCATCTGGACTGTCTGGAGCTTCCCCCCTGGAGCAAAACGCCGGAGCTCCGAGCGGAGTCTCTGGACTGGGAAAAGGATTCTGCCTATTACACGGACTGCTACGCCGACGCCTGGAAAGCTGCCCATGGCTCACTGGACCATTTCTCCCCGGAGCCCTACCTGCGCTGCGCCCGGGAACACAGCCAGAGAGATCCCAACGCCGTCCTAAAGCTTTATTATAAGGAAAAACCCGCCGGGCTGGTGGATCTGGACACGGCCCGGGGCGCTCATGCAGGCTATGGCTGGATCAGTCTGCTGTACCTGACGCCGGAATTTCGCGGCCAGGGCTGCGCTGTGCAGCTTCTCGGCCGGGCAGTTTTCCACTATACCGGTCTGGGCCGCCATGCCCTGCGGCTGCATGTGGCGGAGGACAACAAACCGGCAGTGGAATTTTACAAAAGGCACGGTTTTCAGCTGCTGTCCTGGGAGGACAACGCCGCAGGCCGGCTGCTGCTGATGGAAAAATCCCTGGAGGAACACCGCCATGTTTGACTCTCCCGCCCGGATCCTGCCCCTGCGGATCGCGCCGGGGCGGCGGATATTGGTGGTGTCCGATATCCACGGAAACCTGCCCTATCTCAAGGGGCTTTTGAAAAAAGCCGCTTTCTCTGACAGCGACGAGCTGATCATCAACGGCGACTTTCTGGAGAAGGGCGCGGAAAGTCTGAATACCCTGCGGACTATCATGGAGCTGAGCCGGCGGGGAAACGTCCACACCGTCTGCGGCAACTGCGACGGCTGGATCCGGTTTTTCACCCAGGACCCCGAACATGACGACAAAACCCTGCGCTACATGATGTGGAAAAAGAGCGGCCTGCTCTGGGACATGTGCAACGACTCCGGCATCGACCCCTTTGCGCTGGAGGATTTCGGCCAGGTCAAAGAGGCGCTTTTCCGCCGCTTTATGCCGGAGTGGGCGTTTCTGGCCCGGCTGCCCCACGCCATTGAGACGGAGCACTATATCTTCGCCCACGCCTCCGTCACCCCCGGCAAGCCCCTTCGGCAGCATCTGGAGGGGGAGCTGACCCGTTTCGACGCCTTCATGAAACAGGCCTTCCACTTTGACAAATGGGTCATCGTGGGGCACTATCCTGTGATGCTTTACGGCGAGAATATCGTCTGCGCCAATCCCATCATTGACCGGGATAAGCGCATCATCAGCATTGACGGCGGCTGCGTGCTGAAGGACGACGGGCAGCTCAACGCCCTTGTGATCCCCTTTGAGGGCAGCGAGGATTTTTCCTGGCTGGCCTATGACCCCTTCCCGGTCTGCACCGTGCTGGATGCGCAGGCGGAAGGCCCCCATTCCTATTACATCCGCTGGGGCGACAGCCGGGTGCAGGTGCTGCAGCGGGGACGTGAATTTTCCCGCTGCCGCCATGTGCGCACGGGCTATGAGATGGACATTCTGACAAAATACCTTTTTACCGGCGAAGAATTTACCGACTGCAACGACTGCACGGACTATATCCTGCCCCTGCGCCCCGGCGACAGGGTGAGCCTGGTGGAAAAGACCTCACGAGGCTTTTTCGTCAAGCACGACGGGGTATCCGGCTGGTATTACGGAGACTTGGAGCGAAGCTATGGCTGAGATTTTTGAATTTTTGCCCGTGTCCAAAGCGGACATGGAGGAGCGCGGCTGGTGGTGGTACGACTTTCTGCTGGTCACCGGCGACGCCTATGTGGACCACCCCAGTTTCGGCACGGCGGTGATCGGCCGGGTGCTGGAGGCGGAGGGCTACCGGGTGGCGGTGCTGGCCCAGCCGGACTGGCACTCGGCGGACGCTTTCCGGGCTATGGGCCGGCCCCGCCTGGGCGTGATGATCGGCTCCGGCAACCTGGATTCCATGGTTGCCCACTACACTGCCGCCAAAAAGCGCCGCAGTGAGGACTTTTACTCCCCCGGAAAGAAAGCGGGGCTGCGCCCGGACCACGCGGTGATCGTATACGCCAATCGGGCCAGAGAGGCCTTTCCTGACCTGCCCATTGTCATCGGCGGGCTGGAGGCCTCCCTGCGCCGCTTCGCCCACTATGACTACTGGGACGACAAGGTCCGCCGCAGCGCCCTGGCGGACGCCGGGGCGGACATTCTGGTCTACGGCATGGGGGAATACGCCACCCGGGAGATCGCCCGGCGGCTGAAAAAGAAGGAGCCGGTTGGCTCCCTGACGGACATCCGGGGCACGGCCGTGCTGGTCAGCGACCCCTCAATCTGCGCTTATGACAGCCTGACCCTGCCCTCTTTTGAGGCGGTCAGCAGCAACATGACCGATTACGCCGACGCCACCCGGGTGGAGTATGAAGAGCATGACCCGGTCCGGGGCAAGGCCCTGATCCAACCCCACGGAAACCGTTATCTCATCGTCAACCCGCCCGCCATGCCCCTGAGCACGGAGGAGCTGGACTTTGTGGCGGAACTGCCCTACACCAAGCAGTACCACCCCATGTACGAGCCCATGGGCGGCGTGCCCGCCATTGAGGAGGTCAAGTTCTCCGTCATCCACAACCGGGGCTGCTTCGGGGGCTGCAACTTCTGTTCCCTGGCCTTCCACCAGGGCCGGATGGTCACCTCCCGCAGTCACGAGAGTGTGATCCGGGAGGTGACGGCCCTGACCAAATTCCCGGATTTCAAGGGCTATATCAACGACGTGGGCGGTCCTTCCGCCAATTTCCGGCACCCCTCCTGCGCAAAGCAAGTAAAATATGGCATGTGCGCCCAAAAGCGCTGTCTGGCCCCCACGCCCTGCCCCAACATTGACGCGGACCATTCCGACTATCTGGCCCTGCTGCGCAAGCTGCGGAATATCCCCGGGGTGAAAAAGGTCTTTGTCCGCAGCGGCATCCGCTACGACTATATGCTGGAGGACAAGAATCAGGAATTTTTTGCCGAACTGGTGAAATACCACATCTCCGGCCAGCTGAAGGTGGCGCCGGAGCACTGCATCGACTCCGTTCTGGACTATATGGGCAAGCCCCATATCGGCGTATACGAGAAATTCATGGACCAGTACCGCCGCCTGAACGACAAGTACAGCAAGGAGCAGTACATTGTGCCCTATCTGATGAGCTCCCATCCGGGCAGCACTTTGCAGGACGCGGTGGCGCTGGCTGAGTATCTCAACAGCAAGGGGCGGCAGCCGGAGCAGGTGCAGGACTTTTACCCCACCCCCGGCACCATCTCCACCTGCATGTACTACACCGGGCTGGACCCCATCACCATGAAGCCGGTCTATGTGGCCAAAAGCTACCATGAAAAGGCCATGCAGCGGGCCCTGCTTCAGTGGAAGCGGCCGGACAAGCGCAAACTGGTGATCGAGGCGCTGAAGGAGGCCGGGCGCGAGGATTTGATCGGCTACGGCCCCAAGTGCCTGGTGCGTCCGGACGCCCCCACCGGGAAGCCCGCGGGCAAAAAGGCTGAGAAAACGCCGGAGAAAAAAGCCCCGGCGGCACCGAAAAAGCCTGCCGGAAAGAAGGCCGGCTGGGCCAAGGCCAAGCCCAAAAAGAACGCCCGCCCCGGCGGCGGACGGAAAAAGAGGAGCTGAAAATGGACTTTTTTCTTTCAGACCCCAGGCGTATACTGTATATATGGCTTACGCTGATGAGCCTGCTGCTGTTTGTGACCATGGGCGCGGATAAGCATCGGGCAAGGAAGGGACAGCGGCGGGTACCCGAGGCCCGGCTCTTCGCCCTGGCGCTGATCGGCGGCGCTGTGGGCGGCTGGCTTGGTATGTATGCTTTCCGGCATAAAACAAAACATGGAAAATTTATTGTTGGCTTTCCGCTTATCGCGCTGGTTCAGCTGGGGCTGTGCGTTTATCTGGCGGCGAATTGAATCAGGAGGAATAAAATATGCAGAAAGAAAAGACAAAATTCACCACAAAAGATATGGCATACATCGCCCTGCTGGTTGTGGTGATCGCGGTATGCTCCTGGATCTCCATTCCTTCGGTAGTGCCCTTCACCATGCAGACCTTCGGCGTATTCTGTGCTGTGGGCCTTCTGGGCGGATTCCGGGGCACGGTGGCCGTGCTGATCTACATCCTGATGGGACTGATCGGCCTGCCGGTGTTTTCCAACTTCAACGGCGGCGTGGGCTATCTGATGGGCCCCACCGGCGGGTATATCGTGGGCTTTCTGTTCACGGCGCTGGTGTACTGGCTTTTTGAAAAGCTCTTCGGAAAGAAGCTGCTCTGCCGCATACTCGCCATGGCGCTGGGGCTTATCGTCTGCTACGCCTTCGGCACCTTCTGGTTTGTGGAGGTCTACTCCCGGGTCAAAGGCCCCATCAGCGTGGCCGCCGCCCTGGCCATGTGCGTGCTGCCCTTTATCCTGCCCGACGCGGTGAAGATCTCTCTGGCGCTGCTCATCACCGGGCGGCTGGCCCCTGTGCTGCGGATCGACAAAGGCATAAAAAATGAAGAGAAGGGCTAAGCCTTTTCATCAATTCTAGACTTACTTCGATACCCTCAGCCGCCGAACATTATGAATCCTTCAAAACGCTAGCTCTCCTTTCCTCTTGCATAGCGATCCCCTTCACAGCCTTTTCTTCCAGCTTGTGAAGGGGATCGTTTTTTAATCTCTATGCCTTATCTGCAGCAGACCCGGGTGATCTGACAAAACTTATACTGCCCCCATCGACATGAACAGATAGCTCCATCCCAACAGCGTCAGGGGGCACAGCGCACTGGTCACCACAATAAAATCTCCCGCCAGTTCTGCATCGCCACCCATCTGCTGGGCCATGGTAAAGGAGTTTGCCGCTGTAGGCGTCGCAAACAAAGCGATGAGTGTAACCAGCTCTATTCCCCGCATCCCCAGACCATACGCAATTCCCAGGGCCAGTGCCGGAAACAGAAACAGGCGAAAAACTGTGACAATTTCGATATCTCTCCGGTTATGCGGAAGACTGCTGAACCGAAAGAATGCCCCCAACAGGAACAGGAGCAAGGTGCCCGTTGTTTTGGTCATATCCGCTGTCACATTGAGTATTGAAACTGGAAGCGGGATCCGGAAGAGTACAAAGAAGATTCCCACAAGCGAACCCACTACCAACGGATTGCGCAGGATATCCCGCAGCACTTTGAAAACATCTGCCTTTTTTCCGTTAAACAGCTCCAGCGCTACTACGGCCAGAATATTCATCAAAGGGACATTGAAGGCCAAAAGCACCGCAAACACGCCCGCCTCTCCTTCCGGCGCGAGGGCAGAGGTAATGGCCGTTCCCATTGTGAGGAAGTTGGTTCTGTACATTCCCTGTATCCATACGCCCCACTGGGTTCGGTCCCGGCATAAAAGCGCGGTTGCTCCAGCGCTGAGTGCAAAGGTCACGAGAACGCCGACAACGGAATACAGGATCAGACCCGGGCGGATGCTGCTGCTCAAATCGGAACAATATATATTGTAGAACACCATGACCGGGACGAAGCAGTAAAAGACCACTTTGTTGATCATCGCCACTCCTTGGTCATTCAGCAATCCGGACAGGCGGCTCGCATAACCGATTGCCATCATCAGGAAGATTGGCATCACCACACGAAGGCATGACAGCAGGCTTTCCATAGCAAACCTCATTTCTAAAAAAGCTTCCCCTCCGGACAGACAAGCCCGCCCGGAAGGGAGTGAGGAGTGAAAAAGCGTGAATCAGTCCAGCAGTGCGCGGAATTCTTCTTCCGTTAGATTCCGCTCCAGTTCAAGCGCCTTGTTCTTCACCAGCGTCAGGACACGGAGGGCAGTTTCTTTATCCGGCTTTCCGTAGCCCAGCCGTTCCATCCAGATTTCGATATTGGGAGCCCCACTGAGCTTGCCGAGGACAATGTTGATCGGCTTCTGCCCCACCAGAGACGGGATATAGGGCCCCAACTCCGTCTGATCCTGTGGGAAGCAGTTCTTCCACCAATTGGTAACAATCCCGCTCTCCAGGTCAAACACCGTATCGCCCACAATGGGACGGTTGGGGCGAAGGGTAATACCGGCAAACTCCTGCATCAGTTTGGAGGTCTCCCGCAGTTTGCTCAGATCCAGGCCCAGATCAATGCCGTAGGTACACAGCAGAGACAGCGCCACATCCTCATAAGCCACATTGCCCGAACGCTCGCCAATACCTGTAATGCTCGTGTGGGCCACGTCTGCGCCCGCCGCAAGACCGGCGATGGTGCTGGCCGTGCCCATTCCAAAATCATCATGGAAATGGACCTCGATGGGAACCTTTACCGCCTCTTTCACCGCACGGACCATGGCGTACGCTCCCTGGGGATTGAGAACCCCCATAGTGTCGGCAATCGTAAGGGCATCCATATGTCCCTCCCGGGCAATACGGGCTACCGTCTCCAGATACCAGGCAGGGTCAGCACGAGTAGCATCAATGGTGAAAAATACCACCCGCAGGCCCTTTTCATGGGCATACGCCGTCACATCTATGGACTGCTGGATCGCCTTCTCCAGAGGCCAGCGATAGGCCTTCTCTATCATATGTTCGCTGCAGGGAATCTCCGTTACCACACCCTTGCAGCCGCAGTCCACCGCCAGGTCAATATCGCCTTTGGTGCACCGGGCAAAGGCATAGATATCTGGCCCCAGGTTGCGCTTGGCAATTTCGGTTACTGCCGCTGCATCCTCTTTGGAGACGGCAGGCATACCCGCTTCAATCCGGGATACGCCCACTTCGGCCAGCTTTTCCGCCAGCGCGATTTTCTGGTCTTTTGTGAACAGCAGTCCAGCCTGCTGCTCGCCGTCGCGCAGTGTTACATCGTGGAGTTGGATCTGATCAGCAAAGTGCAGCTTCTCCCGAGCTTCATCGGTAAAGTTCCACGGGCTGGTAAACCAACGGTCAGTTTTCCATGGAGTCATAAAAATCACGTTCCTTTCTTAATCTTTTGCCTGCTTTTTTTCCCGCAGGCTGGTAATGAGTTTGATAATAATCGGTAGGATGATGAACAGAACGCCGAAAGCGAACAGACCTTTGGAAAGACCGCTCTTAAAGAAAATGCTCAGAGAGCCTTTGGAAATAATGAATCCCTGCCGGATTGCCGTCTCCAGCATATTGCAAAGGCACATCGCCAAGGCAATGGGCGCCATGGGGATATTGAAACGGAGGAACAGATAGCCCACAAAGCCGAAAATCAGCATGATATAGATATCCTCTACGCTGTTGTTGACACAGAATGCCCCCATCATACTGATACAGAGGATAATGGGCACCAGGATCTTATTGGGCACCTTGAGCAGGTTGACCAGAACCGGGATCGTGGCAATACAGACAATGGCGATCAAAATATCTCCTGTAAACATGGACGCGATCAAAGACCAACTAAAGGCCTGATTCTGAGACATAAACAGCGGTCCAGGCTGCAGGCCCCACATAATCAGTCCGCCCATCAGCACTGCCGCCGTGCCGGAGCCAGGGATGCCCAGAGAGAGCAACGGGCCAAACGCGCCAATAGATGCGGCGTTGTTGGAGGATTCGGAAATGGCCACGCCCTCGGGGATACCGGTACCCATCAAACCTTTCCGGCGATTGATTCGCTTCTCCGTGATATACGACAGAAAGGCCGCAGTCGTCGCACCGGATCCGGGCAGCATACCGATGACGAAGCCCAGCAGTGAGCCCCGGGCTACAACCGGCAGACAGCGCTTTATAACCTCCCGGGACGGGAAGCTGTTTTTGTAGGTGATCTTGTCCAGCTTGATCTCCGGCTGCTTTTCGATACCATCCACCATCGTGCGGATCACCTGGCTGAATCCGAAGAAGCCGATAATTGTAGGAATAAAAGGAATTCCGGCCAACAGGTGGAATATTCCAAAGGTAAGCCGGCTACCGCCTACCTGGGCATCCAGGCCCACGCAAGCCAGAATCAGACCAAAGCCGGTCGCAACAAGGCCCTTGGCAGGATTGTCGCCCAAAATCCAGCCGATGCTGGTCATGGCCACCAGGATCAGCATGGTGGTTTCGCCGGGGCCGAATTTCAGACCGATAGAGGCCATAAAGGACCCCATCAGCGTCAGCAGAATAGCGCCGATCAGGCCACCGATGAAAGAGGACAGAAATGCAGTAAACAGGGCTTGTCCCGCCCGGCCCTGCCGTGTCATGGCGTAGCCGTCCAGCGCGGTCATCACCGCAGGCGCATCGCCGGGAATATTGATCAGGATGGCGCTGATTGCGCCGCCGAACATATTGCCATAGTAGATCGCGGCCAGCATGATAATGGCCGCCGTGGGATTCATGGTGTAAGTCAGGGGCAGCAGAAGTGCCGTTCCCGCCACCGAGCCGAGGCCGGGCAACGCCCCCACAATCACGCCGAGGACGCCGCCTGCCAGAGCATACAGCAGGTTCATCGGCTGCAGACATACAGACAGCCCCTGAAGTAAATGCATCAGATTACTCATAACATCCTCCGATCAGAACAGGGAAAACTTGGGGAACGGCACCTTCAGTCCAACCGTAAAGATCAGATAGAACATCACCGTCAGCAGAACCGTCAGCACCAGGGAGCGCAGGATACTATAGTGGTCAATGAACAGAAACCATCCCAACAGAAACAGCCCGATTGCTGCATACAGACCGATCCACTTCATCAGAAATACTGTCAGCAGGCAGATTACGGGGATTAAAATCATCCATTTAATCTCATTCAGGCTGAATTTAACCTCATTTTCTCCGCCTTCTTTTCTCGCGCGGATCACTGTGTGCACCAGCCACCACAGGCTGCAGACACTCATCAACGCCGCCGCCACAAACGGCATGAAGCCTTTGTTGGGGCTGATTCTATCCCACAGGCCATACCCCTGAGACACCTTCATTACCACAAGACCGAGACCGAAAAAGGCGAATGATACGACCATTTCGGCGTTAATCTTGAATTTTTTCATCGGATCATCTCTCTTTTTTGTGGTTTTGAATTGCCGCTCCCCCGATAGGGTGAGCGGCAATCGCAGAATTATTACTTTCCGAGTACTTCCAACTGCTCGGCCCAGCTCTCCTCGATGGTCGCCGCAAAATCAGCGCCGGCGCGGAAATCGGGGATCAAGCTCTTGGCTGCGATGTACTCATCGAGGAAGTAATCGCTGGTGCAGGCCTCTTCCATAACGGAAATGAACTTTTCAATCACTTCGTCAGGAGTATTCTTGGTGGCCAACACACCGCGGTACTGCCGCCAGTTGATCTTCTCAAAACCCAATTCTGCTGTGGAGGGGACTTCTGACATGGATTCAAGCCGCTGGTCGCCGGCGATAGCCAGAGCCTTGAAATCGCCGGACTCCAGATAGCCAATAGCCTCGGCAGGGTTGCACCAGTTGCCGCTGACATGGCCGCCCAGAATGGCCGTCACCACGTCGGAGCCGCCGTCATAAGCCACATATTCTGCGTCCATACCGTATTCGCTGACGCACTGGAGATGCAGGATGTGGTCCACAGTGCCGATACCGGTACCTGCAATAGTCACATCACCGGGGTGATCCTTGGAATACTGAATCATCTCTTCCAAGCTGTCATAGGGCGCGTCAACCTTTACAACCATCACATAGGAGTCCCAGCAGAACATGGCTACGGGCTTGAAGTACTCCATGTTCATGCCGGAGTCGGAAGAAATCCAGGCTCCCAGGTCGCCTGTGACGTTGGTGACAAACAGATACTGGTCATCGGGTTTGTCCGCCACATAGGAGGCGCCGATCAGGCCGTTGCCGCCGGGCATATTGGTCACGATTACAGACTGACCCAGCAATCCTGTCTGATCCAGCGCGGTTGCCAGGCTGCGGGCCATGGTGTCGGAGCCGCCGCCGGCGGAGTAGGGACAGATTATTTCGATTGTCTTGGTAGGCCAATCAATTTCTGCGGCGGGCTGGGGATCCTGGGCAGCGGGCTGAGTTTCCTGGGCAGCGGGTGGGGTATTTGGGGCAGCGGGCTGTGTGTCGCCGCTCCCGCAAGCGCAGAGAGCAAACACCATACACAGGGCCAGAATCAGTGCTGTCAGTTTTTTCATGTTTCTCTTCCTTTCCTTTTATGTAATATTTTTTCAGGCTTTCGCCATTTTTTCCAACAGTTTGGCACAGCGCTCCGGGTTGAATATTCCGCATACACAAAGTTCAGTCAGTTCTTTCGCCGCCTTCTCCGGCGTGGTTCTCCCTTTGCGGATCCGGTCCACCTTCTGCAGAACCAGATCCCCTGTGACCATTCCATGGCCGCACATGGTGGTGACCTCTCTGACGTCATCGGGAACCAGTTTGTCGGTACGGCCGTAAATCCCCAAAGACATATTTGCTGAATGGGGCGTAAGCCCGGTCTTGTGGCAGCACTCACCCACTGCGTCCATCAGTCCGGACACTACAATAGAAATCCCCATGTCCGCCGCCTTCAGATCCTTCAGAAATCCGTACAGATCTTCCACGTCCGCGAAGACCGCATGACAGATATGTCCGTCCATGGTACCGGCCCACAGCTCTTCATAGCCTCCGGGCAGATTATAGATATTCCCCACCTTGGAGTTGCCCAGATTCACCGGATGATACTTCTGGGCCATATCCATAAAGCGGCGCAGGATTTCACCGGAGCCGGCAATGGTTCTCCCCTGGCAGGGCATGGCCAGGACCACATAATCCCGGGAAAGGCTTTCCAGGCTCCCCTCGCGATGTAAAGTGTGAGACATTCGACTTCCCCTCCCCTTATTTTGAAAAGTCATAGGCCGGTTTGCCCAGGCCCACATTAATCTTGCAGTTGGGGCGATAGAAGATTCCCTCGCGATCCAGGATCTCCCTGACAGGATTGGAACCGTCGTCCCGTAGCTTGGTAACAATGTCGAGGCTGAACACCGCATCAATCTGCTCAGATACTTCTCTGATCGCTGCCAGGACTTCGGTCAGTCTCTCCAGGGGGAAGCTAACCTCAATGATGGCGGAGATGACATACTCATCCAGGAGTTCTTCCGGGAAGTCGCCGGTCTCCGGGTTCATGTAATGCGTTACCGGGTTCTTTTCCTCGAATTTACCGCCCATCTGCGCCATCCGCCGGGACATTTTCTGTACATCCCGGAAGGTGCTGCCCACATTTGGACGTCCGAACTCAATGGCCAGGCCGATCTCACCATGCTTAAAACGGCCGGTCACATCGTTGGTCTTCATCTCCTCGGTGCCGCGCCCAGCTACGCCGCAGTACTCGGTAAACACGTCGCTGAGCAAAGAGCGTACTGTTCTGGGCCAATCCAGCTTCGCTGGTTCCAATCCGCCAAAACGGCAGGCCGGGGAACGGTAGCAGGCATTGCATTCCGTGCAGAGTTTCTGATCGCAGCAGGCTTTCCGGTCGACTACAGACAGCGCGTGGACAGGGCAATAAGGCACACAGCTTCCGCAGCCGACACATTTTTCTGTGTTGATTCTCACCGTTTCACCTCTTTCTTCTGATTGTCATATTGTCAGACCATTTTGCGCAAAAAACACGGTCATTATACGACCACGCTTTTTCGAATGTTAATCAGGTGATCTACCATCGCCTTTTCGGCCCCGTCCGCATTTCCTGCCTTGATCAGTTCAAGGATATGAACATGGGTGGTAATAGTCTGGTAGTTCTTTCTCGGGAATTTGTTAATCTGTTCGTACAACGTGCAGAACATATTGATCAGAATGGGGTTGTGCGTCATCTGGGCCAGCTTATAATGGAATTGCGCTGACGCTGCGTGAACCGCATCCAAGGTCTGGGCATTGTCTGTGGAGGCAATGATCTGCTCCAGCTCCTGGATATCCTCCGGGGTTGCCTTTTTGGTCGCCAGCCGGACGATCTGAGACTCTGTCGCAATACGCGCTTCAATCAGTTCATCAGCAGTTACTTGTTGCATATCGATCAGGACATTCATAGACTCGCGCAGTAATCCGTTCTTATAATCCCGAACATAAACCCCGCTGCCGGTCTTGGTAAGTACGCCCAGCACGACCAAGCCTTCAATGGCCTCGCGTACAGAGGAACGGCCAACCTCCAGTTTCTCGCAGAAAGCTCTCTCGCTGGGCAGCTTGTCCCCTGGATTCAGTTCCCCAGAAGTAATGTAACAGATAATTTGTTCCTGAACCAGTTTTGATACATTGACCTTCCGCACAGGCTGAAAAACATAACTGCTAATAGTAATTCAACGTCCCTTCCACCGCATTCCACACCCGAAAAAAATCCTTCACGAATGCAGAAAAGTCGGCATTTCTTTTCTCGTTGAGTCTATCACATTTTGATCAATTTCGCAATAAATAATGTTCTCTTCGGTTCCGGCATCCACCAGAATCTGACCGTTGGGATCCACCACACAGGAATGGCCATAAGCCTTGTAGGAAAAGTCCGGATCTGTGGCAGCGGAGCAGGCCGCATAATAAATCTGGTTGTCCAGCGCTCTGGCTTTTACCAGCGTGTCCCAGTGCCTTGGGCCAGTCACATTGTTAAACTGGGCTGGAGTGCATACCAGCATAGCTCCCTGTTTTGCCAAGGATCGGATCAGCCCGGGAAAGCGCTGGTCAAAACAGATAGCGACGCCAACCTTTCCAAAGGGTGTATCAAAGAGCGTCTCCGTGTCACCGGGAGAAAAATAATCGGACTCCTGGAACGTGATCTGGCCGGGTATATCCACATCGAACAGATGGATCTTCCGATGCCGCGCCACCAGCTTACCCTGGGGATCAAAGCAAAAGCAGGTATTATAGATTTTATCTTTCTCCCGTTCCGGGATAGAGCCGCCCACCAAATAGACACCGTTGTCCCGGGCCCAGGAGGACATAATCCGAAACATTTCCCCTTCGGCAGTCTCCGCGTAAACCGGGAAATACTCCGGAGCATAGGGGCAATGGAACATCTCCGGCAATACCACCAGCTGTGCACCGCAGCCTGCCGCTTCCCTTACCATCTCCGCCGCTTTTTCCACAGCCGCTTCACGAGACATTAAAACTTTCGGTTGGCAAAGTGCAATTCGCATGGTATTCATAAAGAAAAAGTCTCCTTACCCCCAACAATGGTCTGACAATCGTTTCATCTGACCAATTTCAAACTAACATCAAAAAGGTAAAATTGCAAGCACTATTTGACAGAAACGGGCATTTTTGGCGTGAGTCACAAAAACACCCGTCCTGTTCCGTGCAACCTGCCCAGAGAAAGGAGTAAATATGTTCGACTTAACTTCGTTCCTCCGATCGGTCACGGAGGATTCAGCCAATCATCTGTCCCCGGAACAAGCAATTCTCCCGGAGAGCGCGGGAATACGTTTCTTTGATACGCCCCTGGCAGGCATTGCCTCTGCCGGGGATCCGTTGTTCCAAAGTTTATGTCAGCCCGGCATAGTCGGTCCCTGGTTTCGTTTACCGGCCCAGTGGCTGCCGGAGGCCCGTTCGGTTTTCTCCTTCTTTTTCCCTTTTACCAGCAGAGTGCGGCAGGCGGAGGATTTTTCAACCCCTCTTCCTGCTCCGGACACGCTGAACGCCCGCTATGAGGGGCAGCAATATCTGAAGATCTTCATTCGACGGCTGAGGGGCGCTCTGCTTGTTGCCGGCGAGACAGCCGTAATTCCGGGGGACGACGAGGCATTCTGGTCTGTCTGGGGGCCTGGAAGTCAAGCGCTTGCCCCTTCGCCGGAGCTTGGCTACACCAGCACCTGGTCCGAGCGCCATGTGGCCTATGTCTGCGGTCTGGGAACGTTTGGCCTTTCAGCCAATTTGATCACCGCCAAAGGCTGCAGCGGACGGCTGTGCAGTCTGCCATGGCTTTGCTGCCTGCCATTATTCATCGTCTCCCGGCATGCATAAAAATGAAGAGAAGGGCCGATACCCTTCTCTTCATTTTATCATGCTCCGTCGTCGGTAACGGTGTCGCTGCGAAACAGCAGCGAAATGCACCACAGAGCCGCAAGGCCAACCAGCGTGTAGACGACCCGGCTGACGGTGGCGGTCTGCCCGCCGAACAGCCATGCTACGATATCAAAGCGAAACAGCCCAATGCTGCCCCAGTTGATGCCGCCGATTATGGCCAGCGTCAGAGCGATTCGATCCATTATCATGAACCTGTCTCCTCTCAATTGGTTTCCCCTATATTGTTACCGCGAAAAAAGAAATTATACATTCGACAAAAGTAGTGTCCCTTCGCTCTTTACAAGTTTTCAAAAGAGGAGTATTCTTTAAGCACAGCTTATCCAATTGGTCTTTTCTTTGAAAAGACCCGGCTCATATCTTTATCCCACAACCCTGTTTTGCGGGCTGATGAAAATCAGCCCGCGCTTTTTATTGCTTTGCAATAAAAAGCGCCAGAGCCTCAGCTTTAATTTTTCAAAATGAACGGCAAATACAGGACGAGCCACACGACGGCGATCAGGGGAAGATAGCCCAGAATATAGCCGGGCCGGCCCAAAAAGGCGAACAGCTCCAGCGGGGAGGCGGGCGAGGGCCAGTTGAGAAAAAGGTAATTGGTATTGGTCAAAACGTCGAACACATAAACGGGGATCGCGATGGTCAGCATGATGCCCAGGCACTGGGGCAGGCTCTTCAGGTCCGGGCTGATGTCTCCGCCGGAGACCTGCATCAGGGCATAACAGAAAACCAGAATATGAAGGACAAAGGAACTTACCGTCATAAAGTGAAGGGCCGGGTAATAGCTCCAGTCCGGGAAAAGCAGCGCGGCCGCTGCGCCGGGCATACAGAAGGCATAGAGAAACTGCCCCAGGAGCCTGCCGCCCCGCAGGGCGTGGAAAAAGCTGATATACACCGCCATTGCGCACAGATGCAGGGGCAGCCGGCCGATGGTATAATTTCCGCTTATTATCAGCAGCACTGCCCGCAGCAGCTGGAGGGCCAGCGCCGAAGAGGCCAGCGCCAGGCGCAGCCGTCGCCGCCTTTCTTCGTCCAAATGCCGGTAAAAAAGGCAGAGCAGAAGCGCGCTCAGAGCCGCCGCGGCCAGATACAGGCCATGGGCAGCGGAAAACAGGCCGAAGCCCGCCGCTTCCGGGCCGATGGTAAAATCAAAAAAGCGTTCCATGTTCCTGATAGTATGCTCCAGTCCATTATATTTATGCAATTTGATGCTTGAAATCCCCTGTGCATCGCCGTATAATGGCACGGTTTGAAAGAAGGCTTGAAAAAATGACTGCATTGTTATCTCTGGCTATTGCCATGTTCGCGGGTCTGATGATGACCCGTCTGCTGAAAAAATCCCGTCTGCCTGACGTGACCGCCTATCTGGTGGCGGGCGTCCTCATCGGCCCCTGCGTGATCGGCGCGCTGCAGATCCCCGGTATCGGCTTTTCCAGTTATGAGGAGCTGGAGGGCGTGGGGCTGATCTCCGATGTGGCCCTGGGCTTCATCGCCTTTTCCATCGGCAATGAATTTCGCGCCTCCCAGTTGAAGGAGACCGGAAAACAGGCCCTGGTCATCGGTATCTTGCAGGCCGTGGCCGCCACGCTGTTAGTGGACATCGCCCTGCTGATCTTCCACTTTATCCGCCCCGACGTGCTGTCCATACCGGCGGCCATCACCTTAGGCGCCATCGCCGCGGCCACGGCCCCCGCGGCCACGCTGATGGTGGTCCGCCAGTACAAGGCCAAAGGCCCTCTCACCGACCTGCTGCTGCCCATCGTGGCCCTGGACGACGCAGTGGGTCTGGTTCTCTTCGCCGTCAGCTTCGGCATTGCCCGGGCGCTGAGCAGCGGCGTGGTGGATATCGTCACCATCATCGTTAACCCCATTGTGGAGATCCTCTGCTCCCTGCTTTTGGGCGCGCTGGCCGGCTTCTGCCTGACAAAAATCGAAAAGCTTTTCAACTCCAACACCAACCGCCTGAATCTGACCATCAGCTTTGTTTTCCTGACGGTGGCATTGTCCATGGTCAGCTTCAAAATCGGCCCTGTCACCGTGGGCTTCTCTTCCCTGCTGGTGTGCATGATGCTGGGCTGCGTGTTCTGCAATCTCTGCCCCCTGTCCGGCGAGGTCATGGCAAATGCCGACCGCTGGACCTCCCCGCTGCTGCTGCTGTTTTTCGTCATCTCCGGCGCGGAGCTGGAGCTGGGCGTATTCGCAAAGCCCTCCTCGGTGCTGATAGGCATAGTATACATCCTCTCCCGCTCTCTGGGCAAGTATGCGGGGGCACGGGAATCGGCCAAACTGGTCCACTGCGACAAGAACGTGGTGGACTATCTGGGCATTACCCTGCTGCCCCAGGCCGGTGTGGCCCTGGGCATGTGCTTCACCGCCTCAACGCTGCCCGGCGACGGCGCGCTGATCCGCAACATCGTGCTCTTCGCTGTGCTGATCTATGAGCTGGTCGGCCCCATGATGACCAAATGGGCCCTCACCAAGGCCGGGGACATCAAGCCCCAGAGCGAAGAAGTTCTCAACCGCCGCCAGAACAAGCTGAAAGCCCTGGGCACACAGGACAAATAATCCCGGTTCGCCCAAATAAGGAACCCGCCGCATGAAAGGCAGGGTGTTCATAAGAACGATAACAGTCACAGCGGTTTGCTCTGCTGTGACTGTCCCTGTATTCTTTTCTGTTGTGTGATATCCAAGACCCAAACAGACCTGCAAATCAGAATTGACCTACCCCAAAGCCTTCCCCTTGAGGGGAAGGTGTCACGGCAGAGCCGTGACGGATGAGGTGGAAACGCGCTGCGGATTCGCCGGAAATCAACAGAAACGCGGCATTGCACCGCACCAATGCCTCCCTCTGACGAGGGAGGTGTCAAAAATCTTTGATTTTTGACGGAGGGAGAGAAACATTTCCCTCATCAGAGAGAGCCCTGGATATTCCAACCCTAATACATAACAGAAAATCCGACCTGTGATTGCAGCCACAGGTCGGATTATCTGTTTTACGAAGCCCTGCCTGATATACGGCGGGATTTTTTCATTCTACAGTGACGGATTTTGCCAGGTTGCGGGGCTTGTCGATATCGCAGCCTCTCTGCAAAGCGACGTAATAGGCAAAAAGCTGCAAAGGCACGATGCCCAGGGAGGGCTGAAGGATAATGTGGGTATCGGGCACGGTCAGCACATTCTCCACCGTTTTTTCCATGTCGCTGCGGCGGCTCTCGGTGGTCAGGGCCACGATGTCCGCGCCCCGGGCCTTCACTTCGATAATATTGGAGAGGGCCTTTTCAAAGAGGGGCGTGTAGGTGCCCAGTGCCACCACAAGGGTGCCGTCCTCGATGAGGGAGATGGTGCCGTGCTTCAGCTCGCCGGAGGCGTAGGCCTCGGAGTGGATATAGGAGATCTCCTTGAGCTTCAAACTGCCCTCCAAGCCCAGGGCGTAGTCCAGGTTCCGCCCGATGTAGAACACGGAGGCGTGGTTGAAGTAGCGGGAGGCCAGATATTTGATCTCCTCGGTATTCTCCAGCACCTTTTCCATCTTCGTGGGCAGGGCCTGAAGCTCCTCTGCAAGTCTGGCATACTCCTCTTTGCTGACGCTGCCGATGATGTCGGCAAAATACAGCCCCAGCATATCCAGCAGCACCAGCTGGGTGCTGTAGGCCTTGGTAGTGGCCACGGCGATTTCCGGGCCGGCCCAGGTGTACAGCACATCGTCGGACTCCCGGGCGATGGAGCTGCCCACCACGTTCACCACCGACAATATCCGTGCGCCCAGCTTTTTGGCCTCCCGCAGGGCCGCCATGGTATCCAGCGTCTCGCCGGACTGGCTGATGACAATGACCAGCGTGTCCTGATCCACCAGCGGGTCCGCATAGCGAAATTCTGAGGCCAGCATCACATCCACCGGGCGGCGCAGCAGCCGCTCCATATTGTATTTGGCCACGACCCCCACATGGTAGGAGGAGCCGCAGGCCACAATAAAGATTTTCTTCAGGCCCCTGATGTAATCTTCGCTCAGGCTCAGCTCCTCAAAGCACACGCGCCCGTCTTTGAGGCGGGGAGAGACGGTCTTACGCACCGCCTCCGGCTGCTCCATGATCTCCTTGAACATAAAGTGGGCATAGCCGCCCTTTTCCGCGGCGCTCACGTCCCAGTCAATAAAGCTGTGTTCCTTTTCCACCGGCTGGCCCAGGGCGTCATAGACCTTGATCTCCCCGGCGCTGACCACGGCCACCTCGCCGTCCTCCATATAGGACACGTCCCGGGTGTGCTTGATGATGGCGGTAACGTCCGAAGCGATGAATTTGCAGTTTTCTCCATAGCCCAGCAGCAGCGGCGCGTCCTTGCGGGCGGCGATGAAGCTGTCCGGAAGATCCTTGCAAAGGATGCCCAGAGCGTAAGCCCCTTCGATGCGGTCCAGCACCGTGTAGACCGCCGCCATGATGTTCCCGCCGTTTTGGAGGTAAAAATACTCCAGCAGCTGGGCCACCACCTCCGTGTCCGTTTCGGAGCAGAAGTGTACCCCCTTGGAGACGAGAAATTCCTTGATCTCCAGATAATTTTCAATGATCCCGTTGTGAACCACCGCGATCTGCCCGTTCTGGCTCAGATGGGGGTGGGAATTGACGTCATTCGGCTCGCCGTGGGTAGCCCAGCGGGTGTGGCCGATGCCCATCCGGCCCTCCAACGCCTTTCCGCCGTCCACAAGGGCGCTGAGCACCTTGAGCCGGCCCTTGGTCTTTCTCAGCTGCAGGCCCTTCTCCTCCGACAGTACCGCGATGCCCGCAGAGTCATAGCCCCGATATTCCAGTCGTTCAAGTCCGTCAAGCAATATCGGCGCCGCCTGTTCCAACCCGGCATAGCCCACAATTCCGCACATGGTCATTCACCTTCCTGTTTGCAATGATGTGAGATTATACCACTTAATCCTTTTCTCTTCAAGATTTTTCTTCTTAAATTTCGTTGCGAAAGAATTTGCTATTGAATTTCATCGTGTTTTGTTGTAGAATACCGAACGGTGTCAGGCGGTAACACAGTTATTGCCCGGCACTATATTTTGTGGTCAAAGTGGTTACAAGGCGGTAAAGTTTTCAATATCTTGTGATTTGCTCTTGACAAGCCGCCCATATCGTCTTATTATTTATCACGCAGCGACTTTTGATCAAGGAGGCACAGCGCAGATATGCTCATCGCGGGACTTCAAAAACTGACCTTACTGGACTATCCGGGCACGGTAGCCTGCACGGTATTCACCGGCGGCTGTAATTTCCGCTGCCCCTTCTGTCACAATGCGCCGCTGGTACTGCCGGAGCTTATGGCTCAGGACACCGACGAGGAGCAGGTTCTGGCCTTTCTGAAAAAGCGCCAGGGTGTTCTGGACGGCGTAGCCATCACCGGCGGAGAGCCGCTGCTGCACAAGGATATCGCATTCTTTTTGGAAAAGGTCCGCGCGCTGGGTTACAAGATCAAACTGGACACCAACGGGTCCTTCCCGGACAGGCTGCAGGAGATCATCTCCGCCGGGCTTGTGGACCGGGTGGCCATGGACATCAAGAATGCGCCGGAGCTTTACGCCAAAACCGTGGGCCTTCCCGCGCTGGATCTGGCCCCTGTTGAGCGCTCAAAGGAGCTTCTGCTCCGGGGCGATGTGGACTATGAGTTCCGCACCACGGTGGTGAAGGGCCTTCACACCGAAGAGAGCATCACCGGCGCCGCAAAATGGATCGCGGGCGCGAAAGAATACTATTTACAGCAGTTCAAAGACTCCGGCCATGTGATCGCCATAGAGGGTCTTTCAGAATATAACGAAGAGGAAATGCACGCGCTTGCCCGGGCTGCGGCGCCCTATGTGCCCGCGGTGCAGGTGAGAGGCGTTTAATCATCCAGAGATATGGGAGGAGATAAAGATATGTATCAGGTAGTAAAACGAGACGGAAAAATCGTCGACTTCAACATCAACAAGATCGCTGACGCCATTAAAAAAGCCTTTGACGCCACCAAGACAGAGTATAACGAGAGCGTGATCGACTTTCTCGCCCTGAAGGTCTCGGCTGATTTCCTGCCCAAGATCAAGGACGGGCTTGTGGCCGTGGAGGACATTCAGGACAGCGTGGAGGCCGTTCTCTCCCGCGGCGGCTACGAGACCGTAGCCAAGGCCTACATTCTCTACCGCAAGCAGCGGGAGAAAGTGCGCAACATGAAGTCCACCTTCCTGGATTACAAGGAGACTGTGGACAAGTATCTGAATATTGAGGACTGGCGCGTGAAGGAGAACTCCACCGTCACCTACTCCGTAGGCGGCCTGATTCTCTCCAACTCCGGCGCCATCACCGCCAACTACTGGCTCAGCGAGGTGTATGACGAGGAGATCGGCGAGGCGCACCGCAACTGCGATATCCACCTGCACGATCTGAGCATGCTCACCGGCTACTGCGCCGGCTGGAGCCTGAAGCAGCTGATCAAGGAGGGTCTTGGCGGCGTGCCCGGCAAGATCACCTCCTCCCCCGCAAGCCACCTGTCCACCCTCTGCAACCAGATGGTCAACTTCCTGGGCATCATGCAGAACGAGTGGGCCGGCGCACAGGCCTTCTCCTCCTTCGACACTTATCTTGCCCCCTTTGTCAAGGTGGACAACCTGAGCCAGAAGGAAGTGAAGCAGTGCATCCAGTCCTTCATCTACGGTGTGAACACCCCCTCCCGCTGGGGCACCCAGGCGCCCTTCTCCAACATCACCCTGGACTGGACCGTGCCTGCCGACCTGAAGGACCTGCCCGCCATCGTAGGCGGCAAGGAGCTGGACTTCACCTACGGCGACTGCAAAAAAGAAATGGACATGGTGAACAAGGCCTTCATCGACATCATGATCGAGGGCGACGCCAACGGCCGGGGCTTCCAGTACCCCATCCCCACCTACTCCATCACCCGTGACTTCGACTGGTCTCCCACGGAGAACAACAAGCTGCTCTTCGAGATGACCGCCAAATACGGCACCCCCTACTTCTCCAACTACATCAACTCCGATATGGAACCCTCCGACGTGCGCTCCATGTGCTGCCGTCTGCGTCTGGACCTGCGTGAGCTGCGCAAAAAGTCCGGCGGCTTCTTCGGCTCCGGCGAGAGCACCGGCTCCGTGGGCGTCGTCACCATCAACATGCCCCGCATCGCCTACCTGGCCACGGACGAGACCGATTTCTACAAGCGCCTGGACAAGATGATGGATATCGCGGCCCGCTCCCTGAAGGTCAAGCGCACCGTCATCACCAAGCTGCTGGACGCCGGCCTCTACCCCTACACCAAGCGCTACCTGGGCACCTTTGACAACCACTTCTCCACCATCGGCCTTGTGGGCATGAACGAGGCGGGCCTGAACGCCAAGTGGGTCCGGGCCGACATGACCAGCCCCAAGTGCCAGGAGTTCACCAAGCAGGTGCTGGACCACATGCGCGAGCGCCTCAGCGATTATCAGGAGATGTACGGCGACCTGTACAACCTGGAGGCCACCCCGGCGGAGTCCACCTCCTACCGTCTGGCCAAGCACGACGTGGAGCTCTATCCCGACATCATCACCGCGGCAGAGCCCGGCGGCACCCCCTACTACACCAACAGCTCTCACCTGCCGGTGAGCTACACCGACGACATCTTCGAGGCCCTGGATATTCAGGACGATCTCCAGACCCGCTACACCTCCGGCACCGTGTTCCACGCCTTCCTGGGCGAGAAGCTGCCCAGCTGGGAGGCCGCAGCCAACCTGGTTCGCAAGATCGCGGAGAATTACAAGCTGCCCTACTACACCCTCTCCCCCACCTACTCCGTGTGCAAGAACCACGGCTATCTGACCGGCGAGCAGTTCACCTGCCCCGAGTGCGGCGAGACCGCCGAGGTATACAGCCGCATCACCGGCTACTACCGCCCGGTGCAGAACTGGAACGCGGGCAAGACTCAGGAGTACAAGGAGCGCAAGGAGTACGATATCGGCCATTCCGTGCTGCGCCACGACGGCCCCATCCCCGAGGTGAAGGCCGAGCCGGTACAGGAGACCCCCGTTGTGGAAGAGAGCGGAGAAAACCGCGCCATCCTCTTTGCCACGCCCACCTGCCCCAACTGCCGCATTGCCTGCTCCTATCTGGACAAGGCCGGCTTCGCCTATGAGAAGCTGATGGCAGAGGAGAACGCGGACCTGGCCATCAAATATGGCGTAAAGCAGGCCCCCACCCTGGTCATCGTGACCGGCGCAGGCTTTGAGAAGTTCGCCGGCGCAGGCGCTATCAAGCAGTTCCTCTCCAAATAAAGATAACAGGGCCGGCAAATGCCGGCCCTATTCAATATAAGGGAAAAAGGATAGATAAATATGTACGACATCATTATCATCGGCGGCGGCCCTGCGGGCCTTACCGCCGCCACATACGCCAGACGGGCGGGCAAGTCTGTTCTGGTCATCGAGAAAAACGCCTTTGGCGGGCAGATCACCTGGTCCCCCAAGGTGGAAAACTTCCCCTCCGTTGTCTCCATCAGCGGCACCGAGCTGGGCGACCGCTTTTTAGAGCAGGCCATGGAGCAGGGCGCGGAAGTGGAGCTGGAAGAGGTCTCTTCCGTCAGCGCCGGGGAGGTCAAGACCGTGAAGTGCCTCTCCGGGACGGAATTTCAGGCCCGGGCGGTGATCATCGCCGCCGGAGCCAAGCCCCGTATGCTGGGCCTGCCCCGGGAGGAGGAGCTTGTGGGCAGCGGCGTGGGCTTCTGCGCGGTGTGCGACGGGGCATTCTACAAGGGCCGCCCTGTGGCAGTCAACGGCGGCGGCAACAGCGCCCTTCAGGACGCTATGCTGCTTTCGGAGACCTGCAGCAAGGTATATCTCATCCACCGGCGGGACAGCTTCCGGGGTGAGGCAAAGCTGGTGGAGGCCCTGCGGGCCAAAGCCAACGTGGAATTTGTCCTCAGCGCCACGGTCGCTGAACTTCTGGGTGAGAAGGAGCTGACCGGCATTGTGGTGGAGCAGCAGGGTAAGCGGCGGGAGATTGCCGTTGAGGGCCTGTTTGTGGCTGTGGGCCACCAGCCGGACGTGAAGGCCTTTGAAAATCTCATCCAGCTGGATGAACGGGGCTACGCCCTCTCCGGCGAGGACTGTCTCACCAAAACTCCCGGCGTGTTCGTGGCGGGGGACTGCCGCAGCAAGAACGTCCATCAGCTGACCACCGCCGTGGCCGACGGCGCTGTGGCCGCTCTGGCCGCCTGCACCTATCTGGACGCATAGAATGTTCAAACACAAAATCAGGGGAGAGCGTTTGCTCTCCCCTGATTTTTTTATTCTTATAGAATTTCGTTGATGACTTTTGCCACCCCGGCGTGTTCATTGTCGTCCGTCACCCTGTCCGCCGCGGCCTTTACCTCGGGCACCGCGTTGTCCATAGCCACGCCCAGACCGGCGGCGCGGAGCATGGTCAAGTCGTTGGTGCCGTCGCCGAAAGCGATGGTCTCCTCCATGGCTATGCCCAGATGGCGGCACAGGGCCTCCAGGGCCGTGCCCTTGTTGGCCGACGCCAGATTCAGCTCAATGTTGTTCTTCACCGAACTGGTCACCGCAAGCTCCGGGAAGCGCTCCGGCAGCAGCCGGAGCTGCCGTGCCCGCTCCTCCAGGTCCGTAAAATATGCCTGGAGCTTCTGAACGCCTGTACCGGAGGCCTGGATAGTGGCCCGCAGGCTCTCCACCGGCGTGCGCAGGCGCACCAGCAGGTCCAGAATGCCCTTGTCCGGCATGAAATCCACGGCCTGTTCATAAAAGCGCCGGTCCATATAGCCCCAGTTGTCCTTGTAGCAGTCGTAAAACAGGTGGTTTTCTTCCATGTAGTCTATGACCCGCAGAGCCAGCTCCATGGGAATATCCTCCCTGTAGACGGCCGTGTCCTCCACCGCATCATAGACATAGGCGCCGTTTACCGTTATGCACCAGCGCAGAAAGGGCAGGTCCTTCAGCGGCTGGGGCAGACCGGCATAAATGCGTCCTGTGGCCGGGACGAGCTGTATCCCCTGCTCCGCCGCCGCCTTCAGCGCCGCCATGTTCTCCGGCGGGATGTTCTTTTTTCCGTCCAGCAGCGTGCCGTCAAGATCAAAAGCGATCAATTTGTATTTCATATGCTCACCTCATGTCTGCTCTCTATTAAAGCCTAAAGCCCCGGCTTTGGCAAGTCTTTTTTCCGGCGCTTCTGCAGTATAAAAAAGCGACGCGATCCGGCGTGGAAATCATCGGGATGCTAAAAAACCGGCATGCCCTGCTACTTCTTCCGGGATTAGAGCATACCGTCGGAAAATATTGCCGTTAAAATCAAAAAAATGAGACTGTAGACAAAGCACTCATCATTTTCGGCCCGCAGGCCGAAAACAAATTCGAATCTGTTTTTTCCGGCGGCGTGTACGTCGGAAAAAACACTTTGCGCGTAGAGAGTGCATTTTTGTATGCCGTAGGCGTACAAAAATGTGCGGTTCGAAGCGGATCCCTTTCGTCGGCAAAGTCATTTTTGACTTTGTCGACGATTTAAAAAATCCCTCTCCAAACGGAGAGGGATTTTGGGATCGGTAAGAATAACTTACTTGATTTCGACGGTGGCGCCGACAGCCTCGAGCTGAGCCTTGAGAGCCTCTGCGTCTTCCTTGGAAACGCCTTCCTTGATCTTTGCGGGAACGCCTTCCACCAGGCCCTTTGCCTCTGCCAGGCCCAGACCGGTGATGCCGCGGACTTCCTTGATGACCTTGATCTTCTCAGCGCCGA
>JBJDXP010000148.1:0-1615 GCA_051866735.1 Candidatus Limivicinus sp.
ATGGTAATGATAGTAAGGCTTAAGAAGGTAAAACGTGATAGCTTAAAATAAATTCAAGTTTGTCGGGTAAATAGCAAACCCAGCCGAGCCAGTCAACGGTCAAGATGAACGGCGCATATGCGCAGCCGTTGACAGCCCCGCCCGCCTTTGCTGGTAGGCAATCAAGGGGCGACAGCAAGAAGTGCCACCGCCCCGCACTATTATTCAGAAAGGGGAATTTCCATGACCGACCAGATAGCCTATCAAGAATATATCCAGCGCAGGTACAACGCCTTTTGCAAGACTGTTATCCGCTGTGCCGCCTTGGACAAGATTTTGAAGCTTAAACGGCAATGGGAACGGCAAGTTTCCCTTGACTATCTGATGAACGAGAAGTTTGTCCAGTTTGCCGCGTCGGAGCCGGACGAGGAATACCCATTTACCGTCTGCGGTCAGACCGTCCTGCTCTGCAACGCCGCCCTTGCCGACGCGATCTCTGTTTTGCCGGAGCAGACGCGGGAAGAAATCCTGCGCTATTACTTTCTGCGCCAGCCGCAGCGCGTGATCGGCGCGTGTATTGGCCGGTCACGCAGCACAGCGGGGCGGCATATCCAGCTTGCCTTGCAGCGGCTACGCGAAGAAATGGGGGTGAGCCGGTATGAGTAGACTTCTCCCCTATGAAACAATCCTCAAAGCCCGTGAGGGCGACCCAGAAGCCGTGAACGCTGTCCTGCTCCACTACGCCGGATATATCCGCTATTTCTCAAAAGTGAACGGGCAGGTCAACGCCGAGGTGGAGGACTATGTAAAGCAGCGGTTAATTGACTGTCAATTCAAGTTCCGGCTTGACGAACCACCGGACAAGTCATAAAAACTGAATACCAGCCGCCACCGACGCGGCCAGCGAAAGCAGTAAGTCTTGAAAAAGATTTACTGCTTTTTTTGTTGTCCGGCTCCGCTCCCGGCCATTTTGCCCCCTGCCGGTTGTAGTAGTAAGCGAGGAGGGAATTTTTCTGCCCTGGTGTTTGGCATTTGGAGCATTTACCCGTAGTAGAGGGCAAAGAGAAAGGATTTCTCCAACACCGGGTAGAAACCACTGCGTCCGGTGTCATTTTAGCGAAAGCGGGCAGGAATGCCCTTTACAGGATTAGTAGTAGCAGAAAAAGAGAAACAAACTTTTGTGGTTGCAGTTTTCCAAAAAAGTGGCGGACGGAAGTGAGAGAAAGTTTGCAGTCACGGAGAGCAAGTTTCTACCACGGTGCCAAAATCCGCAATTCTGCAGTTTTGCCCCTCGCGGGAAACTTGTTGGGGAGTGCCTTCCCCAAACCCTGCTCATGCGCCCTTACGGGCGAGAAAGGAGGTCACACCATGCGAAAGAAATACAACACGCCCCACCGCAGCCGCGTTGTGAAAACCCGGCTGTCCGAAGATGAGTATGCCGACTTCACAGCGCGGCTTGCGCCCTATGGTATCAGCCAGTCCGAATTTCTCCGGCAGGCGATACGGCGGGCGACCATACGCCCGGTTGTCCATGTGTCGTCGGTCAATGACGAGTTGCTTTCCGCTGTCGGGAAGCTGACAGCCGAGTACGGCAGGATCGGCGGCAACCTCAATCAGATTGCCCGGTATCTGAACG
>JBJDXP010000149.1:0-1606 GCA_051866735.1 Candidatus Limivicinus sp.
TAACAATGATTCCGCAAGTAGTGGCGAGCGAACGCGGAGGAGCCCAAACCGGGGATGTCGCAAGGCACCACCCGGGGTTGTAGGACCGGCAAAACGGCGAAGGCCAGGACAGCAGAATCCGCTGGAAAGCGGAGCCGCAGAGCGTGACAGCCGCGTAAGCGAAGTCAGAGCCAAGCCAAGCCGGCACCTGAGTACCGCGGGACACGAGAAATCCTGTGGGAACCGGCGAGGACCATCTCGCAAGGCTAAATACTACCGAGAGACCGATAGTGGACCAGTACCGTGAGGGAAAGGTGAAAAGAACCTCGAACAGAGGAGTGAAATAGACCCTGAAACCGTGCGCCTACAAGCGGTTGGAGCGGCTACGTGCCGTGACAGCGTGCCTTTTGCATAATGAACCTACGAGTCACCGTCACCGGCGAGGCTAAGGGTCAGGAGACCCGGAGCCGAAGCGAAAGCGAGTCCGAAGAGGGCGTCAAGTCAGTGGGGGTGGACGCGAAACCAAGTGATCTACCCTTGGCCAGGTTGAAGGTTGGGTAAAGCCAACTGGAGGACCGCACCGGTAAGCGTTGAAAAGCTTTCGGATGAGCTGAGGGTAGGAGTGAAAGGCCAATCAAACTTGGAGATAGCTCGTACTCCCCGAAATGTATTTAGGTGCAGCCTCGGGGAATCACCTGCCGGAGGTAGAGCGACTGATAGGATGCGAGGGCTTCACCGCCTGTCAAGTCCTGACAAACTCCGAATGCCATCACGTGTTACCCGGGAGTAAGGGCGCGGGTGCTAAGGTCCGCGTCCGAGAGAGGAACAACTCAGACCACCGTCTAAGGCCCCGAAATCCGGGCCAAGTTGAAGACAATAACGAGGTGGCGCCGCAGAGACAGCTAGGATGTTGGCTTGGAAGCAGCCATTCATTTAAAGAGTGCGTAACAGCTCACTAGTCGAGCGGAGCCGCGTGGATAATAATCGGGCATAAGTCCGGTGCCGAAGACGTGGAGCCGGCCTGAGGGCCGGTTGGTAGGGGAGCATTCCGGCGCCGCCGAAGCAGGGCCACGAGGCCTTGTGGAGGCTCCGGAAAAGCAAATGTAGGTATAAGTAACGATAATGGAGGCGGGAAACCTCCACGCCGTAAGACCAAGGGCTCCTGATCAACGCTAATCGGATCAGGGACAGTCGGGACCTAAGGGGCATCCGCGAGGAGGACCCGATGGAAGAGCCGGTCAACATTCCGGCACTGGCGCGCGTTGCGACGGGGAGACGGAGAAGTGAAACGCCCGCGGGCAGACGGAACAGCCCGTTGAAGAGTGTAGGTAAACGGAAGCGAGTCAAACGCCGCAAGCCGTGCCGAACTTGACAGTACAGCGAGCCCCCGGGCAAGCTGACAGCGGCGGTAAACAGGCTCCCGAGAAAATCCCCTAAGCGTCAGGCGCGCGGCACCCGTACCCGAAACGGACACACGTGGTCGGGTAGAATATACCAAGGCGCTCGAGAGACTCATGGTTAAGGAACTAGGCAAACTGACCCCGTAACCTCGGGAAAAGGGGTCCTCACGCAGGTGAGGCGCAGAGAATAGGTCCAGGCAACTGTTTAACAAAAACACAGGGCTGTG
>JBJDXP010000150.1:0-35604 GCA_051866735.1 Candidatus Limivicinus sp.
CTGTGGATTTGTTCCCATAAACAGAAAAATAGCAAAGACATTCAGCCTATCGTATCGAGCCATATTGAAACCGTGGTTTTGCTCACAAAGATATGACAAATCATCCCGGCAGATTTCAAAAAAGGAGTTTGATGGACATGGCCTTATTCGGGCGGAAAAAGCCGCAGCCGCTGAAATGCAGATGGCAGGACATCTGTGATCTGATGAGAAGCTGCATTGAAATCCATGCGCCCATTCTTGATTTAACATTCCAGATGGAAAACCGAACGCACAAAACCGGCATTTCTTCGGATATGACCCGGTCTGGAGAATACTTTGACATTACTTTTTTCTTTGACGACAGGGAATATCCATCGCTGGATGAGATGCTTTCCCAGCTGGGCTATCCCTTTGACATGGTCATTTCTGTCTTGAAAGAAGAAAATGTCAGCGACCCAAGGGATTATGTTCTTTTGGCGCAGAGAGAAATTCGCTGAAAACTGTCTCCTTTGGGATCGTCGTGCTGATCGCAAAGGCACGAGCTGATTTACATATTGAATGAGGTGGTATTTTGAAGAAAAAAACCAATGGACAGACCCTGTTTATCCTCAGTTCGATCCTCTTTCTTTGGGCTTTCCTGTTTATTTTCGGCCTTTTTATCCATGCGCAAATATTGTATTTTTTGGCCGTCGGCCAGGTCTTCTTTTTGCTGCTCAATATTCCCTTGGGAATTGTATCTCTTGTCCGGATCCTCAAAAAGCGGATCGACGACAGGCTCAGGCGGCCCTTTGCTGTGATTTCGGTAATGAATATCCTGATTGGACTTGCCGATTGGACATTTCTTGTCTTGCTTGTTCACAAACCGTAGTGGCAATTCACGAACGGCCCTTTAAAGTAAACGCTGAATAAATCGCCTTCGGCGCCTCCCGGAAAATTTCCGCCCTGATTTCGTCACTTTTTCTTGCAATACACAAAGTATTCCTGCGAAAAAGTGCCATCATCGGAACGCAAATTTTCTTGAGATCCGCTCTTGCCGATTTAATCATCGTTTACTAAAACAGAGCTGTCCGGTATGCAGCGCTTCCCCCGCAGATCAGCAAGGTGAAACTGAATACCAATACCCGCTTCGGCCCGGTGTTTCCGGGCCGAAGCGGGTCCTTCTTTACCCTTTACCTTTACAAAAAAGCAAAATCGTGTATACTGGTGCTATATGAAACGAAGGGGAAATTGCCATGAAAAAGCATTTGTTTCTGTGCGGCCCGGCGGGCTGCGGAAAATCCAGGCTTTTACGGGAAGAGCTGGGGCCCGCCCTGGCCATGGCCGGGGGCTATGTGACGGAGGCTTCCCGGGACGAAAACGGGAAAATCACGGGCGTGGACCTGCTTCCGGCGGCGGCCGCCGCCGGGATCGAGGGGTATGAGGCTTTGCGCTTTCTGGATATGACAACCGTCCCGCCCAAAAGGGACAACGAGGTCTTTCGCGGCCCGGCGGCGCAGCTTTTACAGGAGGCCGAATACTACCCCTTCTCCGTCATCGACGAGTTCGGCGGCTTCGAGATGGTCATTCCCCAGTACCGGCAGCAGCTTGCGGAATTTCTGTCCTCAGATCAGCCCTGCGTCGGCGTGCTGAAAACCACAGAGGAAGCCCAAAAGGCCCGTGATCAGTTCGGTCTGGGTGAAAAATACACCATGCTCATTCAAAATCTCCACCAGGTTTTGGCCCAGGACAGCGACACGGTGCTGCTGAAAACCAGCGGCTACGGCGACGAGACCGCCCGCCGCATTCTCCGCCAGTGGATAAAGGAGTTTGTCAATGGCTGATTTTTTCTCCCTCTATGAGGGCATTATTGACGCCGTGCCCCGGGGGCCCCGGGTGACGGAGACCTGCCGGGGCGAGCGCTGGTCCATGGCCTTCAGCGAACAAAACGCCGCCGTGGGTATGTTCACCCCAGGCAGCAGCATTCCTCCCCTGTTTCCGCAGGGTTTAAACGGCCTGGAAGTCCGCCGGGCGGCGGAGGGCATCAAAAGCTGGAACTTTGAGGAGGCCAGCATGGCCCTGGCCGCCGTCAATTCGGCGCTGAACACGGAGGAACGGGTGAGCGCCCTCCACGCCGAGGACAGCATGGACCGCTACTACACCGAGGGGCTGGATTTCAAGGGCAAGACCGTGGGCCTGATCGGCCACCTGAACGGCCCGCCGGAGATGCGCCGGGACGCCAAAAGGGTTTACACCCTGGAAAAAGCGCCCCAGGAGGGGGACTATCCGGACTCCGCCTGCGATCTGCTCCTCCCCCGCTGCGACATTGTGATCATCACCGGCAGCACCCTCATCAACAAGACACTGCCCCATCTTCTGGACCTGTGCCGGGAGGCCTACACCATCCTCACCGGCCCCTCCGTGCCCCTCTGCCCGGCGCTGCTGGACCAGGGCCTTGACCGGATCGCCGGGATGGTGGTGACGGACAGCGAGGGCATGAAAAACAGCGTCCTGTCCGGCCAGCGGGGCAGCCCCTACCGCTACGGAAAACCTTTTTTGCTGGTGAAGTGAATGACATACGACAACATCCATGAGGCGGTCTTTCTCGACCGCCCCAACCGCTTTATCGCCCATATTCTGCTTAACGGGCAGAAGCAGGTCTGCCATGTGAAAAACACCGGGCGCTGCAGGGAGCTGCTTTTGCCCGAGGCAGAAATTTTTGTGCAGCACTCCGCAAACCCGGCGCGAAAAACCGCCTATGACCTGATCGCCGTCCGCAAGGGCGAACGGCTTATCAACATGGACGCCGTCGCGCCCAACAAGGTATTTGGCGAGTGGCTCAGCGCCGGCGGGCCGGGCTATGTGCCGGAACTGATCCGGCCGGAGTGCGTCCACGGGGACTCCCGTTTCGACTTCTATTTTGAGCACGGCGGCAGAAAGGCCTTTGCCGAGGTCAAGGGCGTGACCCTGGAGGACAACGGCGTGGTCCGCTTTCCCGACGCGCCCACGGAGCGGGGCGTAAAGCACTTGCACGGGCTGATCCGCTGCGTGCAGGAGGGCTTTGAGGCTTACGCTGTGTTCATTATCCAGATGAAGGGCGTGAAATACTTCGAGCCCAACCGGGCCACCCACCCGGAATTCGCGGAGGCCCTGTGTCAGGCCGCCCAAGCGGGCGTAAAGCTCATCGCCCTGGACTGCGCTGTGGAGAAAGACAGCCTGCGCGCCGGGGATCAGGTGGAAATTCATCTGTAGTACTATTTTGATAAAAACCAGACACTTTTTATTAAACTGTCGTATGACTTATCCCCCCGGGGGGCTTGTTTTCGGGTCTGAATTGCGGTATTATTTTAGCATGATAAACCGCTAAATTGGAGGCTGCCATGCATATTCCGGAAGAAGAGATATTGCTCCACGATCACGGCGACGGCGTGGTACACAGCCACAGCCATGACCACGGCGACGGACACACCCACAGCCATACCCACGGCGAGGGGCACGGCCATACCCACACCCAGACCAAAGCGGTGATCAACCGGCTCTCCCGGGCCATCGGGCACCTGGAGTCGGTCAAGCGCATGGTGGAGGACGGGCGGGACTGCACGGAGGTGCTGGTGCAGCTTGCCGCCGTCCGCTCGGCGCTGAACAGCACAGCCAAGGTCATCCTCAAAGACCACCTGGAGCACTGTATCAACAACGCCGGAGAGGGCGACCAGGATCAGCTCCAGGCCTTGAACGAGGCCATCGACAAATTTATGAATTGACAGTATCGTCAGCCAAAACACAGTCCGCCGCAGGGTGAATAAAGAATGAGAGCGCAGAAAAAGGGCTTTTCGTCCTCTTTCCGCGCTCTCTTTTTGCTATTAAATGCAGTATTTGGAAAGGCGGAGCTGTTCTCAAACTAATTCTTGATTAAAAGATTTAATCAGCGGCGCAGGGATATTGGTGCAAGACAAGGCAGACCAACGCCGCCATACTTTGTATATGGCAAGTGACGATAACGCAGTATTGCACCAATAGGCCAAGCTAATATTAAAGATTTTTATCGAGAATTAGTATCAGCTCAGCTCAAACATGCCGGTATAGAGCTGGTAATACCTGCCCTTCTGCTCCAGCAGGGCCTGATGGTCGCCCCGCTCGATGATTCTGCCGTCCTCCAGCACCAAAATGGCGTCGGCATTGCGCACGGTGGACAGCCGGTGGGCGATGACAAACACGGTCCTGCCCCGCATCAGCGCGTCCATGCCCCGCTCGATGAGCATTTCCGTGCGGGTGTCCACGGAGCTGGTGGCCTCGTCCAGAATCAGCACCGGCGGGTCGGACACCGCCGCCCGGGCGATGGCCAGCAGCTGCCGCTGGCCCTGGGACAGGTTTGTGCCCCCGGCGATCAGCTCCGTGTCATAGCCCCGGGCCAGGTGGGAGATAAAATAGTGGGCGTTGGCGATTTTCGCCGCCTCAACGCACTCCTCTTCCGTGGCGTCCAGCCGGCCATAGCGGATATTTTCCATGACAGAGCCGGAAAACAGGTGGGTATCCTGCAAAACCATGCCCAGAGAGCGGCGAAGATCCGCCTTTCGGATCTCCTTCACGTCGATGCCGTCATAGGTGATCCGGCCCTTTTCAATGTCGTAAAAGCGGTTAATCAGATTGGTGACGGTGGTCTTGCCCGCGCCGGTGGAGCCCACAAAGGCGATCTTCTGGCCCGGCTCTGCGTAGAGGGAGACCTCTTTCAGCACCTGGCGCTCCCCGTCATAGGAGAAACTGATGTTTTCAAAGCGCACCTCCCCTTTTAGGGGCACAATGCTGCCATCGGGCCCTTTCCAGCCCCAGCTTCCGGTCCGCGCCGCACACTCCCGGCCCTCACTGTCCAGGTTGATGAGCACGGTTTTGCCCTCATCGGTCTCCGGCCGGGCGTCAATGACGGAAAAGACCCGCTCCGCCCCGGCCAGGGCCAGCATGATGAAGTTAAACTGGTCGGAGATCTGGGAGACCCGGTTGGCAAACTGGCGGATATACTGCAAAAACGCGATGAGCACGCCGCCCACACCCTCGCCGGTGAGCCAGAGCACGCCCACCACAGTGGTGATGGCGTAAAAGATGTGGGACAGGTTATTCATCATGGGCCCCATGATGCTGCCCAGGGTGGCGGCAGTGACGGAGCGCTTTCTCAGCTCTTCGTTGAGGGGGGCGAAGTTTTCCATGACCTGCTCTTCGTGGTTAAAGACCTTCACGTCCTTCTGGCCGCTGATCATCTCCTCCACATAGGCGTTCACGTCGGCCACGGCCTTCTGCCGGCCCTTGTAATTTTTTCGGGTCCGGGAAGTGACCAGGCGCACCAGCACCGTCACCACAACGGCCATCAGCAGCATGATGAGAAACAGCCTGCCGGACAGGGCCAGCATCATGCCCACAATGCCCACCAGGGAGATGGTGGAAATCAGCAGCTGGGTGATGCCGCTTCGCACCAGGTCCCGGGCCGCGTCGGTGTCGTTGGTGTAGTAGCTCATCAGCTCCCCATGGGGATGGGTGTCGAAATAGGCGATGGGCAGGTCCTGCATCTTCACGAACATATCCCGGCGCAATGCCTCCAGCATCACCGCCGAGCACTTCATCATCAGCAGGTTCAAAAGATAGTTTGTGATCGCCGACAGCACATACAGCGCCGCCATACCCACTAAAAGGGCGATGCAGTCGGCGTAGGCCTCATTTTGGGTGATGCCGCTGACCTCCAGCAGGTTCACAAAGGGCTTCATCAGATAGGAGGCGTAGACCGTGGCGCAGGAGTACACCAGCACCGACAGCAGCGCCGCGATGAACATGCTCCGGCAGTGCCGGAAATAGCCCATCAGCCGCCACAGGGTGCGCCAGGGGTTTTCCGGGCGCTTGTTGGCGTTGACCCGGTTCATCCGTTCCTCACCGCGCATATGCTTCACCTGCCTTCTCCTCCCGGCCCTTCTGCTGGGAGTCATAGATATCCCGGTAGATGGAGCAGCGCTCCATCAGCTCGTCGTGGCTGCCCACATCAGCCACGCAGCCGTGGGACAGCACCACGATCCGGTCCGCGTCCATCACCGAGGCGATGCGCTGGGCGATAATGATCTTGGTGGCCCCGGGCAGAGCGTGGCGGAGGGCAGCGCGGATGCGGATGTCGGTGGCGTTGTCCACGGCGGAGGTGCAGTCGTCCAGAATGAGGATCTTCGGCTTTTTCAGCAGGGCTCTGGCGATGCGCAGCCGCTGCTTCTGGCCGCCGGACAGGTTCACGCCCCCCTGGCCCAGCACAGTGTCGTAGCCTTGGGGCATTTTGTCGATAAACTCGTCGGCACAGGCGGCGGCGCAGGCGGCGCGAAGCTCGCCGTCACTGGCGTTTTCGTCGCTCCAGCGCAGGTTTTCCGCGATGGTGCCGGAGAAAAGGGAGCCGTTTTGCAGCACCATGGACACGCCCTGGCGCAGCGCATGCAGGCGGTAGTCCTTCACATCCCGACCGCCCACCAGGACCCGGCCCGCAATGGGGTCGTAAAAGCGGGGGATCAGGCTCACCAGGGTGGATTTACCCTCGCCGGTGCCGCCGATGACGCCCACAGTCTCGCCGGAGGCGATGTCCAGGTCGATGTGCTCCAGGGCCAGGTTGTTCGGGTCGCCGGTGTAGCTGAAGCTGACGTTTTCAAAGCGCACAGAACCGTCAGCCACGGGAAAATCCCCTTCCCCGTCCCGGATGTCGGTCTCCTCGTCCAGCACCTCGTTGATGCGTTTGAGGGACTCAGCGGTACGGGCCAGGTTCAGCACCATGAAGGACACCATGGACAGGGCGTTGATGACCTGGCCGGTGTAGGTGACGATGCTGATCAGCTCCCCGGCCTGTAGGCTGGTGCGGCCGAAGATGATGTTGCTGCCGCCCACATAGAGGATGACCACGGTGCAGAGCCACATGGTCAGCATCTGTATGGGGCCGGAGAGCATGAAGATTTTCTCCGAATTGACCTGGGCGATGCGCAGCTGGTGGTTGGTTTTGGTGAAGCGCTCCTTTTCAAAGTCTTCCCGGACAAAGGCCTTGACCTCCCGCTGGGCGATGAGCCCCTCCCGCACCCGGGCGTTCAGATCGTCGTAGCGGCCCAGCACCAGCTTGAAGCGCCGGCGGCCGGTGGAGACGATCAGGGCAATGGTCACAAAAAGCACCGGCAGGCACACCACAAAGATCCAGGCCAGCTGAGAGTCGATGGAAAAGGACATGATAATGGCAAAAATCATCATCATGGGCGCCCGGACCATGTTCCGGATCAATTCCTGAAAGCTGGACTGCATGCTGTTCACGTCGCTGGTGCAGCGCATGACCAGGGAGGCGGGGGTAAAGCGGTCGGTGTTGGCAAAGGAGAAGCTCTGAATCTTTTTCAGGAGCTTTGCTCTCAGGTTGGCGGCAAAGCCCATGCTGGCCACGGCGGAAAAGCGGGCCGACAGGCAGCCGAAGGCGAAGGAGCATAGGGCCGCCAGGATCATAATGCAGCCCACAGTGATGACAAAGCGGTTTCTGTCCGCGATCAAAGCGGCGGAGAAGAAGGGCTTGAGCTTGAATTCCTCCGCCCGGTACAGTCCGCCGTCCACGATGGTGGCCATCAGGATGGGGATGAACACCTCCAGCAGGGCCTCCAGGGAGATGGTGACCGGGCTGAGAATGGTCGCTGGGACGCATCCCTTCAGACAGCCGCCCATGTTCCGTAATATTGGTTTTTTCTTTCCCATCAGATCAAAACTTCTCCCATTTTCACATTTTCCCATCAATTATAGTCACTCCGCGGGAAAAATGCAAGTGCGCCGGGGTGCAGCTGTCCCCCGCCCTTCTTCACCGCATCCGCGCCACAAATGGCGTCCTCGCAACGAAAACCCGCTCCGGTTTCCCGGAGCGGGCGTTCAATTGATTTGTGGTTTTTACTCTCTGCTCTCGCCGCTGACGATGCGGTAGTACACCCGTGCGGTCAGCAGGTACACCAGCGCGTAGATCAGGGCGAAGGCCAGGAAGGTGCCCACGGTGCACCAGGCGGTGAGGGCGGCGTTATTCAGCCCGAAGAGCACCAGCATCAGCCGCACCATGTTGAAGTCGAAGGCCACATGGACCCCCGCCACCACTAAGGGCGCGAAAAACACGATCAAAATCTGCACATTGATGCTGCGGCGGATCTCCCGCTTTTCCAGCCCCACCTGCTGCATGATGCGAAAGCGCTCCCGGTCCTCGTAGCCCTCGGAGATCTGCTTGTAGTAGATGATGAGCACCGTGGCCATCAAAAACACGATCCCCAGGAACACGCCAAGGAAGAAAAAGCCGCCGTTCATGGTGTAGAAGTCCTGCCGGTTCTCCGCCTGGGTCTGCAGGCGATACAGCTCCCACTGGATATCCTCGTCCCCGGTAAAGCCGCAGAGGTCCGGGTCGGCAAGCTGCTGGCCCCACTGTTCTATCTCCTGGTCGCTGCCATCGGTGTTGATCTCACAGAACCAGGACAGACTGGCCTTGTCCTCCCCCAGGGCAAACGCGCAGTTGTTTTCCAATTCCTTCAGCGTGTCCAGATCCGGCAGGATGATGTAGTCCACCATGCCAAGATACACGTCCCCGCTGCTCATGCTGAACTTTTCGGCCGTGGGCGCGGCGCTGAAGTTCATCACCCGCTCGCCGCTCTCGCCCCGGAAGACAATGCGCACATCGCCCACAATGCTGTCGCTGCCGGAGATCAGCAGCTGATCCTTGGCAAGGCTCACGTTCTGGCCGGAGAGCTTATTGTAGTCCTCCGCCGTCAGCAAAACCAGAATACGGTCGTCGCCAGCATTGTAAACATCGTCCTGAATAATGAAGCTGCTGCCGTCAAGGGCGGCGGGCTGATCGGTGCTGGTGTAGCTCATAGAGCCGGTCACAGTGGCGCCCTGCTCCTCCAGAGCCTCCCTCAGCTTCTGCTCGGCCTTGTAGGTGTCAAAGGTCTTGTCCGTCCAATACCAGACCTCTGCGTTCAGGTCCCCGGGGTAGCGGGTGGTGATGGCGTCCTCGGTGCCCAGAAACAGGGCCAGGGTGGCGGAGATCATCACCAGCACCATGGTGGACAGGATGCAGATGTTGGCCAGGCCCACGGCGTTGCGGTTCATGCGGTGGAGCATACCGGAGACGCCGATGAAGTTGCCCGTGCGGTAGAAAAAGCCCTTGTTTTTCCGCAGGGCTTTCAGCAGAACCACGCTGACGGCGGAAAACAGGCAGTAGGTGCCGATAATCACTAAAAACACCGCCACAAAGTACACGCCAATGGCCTGGACGGAGTTGTGGGTGCTGATGGCGATGGTGTAGCCGCCGCCCAGGCTGAGAAGGCCCAGAATGGTCAGCAGCCACCGGGTCTTGGGCTCGCGCTCGCCCACGTTCCCCTGCCGCAGCAGCTCCACAGGCTTTTGCACACGGAGCCGGCCCAGGTTCAAAAGCAGCGTCACAAAGAGCACCGCGCCGAAAAAGATCGCCGTGACGGCGATGCCGTAGACAGAGATGAAAAATTCATACTTCACGTCGATGCGCAGCATTCTGGTGACCAGCATGGTGATGAGCCGCTGCAGCAGCATTCCCAGCAGGATGCCCCCGCCTGTGCCGATGAGCCAGGTGTACAGGGTCTCATAGCTCAGCACCACGCCGATATTTCCCTTGCCCATGCCCAAAATGTTGTAGAGCGCCAGCTCCTTGCCCCGGCGCTTCATCAAAAAGCTGTTGGTATAGATCAGGAAAATGATGAAAAACAGGCCCAGCACAAAGGTGCCAATGAGCATGAACATGCTCAGGTAGAAATAGCGCTGCAGCTCCGGCAGGGAGCCGGTCTGGGACAGGGCCAGAACGATGTAAAAGGCGGCGGAGCTGAAAATCACCGTCAGCAGGTAGGGGAAGTAGAACTTGCCGTTTTTGATGCAGTTCTGGGCGGCAAGCCGGGGATAAAAGGCTTTACTCATTGCGGCCGCCTTTCTGCAGAAGGGTCAGGGTGTCGGCGATCTTGCCGTACATCTCGTCCTCGGTCATGTTGGCCCGGTACAGCTGGTGGAAGACCTCGCCGTCCTTGATAAACAGCACGCGCTTGGCGTGGGAGGCGGCCTTGACGGAGTGGGTCACCATCAGGATGGTCTGGCCGTCGGCGTTGATCTCCTCGAAGAGCTTCAGCAGCCGGTCGGTGGCCTTGGAATCCAGGGCGCCGGTGGGCTCGTCGGCCAGGATCAGCTGGGGATCGGTAATCAGGGCCCGGGCCACGGCGGTGCGCTGCTTCTGGCCGCCGGAGATCTCATAGGGGTATTTATTCAGAATGTCCCGGATGCCCAATTTGGTGGCGATGGGCTGGAGCCGGCGGCTCATCTCGTCGAAGCTTTTGCCCGCAAGCACCAGGGGCAGGAAGATGTTGTCCTGCACGGAGAAGGTGTCCAGCAGGTTAAAGTCCTGAAACACGAAGCCCAGGTTATCCCGGCGGAAGGCGGAGATGTCTTTTTCCTTGATCTCCACGATGTTGCGGCCGTTTAAGAGCACCTCGCCGGAGGTGGGCTTGTCCAGAGCGGCCAGGATGTTCAGCAGGGTGGTCTTGCCGCTGCCGCTCTCGCCCATGATGGCCACATACTCCCCCTGCTCCACAGTGAAGCAGACGTTGGTCAGGGCCTGGACATTGTTGCCGCCGAAACGGGTGGTGTATATCTTTTTCAGGTTGTTCACTTCAAGCATTGCCATAACAATTCGCTCCTTCTTTCGGTTTACAGCCATAGTATACTGCATCCGCGCCGCTGCTGCCATTTCTTTAGCTTACAATTGGCGGTGATACCTTACAAAAATGTAATATTATTTACGATAAAAGGCAAACACATTTTATCCGGAAGACGCCGCAGTCTCCTCTCCCGCCGGTTCCTTATTTTTCAAATTTCTTCCCTTGCAAAGACAGTCTGTTTATGCTATTATTTTTTATTATATTATGTAATCTTTTTATGCATTGGTAGGTGTTTTTATGGTCGATATTCACTGCCACATACTGCCCAATTCCGATGACGGCGCGGATTCCATGGAAACCGCGCTGCTCATGGCCCGCATGGCGGCGGACAGCGGCGTGACCACGATCATTGCCACCCCACACAGCAACCTGCCCCGGGCAAAAGAAAAAAACTTCCGTGACGCTCCTCTGGCCATGCGCTTTGTAGAGCTGATCCAACGGATTCGGGACGCGGGCATCCCGCTGGAGATCCAACCCGGTGCGGAAGTCATGTGCATGCCTGACACCGTCGAGCTGCTGCGCAAAAAACAGCTGGTGACCCTGGCCCGCACGGACTATCTGCTGGTGGAATTTTTCTTTGATGAACGCCTTGAATATATGGACGATATGCTGGACGCCATCGCCGCAGAGGGTATACACCCTGTTATAGCCCATCCGGAGCGCTACGAGGTCGTTCAACAGGCCCCCGGGCTCATCGCCCAGTGGTTTGCCAAGGGCTATGTCATCCAGCTGAACAAGGGCAGCATCCTGGGCCGTCTGGGCCGTGGAGCGGAAAGGGCCGCCGCAGAGATCTTATCCCGTGGTCTGGCCCATGTTGTGGCCAGC
Organism: Candidatus Limivicinus sp.; assembly: GCA_051866735.1. GTDB lineage: Bacteria > Bacillota > Clostridia > Oscillospirales > Oscillospiraceae > Limivicinus. The sequence continues at coordinate 11,526 of JBJDXP010000150.1, forward strand.
GACGCCCACGACACCCTTGCGCGCACCCCGGGCTTCAGCGGCCTGCAGCAATATCTGGAGGACAACTACGGCTTTGATTACACCCAGGTCCTGCTGGAGCTGAATCCGGAGCGGATCAGCCGCAATCAGCCCATTATCCGGGCCAACTGAGCAAAAGTTTACACAGTCGACCCAAAATACCTGTCATTCTGAACCGCGATGCGGTGAAGAATCCCGTGAAGAGAACGCCATGCGCAGCCATACGGGATCCTTCGCTTGCGCTCAGGATGACAGCGGGCAGTGAAGATTGAAGAAGTAAATCTAACGGACACTTATTCACTATTCACTATTACTTCGACTACCCCTCCGCCGCCTATGGCGGCACCTCCCCTGACAAGGGGAGGCATATAAGAGGTTATAGTGTGAAAATCACACTATCCAGATTAAAATGGCGTGCCGCTCGCCGCTGAAGCGGCAACCGCGGCACATGCCAAAAATCTCCATTCCGCCGCAGTGGGAGATTTACATTGCTATTTGTGCTGACACATCGGCGGCAGAATGGAGATTGTTATGAAAATTCTTCAACGTGTTACCGTGGTCCTTTTTATCGTCGTCCTTGCGGCCTATATCGGGATCAACGCATACACCCGCGCAGTGGTGGACTCCACCCCGCCCCAGATCACCTGCGATACGGACACCATTGAGATCTCCGTCTCCGACCCGGAGAGCGTGCTGCTCCAGGGCGTCACCGCCAAAGACGACCGGGACGGCGATCTGACTTCTTCCATCATGATCAAGGGCGTTACCAACCTGTTAAGCGGCAACACTGCCCGGGTTTCCTATATTGTTTTTGACTCCTCCAACAACATGGCCACCTGCCAGCGCACTATCCGCTACACGGATTATGAAAAGCCCCGCTTTTCTTTGCGTGAGCCTCTCATCTACCCTGTGGACGGCCCGGTAATGGTTCTGGACCGGCTCACCGCCACCGATTCGGCCGGTGAGGACATTTCCAGCAACATCAACATTGTCTCCCAGAATGTCAACCTCTACACCGCCGGCACCTATTTTATCACCGCCCAGGTCACCAACAGCCAGGGCGATATTGAATCGGTAACGCTGCCGCTGATCATCTCCTCCGCGAAAAAGCAGCTGGTGGAGCTGAAGGAATATCTGATTTATCTGGATCAGGGGGCAAGCTTCAATTCCGGAAACTATGTCTCCTCTGTGAAGGACAGCGCCGGTACGGTCTATGACCAGTCCCACGTGAGTGTGGAAGGACAGGTCGACACCGATGTCCCGGGTACATATTATGTGTCCTATTCTTTCCAGACCTGTACGGTGATCCTCACCGTTGTCGTCAGGTGAGGAGGAAGTCATGAACAAAAAAACGGATTTCTTCAAATGGGCTGAGATCGAGCCTCTGTGCCTCATCAAGCTTCTTCTGCGCAAGCTCTGGCTGCTGGTGCTGGCCTTTCTGATCGGATATATGTGCGTATCCATCGTACTGGGCAATCTGGTCTCCCGTTCCTACAGCTGCAGCGCCACCTTCGCCGTCACCTCCAATTCCAACGGCAGCTATTACAGCAACACCAGCGCCGCCTCCGAGGTGGTCAACATTTACTCCCAGCTGCTTCAGGGCCGTTTCATGGATGATCTGATTCTGAAGGACCTGGGCAGCAGCGTCAGCGGCTCTATCAATGCTACCCAGCTGGGCGACACCAACCTGATCAGCCTGACGGTCAGCTCCGACTCCCCCAAGGACGCCCTGCTGATCATGCAGTCCATCATGCGCAACTATCAGGAGCTGTCGGAATACGTCTCCTCCTCCGTGGTGCTCAACCAGCTGAACACCCCCAATGTGTCCATCTCCATCAACCAGGTATACAATGTGAGGGACCTGGGCAAAAAGGCGGGGCTGGTTCTGGCCGCAGCCATGGCCTGCGCCATCATCTATCTGGAAGTTACCCGGGGCGCCATTCAGAACATGTCCGCCGCCAAAAACCGGTTGGACGGACGGATCATCGGCTCTATCCCCCACGAGTCGGCCAAGGGCGCGGGCAAGTCTCCGCTCCGGCGGCACAAGCGGCGGGATCTTCACATCTCTTCTTCTTCCATCAGCTTTGCCTTTACTGAGTCTGTCCACAACATTGCCTCGCGGCTGGAGCATGAGCAGAGCAAAGGCAAACAGGTTTTCCTGTTCACCAGCGTGACCGAAGGTGAAGGAAAATCCACCATCGCGGCCAACACCGCGTTGACCCTGGCTTCCACCAACGGTTCTGTGCTGTTTATCGACCTGGACCTGCGCCGGCCGGTGCAGACCGATATTTTCAACGTCAAGCCCGCCAAAAACGCCTCCTTTGGCGACCTGCTGATCTCCGGGGCTTCCCCCGGGGAGATTCTGGATGCCGCCGTTGCAGACCCCGCCTCCGGCATGGAAATGCTGCTGAGCACCCGCTCCTATACCGACACCATCGACCTTCTCTCCTCCCCGATGCTGGCAGAAGTGATTGCGCTTGCCCGGACAAGGTTCGCTTTTATCGTCATTGACTCTCCCCCACTGGGTTATTTTGCCGACAGTGAAGTGCTCAGCGACCTGGCTGACGGAACGCTGCTGGTGATCCGTCAGAATATCGTCCCCGCGCCGGAGATCAACGACGCCATCGACTCGCTCAAAGCCTGCAAAGCGGATTTTCTGGGCTGCATCCTCAATGATATGCAGCATCTCTCCCACCATCTGAGATACGGCTACGGCTATCATTACGGCTATGGCTACGGCAGCAAATACGGGTACGGATACGGAAAAAGCAGGAAGAAATAAGCCGCGTTTTGAGGTCAACTATGGAAGAAAAAGAAAAAGAACAAGAGAAAAAACAAGAAGAGCAGAATCAGATCGACATTACTGTGCTTCTGCACAACTTTCTGCCCTTCCTGCGCCGTTTCTGGGTGCTTGTGCTGGCTTTCGCCGTGCTGTGCGGTGCCTATAAATATGTGCGCCTGCGCCGGAGTTTTACGCCCATGTACAGCTCGGAGGCCATTTTTTCCGTCAGCGTGGGCTCCTCCACCAGCAATTCCGACCTGTACTCCAACGGCTACTACTATGACAACTCCGCGGCAAAAATGGCAGTTTCCACCTTCCCCTATCTGCTGAATTCGGACGTGATGCGGGATCTGCTGCTGCAGGAGCTGGGCACCTCGTCCATCAACGGAAGTATCAGCGCCTCCACCATATCCGGCACAAACTTCATGGTGCTGACCGTCACCAGCGCAGACGCCCAGGCCGCCTGCGATGTGGCCAGGGCGGTCATCGCGGTCTATCCGCAGATCGGCCGGAAGGTCATCGGGGATATCCAGCTTGTGGTCAGTCAGGAGCCCACCGTGGCCCAGGAGCCCTATAACAGCTTTGTCTGGCACAGCAGCGTGGCCAAAAGCGCCGCAATGGGCCTTATTGCGGGCCTTGCCGTTCTGCTTTTGCTGGCGGCTATGCGCCGAACGGTACTCAGCTCCGACGACATCAAAAAACGGGTGAATCTCCCCTGTCTGGCCCATGTTCCCTCCGTCAGCGTGAAGCAGCGCAAACAGAACAAGTCTGCCGGTCTGCTCATCACCCGGCAGGACTCCGCCTCCGCCTTCTGTGAATCTTTCCGTCTGCTTCGGCTGAAGTTGGTCCGGGCCCTGGATGAAGGGGACAAGGTCATCACCTTCACCAGCTCTGTCCCCTCCGAGGGTAAGAGCTCCCTGGCGGCCAACACGGCCCTCTCCCTGGCCAAAGAGGGCAAACAGGTCCTGCTGATCGACGGCGACCTGCGCAGCCCCAGCATCAAGGGTCTGCTGGGCCTGAGTTCCCCTTCCGAAGGGCTGGGCGAATACCTGGCGGACAAGTCCAGCAAGGAGGGCATTGACTGTCTGCGCTTCAAGGATACCAGTCTGGTGGTTCTGGCCGGAACCAAGTCTTTCAGCAACCCCGCCGCCCTTCTGCGCAGCAAAAAACTGGGCGACACTATTCAGCGGGCCCGCAACATCTTTGATTATATCATCATCGACACGCCCCCCTGTGTTATGGCCGACGCCTCGGTGTTCGCCGCGCTGTCTGACAAGGTGGTCTATGTCATCCGCCGGGATTTTGCCTCCCGGTCTCAGGTGCTGGATAGTATTCAGTCCCTGCGCGACGGCGGCGCAAATATCTGCGGTTTCATTATCAACTGTGCCAAAAGCGGCAGTAACGGCAAAGGCGGCAGTTACGGGTACGGCTATGGCTATGGTTACGGCTATGGCTACAGCCGGAAGAATAGCGCTTACGGCTATGGCAGCGGGCGCAAAGCCAATGAAAAAGAATAACGTAATCGCTGCCTTGCGGCAAACATGAAAAAAGCACCCTTTCGGGTGCTTTTTTCAGCAGCAGCATATGCGCCAGCCGCACATGGGGCCCAGGCACATATTGGCCGCACAAAGGGTCAGAATCAGCTTGTCCGGCGAAATGCCCCGCTGGTAATGGACCGTATAATTATCATAAAAATCTCCGCCGCTCTGCAGCTGCTCCAGAAGCCGCCGGTATTCCTCGTTCCCCGGCTCGATCTCGCAGGCCTTTTTGGCCGCGTCCAGGGCGGCGATCTTGTTTCCCATATACATGTTGGCCCCGGCACAGAGATAATACCACTTGCCGTCCCGCTCAGGCACAGGCACGCCGTTAAGGGCGTTCAGCGCTTCCCGGTACATGCCGTTGCGGATATAGTTCTTGGCGGCGGTGTACTCGCTGCGCTCATACTGCTGCTGTTGCTGCTGGCCGCCCCACTGGCTCCAGCCGCCCCAGCCGTAGGCGCTCTGTCCGCCGTAGGGGTTGTATCCGCCGTAGCCGCTCTGCCCGTAGGCGTTCTGCTGGGCTCCGCCGCCGTTTTTGATCTGGTCGTAGGCGGCGTTGATCTCGTTCATCTTTTTGGCCGCCTCCGGGTTATTGGGGTTCCGGTCCGGGTGATACTTCTTTGCCAGGTCTCTGTATGCTTTTTTGATCTCTTCGTCGCTGGCGTCCGGCGAGACGCCCAGGACTTTATACGGATCCTGTACCATCTGAGGGTCCTTTCTTCTTGCTGAATTTCTGATTAAACTCTGTCCATAAGCCCACACAGAGTATATTTTTCAGGATATCCACGTCCTGCACCAGGGGCAGCCGGTCAAACTCCCTGACGCAGTCGCCCAGAAGCATTTTCAAAATCTCCCGGAAGCGCTGCTCGTTGTCCATCCCGTAGTAACGGCGGAAGGGATTGTAGCGGTTAAAGAGAGTGTCGCTGTCCAGATCCATGCAGGCGTCCATCACATAGATGAAGCGGCCCAGGCTCTGCCCGGTACTGCGCAATGTGGTGCTCCAGTAGTCCTCCTGGGGGACGAAGATCTCGCCCATCAGCATGGCAAAGCAGTCTGCCGCCCGGTCCGGAGATTCTTCCCCTGCCTGTTCCAGTCGGCGCAGGTCCCGGATGGACAGGTCCATGGCCTCACACTGACGGGGATACTGGGCGCTGATCTTTTTATAGGCGCTTTTCAGCATGGCGGCCTCCGCCCGGGCGATGGGGTTGGAATCGTCCTCCCAGTCGTCCATGCATTTCAGATAGGCCAGAGCCACGTTCATGTCCGCCGCGTAGTCGGTGAACTCCGTGCGCCACCAGAGCTTGGGCTCCACCGGGTGGGCGATGCACTTGCCCTCCGCCTGCTGCTCTTCCGGCTCGTACAGGGAGCCCAAAAGCAGCACAAGGAAGGTCATGTCAAAGTTCAAGGTCATGCGGCTGAGCTGGCCGTGCCGCTCCTTCAGGCTGCGGCAGAGTCCGCAGTAGCAGGCTTTATATCGCTGCTGCTGCTTTTCGTCCAGCAGCTCCGTATTTGCCACCAGGTAGCCGAACATCTCAGGACTTCCCGGTGAAGGAGCTGCCGCACTTGCGGCAGACGATCTTGATCTTGCCGTGGCCCCTGGGCACCCGCAGGGTGGTGTGGCAGGAAGGGCAGGTAAAGAACTTGTAGTCCTTGCGCTGCACCCAACGCTCGCGCCTTACCCTGATCCAGGCGGACACCTTGTATTTCACCCGCATGAATTTCCCGTTCTCCTCCCGCCTGCGGTACAGATTGCGGGAGAGCATGCGGAAATAGATAAGCACCAGCAGGACAAGGACAATAACATAGATTATCGCCCCGGCCTTTCCGCCGGCGATGGTGCCGGCAAGCACCAGAATGATGTCGATCACAAGCAGGAAAACGTTGAGCTGATCGTTTCCGTTCCTGCCCGCCATAAATTGTGCCAGACGCTGTCTCATGCTCTCACCCAAAATTACTGAATTTCAATATATGATTGTATCACAACGCCCGCTCAATACATCAAAAAATTGTTAACAACGCTCTTTTTTTCGCTGTTCCAGGGAAAGTTCCACAATCTTTTCACAGAGCTGCGCATAGCTCAGGCCCTCGATGGCCGCGGCCTTGGGGATCAGGCTGGCGGGGGTCATGCCGGGCAGGTTGTTGACCTCAAGGCACCAGGCCCGGCCCTCTTTGTCCAGAATGAAATCCGTGCGGGAATAGACTGACAGGCCCAGAGCCCTGTGCAGCTTCAGTGCAGCCTCGCCGATGAGTTTGTGCTCCGCTTCCGTAATGGGGGCCGGGCAGATCTCCTGGGCAGCCAGCGCGCCACTCTGGTATTTTGCCACATAGTCGAAGGTCATTCCCTCCGGCGGGACGATCTCAATGGTGCTGAGGTAGCGGTCCCCCAACACGGGCTGGGTCAGCTCCCGGCCCTGAATTTTTTCCTCCACGATGATCCGGTTTCCGTACTGCAGAATATCCCGCAGGGCCGTCTCCAGCTCCTCCCGGGTGTCGGGCAGGGCCACGCCGATAGAGGAGCCGCCGCCCACCACCTTGACGGCGCAGGGCACAGGCAGGCTCTCTCTCAGCGCGGGGATATCCGCCTCAGTGTATGTGATCTCGCTCCATTTGGGGGTGAGCACGCCGCAGGACTCCATAATGCGCTTGGACACGGCCTTATCGGCGGCCATGGCGCTGCTCAGGCAGTTGGAGCCGGTATAGGGCACGCCCAGCAGGTCCAGGGCGGCCTGAATTTTGCCGTCCTCCCCGTCCGCGCCGTGGAGGCCCAGAAACACGCAGTCGGCCAGGGCGCAGACCGCCAGCACATTCTTTCCCAGACGGCTGGGGCTTTTATCTTTTCGGGAGGCTTTCACCGCCTCCAGGTCCGGGGCCTCCTTTTCGATGGCCACGCTGCCGCAGAAGCCGTCGGGCACGTCGAAGGCGTCCTCCAGTGCTCCCTCGTAGTTCTCCAGGCCCAGAAACATATCCACAAATATGGCCTTGTGCCCCAGAGAGCGGAGAGCCTTGCACACGGAGGTGCCGGACACAAGAGCGACATGGCGTTCGGTGCTGATACCGCCGCCCAAAACAACAATTTTCATACGCATTGATCCTTTCATTTGCTTGTATCAGCATACCACCAGCCGGGCCAAAGCACAAGAAAAAAGATAAAAAATTTTCTATGCCTTTTTGCTGTTTTCTCTTTTGGCAATAACTGCCTTCCATTCTGTCCCGGAATCGGGGAAAAATGATTTCATGGTTTTCTCTTTCCGGCGTTCTTCCTCGCCAGCCCGGGCCTGTCTGCCCGCTTTGTCGCTCTGTTCTTCGCCTCTCCGCGCTTTCTCTGCTTGCTGTCCGGGTAAAAATATGTTAATATAAATTATTACAATAAATTTAACTATTTCGGGAGGCAGAGCCATGATCCTTTACTTCTCCGGCACCGGCAACAGCCGCTATGCCGCGTCCATTATCGCGTCCCAGACCGGGGACGAACTGATCTGCATGAACGATATTCTCCGCGCCAGAATGCGGGGGAACCCGGACGCCCGGCACGACTTTCACTCGGACAGCCCCTTTGTGTTCGTCTGCCCCACATACTGCTGGCGTATGCCCCATGTAGTGGAGGATTTTCTCCGGGAGAGCCGCTTTTCCGGGGACATGCGGGCCTATTTTGTGCTGACCTGCGGCAAGAGCACCGGCCCTTCGGCTAAACACGCGGAGCTGCTCTGCGGCGAGCTGGGCTTCAAATTCATGGGTCTGTCCTCCGTTATCATGCCCGAAAACTACATTGCTCTGTTCGACTCTGCCAGCTATGACGATGCTCTGGGCATGATCCGCGCCGCCGTTGCCCCCATCGAGAGCACAGGCCGGATGATCGCCTGTGGCAGGACCATCGAAGACCCCAACGGCGGCTATACCCGCTCTTTGCACACGAAAATGAACGAGACCTTCTACAAGCTGCACATCAGCGACAAGCCCTATCGGGTCACGGATGACTGCATCGGCTGCGGACAATGCGAGATCATCTGTCCCCTGGCCAATATCCGTCTGGAGGAGGGCCGCCCGGTCTGGAACGGGAACTGTACCCAGTGCATGGCCTGCATCAGTATATGCCCCAAGGACGCCATCGAATACGGCCTGAAATCCCGGGGAAAGCGCAGATACTATCTCCGCGCTGACGGAACTCAGTTAAAAAAATAATGATTAATAAACTGTTAAAGTTCTGAAATCGAGGCAAAACCGCCTTTTTGCTTATTGAGCCCGGGGCCTTTTTGTGATATCTTAAGATTATCTTAAGATTTTATCCCCCCGGTTTACCGTCATTCAGGGAATCCCGGGCCGCCACACAGGGCGGCCCCTACAACACCAACACAAATCCGGTGGGAGGCCGCCCGCGTACCCGCACAGTTATTTCCCCAAGAAGAAAAACAGAAAGAGGGATATTTCCGTTGAAGCAAAGAGTCATTTCCGGTATCGTTCTGATTGCCATCACCTTTACTTGCGTTGCCCTGTCCGAGGTGACAAGGGTCTTGTTCTTCGCCGCGGCGGGCATTCTCTGCGCCTATGAGCTGAGCCGCAATTTAGAGAAGCTGGAGGTGTACTGCTGCGCCTGGGTCATGTATGTTTACATCGCAGTCCAGGCTCTGCTTGCCCTGTTTCACGCCGGCGCCACGGCCTATATCGCCGCCATGGCCGGTGCCATCTATCTGGCATTGTTCTCCGGCATCCTTCATCGCAAGGTCTCCGGCAACGGCGCCATGTACACGCTGGCCGGTGTGTGCTATCCCTGCTTTCTCTTTGCCCTGCTGATGGTCATCAGCGTCAGCGATATCTGGTTGGAGACTCTGGCCCTGGCGGCCAGCGCCACCTGGATCTGCGACAGCTTCGCCCTTTTCGGCGGTATGCTCTTCGGCAAGCACAAGGTGGCCCCCCATGTCAGCCCCAACAAGACCATCGAGGGCTGTGTCTGCGGCGCCCTTTCCTCCATTCTGACAGGCGTTTTGATGTATTATATCTTCCGTAACGTCTCGGGCATCCCCTTCTGGGTCTGCGTCATCACCTGCTTTGTGTCCTCAACCCTGGGCCAACTGGGCGATCTGGCTGAGTCTCTGGTCAAGCGCATGATCGGCGTGAAGGATTTTTCCAACCTGATTCCCGGCCACGGCGGCATGTTCGACCGGGCGGACAGCCTGCTTTTCTCCATCCCTACCGCCTACCTCTGCCTGTATATCGCCCGGGCGGTGCTGGCATAAGAACCCCTCTATCCCTGGAAAGGAGCCGTCATGGACAGCCTTGACAACAGCAAACTGAACACCGGACTGAAACCGGCCATGCTCATCATCAACCCCGTCTCCGGCAAGAAGCTGGCCCTGCGCTACATCCCCCAGATGATCCGCGCCCTGATGGACGGGGGCTATCTGGTGACCACCGTCGTCACCGCCAAGCGGGGCGACGCAACAGACTTTGCCGCCCTCTACGGCAGCCAGTATGATCTGATCTGCTGCACCGGCGGCGACGGTACCCTGAACGAGACCCTGACCGGCCTGGCCAAGGCCGGCATCGATGTGCCCCTGGGCTACATCCCCTGCGGCAGCACCAACGACTTTGCCGCCTCCCACAAGCTCTCCACGGACATTCTCACCGCCGCAAAGAATATCGCCTCCGGCCGGGTGACGCGCTACGATATCGGCAAGTTCGGGGAGCAGTATTTTTCCTATGTGGCGGCCTTCGGGGCCTTCTCCTGGCTGTCCTACACCACGGACCAGAACCTGAAAAACATGCTGGGCCACACGGCCTATATTCTGGACGGCATCAAGGACCTGCCCAAAATCAAGCCCTATCACGTCCGGCTTACCGCCGACGGCATCGTCCACGAGGACAGCTACATTTTCGGCGCTATCTGCAACTCCACCTCCATCGCCGGTACCATTGAGCTGCCGGAGAGCGTGGTGGACACCTGCGACGGGGTGTTTGAGGTACTGCTGGTCAAAAACCCAAAAACGCTGGTGGAGCTGGATCAGATCGTCCGCTCCCTGCTGACCCAGGACTATACCTGTCCCTATGTGGAGTTTTTCCAGGCCCGGGACATCTGCGTGGAAAATCCCCCCGATATGAACTGGTCCCTGGACGGCGAGTGCTCCGACCACTGCGAAAAGGCCCATGTGGCGCCCATCCCCGGATTCTTAAGACTGCAAGGATGAAAAAGCACCCGAAAGGGTGCTTTTCAAATCGTCGACAAAGTCAAAATGACTTTGCCGACGAAGGGGATTCGCTTCGAACCGCGCATTTTTGTTCGCCTGCGGCGCACAAAAATACACTCTCTACGCGCAAAGTGTTTTTCCCGACGTACACGCCGCCGGGAAAAACGGATTTGAATTTGTTTTCGGCCAGCGGGCCGAAAATGATAAGAGCTTTGTCTATAGCCTGAAAAGCACCCGAATGGGTGCTTTTCAGGCTGTTTGCGTATTGATGTGGTATTTCCCGCCCGCTTGTGCTGTAATACTAATCCCTGATAAAAACATTCAACGCTTTCCGGCAAAATTTATGTCATGCGGCGTTGGCTTTCTTGACCATAGTTCTCCATTATGCTCTGCGAAAGCCGCCTTGCCTGACACAAATTTTGCTCGGAAATCCAATAAAGCTTTTTATCTGGGATTAGTATAATCGCATTGGTGGAGGTTTTGGCGTCCACTGCAGGAGATCGCACAACTTTCGTTTCGGACGTGACACGCCAGGCATCAGCATCGGCGGCTGGCCCCTACTGTTCTGTTTCAGTCGGGCAATGGGCGCAAAAAATGCCCCCTGATGTGCTTTTCTCCGCATCAGGGGACACGCTACCAGGTTAAGGCAATTTAGTTCGCTTTTTCATCTTTTAACCCAGGATATTTTTCCAGTAATTCCTTCAATCTTTTTTCATCTTCTTTTGTGCGCGTTTTCTTTATTTCGGGCAGAGGCGGATCATATTCACCAACGATCATTCCATCACCAACCCTTTCGTCTTTCAAATTATTCACTTATTCCCGCTCTCCTTTCAAAATAAGATAAGACAAACCGTAATACTTATATACCTCAGTATATGCCCTGTCAACGTCATAACCCTGGCCGCAGAAAAATAATATATCATTTGCAATCCATTCTGCTGTTTTCTTCGATATTTCAATGCTTTTATTGGAATACATATAGACCAGACCATTATGTCCAATAATAATTCCCACTGCATATTTGTTTTCATATGCTTTCCGAAAATCATCGGCACTTGGCGGTGTGCCGTGAGGATGGTTGTGAAGTGCAATAACAGGGGTACCATCATAAGCTATTTTTTCTAATGCAGCTCTGAACTCATCAGAATAAATGATACCAAGCTTTATTCTGCTTTCTGTTTGTTTTGCAATAATTGTTCCGTCCATCATATTGAATAAAAACATGTCCTCATACTCTGTGCCATCACAGTGGGAAAGGATATTTCTTGAAATATCGTATATTGCTTGATTGACTATACTATTATCTGTTATTTCAAAAAATTTGTCTTGATATTCTTTTGAATAAATATAATCAAAATCAACATTGGTCGCTTTCTCGCCATAAAGAACACCGTACTGTTTTTCACCTCTATCCGTATTGTTCTGATAGATTTCCTCAAAAGCCGCGAGGGTTTTATCTGTCCCAGGCGCTTCTGGGGATACGTCATAGCCCATGGCGGCGGCGTAGTCGCCGAAGGCTTTCAGGGTCTGGGCTTCGTTCAGGGCGCGGAGGTTTGGGTTGCCGTACTCCTTAAACAGCTTCAGGGCCTGCTGGTAGTCCCCGGCCCGGAGGGCGGCGGCGATCTCCGTTTGGTACTGCTGCTGAAGCACTAATGCGGCGGGGTCGGTTTTAGCCGCTTTCAGTTCTCATCATGACACAGAAAACAAAAAGGCGGCCATTAAAGCCGCCCTTTTGTCATTGATTTTTTTTAATCCTTTATTTCATCATAATTTTTTATCATATGTTTACCAAAGCACCAAAAATTTTCCTCATCCAAGTCAAGAAGTTTTTTTCGCTCCTCCTCTGTCAGCCCCTTCTTTGCAATATCATTTCCTTCCGCGTCTTTCTCCAAAACCGTAGATAAGAAAAGCATTTCCTTTAGTGTTAAAAGCATTTAAACACCACCTTTCAAAATCATAACAACTTTGGTTCGCCTTTGCGCAATGCTTTTATATTAGGTTCTCCAAATCAACATCAGAATCAGCATATACAGCATCAACTTCATAATCATTATATACTTTGATTTTGCCATCTGCTGTGGCGTATATCTGTATTTGTGTACCATCAACATCTACCAGCAGCTTCTCTTTTCTAATGTTCTTCAGATTTGCTTCGATTATGGAACACACCTTTTCGAAGGCTTCAGAATCTGCTGTATTTGCAATATTGTATGAGAACAATTTACTCACCCTCTATTCCTAATTCTTTGTTCACACTCTCATTTGTTTTTGTGGCTGTCATATAAATGTCTTCAATGGCTTCTTCTCTTGTCATACCCTTACGCTTCATTTTCGATTCAATAAGTTCTTCAAATGTTTTATTCGGTCTTTCCGCATCAAGTTTTTGTCTTGTTTTTTCATCAGCCATCAAATCTCGTGCTTCTTTTCTGATATTATTTCGTGCTTCAAATGCCAAATATGCACGTTCCTCCATTGGAAGAGTCATGTCAATGTCATCGGGTATTTTTGTCACTCGGTCAATATACCATTTCCTAACGTTAACATTATTCCATTTTACTTTACCATCTTTTTCAGCGTTTTCAATCGCATTCTGGTAGCTCTCCTCGAAGGCCGCGAGGGCATGATCTGTTTCATTTGATCACGCCAGTCTTTGCTTCTTCAAGGGTGGTCGCCCAGTCATTGCGCGCTCTCAGCTCATTTTCATACACCATGCTGGTGCCTTCCTTGCCCGGAGATTCAATATTACCCGCCAGCGTTCCCGCTGCGTTTACCTTATTTCCGGACCAGAGTTTCGACCCGCCGGAGGCAATGTTTTTCCACCATTCACCAGAAAAAACTGTATTTTTTAAGCCTTCTTCCATGGCGTAACCGGCTTTGTCCAGTTTCTGCATGAGCGACAGTTCATTTCCTGAGGCAATCGTGTAATCAATAACCGCTTTATTTAATTCATCGACACTGCTGTACCCGTATTTTTTAAGTAATCTGTCTCGCTGAATTAACGTGCTGGTATATAAGGGGGGTCGCGCGTTGCTCCTGAGACATATCTTCCCAGTTCTGCGTCAAGCCGGGAAGCCTCTTCAAGCACAGGTTTCAGGCGTTCCAGTTCAATCTCCGCTTCGCTTTTTACAAAGCTTCCGCTTGTGCCGGAAAAACCGCCGCTGTCCGCTGTAGTACCGTCACCGCTGTTCTGGCTTCTCGGCTGTGCAAAGCTCCCGCTTGCGGTAGAAGAGCCGCTACTGTCTGCCGTTCTTCCGTCCCGACCGCCTCCGCCTCCGGAAAAACCTCCGCCGCCGGAACCCATTGGTTTTGTCTCCGTGGGCGGGGAAACCCCGGCTCCCCCGGAGGGGGAGCCATTGGGGCGGGCGACCGCAAGGGTCGCCCCTACATCATTGGGGAACATTGGGCTGTCGTTTTCCGCGCCGGGTGTTCTGTTTACGGGATTCTTCACCGCTTCGCGGTTCAGAATGACAGAGGGAGCAGGCTCCGTTACCGCGCTTTGTTGGATGCGCAGGCTGTCATCACGGGTCCTTACCCGCTTCCCGGCGGGGCTCCCGGTGGAAAAGTTCCCGCCGAGTGCGTTCCGTATAATTTCAAGGCTCTCTTCCCGTGTCCTCATTCAGACTCCTTATCTTCCGGTATACTTGTTTCTCTGGTATGTGTCCCGCCCCGCGGCATAAGCATTGGCTATTAGTTCCAGTTCCTTGTCGTTGAAATTCCCGGAGTTTTCAAGCGCATAGTTCATGGCCTTCTTCATTTCATTCCCGTTTCCGGCTGCGATCGTATTGGCGATGCTTTTCGCCAAATCCGAAACAGTTTCCGGTTCAGGCGCGGTCTTCGGCGTATATGCCGCCTGATACCCCTTGGGGTACTTGCCGGTAATGGCCTTGTACTCCTCCGCACTCATCCGCCCGGTATTGTAGGCAAGGTCAGGGTTCTGGGCCTTCCAGAGGTCGGCCATGCTGGCCGCCGTCTCCTGCCCATACAGACTGGCGTAGCCGCTGAAATCCCCGTAGGCCGCCAGGGTCTGGGCGGTGTTCAGATCCCGGGTGTAGCCGTTGTTATACTCGCTGAGCAGGGCCTGGGCCCGCTGGTAGTCGTTGTCCGCGATGGCCGAGGCCACGTTTGCCTGGTACTGCCGCTCCAGCTCCGCTATGCCCCTGTCCGCCTCCGTCATCGCGTCTGCCTGAGCCGTGCGCAGACTGCCCATGTCCCGCTGATACGCGCTGTTCTGGGCCAGGGCCGCCGCTTGCCCCCACCGTTCTGTTTCCGTCGGGAAATGGGCGCAAAAATGCCCCGTAATGCGGAGAAATCCGCATTAGGGGGCACTCTTTGGTTTTAAGGGTTAATTTACTTTAAATTTGTCATTTCAATTCCTGCTTGAAAGAAGTTAATCAATTATCCATCCCTGGTCTACCAGTTTGAATTCTCTATCCAATATCACAGAAAGGACCTCTTTGTATTCTTTCTTGATCTCCTCAATCTCCTCTTTCGTTTTTCCTTCGATAGCCATGAAGAAAGCTGTTCTCGCCTCATAGCTTGACATCTGCTCGTTAAAATATTTACTCATCAATTCTGCCCCCTTCCATTGTCCATTCAAAAAACCGGACGATTCTATACGCCTGTTCCCTTATTGCCATATAATTCCTTTCTGGAATGGACCAATGATAAAAATCAGGATCATTAGACATATCGGTGTTCACTTCAACAGATAAATCTCGAACAAAGTCGTCAAATTCTTCCGAAGTCGGTGTGATTCCATAATTATTATATGCTATATATACATCTCCATTATAGCCTATTGACCCTATTTTTTCAACTTTTTCGTTCAAAAGCAATCGAAGATCACTTGCTGACAGCGGTGTTGCATTTGTATGGGAATGCAGCAGGGTAACTTTTCCGGGATAATTGTCCAATAAAAACTCAACTGAATTTTTTGATTTGCTTGTCATGGGCGCTGAAGCTTTTCCATCAGCAATAATTATGCAATATTCATAACCCGATGAAGCTGACAACGATTGTAAGTTTCTTAATGCATTTTTTTCGTCCGCGGAAAGGTTTAACTCTGCGAAATCATCAAACACACCATCATAATCTTTTGGCGGGCCTGCCTCCTCCCATTCCTGTTTTAATTTCGATGTTTGCTGGTTGCTTTCCCCGAAGAAAGAAGGTTTCCCATCCGTTTCGTTGGCTACTTCCGGAGATACATCGTAGCCCATGGCGGCGGCGTAATCGCCGAAGGCTTTCAGGGTCTGGACCTCGTTCAGAACGCGGAGGTTTGGGTTGCCAAACTCCTTGAACAGCGCCAAAGCCCGCTGGTATTCCCCGGCCCGGAGGGCGGCGGTGATCTCCGTTTGGTACTGCTGCTGCCGCGCCGCCGCGGCGGGGTCGGTTTCGGCTGTCGTTTCCGCCGCTGCGGCGGTACCCCCTTCTGACACGCTTTGCGTGCCTGAGGGGGTACCTTCTTGCGGGCCGCCTGGCCGGCCCCTACCATTCTGTTTCAGTCGGGAATGGGCGCAAAAATGCCCCCCTGATGCGGAGTAATCCGCATCAGGGGGGGCTGTGTCCTGCTTTTACCGCTTCGCTTAAATTAAGTCCTATGCTTTATCGCAATGTCAGATTCGTTCATTTCTCAACGATTTCAAACAATTCCGGAGGAAACAGATAATCCTCATCCAGCTCCGTCATTATCCGGTACCATCCTTTTTCAATAGACATGACCTCGTAAATCTTATTTTTTTCAAACGCCAAAGTATCATGATTTCCAATATATTTAACTTTCATTCCAACCACCTCTTGACAAAGAAGTCATAAAGCCCGATACCATTACATTGTGACCAGTGGACTTCGGCTCTCCTGTCCCCATCCCAGGTTTCCAATAGTCCAAAGCCTTTTACATGCTGCCAATCTTCTTCATTTCCTCCATAATTTTGCGCATATTTCCACGCATTATTGTATCTTACTTTTGTTCCTTTACCCGCAAATACTTTGACATTCTGAAGTCTTGAGCCTTCAACAAATCGGAACATCTCACCTGTATCTAACTCCATTACTTCATAATCCCTAAGTTTAGCTCCAAGGCTTCTGCCGATAGGAACATCAGGCAAATTCATTGTACTACTATTTGCCGAGTTTTCAAGTAGTTTTTTGTTTCGGCTTTTTTCTGCACTATGCCAGGCTGCTCATTTGTCACGGCCGTGGAAACTCCATATCCGGCAGCGTCGGCAAATTCGGTGAAGGCTTTCAGGGTCTGGACCTCGTTCAGAACGCGGAGGTTTGGGTTGCCAAACTCCTTGAACAGCGCCAAAGCCCGCTGGTATTCCCCGGCCCGGAGGGCGGCGGTGATCTCCGTTTGGTACTGCTGCTGCCGCGCCGCCGCGGCGGGGTCCGTATTGGCCGTAGCCTCTGCTGCGATGGCAGCTTCAACAAACCCCTCAGCCGCCTCCGGCGGCAGCTCCCCTTTCAGGGGAGCCTTTACGCGTCCGCCTTTGCTGCTGCGTTCTGCCAGAAGTCTGTCCCGATACGCATAGGCGCTGTCATAATCCATCTCCGGAAGGGCGTTGAGCTGTTCTGCCGTCGGCACAGGATAGCTACCTATTCTTTCTACGACAGTATCCGCATTGTCTCCATTGTGCATGAGAAAATAAATATCCGGCGTTCCCTTGCTGCTGTCCCAGCCAGGGTTTGCGTACTGCGGATCAAATTTTGTCCGCGCTACGGGAGTAAACCCGTACTGCGCATAAAGCGAAACAAGCCCTTCTCCATAACAGTCAAGCTTTGTTCCGCCGTTTGCAATGGCCATAGGAATAAGGCTTTTTGTGGCGCTTTTCGGTGCTCCCGCTGCCTTATTTGCAAACACCGCTTCAATATCTCCGTCCGGCGCAACAGCAAGTCCGGCGCTGCCTCGCTCGTCCATAAATAGCCGCGCCCCACCCTGTTCCAGCTCCTCTGCGCTCTTTGGCGTCACAGCCCATCCGTTGGTAGTATTGCTGTTTCTGGCTGCGTCAAGAGCAGAAGAAAACGCGGTCTTGTCTGTGGAGACATCTTTTGCCTCTACCGGAACAATGCCGCGTTTTTGCAGGATGCTTAGTGCTTTTTCACTTATCAGTACGAATCCAGTATCGACACGAACTCCACCAGATTCCCGTTGTCCCGAATTATCTGAATTGCTGTACTGATATATTCCGGGTATTCCTGCTCGATTCTCCGGTACGCTTCTTCCTGGGTCATTTTGCTGTAATCCGGCATCTCGAATGCCATTTTCCGTCCCTCCGTTCATTTCTTCATTGATTTCAGTGTATCTCTGCTGTGCGGCGTTGTCAATATTCTGTTGTAAAGGTACATTGTTCCCGGCAGGGGCTTTGATTGCTGTCCTGAGTGACTGCGCAGTAGTCTGACCTCCGCTGAGAATACCGCCGACAAGGAAGCCGCCCTTGGCCTCCTCTTTCATGCGGTTGGGATTAATGACGGCGTTTTCATCGGTTTGGGAGTACAGAGGAACCTCATCCGTATAAATACTCCGGAGTCCTTTTTCCGTAAGGCCCTGCCAGACCTCCTCGCCTGCCTCGTTGAGTGTGCTCTTTGCCCATAACAGCAGCTTGTTGCTGTTGCCCTGTCGGATGAGGTCCTGAAGCTGCTTCGGCAGCTTTTGAATACCGCCCGGCGCTTCGTCTCCGCCGCCTACCTCGATGGTGGCATTGGCGTAGCCGTTGGCCAATGCGTACAGCGTTGCCAGCTCTTCCGATGTTCCGTCTGCAAGGGCCGCTTCATAGCTGGGGCCTGCACTGCGTGCAAAAGCACTCAACCATTGCGGGGATCTCATCATGTCCAGCGTAGACTGCACAAGAGGCGCGACTTTCTGATACAGCTTTCCTCCCTGCGCCAGACGGGATGCGACTTCAAGCCCCTTCGTCGTGGCCTGCGGGACCGCGCTGCTTCCGTATGTAAGAACGGCCAGCACCGCGTCCGGGACCGCGGCCACGACCTGTGGCCCGTATTTCCACGCCGTGGGGTTTAGCTTTTTCTCTTCAATGCGTTTCTCCGCGATTGCCTGATTGTGTGCGAGAACCTCTTCGCCCCTTTTGTTATATTGGGTGATCAGCGCTTCATCATTTTCAAAGCCCCATTCCGGATTGATGCTTTGCAGCGTGGTGTTGAGCAGCGCCCGGCCCTCTTTGGCGATGCCGCCAAAAAGCCAGTCCGCCGTCTGCGCGATGTCGTGGTCGGCGATGGTCAGGCCCTGCTGCACCATAAGCTTAGCGTTTGCACCGGCGTTTTTCAGCCGGTCTCTGGCGGTATAAACACCGCTTTTTCCCTCTTCCTCATCCATCCGCCGCAGTTGCTCGATAAGGGGTCTGCGCTGACGCTCGACCCCATCGCTCTGCTCCGTGGTGGTCACATAAGCGGCGGCTTCGTCCAGCTCATTGAGCTGCTCCTGCAGGGCGGTGCGCTCTTCCGCTCTGCCGCTCCGGCCGCCTCCGCCGCCGGAAAAACCTCCGCCGCCGGAACCCATTGGTTTTGTCTCCGTGGGCGGGGAAACCCCGGCTCCCCCGGAGGGGGAGCCATTGGGGCGGGCGACCGCAAGGGTCGCCCCTACATCATTGGGGAACATTGGGCTGTCGTTTTCCGCGCCGGGTGTTCTGTTTACGGGATTCTTCACCGCTTCGCGGTTCAGAATGACCGCTGGTTTTAGGGTTCCGCCCATTCGCTTCTATTTTTGGCCGGGAAATGGGCGCAAAAATGCCCCCTGATGCGGAGAAATCCACATCAGGGGGGCACTCTTTGGTTTTATGAGCTATTTTACTTTACTTATGCTTTTTAGGCGCTACTGGATCATATCATCTGATTCTCCACCCATGTTCGCTCCACCCTTCTTCAGCAAGCCTGGCTTCTCTATCCATTATCACGCTGGCTACTGCGTCATATTCTTTCTTGAGTTCCTCAATCTCCTCTTTCGTTTTCCCATCGACTGCTGCGAAAAAAGTAGACCTTGCCTCAAAACTTGTCATTTGTTCATTAAACAGTTCACTCATCTATTCTTCCTCCTTCCATGGTCCATTCAAAAAACCTGACTATTCTATATGCTTGTTCTCTTATTGCCATATAATTTCTTTCCGGAAGCGACCAATTATAAAAATCTGGATCATTAAGCAAATCAACATTCACACCGTCAGAAATCTTTTTAGTAATTTCATCTAATTCATTTGTACTCGGTGTGATTCCATAAGTATTACCTCAACAATTAACTGAAATCCCTTTATTCAGAAATTTCAATTGTCTTAATGCTGCTTTTGTAAAATTCCAGCAATTCACCCTTTGCAGATCTGAGAATAATGCTTTCTTCTTCTGGCTCATTGTCCTCCGGAAATATATAGTCAGTCACAGTCCCACGGAATACTTGATTATTCGTATTGATAATCTTTACTCTTTCACCGTCATATTCCATTAGTTTCATAATCAATCCTCCCTGCTTGGAACTATATGGCTTCCCGTTTTGGAATAAATAATTATTGCATTCTTCGTTTCCCTTTCCTCCTTCGTTTTCTGATCAACATGGATGCCAATTGTCGAACTGTTTGTTACCCTTTCTTTGTGCATCCATTCTCCATCAACCAAAATAGGCTCTCCTGTGCCGCTCAAAGCATCCACAAGCATCTGCGCATCTTCAAGAGTACCATTGATGTAGCTTCTCCCCGCAATATATCCGTCGCTTCCAAAGATATGCCGCGCTTGTTTTTCTGAATTTGTAGTGGTTGAAACACTGCCAGCTTTTATAGCATCTTTAACCACATCTGCACCTGATGTAATTATACTACCTTCTACGGCGTTTTCAATCGCATTTTGAAAGCTTTCCTCGAAAGCTGCGAGGGTTTCATCTGTACTGATATCTTCCGGGGATACGTCATAGCCCATGGCGGCGGCGTAGTCGCCGAAGGCTTTCAGGGTCTGGACCTCATTCAGAACGCGGAGGTTTGGGTTGCCAAACTCCTTGAACAGCTTCAGAGCCCGCTGGTATTCCCCGGCCCGGAGGGCGTCGGCGATCTCCGTTTGGTACTGCTGCTGCCGCGCCGCCGCGGCGTACTTACGGCGCAGCAGCCGTTTTGCAGGCTACGGAAAGCACAAAGGAGCAAGCGGTTCGTCGCTTACTCCTTTGTGCTTAGTTTTTTAAAAGCTGTCCAATTACAGATCTTGCTGATTCAATATATGGTCGATAAAGTCTTCAGGAAGTTCAAGGTTGTACTTATCTACATAGTATATCAGCTTACTGGTCCATGAGTATTTCCCGTCATCCATAAAAAGCATCTCCCCTTTGATCGGTTCGCCGGTAAAAACGTCCTTCATTCTTGAGCCGTTCACCATATGAACATGGCCCTTTTTCATATATTCAATGATCTTTTCTTTTTCTTCGTAGGGTTCATTCCTCAAATGATTCCTGATGCTGGGATAGCCCATACCCGGACCAAATTCTTCGTACTTGAAGAGAATAATCATCTCAGTCACTCCTTTCTTGGATAAAACGTAAGCCATTTTCCTGTTTCTTTGAATTTCGCTCGTTCTTCTCTGTCCGCATCATACCATATTTCCGCTAAAATTTCATTATCTGTAAGAAACATTTCTCCGTTTTCATCGACATGTACAATTTCAGTGGGAGCCATCACAATAACTTGCAACGCGTCAGCTATCTGTTGTGCAGCACCATTTTCAATTGCTCCGGCTTGACAGGAAATAAGCCGTATATTTCCGCCTCTGTACGATTTAGAATTTCTAATTGCTTCTGCATAGTCAGCCGGTGATAATTCAATAAAATCTTTTTCTTTCCCTTCACCTACCATATCAATATAAAAGGAATACGGGTCAGCATGACAAGTAAAGTCTTCAAAACTGTCAATTGGTTTTATCATCGGGGCATATCGATACAACTTTTCAGATTTATTTAAAAATCTTCCGTTTGCTTCTGCTTTTCCGGTTCTGTTTATAATGTCCTCTGATTCATCAAATGACTTTATCTTATTCACTCCTTCGGATTGAAAAAAAGACTCAAAGGACATCTGGGTTTGGATTTCGTTCAGAGCGCGGAGGTCCGGGTTGCCGAACTCTTTGTAGAGCGAATGGGCGCGTTCATAATCCCCGGCCCGGAGGGCGGCGGCGATCTCCGTTTGGTACTGCTGCTGCCGCGCTAATGCGGCGGGGTCCGTATTGGCCGCCTTGTTCGCCGCTGCGGTGGTACCCCCCTCAGTCTCGCTCCGCTCGACAGCTCCCCCGGAGGGGGCGCCTTTGCCGCTGCGTTCACCCGTGTTGCCGGTTTCCAGCGATGCTTGAAAATTGTTGTGGTAATTCTCACCCGATTGTGCTAAAATAGCATTAGTGGGAGTATTTGCTTCCACTGCAGGAGATTGCACAACCTTCGTTTCGGACGTGACACGCCAGGCATCAGCATCGGCGACTTGTGCATCTCCTGTTTTTTTGCTGCTCATGTAAGCAGATGCAACAAACACCGTCTTCGCCTTGGTGTCAGGTACTGCCTCTACTACATAGTATGTCCCGTTTACTGCCTTGGAAAAAATGACTGTATTCGCTTGGGCTGAACGACCGTTTTCTTTCATCGTCCGATATGCCTGCGTCTTTCCTCCATACGAAGCCGTATCATAATTATCCAAAACATACTGGATTCTTGCTATGTCATTGATGTCGCGCATACTGTGATTTGCAGTTCCGTTTTCTCCATGTCGCTTCAGAATATGCTCGACAATTCGCGCTTCAATAGCAGTTTGATTTCCTGAAACATCAACGCCGGTAAGACGCATAATATCCTTTGCTGCGCGATCGGCAACCGGCTTGAGCGTATACCTTTCTATTTTTGCTCCCTTGTTGTCCCTTACCGTTTCAATGTAGTTAACAAGGTTGTCGTCAACCGCCGCCTGATATTCATCAACAACCGCCTGTTCCACTGCTGTATGCTGTGCCGGGTCGGTATTGACCGCCGTACTCTCCGCCTCCTCGGGGGTGGAATTTTTTTGCTCTGTACCCGGCTGCGGGGCCTGATTCTGTCCCTCCTCTGGTAGCAACAGCCCGGTATTCTCCTGCTCAGCGCTGACCTGCGGTTTTCCGGGGTTGAAGGCGTATGTCTCAGGATTTATGGAGGTCAGCCCTGTGCCCATGATCGCGCCTACCAGTCCGTCATAGAGCCACTGGGACAACTGTTCCCCGCTGTATTCCTCTTTGACGCTTTTGCCGCTGTATATGGTCCTTGACATGGGCGCAAACAAATAAGCACTATGCATTTTTGCATAGTGCTTATGGTTTAAGTCATTCTGTTATAATGCCTTTAGAAACGAGGCGTAGTTCTCTTTCCATGATGATTGAATGAACTTTATCATAGTCTGCCAAAAGTTCTTCAATTTCTTCTTTCGTCTTTCCTTCAACGGCACGAAATAAAACCGTTCTCGCCTCATAGCTTGACATCTGCTCATTGAATATACTATCAGACAATTAATCTGCCTCCTTCCAAAGTCCACCTGAACGTCAGAGCAATTCTATATGCTTGTTCCCTGACTGCCATATAATTTCGTTCAGGAATAGACCAGTCGTAAAAGTTAGGATTTTGGATAATGTCACGGTCAACGTCCTTTGCTATTTTATCCACTATAGAATCAAATTCGTCCAAACTCGGCATTTCTCCATCACCAATATATGCAACATAAGTGTCTCCATTATAGCCAATTACCCCAATACTGTCAACGTCACGTTCAAGCAAGCATCTGAAGTCTTTCGCAGAAGGCGGTGTTGCATTTGTATGAGAATGCAGCAGTGTAACTCTTCCGGGATATTCATCCAATGCAAACTCAACTGAATTATTTAATTTGCTTGTCATGGGCGCTGAAGCTTTTCCATCAGCTATAATTAAGCAATATTCATAACCCGATGAAGCAGACAGCGATTGTAAGTTTCTTAATGCATTTTTTTCGTCTGCGGAAAGGTTTAACTCTGCGAAATCATCAAACACACCATCATAATCTTTTGGCGGGCCTGCCTCCTCCCATTCCTGTTTTAATTTCGATGTTTGCTGGTTGCTTTCCCCGAAGAAAGAAGGTTTCCCATCCGTTTCGTTGGCTGCTTCCGGAGATACATCGTAGCCCATGGCGGCGGCGTAGTCGCCGAAGGCTTTCAGGGTCTGGACTTCATTCAGGGCGCGGAGGTTTGGGTTGCCGAACTCCTTAAACAGCTTCATGGCCTGCTGGTAGTCCCCGGCCCGGAGGGCGGCGGTGATCTCCGTTTGGTACTGCTGCTGCCTCGCCGCCGCGGCGGGGTCCGTATTGGCTGTCGTGTTCGTTGCCTGTTTGGCGGCGGCATTGTTTTGTTCTGTCCCCGGCAGTGCGTCCTGAGCCTGCACCTCCTCCAAGCTCTGCGCCTCAGTCTGGGCTTGGGCCTCGGTCTGGATCTGAGCTTGGGTTTGGGCCTGTGCTTGGGTTTGGGCCTGTGCTTGGGCCTGGGTCAGGGTCTGCGCTTGGGTCTGTGCTTGTGTCGGTGCCTCAGCCTGGGTCTGCACCGGTGTCTGTATCAGCGGT
>JBJDXP010000151.1:0-35300 GCA_051866735.1 Candidatus Limivicinus sp.
TCTACAGCTTCAAAAAATTCTGCGTTCATTTCATTAACCCCTTTTATATCGTTACGTGCAGTTTTACCTGCGCTGTCTGTGCTTTTTCAAAGCTCATGGTCTCTTTGCCCACGGTGACGGTCACTTTCCCCTGGTCATAGCCGGAAAGCGTACCCACAAAGGCCTTGCTGCCCTTTACCGGCTGGTAGAGCTTTACTTCCACCTGGCTGCCCATGAACTGTTCAAAATCAGAGGGGCGCTTCAGCTCTCGCTCCGCTCCGGCGGAACCCACCTCAAACACATAGCTGTCGGGGATAGGATCCTCCTCGTCCAGGATGGGGTCCAGACGGCGGCTGATGCGCTCGCAGTCGTCAATGGAGACGCCGCCTTCTTTATCGATAAATACCCGGAGATACCAGGAACCGGCCTCCCGCACATATTCCACGTCCCAGAGGGAGCAGCCCTCCTCCTCGACGATGGGTCTGGCCAGGGCCGTTACCTTGTCGGTGATCTTACTCATGCTTCACTCACTTCCCGATCGTTATGGGTTTATGTTCGTAAAAAAGAGTGGGCGTTTGCCCACTCCATTGAGAAAAATAAACCTTACTCTGTGATAATACCACTATATCGCGTACATTGCAAGCATTTTTTATCAAAATACGGAAAACATCTTGTGCTCAATAGGTAAACTCCGGGTGGTAGTGGGCGTAAAACTCTTCATAGCAGAGGTCGTGCTCCATGATGAAGGTGGCCGCCTCCTTGCCCACGAAGCGGTAGTGCCAGGGCTCATCCCAGCCGGTGAGCAGCAGCTTCTTGGTGGGGTAGCGCTTGATAAAGCCGTACTCCGCGCAGTGCTCGTCCAGCCAGGCGTAAAACTCCTGATTCATGTTCTCATAGACCCAGCTGGAATACTGCCGGTCCATCAGGTCCACGGCCAGACCCAGCTGATGCTCGCTGCTGCCGGGGAAGGCGGTGATGGTTCTGGCCTCCTCCACAGCGATCTGATAATCCGGGTCCATATAATCATCGATCCCCATGCCGGCGGCGATCTGGCTGGCCTTGCTGTTGAACAGATAGTTCTGATGGCCGTAGGTGCGGTAGGCCCCCGCCACATAGATATTAAAGCCCGCCTCCCTGGCCGCGTCCATCAGCGCTTCCAGATAGGGCAGCGCCACGGAGGAAATACTCAGCCGGTATCCGGGGATCTCAGCCAGGTCCTCCGGGATAAAGGCCGAGGACAAAAGGAAGTTGGTCTCGTCACGGACCATGCGGTACTGGTTGGTGGGGTCTTCAAAGTCGACCTCCGGCCAGTCCAGCAGGTCTTCCGCCGTGGGCTCGGCTTCGGCGTTGGGGTCTTCAAAGGTCACCGTGTCGCTGGTGACATAGGCTCCCTGGGCCCCGCCCATAATAACGCTGGTGGTGTTCTCCAGCCGGGCGTCAATAATCGTAAAAAGCACGAGGCACAAGGCTGCCATGCCAAACAGCCAGAACAATTTTCTCCGTTTCAAACCCCGCACCTGCCTTTCGCGCAAATCTCAATGGATAACATTATACCACAATTTTTGCACAAGTTCAAGCATAAGCGGGGCTTTCCTGCCCCACACAGGCCCCCTCTTGCCCGTTTTCCGGCAAAAGTTACGAATAATTTACAAATTATTTTTCCCTTCCAGGTACTCGATGGCCATTTTATAGCCCTCAAAGCCAAAGCCCGCGTAGGTCTTTTCACAGGCCATACCCGCGTAGGAGATGTGGCGGAAGCTCTCCCGCGCATTCACATCGGACAGGTGTACCTCCACCGCCGGGATGCACACCGCCTTCAGCGCGTCCAGGATGGCCACACTGGTATGGGTGTAGGCGGCGGGATTGATGACGATGCCGTCCGTATTGCCGTAGGCCGCCTGAATTTTATCCACAAGGTCCCCTTCGTGGTTGGACTGGAAAACCTCGCAGGCGATCCCCTTCCGGGCGCAGATTTGGTTTACATAATCCACAAGGTCTTTGTAGGTCTGCCTGCCGTAGATGTCCGGTTCCCGGATACCCAGCATGTTCAGGTTGGGGCCGTTGATCACAAGAAGCTTCATTTTACATCGCCTCCAAAATCTGCTTTACGGTGTTCTCCAGACTGCCGTTATTGTCGGCAATGCAGTCGGCGGCGGCGCGGTACAAGGGCTCACGGACTTTGAACATCTCCGTCAGAGAATTGGTCTGTGACAGGGGGCGGCCGTCTTTGGGCAGCAGGGAAATATCTCTCAGCAGCCACACGATCAGAGAGTTCTGGCGCATGGGGTCCAGGTTTTCCCGGCGGGTAACAACGCCGCCGCCGGTGGCGATGACCAGGCCGCTCTCCTTGGAGACCTCGCACAGGGCCTGATGCTCGATCTGCCGGAAGCCCTCCTCCCCTTCTTTTGCAAAAATCTCGGGGATGGAGCATCCGGCCAGCTCCACAATGCGCTCATCCACATCCACAAGCTTTCTGCCCAAGCTTTCCGCCAGGGCCGCGCCCACGGTGGATTTGCCGCTGCCGGGCATACCGATGAGCATGACGTTCCGGGTATTGCGCTCCATCTCGGCCTTGATGGTGTACACCTTTTCGTCGTCAATGGGCTTGCCGGTAAAGCGCTCGCAGGCGGCCTTGGCCTGAGCCACCAGCATACCCAGGCCGTTGGCGCAGGGGATGCCCCGCTTCTCCGCCTCCAGCAGCAGCTGGGTCCTGGCCGGGTTATACACCACGTCGAACACGCCCTCCAGGGCGGTAAAGCTGTCCAGATCCACCGGGCTTACGCCGGTTTTGGGGTACATGCCCACGGGCGTGGCATTGACTAAAATTTTCGCGTCACTGTGGCGGGAGATATTTTCATAGTTGTCCTCTCCGCTGCGGGAGACGACCACCACCTGCACTGCGCCCAGGTCCCGCAATGCGGCCTGAACGGTGACGGACGCTCCGCCGGTGCCCAGCACCACGGCCTTTTTTCCCTTTACGTCGGCCCCGGCGTTTTTCAGCAGCCACATAAAGCCGTCATAGTCGGTATTGTGGCCCAGCAAAGTGCCGTCCGGGCGCTCCACAATGGTGTTGACGCTGCCGATGCTTTTTGCGGCCTCCGTCAGCTCGTCGCAGTAAGGGATGACCGTCTTTTTATAGGGGATGGTCACATTCAGCCCGTCATATTCCTTTTTTTCCAGGAACGGCCCTACCTGCTCGGGGCTCAGCTCGTAGAGCTTATATTCATAATCGGCCAGTTTGCCGTGGATGGCGGGCGAGAAGCTGTGGCCCAGCTTTTCGCCGATCAGCCCGCAGCGTTTTTTATCGCTCATATTAACAGATCACCTCGTTGTATGTGCCCAGATAGCGGAATTCCTCGCTCTCCGACTCCAGATCCAGAAAAAGCTTTTCCATCTCCGGGGCGTAGACGGAGGACTCGATATCGAAATAGAACATGAACTCAAACTCCCGGTCCGGCAGGGGGCGGCTCTCCAGCTTGCGCAGGTTGATGCCCAGGGCGTAGAACTTGGACAGCACGTTATACAGCGAGCCGGGCTTGTGGGAGATGATCATCATAAAGGAAGTGCGGTCGGCGCCCGGATAGATCTCCGGCTGTTTGGAGATACAGATGAAGCGGGTGTAGTTGTTGTCCTGATCCTGCACATTGGCCTGTAAGGTCTGGAGCCCGTAATGCTCCGCGCAGAAGCGGGAGGACAGGGCGGCCACGCCCGGGTCATCGGACTCCGCCACCATTTTGGCGGCCACGGCGGTATTCTCCACCACCGTGACTTTCACGCCCTTCATCCCGACCAGAAAGGCCGCGCACTGGTTGATGGCCTGCTCGTGGGAGAAGATCTCCTTCACGTCGGAAAGCTTTGTGCCGTACTTTGCCAGCAGATTGTGGCTGACCTTCAGCCGGGCGGAGCGGACGATGGAGAAGTTGTGCCGGAGCATCAGATCGTAAATGGTGTTGACCGATCCGGCGGTGCTGTTTTCAATGGGCAGGATGCCGTACTGGCACATGCCGCTCTCCACCGCCTTGAATACATTGTCAAAGCTCTTGAAATACATGATGCTGGGGGATTTGAAGATGCTGTCGCAGGCAATCTGGGAATAAGCGCCCTCAATGCCCTGGCAGGCCACTCTGGCCCGCTGGGGGAAGAGCTGGGGCGTGTTTTCCAGCGCGTCCTTCACGCTCTCATAGACCTGGGACTTCTTTCCGGCGCGCACATTCTGGTAAGAGCGGCTGGCGGCCATAATGGTGCGGAAAAGGGACTCGGTATAGTCGGCAAACTCCTCCCCCGCCTCTTCTGCCACCCGGGCCAGCAGCGCCCGCTCCCGGCCCGGGGCCAGGGTGGGCATGTCGTGCTCCTTTTTAAACATGGCGATTTTCTCCGCCACCTGCATACGCTCCTTGAAAAGAGCGATGATCTTGTCGTCGATCTGGTCGATCTGGCCTCTCAGCTGTTCAAGTTCGTTGTTCATGTTGATCTTCTCCCATCAATTTTCCAATAATGCGTCCAGGACGGCGATGGCCGTTACCGCCTCCACCACGGGCACCGCCCGGGGGACGATACAGGGGTCATGCCTGCCCACAACGCGAAGCTCCGTCTCCTCCAGGGTGGAAAGCCTGACGCTCTGCTGGGGCTTTGTAATGGAGGGGGTGGGCTTGAAAGCGGTTTTGAATATGACCGGCATACCGGTACTGATGCCGCCCAATATTCCCCCCGCGTTGTTGCTCAAAGTCTGTATTTTTCCGTCTTTCACGGTGTAGGGGTCGTTATTTTCCGAGCCTTTCATTCCGGCAGCTCCGAAGCCCGCGCCGAATTCTATGCCCTTTACCGCCGGGATGCCGAAGATGGCGGAGGCGATCTTCCCGTCCAGCCCGCCGAAGAGGGGGCCGCCGATCCCCACGGGAAGGCCGGTGACAATGCACTCCACCGTGCCGCCCACAGAGTCGCCCTCCGCGGAGGCGGCCAAAATGAGCGCTCTCATCTCCTCCCCTTTTTCCGCCGACAGCGTGGGGAAATCCGCCGCTCTCAGCCCCGCAAGGCTCTCCCGGGAGAGACCCATGGGGTCAAAGCCCTCGTCCTGCACATCGCCCACGGAAGAAATATGGGCGGCAATTTCTATGCCTTTACGGGCCAAAATTTGCAGACAGATGCCGCCGGCGATGCACAGGGGCGCTGTCAGCCTGCCGGAGAAATGTCCGCCTCCCCGCACGTCCTGAAAGCCGCCGTATTTCACCTGGGCCGGGTAGTCCGCGTGGGCGGGCCGGGGCGTCTCTTTCAAAAAGGCATAGTCCTTGGAGCGGGTGTTGGTGTTTTCGATGATCCCCGCCAGGGGCGCGCCGCAGGTGACATCCTCCACCAGGCCGCAGAGGATCTTCACCTCGTCGGCCTCCCGCCGGGGCGTGGAGACGTTACTTCTGCCGGGGGCTCTGCGCTGCATAAAGTGCCGAAGCTCCTCCCGGTCCACCCGCTCTCCGGCGGGCAGCCCGTCAATGCAGACGCCGATGGCCTCCGCGTGGGACTGGCCAAAGACGGATATTTTGATTTTATTCCCCCAGGTCGAGGACATCAAAGTCACCTCCCAGTGCTCTGTATACCTGCCAGAAATCCGGGTAGGACTTCCGGACACATTCCGCGCCCTGCAAAACCGTCTCCCCGCCGTTAGCGCGGGTGGCGGCCACGGCGCACATCATGGCGATCCGATGGTCGTTGCAGCAATCGATAATTGCGCCGCCTTTCAGGCAGTCCACCCCATGGATCAACAGCTCCTCTGGAAACTCCTCCACCTCCGCGCCCATGGCGTTCAGGGCGGCGGTGACGGCGGCGAGCCGGTCACTCTCCTTGATGCGGAGCCGGGCCGCGCCGGTGATGCGGCAGTCCCCTTTCCGCAAAGCGGCCATGGCGGCCAGAGGCGGCACCAGATCCGGGCACTGGGACACGTCGATCTCCCGGTCCCCCTCACGGCCCAGCAGCGCCGCGAACTCCGCGATCCGCCTGTCGCCCTGGAGGGACTGTTCATCCATGCCGCAGATCGTCAAATCACTGCCCAGGTTCTTTGCCGCGTACCAGAAGCCCGCCTGGGACCAGTCCGCCTCCACGGCCTCGTCCATGGGCCGGTAGCGCTGGCCTTCCACGCCGTAACCGCCGCCGGGTAGCTCTTCCACGCTGAGCCCGGCCAGCGCCTGGGCCTGTATGGTCATACGGATATAGTCCTCCGATTCCAGCGCCGTGGTGGGGATGATCCGGGACTGCCCTTCCAGCAGAGGCAGGGCATACAGCAGCCCTGTAAAAAACTGGCTGGACACGTTGCCGGCCATCCGGTACTCCCCCGGTTTCAGCCGTCCTTCCACCCGGAGCCTGTCGTCCTTTTGTTCGTATTTTATGCCCATTTGGTCAAAGAGATCAAAATAGGGCTTTTGGGGCCGCTGCATCAGTCTGCCCCGGCCGCTAAACTCCGCGCCTCCCGCCACCGCCAGAGCGATGGGGATCAGAAAGCGCAGGGTGGAGCCGGACTCGCCGCAGTCCAAATGGGGCAGAGCCCCGGTGTATTCCCGGCCACCGATGCCGTCCACGGCGATGACGCCGCTTTCCTGCTCCGTCCAGCTTGCGCCCAGAGCGGAAACACAGCCCAGCGTGGCCCGGATATCCTGGGAAAAGGCCAGGTTTCTGATGATGCTTCTGCCCTCAGCCAGGGCGGCGCAGAGGATGAGCCTGTGAGCCTGACTTTTGCTGGGCGGCGGCGTCACCGCCCCGTGCAGGGGCACAGGTCTGATTCGGATATCCATAGTTTATCTCTTTCCCAGGGCGATCAGCTCGCCCAGTTCATTGAATGCGGTTTTTTTCAGCCGGCAGACGCCGAAGGTCTCCGGCAGCACCAGGGTGATGGTCCCGCCGCTGCGCTTTTTGTCCGCCATGGCGGCCTCCAAAAGCGCCTCCGCCGGGTATTCGCAGTCTTGGGGCAGGCCGAATTTCTTCAGCAGCAGCTCCGCCTTATTCAGGCACTCTTCGTCGCATATGCCCTTTATCCGGCAGGCCCGGATCATCATGGCCATGCCCACCGCCACGGCCATGCCGTGATACCAGCTGAAACCGCTGCATTTTTCAATGGCGTGGCCGATGGTGTGGCCGAAATTCAACAGCTGCCGCGCGCCCAGGTCAAACTCGTCCGCCGTCACCACGTCCCGCTTGATCTTCACACACTCGGCAATGATCTCTTCGATCTGTTCCTCCGGCTTATTCTGAAGGAGAAGCGCCTGCAGCGCTCCCTTGTCGATAAAGGCGTATTTGACCACTTCCGCCCAGCCCTCGGTATAGACCTCCGGGGGCAGGGTGTTCAGGCAGTCGGTGTCGCAAATCACCAGCCTGGGCTGGGAGAAAACGCCCATCTGGTTTTTTCCCGCCGGAAGGTTCACGGCGGTTTTGCCGCCCACTGAGGAGTCCACAGCCGCCAGCAGGGTGGTGGGTAGCTGGATGCAGGCGATGCCCCGCTGATACAGGGCTGCCGCCAGTCCCGCCATGTCTCCGGTGACGCCGCCGCCCAGAGCAAACACCGCGTCTGACCGGGTCAGCTGATGCTCCGCCATGAAGTTCAAAATGTCGATGAGGGTGTCCGCCGTTTTGGACTTTTCCCCGGCGGGGTACACATAGGAGCAGACTGAAAAGCCCGCTTTTTCCAGACTCTCCCGGACAGTCTCCCCGTAAAGAGGGAAAACGTTGCTGCCGGAGACGATCAGGGCATTTCTGCCCTTGACCAGCTCCGCCGCCAGCTCCCCTGTGCGGCCGATCAGACCGCCGCCCACAAGCACCTGATAGGGATTTGCTGTGTTGATCTCAATACTTTTCATGGGGCGTCCACCTTCTCCTTGCAGATCCTGCCCTCGGCCAGAAGGCTGCGCAGGCGGTCCGCGTCGTCATCGGCCATGGCGTCCCGGTACTCCTTCAGGAACCCAATTACTAAGTCCAGCTCCTCCATCAAATAGTCCTTGTTTTCCAGGAAAAGCTCGGTCCACATGTTCTCATTGAGCCAGGCCACCCGGGTCAGATCCCGGTAGCTTCCGGCGGAATAGCCCTTGTGCTCCTGAGCTCTGGGGCTTTTCACATAGGCGTTGGACAGAATGTGGCACATCTGGGAGGTGTAGGCGATCATGGCGTCGTGATGCTCGGCGGTGGTGACGGTCACATGGGCAAAGCCCGCCGGGGTCAGGATCTTCTTGATCCGGTCCAGCAGCAATATATCGTCCGCCTCCGGCGGGACGATGATCATGGACGCGCCCTGAAACATGTCCGCCCGGCTTTTGGCGTAGCCGGAAAACTGGGTGCCGGCCATGGGGTGGCCGCCCACGAAGGTGAAGCCGTACTGCTCCGCCAGAGCAAAGCCGGCCCTGCACACCAGCCGCTTTGTACCACAGCAGTCGATCACCAGGGCGTTTTTGGGGATGACCGGGGCGTTTTCTTCCAGAAATTCAATGGCTTTCTGGGGGTACAGGCAAATGAATATGGCGTCGCACTGTGCCATAGTCTCCTGATTCAGCTCCCCTGCCAGAGTGCCTTCCAGCTTTGCGTAATCCTGCACCACCTTGTTGCGGTTATAACCGTAGACCTCATGCCCGCTCTTGTGGTAAGCCCGAGCCAGAGAGCCGCCGATCAGGCCCAAACCGACAATTCCGATTTTCATGGTCATCCCTCCTTTTTTCAATGATTATTCGGCCAGAGCCGCTCTTACCGTATTTACTGCTTTGGCCACATCCGCATACTGCTCGGGCCGCAGAGACTGGGCGCCGTCGCAGAGGGCGTGGGGCGGGTCGTTGTGGACCTCGATGATCAGTCCGTCGCAGCCGGCCGCCGCCGCAGCGATGGCCATGGGCTTGACGTAGCGGGCAACGCCGGTGGCGTGGCTGGGGTCGATGACCACGGGCAGATGGGTCAGCTCGTGGAGCACGGGGATGGCGGACAGGTCCAGGGTGTTTCTGGTGGCCGTCTCAAAGGTGCGGATGCCCCGCTCGCAGAGGATGATGTTCTCGTTGCCGCCGGACATGATGTACTCCGCCGCCATCAGCAGCTCCTTGATGGTGTTGGCGAGGCCCCGCTTGAGGAGGATGGGCTTGTTGGTGTGTCCCAGCTCCTTCAAAAGCTCAAAGTTCTGCATATTTCTGGCGCCCACCTGGATCAGGTCCACGTTTTCAAACATGGGCAGGTGGTTTGCGTTCATGATCTCCGTAACAATGGGCAGGCCGGTGATCTTCTTTGCCTCCAGCAGCAGCTCCAGGCCGTCGGCCTTCAGGCCCTGGAAGTCGTAGGGAGAGGTTCTGGGCTTGAACGCGCCGCCCCGGAGCATGTTGGCGCCCGCCGCCTTCACGTCCTGGGCGATGGAGATGATCTGGTCATGGCTCTCCACGGAGCAGGGGCCGGCAATCATGGCGAAGTTCCCTCCGCCTACCTTCACCCCGGACACGTCGATGATGCTGTCCAGGGGGTGGAATTTGCGGTTGGCGCTCTTGAAGGGCTCAGACACGCGCTTGACGGAGTCTACGATGTCCAGACCCATAATCAAATCCTCGTCCAGCTTGGACGTGTCGCCGATGACGCCCACGATGGTGGTAAACTCCCCCTTGGACACATGGGTGATCAGATTCTGAGACTCGATCCAGTGGATCAGGTCCTGTATTCTCTCTTCATTTGCGCCGTGTTTTACGATGATGATCATTTTTACTCTCCCTTTCTGCCCTGCAGCCGCAGGAACAAAAAATGCCTGCGGTGATGTGTTTATCCACCGCAGGCTGTAAATTACGATTTTTTCCTTTCTCAGGCCATGGAAGAAACCGGTTTTGTTGCAGCGAAAAACACTCTTACCTTGTTGACGATAAAGCCAAAAAAGTAAAAGGTAAAATAATATGCGTAAGCTGCAAACAGGTTCTTCATGAATGGAACTCCTTGAAAGTGCTTTTAAGCGTCCTTATCATAGCACTTTAACTCGCTGCCGTCAACAGGCTTCGACGCAGGTTTTTCAAAAATTTTTAGTTTTCTTTACCCGCAGTTCCTAAAAGCAGCCGCTCTCCCCCAGACTCAGTCTCAGCTTTTCCAGAGCCTTCTTTTCTATTCGGGAGACGTAGGATCGGCTGATGCCGCAGAGCTGGGCGGTCTCTTTCTGGGTCATGGGGGACGCGCCGTCCAGACCGTAGCGCAGGCGGATGATTTTTGCCTCCCGCTTGGTCAGACTGGTCTCGATGCTCCGTAAAAGCTCCTGGCACAGCTCCGCGTTGCCGATCCGCTCGGCCATGTCATCTTCCTGGGCCACCACGTCCATGATGGACAGGCCGCTGCCGTCCCCGTCCACATCCAGGGCGTCCGACAGGCTCACATCACCCGCCGACTTCTTCCGGCTGCGAAAGTGCATCAATATCTCGTTTTCAATGCAGCGGCTTGCGTAAGTGGCCAGGCGCACGCCCTTGTCGGGCTTGTAGGTATTCACGCCCTTGATCAGCCCTATGGTCCCGATGGAGATCAGATCGTCCACATCGTCGGTCTGGGTGTAGTACTTTTTCATGATGTGCGCCACCAGGCGGAGATTGTGCTCCACCAGCAGGTTTCTGGCCTCCACGTCGCCCTGGGCCCAGCGGGCAAGGTATTCCTGCTCCTCCGCCCGGCTCAGGGGCTTGGGAAAAGAGTCCCCCGGGGCGATGCGCAGCATCAGCAGGATGCTGTTCATCAAAAGAATAAACGCGGTCTCCACCATAATCTCACCTCCGTTCATTCTATTCGCCCCCTGCTTTTCCTCATTCCCCGCCCTTCGACAGCAAAAATCCCTGTTTTTAAGCATCACCATCCCTCATCCGCGCCCTGAAATGATTGATGAAATGAGGGATGTGTGGTATAATAAGGTTGAACAAATCTTCCACATGAAGGTAACTCTATGAGAATCAGGAAACCTCCTTTTGCAATAACGAATACGATGCTTTTCCGCGTTGCGGAAATTGCCGAACTGGTGGGCAGACTCACAGCGTTGAACCCCTTTTCCGGCAACCCCACTCTGCGCCGGACCAACCGTATTCGCACCATCCACGGCTCCCTCGCCATTGAACAAAATACCCTCAGTCTGGAACAGGTAACAGCGGTCCTCAACGGGAAGCACGTCCTGGCGCCGCCTAAGGATATCGCTGAGGTCAAAAACGCCTACGAGATCTATGAGCGGCTGGACGAGCTGGATCCCTATTCTGTGGATGACCTGCTGACCGCCCATGGCATCATGACACGGGGACTGGTGGAGGAGTCAGGAATGTTCCGCACCCGGCCTGTGGGTGTTGTCGATCAGGAAGGGCATATCCTGCATTTCGGCACGCTGCCGCAGTATGTCCCGGATCTGGTCATGGAGCTGCTGGACTGGGTGAAAAACAGCGATGTGCATATGTTGATCCGCAGCTGCGTGTTCCATTATGAGTTTGAACTGATCCACCCCTTTGCCGATGGAAACGGCCGCGTTGGCCGTCTATGGCATACGCTGCTGCTCTCCAAATGGAATCCGGCCTTTGCCTGGCTCCCGGTGGAATCTATTATCCATGACCGCCTGCAGGAGTATTATGCGGCCATCAATGCATCCAATGACGCCGGGGCGTCCACGGTATTTATTGAATTTATGCTCTCGGCAATCAAAGCATCGCTCACCGACGCAATCAATTTGAGCGATGGAATGAGTGATGGGCCGATGGATAAGGCGACGATGCGGTGGAAGCAGATTGAGAAGTTCCTGAAAACACATCCGTTTATTATGAATGCGGATGTGCGGGAGCTATGTGGTGTGTCTGCTGCTACGGCGAATCGGATTTTGACAGGATTAGCAGCAGAAGGAAATCTTACAAAGTGCCGTGAAGGCGGTCATTGGGCGTATAAATTGAACTAACGCAAATATCGTCTTTTTCCTAAAAATATTTTAAATAAACCGTACTTCATTGAGTGTACATCGCCGTTCATTCTGAAATATGAGGGGATTACAAAATACGTTTTTAATGAAAAATAATTTGACAAATAACCGCATCTCTTAATTTTCTGCATCGCTTACAATAACAGCGCGCTGCCCTAAACATACCCGATGCCCGGACAAGCCTGTATTTTCAAGGCTTTCCGGGCATCGTTTATACTAATTCTCGATAAAAATCTTTAATATCAGCTTGGTCTATTGGTGCAATACTGCGTTATCGTCACTTGCCATACACAAAGTATGGCAGCATTCCTCTGCCTTGTCTTGCACCAATATCCCTGCGCCGCTGATTAAATCTTTTAATCAAGAATTAGTATTACATTTGTATCAGCAGGCAAGGTATTCCTGCTCCTCTGTCCGGCGGCAGTCATTCTGTACTTCAATTTCCTTGCGCGGAGCTTTTCTCCGGCCCCGGGCTTTTGCCTTATCCGCAATGCTCTGCCACATAGATGGCCGCCCGGCTCTGAATCAGCTTCGCGGCTTCGTCCGCTTCCCGCTGGCCTGCCAGAAAGGCTGCGGCTTCGTCGTGAATGATCTGCCGGAGCGCAGGGTCGTCCCGGATCATTTTCGTGCTTGCCTCAACCAGCGTCCGCAGCTTTTCCCCGTCCTCCGCGGTGAAGGGCGGCAGATCGGACAGAGTATTTTCATTTTCCGTTCTCTCAGCAAGGCGCGCTTCAAAGCTTGAACGGAGAACGGGGATCTCATCGGCATACTCCGGCCGGAGGAAGAGCCGCAGAAACGCCCACGCAGCCTCCCGGTGTGGGCTGTTTGCCGCAATGCCCAGCCGGATCTCATCTGCCTGGTCCCCCGGCAGATCGTTCAGCCTCAGGAAATAACCGGGAGAGGAGGCCCCGGGCAGGCCCGAAAAGATATAGCTGCCCTCCAGCTCGTCCAAATAGGGCCAGGGCCCTGCCGCCGCATTATATTGCGGGGAAAGCAGTACGGCCTGATCCAGGTCGTCGGCGATGCTCCCCTCTTTGATGAGCGTCAGCCAGGACGAAAAAAGCAGGCTGTCGAAGCTGCACGTCCCGCTCTGCCAGTCCACAAACTCCGCCGACGCGGCAAGGCAAAGCCAGTCCAGCAGCTTCTCCCGGTCCCAGCGGGCGGAGAACAGGGGCTTTCCGTCCGCTAAATTTTCCATCGTCCAGCCGTCCGCGCCGGGAGTATCGTCGGGGCTTGTGGCCAGACTCATAATCGCCACGCTGGGGATCAGCTCATACAGCCCGCCGTCCTTCATCATGCCCGTCAAGATTGGCTGAATGAAGTCTTCGCGGCTGTACTCCCCGTCGCTGTCGATCAGCGGCAGCAGATCGGCAAGAACAGAGGCGTCCGCGCCGTCCCCTGGAAGCAGTGCCGTGTCGATGATATCATAAGCATACCCGGCGGCAAATTCCCTTTGAAATCGTTCCCGCCGGTCGGGGTCAGAGGGCTCAATGCTGACCATTTCGATTTTATAGTCCGGGTTTGTGTTGTTAAAGCGCAGGATGGCGTCCTGATATCGCTGGCCGTTTCCGCAGCAGGCAAAGCGAAGAAGAATTTTGTTTCTCTGCTCCGTCAGCTGCAATCTGATCAGATATGGGCCGTTGGAGCAGAAGAACAAGTCGCCGTTTTCCGCCTCCAGAATCACTTCTGCCGGCATATTCAGGTCTCTTGCCTCTGTCGCAAGATCTGTCCACGGAGAAAGACGCTCTGTACTGCCGCCGCTGGGGTCATAGCGGTACAACCCGTCGTTTCCGCAGAGCAGCAGACTTTCCCCTTCGCTCTCACAGCGGGAGCTTGTTGCTTCGCCATAGCTGCTGAACTGCCCGGGCTCCGTGGATTGGGCGTTGAAGGGGGCGAAGGACGTGAAAGTTAAGGTTTCCGGATCAAAACAGGCAAAACCGTCCTGTCCGCCCTTTGTGCAGCGGGCAAAAAGCTGTCCGCCCCGCTCCATGCGGCAGCGCGGATCGCCCTCTGTAAGGGGCAGGATTTTCAGGATATTCCCCTCTGTGTCGATAACATAATTGTTCTTTTCGTCACAGAGAAGTGCAAGGCCGTTGCCTATCGCGGCAATGCCGCCGAAGCCGTATCCGATGGGCCCCTCAGCGGGAGCAAAGCCGATGGGCCGGATCGTGACCTGGTCTGTGTCCATGCTGTATTGCAGCAGGGAAAAAGAATAATCCTCGCCGCCATAGTCGACCAGCAAAGCCCACAGCAGGCCCTCCTTTGCAGAGATGCTGCGAAACTCCCCCGCCGCCGTTTCGGGGAGACTGATCTGCCGCCAGCTCTCCTCTTCGATCTGAAACACGCCCAGCCAGGGTGTAATTGCCGCCGGGGCCCCGCTCTGCCCATTCTTTCCGGTTCCCATCGTCCCGGCGGTATAGATCCTGTTGCCGTCCAGCGTGATGTCCCGTATGTTCTCCCATCCCTCCGGGGCAGGGAGCTTTTGGGGCAGATAGCCCATATGGGTTTCTTCTGCCGCATAAGGCTGCTGTTCATTGTGCTCTTCCGTTTTTCCGGCGCCGCAGGAGCAAAGCGGGAAAACCAGGGCCAGCAGCAGAATAAGTGCTGATATTCTCTTCATCGGCTGTTTTCCTCCTTCCGTTCTCTGTTACTCAGAAAACCGGAAAGCGGAAAGTTGTGACAGAAAAAATATTTTCGGAAATCCTGTCACAAAATGCTGTCCAGCCGTGTTATGATAAACGAGAAGAAAGGAGCGGGTGCCGTTTTGAACGAAAAACGCCTTTCAGCGCGCCTCGCGGCCGGAGACAGCCGCGCTTTGTCCGAAATCATAAAAACATACAGCGCCTATGTCTGCACCATCGCGGCAAATATTACCATTCCCCCGCTTCAACCGGAGGACGTGGAGGAGATCGCCGCCGACGCCTTTCTCGCCCTTTGGAACCATGCCGGCCAGGTGGAGGAGGGAAAGCTGAAAGCCTACCTGGCCGCAGTCACCCGTAATCTGGCCAAAAACAAGCTGCGGAATCTGCACCTGTCCGTTCCGCTGGAGGAAGATTATATGATTCTCTCCTCCCCTGACCTGGAGGAGGAAATGTTGAAAAAAGATGTTTGTCGCCTGACGCGCCAGGCGGCGGATGAATTGCCGGAGCCGGACCGTTCCATCTTCCGGCGCTACTATTTTTTGTATCAGAAAACCGAGGAGATCGCTGCCGCGCTGGAGCTCAGTCCCGCCGCGGTGCGGCAGCGATTATCCCGGGGAAGGGAGAAGCTGAAAAGCTATCTGGAAGAGAGGGGGATCAGCTGTGAAGATTGCGGTTGCGGATATGGCCGCTGAGTGTTTCCCGGAGGATGTGGATTTTGCGGGCTTTGACGGGGAAACGGCCAAGCGGATCAAAGCGCGGGTCATGGCGCAGATCACATCCGGGTCAAGGCACCGCCGCTGTGTTCTGGGCAGAACGGTGCGTATCGTTTTGATCGCCGCCGTGCTGCTGTCCCTTTTTACCCTAAGCGCTTACGCGCTGGGCCTCTTTGGCTTCACATGGCGAAGGCCTGAAGCGTCGGAAACTGTGAAAGGCACATGGGCAGAGCAAAACGCGGCCGGGGAGAAATTTGACGTGGGGATGTACTATCCGGACGCAGGAATGGTGATCGGCTTTGACTGTGAATCCGCCCCGCACAAGATCCGCTTCAAGCCCCATTGGGTGCCTGCAGAGCTCATGGTTTTGGACCCGGACACCGTAGATGAGGAGGGCTGGTATCAGAAATGCGGCCATTGGGACGATGAGGATATTCTGTATGACATCAGCATCGGCTATGCCGCCCCCGGCTATCAGCTGGTTGTCAACGGCCAGGTGGAAGTGGTAAAGGAGGAACAATGGGACAGCCTTTCGGTCAGGGAGCTGACTGCGGCCTGGGACCCCTCCGGCACAGCCGGAGCCCTTGCCAAAGTGAACTATGTACTTCTGTTCAGCGAAGAATACGGCTATCTGCTGACAGTCAGCGGCACAGCCGGTTTTGAAACGCTGGAGCACATCGTAAAAGAACTGGAAATTGACGTGACGGATGAGCTGTATGAATACGACCCCGATTTCAACATCGGCATCCTGAATTTGGGCCGGGGCTGAACATGCGTGGATTGGTTTTCCTCCCGGCTCATCAGCTCCTGTCTGTCCTCTCTACCCCCTCTCTGATCTGGCTGCGCGAAATCGTGCGGGGAATGAGCGGCAGCCCCATCCTGCAGAACGGCAAGATCATCGGCGCGGTGACCCACGTACTGGTCAACGACCCCGTCACGGGGTACGGGATCTTTATTGAGAATATGCTGGACGCGGCAGGATAAAACAGTGCCAGAGGTAGTTTGCCTCTGGCATTTTTATTTGCTTTATGCTATAATGAATTCAACAAAAATTTGCATCCTGGAGTTTTAAAATATGAGAGTGGGGATCTTACTTGAATTCGTTACTGCATAGTAAGAGGTGTACATATGTCAAAGAAATATAATAAAAAAACAATCGAGGATTGAAACTCAACAGGTTAAAAACTGGGTAAACATTTTAGGCAAACCTGGCGATCATGGTGACGTGGTTCGTATCGGATTCGGTGATGGGAAGTGCTATCTGGAAATTACAAATGATGGATTTCCTTCCCGTAATGCAGGTGGTTTTGTCCGCACAATTCCCGGCGATGTGGTCCGTGGTAAACGGCTGGACGCCCGGAAATTCGAACAATTTTACCGTTCTGTTTACCCCGGTGGTGAAGCGATTGATGATTATTCCGATCCGATTTGGATTTACGAACCTACACCCGGTCGTCCAGATGGAAATATAGAAGTACTGAAGCATCTGAGTACAACAGAAAACAGAGAAGATGTTGCTTTCGATTTTGAAAAGACGCTTGCAAAGAGAGATGTGGTAAAAGGCGGGAATCAGATTTATCTTCGTGTGACGAATTATCAATGTTACGCAGAAGCCAACGGCCGTCCGGTTTATACTTTGACTGAGGATTACCATCTTACAGATGCTTCTATGATTCCTTTGCTGACTGCAGAAAGTGGTCTTAGATTTGCGATAAAATCAGCCGCCTATCGTTATGAAGAAAGAGGACCCGGTGTGCTTTTTTGAGAGTTAAGCACATGGCTGTTTTGTACCCAAAAATGTTGTCCCTAATGACAATCACTCGTGAGCGGCAGACCCATTATTACTCCGTTCCTCAGAATGACGGGTGTTGATTCTTTTGTCATCCTGCGCGAAGCGAAGGATCCCGTATGGATACGCACAGTACTTCTGTTCACGGGATTCTTCACCGCTGACGCGGTTCAGAATGACAGGTTTATGGGGATAGACCACCCCGGTTTCTTTTTTAGGTTCTTGTTGATATTTCAACAAGAACCTGTTATATTTTCAGTTGTTGAAACTTCAACAAGGAGAACAGCCATGGAAAATCGCTTCGAAACCTTCACTGTGCTGATCAACCGGATCAGCCGCAATATCCGCAAGATCAAAAACCAGGAGATGGCGGAATACGGCCTGCGCAGCGCCCACGTCTCCTGCCTGTACTATCTGTACACGGGCAAGGGGCTGACCTCCACGGACCTGTGCGAATGCTGTGAGGAGGACAAGGCCACCATCTCCCGGGCGCTGGAATTTCTGGAGGGCGAGGGCTATCTCTGCTGCCAGTCCAAAACCGCCAAGCGCTACAAAAGCCCCCTGGTCCTGACGGAAAAGGGGGAGCAGATCGCCGGGCTGATCGCCGCCAAAATCAACTGGGTGCTGGAAGAAGTCAGCACCGGGTTGACGGAGGAGGAACGGCTGGCCTTTTACCGCAGTCTGACCATCATCAGCGACAGTCTGGACGCCCTGGCCAGAACCAGCATCGGCACGCTCCATGCCGCAGAAAGGAATGTTTAATATGAACACAAGAATTATCGTCGATTCCACCACCGATCTGATGCCGGAAGTCAAGGGCCGGGTCAGCGTGGTCCCCCTCACCGTCCACTTCAGGGACGAGGAGTACATTGACGGCGTGACCATCGACCACAAGAGCTTTTATGAAAAGCTGGTGGAGACCGACGTACACCCCACCACCAGCCAGGCCACGCCCGCGGCCTTTATAGCCGAGTATGAAAAAGTGCGGGCAGCCGGGGACAGCGCCGTGGTAATCACCCTGTCCGCCAAGCTGTCCGGCACCTATCAGAGCGCGGTGATCGCCGCCGCGGACTTTGAAAACATCTATGTGGTGGACAGCGCCAGCGCCACCATCGGCGCGGCCGTTCTGACCGAGCTTGCGCTGCGCTATCTGGACGAGGGTCTGGAGGCCAAAGAGATCGCCGAACGGCTGGAAGAGGAGAAAAAACGGATTTTGATCGTGGCCCTGCTGGACACCCTGGAGTACCTGAAGCGGGGCGGCCGCATCTCCAAGACCGTGGCCTTTGCCGGCGCGGTTTTGAACATCAAGCCGGTCATCGCGGTCTCCGACGGGGAGATCATGGTGCTGGGAAAAGCCCGGGGCTCCAAAATGGGCAACAACCTGCTGGAGCAGGAGATTGAAAAGGCCGGCGGCGTGGATTTCTCCGCGCCGGTGATGTTGGGCTACACCGGACTGTCCGACCTGCTGCTGCGCAAATACATCGAGGACAGCAGACGACTCTGGGAAGAGGGACTGGATGAGGTCCGCTTCACCACCATCGGCAGCGTCATCGGCACCCATGCCGGCCCCGGGGCCATCGCCGTGGCCTTTTTCAAAAAGTAACACTAATACTAATTCTTGATAAAAATCTTTAATATCAGCTTGGTCTATTGGCGCAATACTGCGTTATCGTCACTTGCCATACACAAAGTATGGCTGCGTTCCTCTGCCTTGTCTTGCACCAATATCCCTTCGCTTCTGATTCAATCTTTCTATCAAGAATTAGTATAACATAAAGGGCAGGGCCGTTTCGGTCCTGCCCTTTCTATCGTATATTCCGTTTTTCCAGTCTGATCGTGCCATCTGCGTTGGCCTCCGTGACGCCGTTTTTGTATTCATAGCCCATTTTCCGGTAAAACCGGACCGCGGTCAGGGATGAGCCGACCTCGGTGCGCCAAGCCCGGCGGAAATAGTCATCCGCTTCCAGCCTGTTTACGATCAGGCTTCCCACGCCCTTGCCCTGCTCCTCCGGCAGAACAAAAATGGAGGTCAGGTAGCTCTCCTCCGTGCTGCCCCAGTAGCCGGTGATGCCGCCGCAGCCGATGATTTTTTCGCCGTCCACCGCCAGGTAGAAATGCCCTTCCCTCGCCCGTGCCGCGATCAGCGCCGGGGAATGGTCCCTGATGCTCTCCTCGATAAACGCGGGCGGATAGTCCTTTCCGTTGCTGATTTTCAGCGTTGTGCAGATCAGGTCGGAAACCGCAAATTCGTCCCCCGGCTGAAACCTGCGAAGGGTGATCCCTTCCATAGGCAAACTCCTTTTTATGCTTCAGCCGCGCCCGGCCCAGGCTTTGACCTTCGCCCAGCGCGCTTTCATTCCCACACCGGAGCCGTCCAGCAGCAGCTCATAGGCCAGCAGTCCGGCGGCCCCGAGAATAATTTTCAAGGCCCGTTTCATTTACGCCGCCCCCATATTCTGAATCTGAATGATCCCCTTTGCCCTCTGGGCCTGGACGGTGATGGTATAGACGCCGCTTTCCGGGATGTTCAGGCAAAAATCCGTAGTCTCTCTCCCGTTTCCGCTGTAAAGCTCCGTCCCGTCCGGCCCGGTGATGGCCATGGTCAGGGTGCCTTTCTCCGTTTCAAATCGGATCTGCAGGCGGTCGCCCTGCTGCAGCGCCAGACTGTGCTGGTCCGTGCCGTTCATTGTCTTGATGTTCAGCAGATAGGCGTCCGGATTTTTCACCCGGCTGCCGTTGAAGCCCGGCTGCATAAGCAGCAGCAGATACAGGGCATAACCCGCCACCAGCAGCACCGGAAGGCCAAAGAGCATCACCGCT
Source organism: Candidatus Limivicinus sp. (assembly GCA_051866735.1). Taxonomy (GTDB): domain Bacteria; phylum Bacillota; class Clostridia; order Oscillospirales; family Oscillospiraceae; genus Limivicinus. The sequence goes on from JBJDXP010000151.1 coordinate 19,849, forward strand.
TTACTTTTGGTCATCGCTGTCGTCCCGCGCTTTCTTTTCTATGGCGCTGCCGACGGCCAGGCCGATCAGCATTCCCAGGGAAATGCCCAGACCCGTGTTGTTCCCCAGGGCGGTGCCGATAGCGGTGCCGAAGCACATGCCCAGGGCCATGCCCTCCGTGCCGTAATTTTCAGGCTTTTCCTCTTTCCCGCTCTTTTTCTTTCCCGCCCCTCTGGCGCAGAACACCGCAAGAAGCAGGCCCACCGCCACCCAGGGCAGCGCCGCTTTGGCAAAAGCAAAAAAGTTTTCCATGTCTGTTTCCTCCCATATCCCCGGGACGGGATGAAGAACTGCAGGAGCTGCTCCCCTTCCGGCCCCGTCCCGGCCTCTTTATACTTTTATTATATTGGGAGAGCCCCTCTGATTATAGGTGGTTTTTCGATGACAATGTGTCCGTTTTTCAGCTCTGCTCGGCCATGTAGATGCTGGCGCGGGACTGGATCAGGTCCACCGTATCTTCAAGGCTTCGCTGCCCGGCGAAATATGCGCTGGCCTCCGGCCAAACGATCTGCCAGATCTGCGGGTCATGCCGTGCCGCAAGGGAAGCGTTTTCAATAATGGCGGCAATTTCGTTCATGGCTTCCAGGCCGTATGGATGGATCCGGTCGTTTCCGTCCTCAACGACTTCTCTCCATGCCCTGTCAATTTGTTCCTGCATTCCATCCCGGCGGGGAGACAGAAAAAACTGGGTGTTATACTCCCGGGTGACAAATTGGCGTAAAAACGCCCAGCATTCCTCCTTGTTGGCGGAAAAGGAAGAAATGCCGAAGCTCAGCGAGGGATAGATCACATTTCCGATCTCCGGAAAGCCTACAAAACAGTAATTTTCTCCAAAGGCGCTGGGCGCGATGCTGGCCATCCAGATGTCCCCGATATTGCAGTAATACAAAAGCGATGTGCTGTTTTGCACATCGGTATTGAGTGTGCTGTACGCATGGGACAGCCCCTCTTCAGGGACCGTTTTGGCTGTCTCTAAAATATTTTTAAAATAATCCGAATCAAAATAACATTCTCCGGTTTCCCAGTTGACCAGCTTCTCCCCCGAGGCCGCGATAACGTTGCCAAGCCAAAAGGCTCTGCCGTAGTGATTGTCGAACAAGGTTTCCACATAGGGGCTTTGGGAAACAACATCGTTTAAGTTCGCGTATGTCCAGGAAGAGGCTTCACCCACAGCTCCGGAATAAGCAAAGGATGTGGTCAGTGAATACTCCGGGACCAGTTCATACAGGCCGCCGCTGATCTCCAGAGAGCGTAAAACGCCGCTGAAGAAATCTTCCCGCGACAGCTCCGGGTCTTTGTCGATATAAGGGTACAGGTCCTCCAGCAGCCCCCGACGCGCAAATTGTCCCGAGGACGGGATCGTATCAATGGAGACCATGGAGAAGTCATAAATATCCGGGATCTTCCCGGAGAGGATATCCGCCGTCAGCTTCATCTGGGCGGCGCGGTTATCCGTGCCGTCGCTGTATACGGAGTAGTTCACCACTTCGATAGGATACTGGGGGTTCTCCAAATTCCACTGGCGGATCGCCTCCTGGATCCGGTAGTCCAGCCCGTACTCGCTTGTGGTGGCCAGGAGGATGGTGGAGCCCTCCGCCGTATCTGCCTCTTTGGGCGCAAGGGTGAGAAGGGGTGTGGGCTTGTCAAAGCTTAATTTTCCTGTGCAGATCAACTTGCTGTTTTCAGTCTCAACCACGGCTCCCCCTGTTATGCTCAGACCGGTCCAGGAAAACAGCTTTTCCAAAGTCCGGTCCGCAAAACGATAGCCATACAGGCAGCTGCCGTCGTCCAGATAGAGGTCCCAGCTCTGCCCGGCGGCTATTCTTGAAAAGGACAGATTGAAGGCCGCCGCAGCTTCCAGCGTCTGCTTCTTGCTGTCCAGCCTGTACAGGCGGTATTTTCCGTCTTTAAGCTGCCCAAGGATCAGCCGCCCATCCCCCGTGACGGTCATTTTCGCGCCGGGTTCCACGTCCAGAGAGAAGATTTTGCTGAAGGGCTCTCCCGGCTTCGCCGCCGTCAACTGTTCATTGCTCAACAGGTAGATAACACCCTCCGCATACCTGATCTCCCTGACGGATGAATCTTCACCCAAGTCCAGCGCGTCCAGCATGTAACTTCCCGTCTGCCTGCCCTCCGCGTCAATTTCGATGACCGCGCCGGCGTGGCTCTCGTCCAGGGGCAGGGCCAGAACGTAGATTTGCCCCCCCGGCGAGACGGTGAGGTCTCTCAGCATCTGGTCCGGAAAAGAACAGATCACCTGGCAGAGGGCGCTCTGGGGATCATAGGCAAAGAGATAAGCGCCTTCACTGTCGCTGCCGGTATAGCAGACCCTGTCCCCGAACAGAGCAAGGGCGTCGTCGATCCATACAGCCCCGCTCTGCTCCGGGATTTCCACCGCGTACTTCAGCGGGACGATCTGCTCCGACACCTTCACCGCATCGATCTCCGTAAGTTTCTCTTTGCCGCCGTCCTTGCTGCACGCGGCCAGGCCAAGCAGCAGAAAAAGCACAAGAAGAGAGAAAAGGATTCTTTTCATTTTTTACCTCCATTCGGTCCCTGTGGTTAGCCGGCCTGCTCAGCCATGTAGATGCTGACTCTCGACTGGATCAGATTCATGGTATCTTCAAGGCTCCGCTGATCGGCGAAATAGGCCCCCGCCTCAGAGTAAACGATCTGCCAGATCTGCGGGTCATGGCGGACCACCGTGTCCACATTGATGATGATATCGGCCAGGGCGTTCATGGCTTCCAAACCGTAAGGGTGATATTGCCGGATCTCGCCGAAGCCCTCCCAGGTGTTGCTGATCTGGGCCCGCAGGCCTTCCAGCCGCGGCGTGATGAAGAATTTCAGCTGGTATTCTTTGGTTAAAAACTGCCGGAGAAACTGCCAGCACAGGTCCTTGTTGGGGGAATAGGCGGAGATCCCATAGCTGCACAAAGGGTAGATCGCGCTGCCCACCTCCGGCAGGCCGGGGAAGCAATAGTCCTGCTGAAAGGCCTGGGGGCCTGTGCTTGCCATCCACACATCGTTTGCGTTGATGTAGTACAGCAGGCCGGTACTCTCCGCCACCTCGTCGGCCAGAAGGGGTGTCTCCATCTCTATGCCCGTCTCGGGCATGGCTTTCATGGTCTCCAGAAGGCTCCGGAAATAGTCTGATGTAAAATAGCACTCACCGGCGGACCAATTTACCAGTTTGTTGCCGGAGGCGTCGACGATGTTTCCCAAAAGCCACATCCGATCGTGGTGCTTGTCAAAGACAGAATCGAAACGGTCGCTGTTTTCGATGATCGCGTTGAAATTTGCATAGGTCCAGCCCTCCCGGGGCCCCACGGCGCTTGAAGCGGCAAAGGTTGTCACCAGTGAGAAGGCCGGGACTACCTCATATAACCCGCCGTTTATTTCCAGTGAGTGGATGACGCCCGGGATAAAGTCCTCCCATGACAGCTCCGGGTCATTGTCGATATAGGGGTACAGGTCCTCCAGCAGTCCCCGCCGGGCAAACTGGGCTGAGGAGGGTATGCTGTCGATAGCGGTCAGGGAAAAATCATAGATATCCGGTATGTTTCCGGCGACCATATCGGCCATGAGCTTCACCGCTGAGGCGTTTTTATCCTCGCCGCCGTATACGGAGTAATCGATAATTTCTATGGGGCACTGGGGGTTGTGGTTGTTCCAGTACCTTATGGCCTCCTGGACCCGAAAATCAATCCCCGCCGGGTCGGTGGTGGCAAAGCGGATCACGCTGCTGTTCTCCTGGTCAATCTCCCGCGGCGTCAGAACCAGCAGAGGGCCGGGGGCGTCAAAGGAGAGGCGTCCGGAGCAGATCAACTTCCCGTCCGTTTCCGCCACGCTCCCCCGCAATATGCCGAGGCTGTTCCAGGAGAACAGCTTTTGAAATTCCTCTGTCTCAAAGCGATAGCCGTAAAGGGCGTTGCTGTCGCCGAGAAACACATCCCAGCTCTCCCCGCCGCAGACGTCGGAAAAAGGCATGTTGAAGGCGACGGAGCGAAGCAGTTCCAGCTTCTCCGTCGAATAGAGCTGTAGGCGGCATGTATTCTCCGCGTCGTTATACGCTAGAATCAGCTCCCCCTCAGCGGTACAGGCCAGCCGGGCGGCGGGCTCTGCCGGTATTGATCGGTCCTGCCGGATCCCTTCCTCGACTTTCGCGGCGATTAGGGCCTTGTCGCTCAGGATAAACAGCTTTCCACCGGCGTATTCGATCTGCTTCGGCAGCCGGTTCTCTTCCCCCATGAGCTTATTTAAGGCGCTTGTGCAGAGCACAGTTCCGTTTTGGTCCAGTTGGATGATCTCATATTCCCCGGCATCGGAGGCGGCGAGGAGAAACAAAACCCCTTCCGGCGAGGCTGCCACATCCCAAAAACTCTTTTCCCGGGAGGAAAAAAGCACGGTTTCCCTTGCTGCTTCCCCGTCGAAGCAGCACAGGTGATATGCCTCGCTGTCGCTGCCAATGTAATAGACCTTTCCGTCCAGGACAGTCAGCGCGTCGCTGGCCCAAATTTCGCTCTCCCTCTCATTTTCCACAAGGGAATAGCTGGGCGGAACGATTTTCCCGGACACGGAGGCCGCGTCGATCTCCGTGTCGGCCTTATTGTTTGCCTCTTCTCTGCCGCTGCACGCGCTGAAGGACAGGCAGAGGGCCAAAAGTAAAAGAAGAGTACACAGCTTTCTTTTCATTTCTTTTTCTCCTTTGGTGAATGGATGGGGAAAACCCCCTCTGCTACTTTATCCCTTCAGCACTCGAAAAGAGGGACAGGCTTTACAAAAAAATATTCTGTGATATGATTCATCCCAAAGGGGGTGAGCCTATGGTCGATTCATTTCTGGAAGAGCTGTACCTGGAGATGTACAAAAAGCTGTATTATTACGCCTATGTGCGGCTGAAAGATGAGCAGCTGTCTCAGGAGGTCGTACAGGACGTGTTTGTCCTTGCCCAGGAAAAAATGGAGGCCCTGCGGCAAAGCCCCAACCCCCAGGGCTGGCTGATCCGGACTGCGGGCTACACGGTCCTCCACGCCCAGCGGACCAGGCAGCTCATTCAGGCTCGTTTTGCCCCTCTGGATGAGGAGATCATGGCCGCATCCCCGCCGGAAGAAGAGCTGGGCCTGCGCGAGCTGATGACGGAGGAAGAATGGCGGCTGATGAAGAGCGTTTACTGCGACGGCTATTCCATCAAGGAGGCGTCAGGCTTATTCGGTCTCAGTTTGGAAGCCTGCCGGAAACGGCTCTACCGCCTGAAGCAGCGGCTGCGAAGCCAATTAAGAGAAGAACCGGACGCCGGGAAAGGAGGGGAAAATGATGCCGGATAAATTCAGTAAAAATGAACTGCAAAAGCTCTCCACGGCAGAGCTGGAGGAATTGATCCGCTCCATGCCGGCAGACATTGACCCCGAGGACTGGCTGCTGGTGATGGACGAATATACCAGCCGGGAGGAGGTCCCCGACGTGGACGCCGCTGCGGCGCTGGACCAGTTCAAGACCGACTATGACGGGGCTGAGCCCGTATTTTCGGAGGTGGCCGAACCCGGGGCCGATTCTCCCGTCTCCGGGCGCCGGACACGGCGCGGGGCCCTGCGCATTCTGCTGGCGGCCGCCATCCTGACGGCGCTGTTTTCCGCCACCGCCTATGCCGCCGGCTGGTTCGGTCTGCGCTCCCGGGCCGTGCTGACCGGGATAGAAATCGACACCCCCGATTTTGATGCCGTGGGCAAAGAGGCCGCGGAGAAATCGGAGGCCGTGCTGCTGATCCCCGCCGGGTATCAGCAGTCGGCGGAATATCAGGCGGCAGAGGAATGGTATGAAATAAATCTGCGCTACTGCCAGGAGAAAAACGCGGAATGTGAGTCCGCCGGTCAGGGCGCATGGGACTGGATGGACGTGGAAGCGGCAAAAGCGATTTTGGGCGACAGTCAGAGCATCTACAACGCCTTTGACGGGGTCCTTGCGGAAAAGCTGCTGGAGATCAGCGGAAAATACGGCGTTGCGCTCCACAGCGCCATGGCCTACCCCACCTCCCTTTCGGAATTTTACCGCCTGACCGGCACGGAGCCCTTCGGCCTGCCGGAGTACGGGGACCAGATTCCTGCCTATGTGTTCGAAGACGGCTCCTTTCATGTTGAGGGGGCTTTCAGCCTTCACGGCGTCAGCTGCGATTTCTCGCTGGAAAGAGCCCTGGCCGGAACCCTGCCGCCCTATACCCGCCTGCTCCACGACCCGGACGCCTATGAGGAATGGACCTATACCACAGCCTCGGGCGCGGCGGTCTGCATCGACTGGAGCAAGGAAGCGGATCACATGTATTATGACTACGGGGAGGGTTCCGCCAAGCTCCGCTACGGGCACACGGTCACTGTCCACTACGCCCAGGACGGCGCTTTCCTCACCCTGTGGGGCTATGCCCCCGGCGGAAAAGAGGACGCCGAAGCCTTTGCCGATCTGTTCGACTTTGCCACAGCTTGCGCGGGACGTCCTGATTCAGCGGAATAAACGCGAAAAGGAATACGCCTTATTGAAAGACGTATTCCTTTTCTTTTTCTTAAAAGATGATTCATACGAATACCTGACAGAAAGATTGAAAAAGATTTCTGTCAGGTAATAGTATCTATCGCTTGTTCAAAAAACTGTTTCAGCAGGTCTGTCACGCCCTGAGCTGCCTGGATCGTTGCAATCATCAGTAAATCCATATCCAGCTCGGAAAAATTGATCGAATATCCTGCGTTTCGGATAAGCTGCGTCAAAAAAGCACGTTGAGTACGCCCATTTCCCTCCCGGAACGGATGAAGCGCATTAGTCACGCAGTAAAAGTCTGTGATCTCATCAACGAAGGTATCCTTTGGCAAATGGATAAATAAATTGTGGGCCTTCAGCCTTTTGAAAATTTGCTCTGCCCTTTCCTCTATTTCTGCCGCTGGGCAAAACACAGTACCTTTCTTGCTGATGTCAACCGAACGTATCTCTCCTGCCCAGTCATACAATTCAGAAAAGAGGAAGCGATGAATGGCCTTATAATGGGGAAAATCAAACTCACCGACAAGCGGATTTTCTTCCAGCTTTGCCCCATTGATATAGGTCATAAGCGCTTCCGTTTTATTCAGCGTTTCCTCGTCCTGTATGCCCAGCTTGTTGACTAAAACAGTCGTTCCCGGATAGCAGCCGTCAGTGATCGACGCAATACTGTAAGACATTACTTTTCACCTTTGGACTGGTCTGCTGCGAAACGCTTAAGGCACTCCTCCGTTGAAAGCTCTCCCCGCAGTACCTGTTCGCACTGTTTCCGCATTTGGGGCGTAATCTCATAGCCTTCCATGCGAACAGACGCTTCGGAATTACGCATGGACATCATATGCCGGTCAAATCCCATGTTGTCCCTCCGTAAATAATATTTACAGTGATATTATATCTGCTTCTCCGCGAAAAATCAACCAGCATGGAGGCGACCGCCGCATCGGCCTTTTTCGGCGCAAGCCCCGGGGATCCGGTTTCCCTGCTTTCAGGTCATCTCTCCAAAAAATACTCGATGTCGCTGCGGTGTTCATCCACCAAAGCGTCCAAAACCGCCTCCAACTCCGTTTCTACCTTTTCCGGCAGACGGTCTTTTTCATATTCGATATCGTATTTCTCACAGAGCTCCTTTGCCATCTGGTCCCGCATTTTCTGCATGGAAATCGTCTCATAAGCCTGAGAACGCAGCAGCTCCAGATACTCCTCAAAGCTGAGCTTAAGACCCTGGCAGTAAGCGTCGATCATTTCCTTCCCTTCCGGGATCTCGTAGGCCCGGCGGGTATTGTCCAGCAGGTCCTCAATCTCATCCTCCGTGGCCGCCAAGCCCCGTTCTTCGGCCATTTCCACCAGAATCATTCCCCGGAGCAGATGGTCAACAATTTCTTTGTCCGTGGTCTGGTAACTCTCGTCATGCAAAAAGGCCGTCTCTTTCGCATAGTCCACTTCCGTCCAGCTGACGGTCTTGTCCTTATATCTGGCGGCGAGATTTTCCTGCTCGGCCTCCGCCTGATCCATCGCGTCCCGCAGGGCAGCCCCCGCGCTGGTATAGTCGTTCTCTCCCGGCCATTCTTCCCAGCCGAACACCTGAAGCCAGCCGTCTTTTCTCCGGGGAGATTCCTGGGGGAGCTTGTAGTAGCGAAAAGGCGGGACGAAGATATATCCCTCATCGGAAGAGAGGTAAAGGCTGAGCTCCGTACCGTCTTCCAGGGTGCAGCACAGGGTGTAATCATAGTTGTCAAAGTTGCTGACCGTGCTGCCCTGATAGGCGTCCAGCAGGGCTGACAGACGGTCAAGCTCCTCCGGGGTCTGGGCGCTCCACAGCTCCTGCCCGTTCCGGAGCAATTTGGCGCTTACGGCGGCTTTGAAGTCCTGCAGTTGGGCATTGCAGGGCTCGCCGGTGGCTTTTTCTGCCCAATTCAGCAGCGCCTCCACCGCTTCATCGGCCTTGATGCCGCTCACCGCGCCGGCGCTGAAAAAGCGGCTCCCGGAAAGGGTCTCGAACACCGTGAAGCTCTGGTCCTTATCCAGCTCCACCTGAAACAGCTGTACCGTCTCCAAAGGCTCGACCTTTTCCTTTTGGGGATCATCCAGCGCCTCCCGACACATGTCCGCCAGCTCTTCGGAGAGAAGGATATAATACAGGTCCCGCATTTTTCCCCCGGCCCGGGCGGTATAGACCAGACGGGGCGTCGGAACTTCGCTTTCCACGAAGCTGCCGCTCACCGCCTGCTCCTCCGGCTTTGCCGCGCAGCCCCACAGGGCCAGCACAAGGCTCAGACCAAGAAGCAGCAGAAATCCGGTAATTTTTCTTTTCATCAAAGGACCTCCTTTTTTGCAAATTCGGTACTTTGATTATAGCATTTCAGAACATTTCTTCAATATTCCAGGCCGATTCTTCAGAATTCTTCAGGATTTCGGCCCTATCCCGTCCCGTCCGTGCGGGACATAGAATGGCACAGGGGTGAATGATTTGTGAATCCATGCGAACTGACAGCCTTCGTCACCGCCATTGCCAACGCCCTCGCAAACCAGCTCAGCGACGACGAGCTGAACCTTCTGGGCGCGGTAGTGACCCAGCTTGGCGATACGCTGCTGACCATCGCGGCCCAGAGAAGCATTTGCGGCGGGAAGAAAAATTAACGCGGGGGTGCAGCACCTCATCCGGCGCTTCGCGCCACCTCTCCCTCCATGGCGCAGCCTCATGCCTCCCCCTGGAGGGGGAGGTGCTGAGCGGAGCGAAGCGGAAGGGGGGCTTGGCGGCCCTTCATTTTACCGATTCAAAGCCCAGCGGAAGCGGAATGGAACCGGTTTCTTTTGACGAGGTGGTACCCCCCTCAGCCGCCTCCGGCGGCAGCTCCCCCTAATGGGGAGCCTTTTTCTGGCCTGGGAAAAGCGAATCCGGGAGCGAGGCTCCCGGACGGTTCATTTTTCCAGCTCACTTTCCAGCGTGTCGAACCCAAAACACAGGGTCTCCTTCCGGTGGCTGTCGCTGGAGAGCACAAAGCTGCCGCCCTTTTGGCGGATATAGTCCCGCAGGGCTAAGGAGGGGTAGGGCGCGGTGCGGTAGCCCCGGGAGATGGCCCCGTTGTTGATTTCAAAGGGCCGTCCGGTCTGCAAAAGGGCGTCGGCAGCTGCACGTGAAGCGGCAAGATACCGGGGGTCTGCCTCGTCAAACAGGGCCCCGCCCTCGTTGAATTTGGTAATCAAGTCAAAGTGGCCGATGATGTCCGCCCCGGTTTTCTCCACCACACGGGCAACCGTGCGGTAATATTCCTCAATCAGGGCATAGATGTCCCCGCCGAAGTGCTTCTCCGCCGCCGCATGCAGAATCTCCGGCGACTCGTCCACGGGGATAAGCTCCTCCCCGGCCCGGAGATAGTGCACCGAGCCGATCACATAGTCGTAGCCCTCCGTGGGCTCTTCAGAATAGAAATCCTGCTCGATGCCGCAGAGGATTTTGATCCTGCCGGCATAGCGCGCCTTCAGCTCCGCGATGCAGGCCCGGTAAAGGGGGATGTCCCCCTTTTTCATGCACCAGCTCTCGTCAAAGGCGGTGTAGGAATGGTCGGAAAAGCCGATGGTATCCATGCCCCGGGCTATGGCCTCTAGCACCACTTCCTCCGGGGTATTTTTCCCATCGCTGAAAACCGTGTGGACATGCTTGTCACAAAGCTCCATCAGGTCATCTTCTCCTGCTTCACCTTTTTGTCGATCACATGGCGGGAGGCCAGCTCCTTGTGGATATCCTCCAGAGAGATGCCCATCTCCACCATCAGCACCATCACATGATAGGCAAGGTCGGCGATCTCATAGACGGTCTCCCGCTTGTCCTCCGCCTTTCCGGCGATGATGACCTCCGTGCTCTCCTCGCCCACCTTTTTCAAGATCTTATCCAGACCCTTTTCAAAGAGATAAGTGGTGTAGGAGCCCTCCTTTTTCTCGGTTTTCCGGCCCCGGATGCTCACCAGCTGGAGAAGCCTTTCCACTGCCTCTGTCTCCGCCCCGGCGCACAGGGCTTTGATGCCGTGCAGGTTCTTTTCGCTGACGGCCTGATACAGCGAGGGCTTTGCCTCCTCCGGCAGGCCCAACCGGCCCACGGCCTCTTCCAGAATGCTCAGGTTGGAAAGCTCCAGCACGCAGTCAGGCGACACGGTGCAGAGGCTTTTCACCGCCAGGGCGATCACCTGGGCAATGCTCCCGGCGTCCACCCGGCCAATGCACTCCAGACCGGCCTGCATGATCTCCTTAAAGCCGTTGGCCCCCTTGGCCACCCGGTACACATTTTCGTTATAAAACAGCTTTTGCAGCCCGTTGGGCTGATCCTTGCTGTTTTTGATGATGGACAGCGTCACATCCGGCTTTAAGGCCATCAGCCTGCCGTTTACGTCAGTAAAGGTGATGACCTGGTCGGAGACCAGAAAATCCTTGTTTCTGGCATACAGGTCATACTCCTCGAACTTGCTCATCCGGTAGGGCGTGTAGCCCTGCTGTAAATACAGCTCCCTCAGGGCAAAAATTATTTTTTCTCCGCTTTGCAGCACGGAATCATTGATCGTCATCCTCTTCTGACCCTTTCTCCAGTCTCTCTATGGCAAGCTTATAGCCTCCGCTGCCGTAGTTGATGCATTTATTCACCCGGCCGATGGTGGCGGAGCTGATGTTCACCTGCTCCGAGATCTTCTGATAGCCCAGCCCCTTTAACAGCAGGGCCGCCGTCTCCAGCCGCTGGGACATGTCCTGGATCTCCTTCACGGTACACAGATCCTCAAAGAAGTCGTAACATTCATCTATGGTTTGCAGGTTTAAGATGGTCTTAAACAGATTGTCGATCGCCTCTGAACGGAGTTTTACCATCCCTTCCCTCCTCTTATTGTGATATCGCGCTATTGCATTACCACGTTATTTCGATAAAGTCGATGGGCAGTTTATTGGGAATCAGCCTGTTTTCCCGCGCCGGTCATCCTGCAAAATGCCCGTGACTATGTCCTTTTTTCCCTGAAATTTGCGTTTTTTGGGCCTTTATTCCCTTAAATAACCGGTATATAATGATATCATTGCAGGAAAAGAACAGAAGAATCCCGTAATTAGAAAGTCTCAGCGTCACCATACGGGATCCTTCGCAATGCTCAGGATAACAGAAAAAAACACCTGTCATTCTGAACCGCGCAGCGGTGAAGAATCCCGTAAACAGAAGCCTCAGCCTCTGAATACGGGATCCTCCGCTGCGCTCAGGATGACAGGTTTTTCTCTCAGGACGACAGGTTTTTTAAAAGATATGGATCACGCCGTAGGTCACGGCGGTCATAATCCCGGCGGCGATGAAGACGCCCAGCACGATGGAGGGGATGGCCCGTTTCAGCCGCAGGTCCAGGAAGGCAGCCACCAGGGAGCCGGTCCAGGCGCCGGTGCCCGGAAGGGGGATGGCCACCAGCAGACAGAGCCCCAAGGGCCCGTATTTCTGCACCAGATGGCCCTTCAGATGGGCCTTGTTCTCCAATTTTGTAACCAACCGGTCCAGCCGGACGCTGATTTTCCGCAGCCAGGCGAAGATACGGCGGATAAACACGATGATAAAAGGCACCGGCAGCAGGTTTCCCAGCACGGCGGCGGCCAGGGCCACCGGGTAGTCCAGGCCCAGGGCGATACCGTAGGGCAGCCCGGCCCGAAGCTCCACCACCGGAGCCATGGATATGAAAAATGTGGCGACGATCTTTCCCACCGTCGTCTCAGTAAGCCAAGTGAGCATTGACAATCTCCAAAATCTGTTTTTCAGGGAGATTATAGCACCCGAAAAGCCTCAGGGCAAGCGCCGGGGAAAGGTTTTAAGGTTTCTTAATATGTTCTTTCTTTTATCTTAGTTCGATCTTCCCGTGTTCCTTCTCGTATTTCTCCACGCAGTCCCGGATAAGGATGAGGATCTGGCTGTTGGCGGAGCGGCCCTCATAGTCGGCCACGATGTGCAGTTTGTTCAGCATTTCTTCATCAATTCTGATGGATAAGCTCTTTATAGCCATATTTTATCTCCTAAATAAATTTATTATGTATTTATTTTAGGTTCAAAATATGCTATTATGTGGAATGTAGATATAAAACATATCTAAAGTGTGTTTACGGGAGGACCTGAAATGGACAGCAAAGTGGATTATAAGGAGATGTACCTGAAAATGGTACGGGCCACGGAGAAGGCCATGGACATTCTGATCCGGGCCCAGCAGGAATGTGAAGAGATGTACATCGAACAGGCAGAAGACGAAGAGAGCCCCTTCGGCTAATAAGGCCGCATAAAGGTTCCCCATTAGGGGGAGGCCGTGAATAGTGAATAGTGAATAGTGAAGAAGTGAGGTGGCCGCAAAGCGGCCGGATTTAAATTTGTCGCCGCAGGCGACACCACACCTATTCACTTTTCACTATTACCTATTACTTCGTCAACCCCTCCGTCATTTGCTCCGCAAATGACACCTCCCCCTCCAGGGGGAGGCATGAATGGCGCCCCCTTGGGGGGAGCTGGCTGCCGTAGGCAGACTGAGGGGGGTACCACCGCACTTCGTACTGTCGCTTTTACCCCAGCAGAAACCGCTCCAGCGCCGGGATATCCTCAACGATTGCGTCCGCGCCGGCGGCCTCCAGCTCCCCTTCCGCCGCGTAGCCGTAACGGACGCCCACGCAGGCAATGCCCACCTTGTGGGCCCCGGCCACATCGTACTTGGTATCGCCCACCAGAATGGTGTTCTCCTTGGCCGCGCCGCAGAGCTCCATGGCCCGCTGCACCACCTGCCACTTGGCGCTGTTGTTGCCGTCGGGACGGCTGCCGCAGATCACGGGAAACAGCCCGGTCATGCTCTCCCGCCGCAAAAGCTCTTCTGCCAGCTCCTGGGGTTTGGAGGTGGCGAGGCCCACAGTCTTCCCGGCAGCGTGCAGTTTCTCCAGCAGCTCCTTTATCCCGGGGAAAACACAGCACTCGTTCAGCCCGATGGGATTATAGCGTTCCCGGAAATCCAGGGTAGCCTGTTCAGCGGCGGCCCGGTCAAAGCCGTAGACCTCCATGAACTTGTCCACCAGCGGAGGGCCGGCAAAGCAGCGCAGGCTCTCCAGCTCCGCGTCGATCCCCACCTTGTTCAGCGCGTAGCGCACGGACTTGGTTATGCCCTCCACCGTGTCGAACACTGTGCCGTCAAAATCAAAAAGTATGCAGTCGTACATGTCTTTCCTCGCTTTCTGTGTCTTTAAACAGTATAACATGTGGAATACTATTGTCAATCGGCAATGCCGGCGCATAGATTGGCGTATCTTTGAAAAACGAGGTGGAAGAGATGGAGATCAGCTATTTTCTCGGCGCAAACAGCAAGGACGGCTTTGCCTCCCTGTACAGCGGCTTTGCCGCCGGAGAGGGCGACAGGCTGCACATCATCAAGGGCGGGCCGGGCACCGGCAAATCCGGTTTTATGCGAAAGATCGGCGCGGCGGCGGAGCGCCGGGGTCTGGACGTGGAGTATGTGCTCTGCTCCGGGGACCCGGATTCTCTGGACGGGGTGTACATCCCCGCGCTGAAGCAGGGCTGGGTGGACGGCACGGCCCCCCATGTGGGCGAGCCCCGCTGCTTCGGTGTGGATTCAGATTATGTTAACCTTGGACGCTTCTGCCGCCTGCCGCTCAGCGACAGTGACGCCAAAGAGATCATACGGCTGAACGGGGAATACAAGGCGCTGTATGACCGGGCCTATGCCTTTTTGCAGGCCGCGGCGGCGCTGAGGCGGGGTTATATGCCCCAAATCGGCGACCGGGCCTTGCAAAAAGCGGCGGAAAACCGGGTCTGCGGCATTCTGCGGCGGCACAGCAAACGAAAAGAGGGCCTGGGGCGCGTGAGCAAGCGCTTTTTCCGCGCCATCAGCTGCAAGGGCGAATTGAGGCTGGGCGGAGAAATAGAAAAATTATGTAAACTTGTCTATCAATTGGACGACAGTATGGGCCTGGCCGGGCCTGCTCTGGAGGCAGCGGTCCGGGAGGCCGTTTCCCGTGGTCTTGACGTAATTTTGTGCCCCTCCCCTCTCTGCCCGGATGAACCTGACGGCATCCTCCTTCCCGGCGCCTCCCTGGCGCTGCTTCGGGGCTGCTGGGATATTCCCGGCGCACGGCATATCCGCCTGGACGCCCTGGTACCGGCCCAGCGGCAGAAGGAGCTGAGAAGCAGCCTGCGGGCAGGCCGGCGGCTGGAAAAGGAGTGCATGGCGGCAGCGCTGACAAAGCTCAGTCAGGCCAAGGCTCTGCACGACGATCTGGAGGCGGTCTACCGGCCCTATATGGATTTTGCGGCCCTGACAAACTTCACCGAGGAAGAGATCCGCCGGATTTTTTCTTAGCCAAAGCAGCCTGCATCCCGGGGGGGCTTTACGCAGTGCGCTTTTCAGGCACTCCGCTTCCCGGAATGCTCAGCCAGTCCCCCTTTTGACGTTCAGTCCATACTAATTCAGAAGTATTAAATAATACTTCTGAATAAACAGCTTGTCAAAGAACCCCGGTTTTAACTAAGCTAAAACCGGGGATTTGGCGTATATTGGGGTAAAAATCGCGAGAAAAGAGCGGAAAAAGGGAGTTGTTCCAACTCCAAATTGCCATCTTTTTCAGATTCATGGCAGCATATTTAAGCCTGACCCATCGAGTGACTGCGGCCAAGCCTCTGTGGTGTGTATAACGCATGGCGTGTTTCTCTTTTGCGTCTGCGAAGACCCGTTCAATGGTCTCTTTTCGCATCGCGTAGATTTCCTTGCCACGCTCTGTTTTTCTCAGCGCCTCCACCAAATCCAGGTATTCCTGCCAGATGTGTGTGGTCAGCAGCTTTTGCCCTTTTTCATTCGCCCCGCATTTTCTCTTGCAAGGGCAATTTCTGCATTTTTCCG
>JBJDXP010000152.1:0-1585 GCA_051866735.1 Candidatus Limivicinus sp.
CCCTTGTGCAAAGGGAGGTGCCCCAGTGCGCACACTGGGGCGGAGGGATTGTTGCGGCAGAATGTTACGTATTTGCCCTGTTTCCGGAAAAATCGCAACCTTTTACCGCACAATCCCTCAGTCGCTTCGCGACAGCTCCCTTTGCACAAGGGAGCCTTTGGACGCTCCCGCGCCAGTGGATGAAATTGAATGAAAAATCAGTTATTGATCAGCTTATCCTCGTCGCTCCAGCTGTACAGCTTGCGGACCTCCTGGCCCACGATTTCGGAGGGATGCTCGGAAGCCAGCTTGCGCATGGCGTTGAAGTGGACCTGAGCACCGGCGTCGGACATATCCAGCAGGAACTCCTTGGCGAAGGTGCCGTCCTGGATGTCGGACAGGATCTTCTTCATGGTCTTCTTGGTCTCCTCGGTGATGATCTTGGGACCGGTGATGTAGTCGCCGTACTCGGCGGTGTTGGAGATGGAGTAGCGCATGCCGCTGAAGCCGGACTGGTAGATCAGGTCCACGATGAGCTTCATCTCATGGATGCACTCGAAGTAGGCGTTCCGGGGGTCGTAGCCGGCCTCCACCAGGGTCTCGAAGCCAGCCTGCATCAGGGCGCAGACGCCGCCGCACAGCACGGCCTGCTCGCCGAACAGGTCGGTCTCGGTCTCGGTGCGGAAGGTGGTCTCCAGCACGCCGGCACGGGCGCCGCCGATGCCCAGCGCGTAGGCCAGGCCCAAGTCCCAAGCGTCGCCGGTGGCGTCCTGCTCCACGGCGATCAGGCAGGGCACGCCCTTACCGGCCTGGTACTCGCTGCGGACGGTGTGGCCGGGGCCCTTGGGGGCGATCATGATGACGTTGACGTTCTTGGGGGGCTTGATGCAGCCGAAGTGGATGTTGAAACCGTGGGCGAAGGCCAGGGTCTTGCCCTCGGTCAGGTTGGGAGCGATGCTCTCCTTGTAGAGCTTGGCCTGCTTTTCATCGTTGATCAGGATCATGATGACGTCGGCGGCCTTGGCGGCGTCGGCGGCGGTCATGACGGTCAGGCCCTGGGCCTCCGCCTTGGCCCAGCTCTTGGAGCCGGTGTACAGGCCGACGATGACATTCACGCCGCTGTCCTTCAGGTTCAGCGCGTGGGCGTGGCCCTGGGAGCCATAGCCGATGATGGCGACGGTCTTGCCGGCCAGTTTCTGCAGGTCACAGTCCTGCTGGTAGAAGATACGATTCATGTTCATTACCCCTTTGTATGTAGATTGATTAAAAAAGGAAACTGTTTGATATCTGAGTTGACAGTTGACAGTTGATAGTTGAGAGTTTCGGTGTCCCTTCGGGACGATTTGAATTTGCCGCGAAGCGGCTCCTTAACTGTCAACTGTCCACTTTCCACTGTCAACTTACAAATTGGTCACCCGCCGGATGGTGGTGCTGCCCCGCTGGAGGGAGACAATGCCGGTGCGGCAGATTTCCAGAATGTCATATTCCTTCATCAGCGCCACAAAATTGTCGATCTTGCGGCTGTCGCCCACCATCTGGATGATGATGGAATCCTTGGTGAAGTCCACGATCTTGCCCTCGTAGGCGTCGGAGGCGGCGCTGATCT
>JBJDXP010000153.1:0-7847 GCA_051866735.1 Candidatus Limivicinus sp.
CAGGTGCCGGAGCTGTGCCGCCTGGGCGCGGATATCGTGACCCACGGCAAGATCGCTGAGATCTGGGGCGTGGACTGCCTGCACGGCACCGCCCTCACCGCCACCGACCTGCGGGGCGGCGCTGCCATGATCGTGGCGGGCCTGTCCGCCCAGGGGGAGACCCTGATCTGCGACGACGGGCACATCAGCCGGGGTTATGAGCGTTTCGACATGCGCCTTCGGGCCCTGGGGGCGGATATCAGCCTTGAATACTGAAGCGAATTTGTGAAAGGATCTGTTTATGGCATACAATTCACATAAGAACCAGCCGCCGGCCAGCAAACACGACGAATATCGCAAGCCGGCCCGGCGCAGAAAAACCGGCGTTGGCTCTCTGCTGACCTTTCTGCTGGTCATCATGGCCGCTATTTTTGTGATGAGCGTTTTCTTCCGCGTCACCGATATTCAGGTGGAGGGCAACGAGCATTACACCGATGAGGAGATCATCAAGGCCGTCGTCATCGAAGAGGGCGACAACCTGTTCTTCTTTGACCGCATTGCGGCCACCAGCCGGGTCTTTGCCAAGCTTCCGTATATCGAGGAGGTCTCCGTTGAACGGCAGCTGCCCAACAAGGTCATCATCTCAGTGCAGGAGTGCAAGGCCCTGGCCTATCTCCAGGTGGGCGACGAGGAATGGGCCATCGACCACAGCTGCAAGATCCTGGGCAAGGCCACGGAAGCGGAGACCGGGGACCTGATCCCCATTCTGGGCGTGTCCCCCGGTACGCTGATGATCGGAGAAAAGCTCACCACCTCCGACGGCAACGAGGAGCTGGTGGACTTTATCTCTCAGGTCCTGTATCAGCTCCAGGAGCGTGGACTGGCCTCCCGGGTCAATAAGATCGACTTTACCAACCCCTATTCCGTCAGGATCGCCTTCGGGGACGGTCGTTATGCCTTCAAGATCGGCGGCAGCAGCAATGTGGAGTACAAATTCGGCATGATCGTCTCCGTGATGAACCAACTGAAGGAGGGCGACGTGGGTACAATCGACGTATCCGATGGCACAAGTGCCCATTTTATCCCCAACTAAGGAATCTCTGAATAATCTCAGCACTCATCTTCACGGCATAAATTCCCGCTGATCTTCGTCAGAAAAGCTTGAAATACACAAAGTATTCCTGCACTTTCCTTCCTCGCCAGCGAAAATTTCTGCCGCAAATCTGAGCACCTTGATTAATCAGAGCTTCCTAACACTCGAAAATTTACAAATTGCTTACAAAAGTTTTCGACAAAACGAAAAAAGCTATTGACCACAGCGAAAAAATGTAATAATATATTCAATACCTAAAATATATAAATTATCACAGTATTGTGGGTAAAAATACAGGGAGGCAAGAACATGGATTTCAAAGCCGAATCCGGTCCGGAAAATGTTGTAACAATAAAAGTGGTTGGTGTCGGCGGCGCCGGCAACAACGTGGTCAACCGCATGGTGAAAACAGGTACGCAGGGCGTGGAGTTCATCGCCATCAATACCGATAAGCAGGCGCTGGCCGTGTCCAACGCGGATCAGAAGCTGCAGATCGGCGAGAAGATGACCCACGGTCAGGGCGCAGGCTCCGACCCCGAAGTGGGCAAGCGCTCCGCCGAGGAGAGCCGCAACAATATCGCCAAGGCCATCGAGAACGCCGACATGGTGTTCATCACCGCCGGTATGGGCGGCGGCACCGGCACCGGCGCTGCTCCCACTGTGGCGGATATCGCCCGTGAGGCCGGCATCCTCACCGTCGGCGTAGTGACCAAGCCCTTCAAGTTTGAGGGCAAGCGCCGCATGGATCAGGCCAACGCCGGTATCAAGGAGCTGCTGGGCAAGGTGGACTCCCTGCTCATCATCCCCAACGACCGTCTGAAATACGCCACCGACCAGAAGGTCACCCTGGCCAACGCCTTTGAGATCGCGGACGACGTGCTGCGTCAGGCTGTTACCAGCATTTCCGACCTGATCAAGAACACCGGCTTTATCAACCTGGACTTTGCCGACGTGACCTGCATCATGAAGGGCGCGGGCTTTGCCCATATGGGTGTGGGACATGCCGCCGGCAAGGGCAAGGCGGAGGACGCCGCCCGTATGGCCGTGGCAAGCCCCCTGATGGAGACCTCCATCAACGGCGCCCACGGCGTGCTGATCAACATCACCGGCTCCGAGGATATGGGCCTGGAGGATGTGGAAGCTGCCGCCAACCTGGTGCAGGAGGCCGCTCACCCCGATGCCAACATCATCTTCGGCGCCACCTTCGACGAGTCCATGCAGGATGAGATCCGCGTCACCGTCATCGCCACCGGCTTTGAGGAGAACGTGAACGCCCCCGCGCCGGAAAAGACGGCAGCGGCAGCCGCTCCTGTCCGTCCCGTCACCGTGAAGGAAAAGCCCCAGGGCCTGTTCACCGGCGCTGCTGAAAAGGCAGCGGCGGCTGCTCCGGCCACTCCTGCTGCTCCCGCAGCGGAGGCATCGGCGGAGGAGGACCCCTTCGACAGCATCTTCAAGATTTTTAACACCAAGTAATTGAGCGTAAATAGAAAAAAGCTCCTTCATCCAAAGGGACGGAGGAGCTTTTTCGGTGAAAGCCTGTGATCGACGGATGAAAAGGAAACTGAATATTCTGGAGAGCGTGGCGGAGCTCTACGCCCAAAAGCGGATCCCCAGGGCCTCGGCGGCGCTGTCTTATTATCTCACCATGACCTTTTTCCCCCTGGTCATCTGCCTGTACACCATGCTGGGCAGCAGCTATGACCGGGTCGTGCTGCTGCTGGGCTTTGTCCGGGGCTTTATCTCGGCGGAGACCGCCGGGTATTTGAAGGATTTTCTCCGTTATGTGGCGGAGAACAACAATAAGGCCATGATGTTCGGCAGCCTGGCCATCCTGGTGACATCCTCCTCCGCGGCTATCCGCACCTTCCAGGGCACCATCGGCGAGATGCAGGGCCGTCAGCGCTTTCAGGGTCTGCTGGGCTTTGCCTTCAGCATAGTGTTTTCTCTGATTTTTCTGGCCGCCATCTATTTCTCCATCCTGGTCATGCTGACGGGCGGCGAGCTGATCGACCTGATCAACCGCTACCTGCCCCTGATCGACATCTCCGACTCCTGGAACTACCTGCGCTTCATTCTGTTGGGTGGAATATTGTTTGTCACCATCTGGGGCGTGTACTGGGTCTCCGTCAGCCGGGAGGACCCGTACCGCACCTGGCCGGGGGCCATCGCCGCCTCCGTTATGCTGGTGGCGGTGAGTATGGCTTTTTCCACCTTCATCGGCGCTTCCACAAAATATCCCCTGGTCTACGGGTCCCTGGCGGCGGTGATTTTGCTGATGCTGTGGCTTTATACCTGTTGCATGGTCATCCTCTGCGGCGCGGCCTATAACATCGCCTTGCGGGATATTAACCGGAACCAATTGAAGCCAAAGGAGGAAGAGAATGATGATCCTTAATTTCGGCTCTGTGAATATCGACAACTGCTACCAGGTCCGGGACTTTGTCCGGGCCGGGGAGACCATATCCGCCCTGGAGGTCACCCGCCACGCGGGGGGCAAGGGCTTTAACCAGTCTGTGGCCCTGGCCCGGGCCGGGGCAAAGGTCTGCCATGCGGGCTGTATCGGGGAGGACGGTCTCTTCCTTCGGGATATGCTCTGCGCCGCCGGTGTGGACACGGACTTTCTCCGCGTGACCGACAATCCCACGGGAAACGCCATCATCCAGGTCAATTCCCGGGGAGAAAACTGCATCATCCTCTATACCGGTGCCAACGGGCAGGTGACGGAGGCCTTTGCCGACAAAGTTCTTGAGCACTTTGGCCCGGAGGATCTGCTGCTGGTTCAGAACGAGATCAGCAGCCTGCCCTACATTATTGATAAAGCAAAGGAAAAAGGCATGCGCATCGCCTTCAATCCTTCGCCCATGAACAGCGGTGTGACCAGGGAGATGCTGAGCGCGGCGGACTGGCTTTTTGTCAACCAGGTGGAGGCGGCGGAGATCACCGGGACTGAGGGCCGGGAAAACTGCCTCCGGGCGCTCTGCAAGCTGTTTCCCCGCACCGCGATCATACTGACTCTGGGCAGTGACGGCGTGGTGTACCGGGACGAAGGACAGAGCCTTAGCCACGGGATCTATCCGGTAAACACCCTGGATACTACCGGCGCAGGGGACACCTTCACCGGCTTCTTCCTTGGCGCGCTGGCCTCCGGCGGCAGCGTGGAATACGCCCTGGAGCTGGCCTCCAAAGCCGCCGCCATCTCTGTCACCCGCCCCGGCGCGGCGGAATCCATCCCTACACTGAATGAGGTTCTGCAATTTTCCTTCTGATAAAGACGCTTCCGGCCTGGCAGGCTTCGCCTGCCGGGCGGTTTTGTATATATACTGGACGCTTGTAGAGTCGGCCTTGCGTGGCCGCCCGACGGGGATCCCGTAAATCACTGTGTTTTCCTGAGCAAAGAATCCCGCCCGGTTACGTTGTTGTTCTATTCACGGGATTCTTCGCCGCTTTGCGGCTCAGAATGACAGGGTGTTTTTCTTCTGCCTCCCGAAAACCGCCTTTTTCAACAAAAGTTGAGACTGAATTGAAGATAGGTTGCAAATTTGCCTTTATACTTTCCTCAAGAAGAAAGGAAAAGGGTAAATGAAAGCATCTGTGATCGTAAAGGCTATCGGTTTTATTGCACTGCTGTTTCTGCTGTACATTCTGATTTTCGGTGTGATCACCCCTCTGGGCTGCAGCCACAGCTTGGAGGAGGACAGGCTGGAAGTCCCCTCGGCGGAGACTCTCTCCCAGAGCGGGGAAGAGCGGATATTGTGCATTGACGACAACAGCGAGGCACTGCTCTGGCGCATCCGGGTCATGGAGTCTGCGCAGGAGGAGATCATCCTCTCCAGCTTCGACATGCGAAATGACAACAGCGCCCGGGACATCATGGCCTGTCTGATGAACGCGGCGGACCGGGGCGTGCAGGTGAAGTTCCTGCTGGACGGAGTCAGTGGCTTTCTTCTGTCGGCGGGCTGCGACACGTTCCGCGCCCTGGCTGCCCAGCCCAATGTGGAGATCAAGCTCTATAACCCCATCGACCTGCTGCGGCCCTGGACGCTGAACTACCGCCTCCACGACAAATATCTGATCGCCGACGATCAGGTGTACATCCTGGGCGGCCGCAATATCCATGACCTGTTTTTAGGCGACTATGGGGAAAAGCAGAACATGGACCGGGATATCCTGACCTATGAGGCCGCACCTTGCCCGGACAGCTCCTTAAACCAGGTCGGGGACTATTTTCAGCGGATCTGGGCCCTGCCGGAGTGTGAGCTTCTCCGCTATGACGGCAGCCATTATAGTGCTGAAGCGGAAGAACTGCGGAGCCATTATCAGGTGCTGCGGGAGAGCTGCCCGGAGGCTTTCCTTCCGGTTCGCTGGCAGGAGGAGACCTTTGCCGTCAACAGCATCTGCCTGCTGACCAACCCCATCGAGCCGGAAAACAAAGCGCCAACGCTGTGGTATGCCCTGAACCGTCTGATGGGGCAGGGGGAGGATATCCGGATTCAGAGCCCCTATGTGATCTGTAGCCAGGGCATGTACGACGATCTGGAGGCGCTGTGCGGCGCGGGAAAGCAGCTCAGCGTGATGATCAACGCGGTGGAGAGCGGCGCCAATCCCTGGGGCTGTGCAGACTACATGAATCAGAAGAAGGCTATCCTGAACACCGGTGTGGAGATCTATGAATACCGGGGCAGTAGCTCCTCCCACACCAAAACCGTGCTGATCGACGATCAGATCAGCGTGGTGGGTTCCTTCAACGTGGACATGCGCAGCACCTATCTGGACACGGAGATGATGCTGGTCATCGACTCGCCGGAGCTGAACGCCATGCTGCGGGAAGAAATCAACGCCTGCATGGACGAGAGCCGCCACATTCTGCCTGACGGCAGCCAGATCCCCGGGCCAAACTGCCCGGAGGAGAAGATGGGCCCGGTGAGAAACGCCCTGATGTGGCTTTTCCGTGCCGTCACGGTCCCTATCCGGCATCTGCTGTAAGCTGGTCCTCAATAACGATCGGACCATGCGGCTGTATGAAATCATAAGAATAGCGCCTGCTCAAATGCAGGCGCTGTTTTCATTAAGGCAGATTCAGGCTTTCCCTATCTGAAAGTGCTGTGGGATATGAATCAAGAATCTAAGGAATATTTTTGGCTTCTGAACAACGAAAAAAACTTATTGTCCCTGCTGCGACAAGAGAAATTGAATCAGGTTGTCGATCTGCGCCCTGTTCGTCTCATTCAGACGGGAATAAGAACGAATAAATTCTTCGTCCAGTCCGTTCTCCTCCGGGAGGACGGACTTTTTCTTTTCCTCGCTTTTTCCTGTCAGGTATTCCACCGTCACGCCGAAATAATCCGCGATCCTGGCCAGAGTCTCCACCCGGGGCACGGACCCCTGTTTCCACTGGGTCACGGAAGCACTGGCGATGCCCAGCTTCTTTGCCACCCCGTTGGGCGTGCTGCCCTGCTCTTTGCACAAGCTACAGTATCGTTCAAAAAAGTTCATGTCCAATGCTCCTTTTTCTTTCCAAACAGAAGAAAGTTTGATGGTCTTTCACAAAGGGAATGCCGGATTTTTGTGCATGTGTATAAATCTTATAAAACTTAGCTAAATGCCTTGAAAAACTAATAATTATGAGATATAATAAAGCCGCAGTGGGGAAGCAGAGCCTTTTCACAGGCGCTGACCTGCTGCAGAACCCAGGTGGGAAGACCCGGAGATCCTACAAAAGCAGTGCTGCAATGTTCTTACAATTCATTTTAGCACTACTTTTGCAGGCTTGTCAACCGATAAACTCATATTTGTGAGATGGAAAAGGAGGAAACTGCAAAATGTCATTAAAAGCACTGAGGCGGCAGGCCGGTCTGACCCAGAAAGAGCTTGGGAGGAAGCTCAACGTGAGTCACAGCGCCGTCAGCAATTGGGAACGGGGCCTGTGCCCGCCTCTGCGAAAGTATCGCCGGCTGATGGCGTCCGCGCTGAACGTCACCGAGGAGGAGTTAAGGAGGGAGCTGGATCGCCAATGATGGGGGATCATCCGGACATCCGGGCCGCGCTGGAAAGCGGCTATCCAGGCTACACCCGGCAGCGCCTTTGTCCCCGCTGCGGCTATGACCTGGGGGATAAGAGCTTTGAGGTGGACGGTGAAAACCTTTGCCTGCCGTGCTTCACCGAGTGGGTGAGTGATTATCTGGGCACGAACCCGGAGGAAGTGGCGGAAGCCCTGTGCATCGATGTACATGACGAAAGCTGAGAGAGGGGAGATGTTATGCCGGAAAAATACAAGGAACGAAACCGACCTCAACGCTGCAATACGGAAACCCAGTCCGGAGCAGCGCCATCAGGAAAGGAGAGAGCAGATGAGCCGGATCGAACTGCAGGGGAGCACCTTCGGAAAGCTGACGGTTTTGGACCTCAGCGAGCAGCGTGAATGCAGCGGCGCGCGGCTGTGGCGCTGCCGCTGCGACTGCGGCAATATTACTTACGCCTCAGCCAACAAGCTGCTGACCGGCAGGAAAAAATCCTGCGGCTGCGGCGCGAGGGTAAAGCCGGCCGCCCCCAGACCGGAATACGCGCCCAAAACAGACTGCGTGTGCCACCGGGAGGATATGGACGGCGGCTGCATCGCCCTGACGGAAAAGCTCTGCGTCACCAGAGGCAGCTGTAAATTCTATAAGAGTAAATATGACGGAAAGAGATAAGAAAACCGGGACAGCGGAAGCTGTCCCGGTTGCAGTCTGTCAAAAAACTTTTCAAAATCCCCGAATATCTGTATAATGGAGGAAAC